>NZ_JBIDBG010000004.1:0-558082 GCF_043202855.1 Micromonospora sp. NPDC048063 | reverse complement strand
GTCGGGTGTTTCTCGCCCAGGACCTGCTCACGCGCGGCCAGGGTTGCCTCTAACAGCGGGATTGCCTCACCCAACCGGCCTGCGGAGTCGTAGGCGGTAGCAAGATTGTTCCGCGATGTCAGTGTGTCCGGGTGTTTCTCGCCCAGGACCTGCTCACGCGCGGCCAGGGTCGCCTCGTACAGCGGGATTGCCTCACCCAACCGGCCCGCCACGTCGTAGGCGACAGCAAGACTGTTCCGCGATGTCAGTGTGTCCGGGTGTTCCTCGCCCAGGACCTGCTCACGCGCGGCCAGGGTCGCCTCGTACAGCGGGATCGCCTCACCCAACCGGCCCGCCACTCGATAGGCGGCGGCGAGGTTGTTCCGCGATGTCAGTGTGGACGGGTGTTTCTCGCCCAGGACCTGCTCACGCGCGGCCAGGGTTGCCTCTAACAGCGGGATTGCCTCACCCAACCGGCCTGCGGAGTCGTAGGCGGCAGCAAGATTGTTCCGCGATGTCAGTGTGTCCGGGTGTTTCTCGCCCAGGACCTGCTCACGCGCGGCCAGGGTTGCCTCTAACAGCGGGATTGCCTCACCCAACCGGCCTGCGAAGTCGTAGGCGGTAGCAAGATTGTTCCGCGACATCAGTGTGTCCGGGTGTTTCTCGCCCAGGACCCGCTCACGCGCGGCCAAGATCGCCTCGTACAGCGGGATTGCCTCACCCAACCGGCCCGCCGCTCGATAGGCGGCGGCAAGATTGTTCCGCGATGTCAGCGTGTCCGGGTGCTCCTCACCGAGCCATGCGGTGGCAGTGGCTCGGACCTCCTCGCCCTGGTCGATAGCAGCCGGATATGAGCCGCGAGCGGTGAAGTGGTAGGTCAGAGCATTGTTGACACCGATCACACGGGAGCCCACGTCTTCACTCAGGTCAGCGACCGTCTCCAGAGCCTGCCTCGCATGCGGGGCGAGTAGCTGCCAGACGTCCCGGTCACCGGGATCCGCCGGATGCAATGCCTCTACCGCCGCCACGACCAGGCGCGCTGCCGCCGCCATCAGGGGCAGTCGTTGTCCATCCCGATCAGCCCACCATCGGGATACCTCGGCCACCAGCGGATGCACCATCAGCCCGTCGCCACCGCCCGCCCCTACCGGCATCCCCTCAACCAGGCCCACCGCCCGTAGACCCGCCAACCCCGCCGCAAACTCCACCGGGCCCTCATCCCCGCCGGACAGCAGCCCGGCATCGGATAGAACCCCCGAGTCAAGCATCGACACCGGCACCACCGAGCCCGGCCCCAGGAACGACAACACGCGCAACACCATGCGGGCCCGCACCCGGCCCTGCCGCTCCAGGGCGTCCAACGAAATCTCCCACGTCGACACGATCAGCCGGCGCGGGTCCTGCTCTCCCCACCCCGGCGCGCCCTCGTCCAGAAGTCTCAACGACCGCTGCGCCAAAAGGTCCAGATAGCCGCTCAACCCCACCGCGGCCATCCCCGAGCCCAGGTACGACCCCGCCAGGTGCACCGCCAACGGCAGCCGCCCCAGCCGATCCACCACCGCCACCGCCGACTCCATCAGCCCTAGCTCGTCCGCACGGCCCATTCGGTCCAGCAACATCAACGCCGCCGACTGCTGATCCAACTCACCCAGCGGGAACCACGCCGCCCGATGGCCCCAGACCTGCCGCTCGGCCACCCGAGTGGTCACCAGCACGATCCCCCCACCCACGGACCGCACCCAACCGCCGCCCCCCGCCACACTCGTACCCTCCGGAGCCAAAACCGCCGGGTCATCAGCGTTGTCGACCACCAGCAACCACCGGCCCCGCACGCGCTCCAACCACCGCCACACCACCCCCGCCAACGCCAGATCCGAGTCGGCGCCAGCCACCTCCTCCGCCGATGCCCCCGCCTCCCGCGCCACCGCTGACATACCCGCCACCAGCGTCGCCCGGTCGACCGCCGAGACCCACCACACCCGCCAACCCGCAGCCCGCGCCTCCTTCGCCGCCGCCAACGCCACCGTCGTCTTCCCACGCCCACCCATACCGGCCAACACCCGCACCCCAGAAGACCCGGCGTCAGCCGGCGCCAACACATCCCCCACGACGCCGTCACGGCCCCGCACCACCGGCAACTCACCGATCGGCGGATCCACCATCCCGGTCCGAGCAGACTCTTCGGGCACCGTCACTCTCGCCGGGTCGGGGACCCGCTCCTCGGAACTCGATGGGGACGCGATCAACGCATCCCGGCTGCGCTGCACCGACAGCCCCAATCCGCCCAACACCACCGTCACCACGGTCAGCACCAGCACCGACGGAAACGGGTAACGCTGAATGAGATCCAGTCCCCACGGCCACCGGCCCAACTCACTCGCCGCGTTGACCGCCAGCGCAAGAAGACTTCCCACCGTGGCCAGCAGCCCCGCCACCGCACCCACCACCAACGTGGCAGACAGCAACGACCACGATCGGCGACCCCGTAGCACCACAGTGGATCACCCTCCGTAACCCGCGCCTCACCAAAGCTGACCCGCCTATTGAACCGCATGACTGCACAACAGGAATCAACCGCAAGCGCGGCACACAGGGACGATCGCGCCCACGGTCTACCACCGCTGAGGCAGGGGCGATCGACTGCCGCGCCGCTACGCGGCTTGCCACCGAATACCGATGTCCAGCCACGCGGGACCCGGCGGCAGGGCAAGCCACCTCCGGCCCAAGGACCAGGGGCAGCATGCTGTGCATCTCCGCACAGCCACGCGCCCATCACGCAGCCGTGCCGGCCACGGGCCAGTAGCGGGTGCCCCAGACGGTCAACAACGGCCATGGTGGGGCAGCAGGGCACCATTGCCGACCAGGCACTACGGACAGATCACGACAGCAGAGAACGATCTTCCAAACTGGGTGTTGGCCGGCAGACCAGCGAAGCCGAACCGGACTCCTCACCTAGAGCGCGCGCCGCGTTGCCGATAGCGTTGCGTCCGTGGCGGAAGAGGTCGAGCGAGCCGTCCGGCGACTGTGTGAGCGGGCACTCACAGGCGTCGGCCGCTGGTCTGGGCGGACTCCACTTCGGGATGCCTTGTACCGCGTGACACGCGGGCGGATCGACAAGCGCCCACGCTACTCGGTCGGCCAGCTTCCAACGCTTGCTACGCCTTGGCAGGACACCGCTTCTGGCAGGTACTTCGGCTGGCGATGCCGGCAGGCGAACCTCCACGAGGAGTTCGCCTTTGCGGTTGAGTACATCGTGTGCCCGCACTGCGGGACAGCCTGGGTGGACAAGCCGTACACCGCTGAGGAATACCAGCGGCGGGGCCTAGCTGCGGTGGCTCTTTGGGCGCTCCGCGAGGAGAACCCGGGACTGTATTGGTATACCGGCAGCGGGCACCTAGGCGATGCCAAGACCTTCTGGAATGCCGTGGGACGTGCTGTTCCGGGTGCCTATCGTCAGCACGAGCTGTGCGAGCACATCGACAGGTATGAGGGATTGAAGCCGAACTGGCTACTGCGGCGGCAGCAGCGCCAGGCGGCCAGTAACGCCCGTCACGGTTGATCGCTGGCGGTTCGGCGGTACGGCGCAAAGCGCAGGGAGTCAGCGGATCGTCAGCGAACGCCGTACCGCGTGATCCGACTCGATCATGCTCGACGGCACGACCGATGCGTCTGACCATGCGGTACGGCACTTGATCACACTCGCCGCTACGTCAGGTCACTTTCCCCCCGACGGGGGTCGTCCCTTTCCGGAGTGGGCGCTCCACCGCAGCTCACAGGCCGTCTCTGTCCTCGCCGAGGCCGCGCTCGGAGGGCGAATCCTCGGCCGGAGGCAGCAGAGAGGCAGCAGAGCTGTCGAAGGCCGCCAAGATCCGGGCGGCGTAGTCCGTCCGGGTGTGCGTATAACGATTCAGCGTCGTGGACGCCTGCTTGTGGCCGATGACCCGCTGCACCAGGTTGATCGGGCCGGTGTTGACGACCTGGCCGAGCAGGCCGATGCACACCGGGATCTGGCAGGGGTGGCCCGCCGTGCTCGCGGCGGGGACCAGCGAGGGCAGCCAGACCCGGCGGCGGAAGATCGACCGGCGCAGGGGGCACCCGATCCGGTCACGGACGACGAGCGTGCGCGGGTCTAGGTCCCCGGCCTCGGTGCGCAGCTGGCGCAGCGCGGCCAACAGGAAACCCGGAAGCGGCACGGTCCGCACGCCAGCGCGACTCTTCGGGTACGGATGGAACAGGATGCCGCCGTGGGTCTCCGCGGTGATCTGGACCGCGCGCAGCAGAGCGCGATGGCGGGCCAGGCGGGCGGCCCGCTCCCCGGGCGGCGGGTCAACGGCAGGTAGTGAGGATGGCGAACTACCCCTGGGCATGCAGCCACTACATCGGGCTCGCTCCGCCCGGTCCGCCGGGCGAGGATGTGGAGGTTCGCGTGCCGTGTGCCGTACCAGGACGGTCAGGGTGATCGTTGGTGGCCACCCATGAACCGTTTTGCCGCGAGCTGCGGATAACAGGTGATGCTTCCCTGCTCCGCGAGAGGCCTTGCGTGAAAGAACTCAGACCAACGTCGGACGCCGATGTCGGTGCGGTGACGGACGCAGTGATCATCGAGCGCTCCGTGCGGGACCCGGAGACCTTCTCGACGATCTTCGACCGACACGCGCCGCACATCCACCGTTACCTGGCACGTCGCCTTGGTGTGCCGGCTGCGGACGATCTGGTTGCGGAGACGTTCCTCGCGGCGTTCCGCCGCCGGGACCGCTTCGACACCACCTATCCGAACGCGCGGCCGTGGCTGTACGGGATCGCCACCAAAATCGTTGGCCAGCACCGGCGAAATGAGGAGCGCGAGTACCGGCTGCGGCAGGCGTACGTCCCCGCGACGAGCGAGGCATCGCATGCCAACCGGGTCGCCACCGTGGTGACGGCGCAATCACTACGCCGGCCCCTCCTCGAGGCGCTGGCCAGGCTCTCCGACGGAGATCGCGACGTGTTGTTGCTGATCGCCTGGGAGGGACTCAGATACGACGAGGTCGCCGCCGCACTGTCGATTCCGGTCGGCACCGTGCGATCACGACTCAACCGAGCCCGCAAGCTGCTCCGTGAACGGTTGGGCGGCGCACCGGCCAGCACGATCGAGGAGGTACTGAGCAATGGATGAGATGCGACTGCTCCAGCAGCTCGGCGGTGAGACCGGGCTGCCGGCAGCCGAGCGGTTGGAGCCGGCCCGCAGCCGGCTGGAGGCCGCCATGGCGGCGACGGCTGCTGAGCCTTTGCCCGCGGTGTCCACCGTGCGCCCGACGCCTTCCCGCTGGAGGCGACCGGCCTGGCGGCTGGTGCTCAGCGGGGTGGCGGCGGCGGGTCTAGCGGGGGCGATCGCTTCCGTACTGGTGCTCGTACCGGACCAGCTCGGTGGCAGCACGCCACCCGCACGGGCCGATGCCACCCAGATTCTGCAGAACGCGGCGGCCGCCGCGCTGCGGGTGCGCGATGTCGATCCCCGGCCGAACCAGTTCGTCTACACACGCCTGCAGCAGGGGCGTGATCTGCGGGAGAGCTGGACGTCGGTGGACGGAACGCGGGACGGTCTGGTTATCGAGACCTCTGCCGCCAGCCGCACGGAGATAGTCGTTCCCGGCTGCCGGAATGGGCGGGCGGTGGTGCTGAAGGGGGGCCGGGTGGTTCCGGGCGAGACCGAGCGGTGCACCCCAGCACCCGCCTACCGCGCCGACCTGCCCACCGACGCCGCCGCGATGCGGGCCTTCCTGGCCGAGAATGCCAAGGGGGAACCGGGCGACGCCAATGCCGCCGGCAAGGAGATCCTCTACTACCTCACCGACAGCTACCTACGCCCCCGGACCCTGGCGGCGCTCTATGAGGCTGCGGCGACGATGCCGGACCTGCAAGCCGTGAAGCCCGTCAAGGACGCCGCGGGCCGGCCGGGCATCGGGATCACCTGGCCATCGACGCACGGCTCGGGCGAAATCGTGCTCGTCTTCCACCCCGAGACCTACACCTTCCTCGGCGTGGGCGGGCCGGCAGGCGGATCGGCGGTGTTGGCCCTCGCCATCGTTGACCGAGTCGGCCAGAGGACCTGACATCCGTCCCAGCGGCCAGCCGCCTCCCATGCATGAACTGTCCAGCCACTGGATCCGGATAACGGATGACGCTCTTCTGTGAGAGGCCTACCATGCGATTCCTGCGACGGCGGACGAAGAATGTCGGCGGCGGTGCATTGACAGATGCCGAAATAATCGCTTGGTCCGAGGAGGATCCCGAGATCTTCTCGACGATCATCGACCGGCACGCGCGGCGCATCCATCGTCACCTAGCGCGACGCTTCGGTGTGTCGGCCGCAGACGAACTTGTCGCGGAGACATTCGTCGCGGCGTTTCGTCTTCGGAATCGGTTCGACATCACCCAGTCCGACGCTCGACCCTGGCTTGACGGGCTCGCCACTGACCTGGCCAACCAGCACCGGGCGGCAAGGCAGACCTAAAACTCTGGGTAGTTGGCGGCCGGTGCGAGGTGGGCGGGGCTCACTCTGCTGGTTGCTCCGTGGTTGCTTGACGTCGAGGAACTGATGCTTGGCAATCACCGCGATGCACTACCGGGAGAAGGGTGGTGGTCCCGGCCGTCAGGTACGTGGGTGGTGTGCAAGGGGCGTCGATCAGGACGGCGTGCAGACGACTGCGGTGCATACAGCGCAGGCTATCGATGCGTACGGCCCGTCGCCGTCGTCGCGGAGGGCTGCCGCGGGTGCGGGGGAAAGCCGAGCGTGGCTACCGCCTGCCGCGGCTCGCGTCGGTCGGCGGCGCGGGTCGGTCGGCGGCGCGGGTCGGTCGGCGGCGCGGGTCGGTCCGGGTGGTCGGCGTCGCCCGCCCGGTCGAGAAGCTCCACGAGGTCGTCGGTCACGGTGGCGGATCACGCGGCGGCGTACGACAGGGGCCGTGCCGTGGCCGACGGACATAGCAGATCGACTCGCGCAGTGGGCGTTGTCCACAGGCGCCGAAGTTGTCCACAGGCTGGTGCCGTGGGGCGGCGTCCGGCGGCGGATCGGGGGCAGGGTCTCGGGTCAGCAACCCCGGAGCCCGACCGCTGGAGGCCGCGATGCCACCCCGTACCTCCGTCCCGCCGCACCGGCGACTGCCGCTGCTCGTCACCTCGGACGGCGACCTGCTCGACGACCTGCTCCGGCTCGCCGCGGCGGGCGGCGTCGAGGTGGAACTCGCCGCCGACCCGGCGGCGGCCCGGACCCGCTGGCTGCCCGCCCCGCTCGTGCTGGTCGGCGCCGACCAGGCCCAGCCGTGCCTGCGGGCGCGGCTGCCGCAGCGGCCACGGATGGTGCTGGTCGGCCGGTCCGGGGAGCCCGATCCCGGCTTCCAGGTCGCCGAGCTGATCGGCGCCGAGCACGTGGCGGTCCTGCCGGCCGCCGAGCCGTGGCTGGTGGACCGGTTCGCCGAGTGCGGGCCGGAGGGCGCCGATCGGGGCGTAGCCCGGATCACCGCCGTGCTGGGCGGGCGTGGCGGCGCCGGGGCGAGCATCCTGGCCGGCGGGCTCGCGGTCACGGCCGCCCGTGCCCGGCTGCGCACCCTGCTCGTCGACGCCGACCCGCTCGGCGGTGGGCTCGACCTGGTGCTGGGTTGGGAGCAGTTGGAGGGGCTGCGCTGGCCGGCGCTGACCGACGCCGACGGCCGGGTGGACGCGCCGACGCTGGTACGGGCCCTGCCGAGCCGGGGCGACCTGGTGGTGCTCTCCTGGGACCGGGGCGACCTGCTCGCCCTGCCCGCCCAGGCGATGGCGGCCACGGTCGACGCCGCCCGGCGGGGCCGGGACTTCGTGGTGGTGGACCTGCCCCGGCAACTGGACGACGCTGCCGTCACCGCACTCCAGGCGGCCGACCAGGTGTTCGTCGTCGTACCGGCCGAACTGCGGGCCACCGCCGCGGCCGCCCGGGTGGTGGCGGCCGCCGCACCGCACTGCGCCGCGATGTCGGTGATCGTGCGCGGTCCGGCACCGGGCCGGCTCGGGGCCGCCGAGGTGGCCCGCGCGCTCGGGCTGCCGCTCGCCGGCACGCTGCGGCCGGAGCCGGCGTTGGCCCGTGGGCTGGAGCGGGGCGAGGCACCGGCCGCCCACGGCCGGGGGCCGCTGGCGGCCCTCTGCCAGCGCATCGTCGCCGACCTGACCGGTACACCCACGGCGGGTGCGGCATGACCGGACCGTCCGAGGGCGACACCCTCGCCTCCCGGGTGCGGCAGCGGATCGCGGCCACGGCGACCCCGGTCACCCCCGCCGCGATCGTGTCCGCCGTACGCGCGGAACCCACCGCCGCCGTGCTGGGCGACACCGCCCTGCTGCGGATGGCCGACCGGGTGCACGACGACCTGGTGGGCGCCGGTCCGCTCGCGCCGCTGCTGGCCGACCCGGAGGTCACCGACGTGCTGGTCAACGGCGTCCGGGTCTGGGTGGACCGGGGGCAGGGCCTGCACCAGGTCGCGGTGCCGATCGGCACGGTCGACGACGTTCGCCGGCTCGCCCAGCGGCTCACCGCCAGCGCCGGCCGGCGGCTCGACGACGGCTCGCCGTACGCGGACGCCCGACTCCCCGACGGCACCCGGCTGCACGCCGTGCTGCCGCCGGTGGCGACCGACGGTCCCTACCTGTCCCTGCGGACGTTCCGGCAGCGGCCGTTCACCCTCGACGAGCTGGTACGCCAGGGGACGGTGCCCCGGCCGATGGCGCCGGTGCTATCCGCCGTGGTGGCGGCCCGGCTGGCGTACCTGGTGACCGGCGGCACCGGCTCGGGCAAGACGACTCTGCTGAACACGCTGCTCGGGCTGGTGCCGTCGACCGAGCGGATCGTGCTGGTGGAGGACGCGGCCGAGCTGCACCCCCGGCACCCGCACGTGGTCGGGTTGCAGGCCAGGACTGCCAACGTGGAGGGCTCCGGCGCGGTCGGGCTGACCGACCTGGTCCGGCAGGCACTGCGGATGCGGCCCGACCGGCTGGTGGTCGGCGAGTGCCGGGGCGGGGAGGTGGTCGACCTGCTCGCCGCCCTGAACACCGGTCACGACGGCGGTGCCGGCACCCTGCACGCCAACGCCCCTTCCGACGTGCCGGCCCGGCTGGAGGCGCTCGGGATGCTCGGTGGGCTGCCCCGCCCCGCGCTCCACGCCCAGGTGGCCGCCGCGCTCCAGGTGCTGCTCCAGGTGCGCCGGGGCGAGCAGGGGCGGCTGCTGGAGTCGGTGTGCCTGCTCCTGCCCGAGGGCCCGGACCGCCTGGTCGCCGCGGTTCCCGCCTGGGTACGCGGGCGCGGCCTCGGTCCCGCCGCCCGCGCGCTCGGAGCGCTGCTGCGGGAGCGCGGCGTGCCGGTGCCGCCGGTCCTCAGCGAGCCGTGGCCCGGATCGGCGGGCCCGAAGTGAGCGCCCCGTACGCGCTGGTGGCGCTGCTGTCGATCGCGTCGGCGGTCGTCGTGGCCAACCTGGTGGGCGGCCTTCGGAGCAGGCGGCGCGCCCTCGCGAGCGAGGCACAAGGGAACGCGTCGACCGGGGCGGACGATCCGCTCGTCGACTGGGTCACCGAGCTGCGTCGGGCGTCGGAGCCGGACCTCCGCCCCGCCCCGCCGGACCGTCCCGCCGAGACGTTTCCCGGCCCGGCCGCTGCGGCGGTGCCGACCGGCCGGCAACCGGGTGAGATGTCCGAGGTGGCCGCGCCGGCGCGCCTGCCGGCCGCCGCCCAGGCCGCCTCGGTCCGCCGGGTGCCTCCGAGCGGGCGCGGACCGGGCGGCGCGGCGCAGTGGCTGCCGCGGGACGTCGCGGACCGGACGTCCTGGCTGTGGCCCGCCGGTGGTCATCCCGGCCCGTCCCGACCGCCGGGACCCGTCCGACCACCCGTCCGGCGGGACGCGCGACGTCCCGTCGGCGCGCCGGCCCCGACCGCTGCACCCACCCGTCGACCCGACGTACGGGCAGCCCGTCCTGCCGGTGCGGGACGGCGAGACTGGTCGGGTGTGCTGACCACGTCACCGAGGCGCACCCTGCTGCTGGTGGGACTGGCCGGCGTCGCGGCCGGACTGCTGCTGGCCGGGCCGGTGGCGGCGGTGGCCGTCGGCGCCTACGGCACGCTGGCCGCCCGCGCGCTGCTCCGACGGCAGTCCGGCCAGCTGGCGGACCGGGCCCGGCGACGTCGGCTGGACGAACTCTGTGGGCTGGCCGCCGATCTGCGGGCTGGCCTGCCGGTGCCGGTCGCCGCCGAGCAACTCACCCTCGGACGGGTCGGAATCCCCGCCGGGATCGGACCGCAGGATGCGGCGCCGGGCGACGGGCGGGCCGCCAATGCCAGAGCGGACACGCTGCTCAAGCCGCTCCGGCGACCCGCCGGCAACGGCCCGGACCGGCTGGAGCGGCTGGCGCGGGCGGCCGTACGCCTCGCCGACCGGACGGGCGCGCCGCTGGCCGAGCTACTGGAGCGCATCGAGGCCGACGCCCGCTCCACCGACCGGGGACTGGCCGCCGCGGACGCCCAGGCGGCCGGGGCGCGCGCCACCGCGTTGCTGCTCGCCGCTCTGCCGCTCGGCGGCATCGGGCTCGGCTACGGCATCGGCGTCGACCCCGTGGCGGTGCTGCTGCACACCCCCGTCGGCGGTGCGTGCGCGGTCGCCGCCGTCGGTCTCCAGGTCGCGGGCCTGTTCTGGGCCGAGCGGCTCGGCGCGACACCGGGGCGGGCGAGCTGATGCTCCGGGCGGTGCTGGTCGCGGGCTGCCTGGCGGCGGTGGCGCTGCTCGCCGTCGCGTTCCTCGCCGGCCGGCGGCCGCTGCGCCGCCTGCACGCCCTG
This sequence comes from Micromonospora sp. NPDC048063, assembly GCF_043202855.1. Taxonomy (NCBI): domain Bacteria; kingdom Bacillati; phylum Actinomycetota; class Actinomycetes; order Micromonosporales; family Micromonosporaceae; genus Micromonospora; species Micromonospora sp. NPDC048063. The sequence goes on along the minus strand of NZ_JBIDBG010000004.1, from coordinate 547,276 downwards.
CGCGGGGCGCCGCCCGGCGTACGTCCGGCCGGCTCGGTTCACCGACCGGTGGTGCCCGGGACCGGTGACGAGGCGCCGGAGGGTGCGCGGTCCCGACGACGGCCGGATGCGATCCGGCTCTCCGCCGGGCTGGGTGGTCTGGCCGTGGCCGTCGTGGTCGGCGGCTGGCCCGGGTTGCTGACAGCCGTTCCTGCGGCGCTGCTGCTCGACCGGATGCTGCGCCGGATCGAGCCGTCGGCCGTACGCAGGCGGCGGCTGCGGGAGGCCGCCGACCTCCCGCTCGCCGCCGACCTTCTCGCGGCGGCGATGCGGGCGGGGGCACCGGTGGACAGGTCCGTCCTGGCCGTGGCGGACGCGCTCGACGGGCCCCTCGCCGACCGGCTCGCCCGGGTGGGCCGGTTGCTGCGGCTCGGCGGCGGCCCCGAGGAGGCGTGGGAGCCGCTCGCGTCGGTGCCGGGCGCCGAGCGGCTGACGGCTGCCGTCCTGCGCTCCTCTAACAGCGGCGGGGCGCTGGCCGGCGCGCTGACCCGGCTCGCCGACGACCTGCGCGCCGACCGGTCCACGGCTGCCGAGGCGGCCGCCCGCCGCGCCGGCGTCCTCATCGTGCTGCCGCTGGGGCTCTGCTTCCTGCCGGCCTTCATTCTCGCCGGCCTGGTGCCGGTGATCGTCGCCGTTCTCGGCGACGTGCTCTGACACACCCTCCAGAAAGGACGATCACGTGCGCAAACTTCTCGCCCGCTTGCGCGGGGACGCCGGGATGAACACAGCCGAGTACGCCGTCGGCACGCTCGCCGCCGTCGCCTTCGCCGGGATCCTGCTGAAGGTGCTGACCTCCGGCAACGTGCAGTCCGCGTTGACCGCCGTCATCGACCGGGCGCTCAAGTGAGCTGGCGCCGGTCGGCCGGCCGCGACCGGGGCTCCTTCACCGCCGAACTGGCGGCCGGCCTGCCGGCGCTCATGCTGCTCCTGCTCACCGGGCTGACCGCGGTGAACGCCGTCGGCACGAGGGCGGGCTGCCTGCACGCGGCCCGGGAGGCGGCGCTCGCCGCCTCCCGGGGCGAGGACGGGGCGTCCGCCGCCGGCCGGGCGGCCCCGGCGGGCGCCGAGGTAACGGTCACGGTCGAAGGCCAGCGGGTCACCGCCACCGTCCGAGGGCCCGTACGCGCACTCGGCACGCGGCTGCCCCGGATCACCGTGACCGCGACCGCGGTCGCGGCCGTGGAACCCGGCGTCCCGGCGGCCCGACCGTGACCGGCCCGTCAGTGCCTCGCCGCAGAGGAAACGGCGGGGAGCGTGGCGGAGCGACGGTCTGCCTGCTCGCGGTCGGGCTGGTGTTCGTCGTGGTCGGCCTGTTCGGGGCGGCCGTCGGGGCCGCCCAGACCGCCCGGCAGCAGGCCCGGGTCGCGGCGGACTTCGGCGCGCTCGCCGGTGCCGGGCAGGCCCTCCGTGGCGAAACGGCGGCGTGCGGTCGGGCAGCGGAGATCGCCGCCGCCAACGGCGGCTCACTGCTGGACTGCCGGCTCGACGGCCTCGACCTCCTGGTGACCGCGGAGGTGGCCGTCACCCCGCTGCCCGGCCTGGCGCGGGCCGCCACGGCGACCGCCCGCGCCGGACCGGTCCGGGCTGACCAGGAGGGGAGCTGACCAGGAGAGGGGTTGGTCAGACGCCAGGTCGCCCCGACCAGGTCGGCAAGGAGCCGGGCGGGGTGGCGGGAACGCCGCCTCGCGCCGCCGTGATTCGGCACCTCGCGCCGCCGTGATTCGGCACCTCAGGTCGCCGTGATTCGGCACCTCAGGTCGCCGTGATTCGGCACCTCAGGTCGCCGTCGAGCGCCGCCAGGCGTAGCCCGGCACCGGCGGGTCAGCGTGCCTGGAGGGCGTCGAGGGCGACGGCCATCGCGATCACGAGTCGGCGGTCGATCTGCGGGTGCTGCACCTGGACGACGTACCGGTCGCGCAGGCCCCACTGCTTGATCACCGAGAAGACGGGCTGGCCGTCGGCGACGAAGTCGAAGTGGTACGGCAGCCAGGACAGTGAGTCGACGAAGCGCCGCAGCAGCGCCACCGGCATGCTGCGTTCCTGGCCGGTGATCTGCGGCAGGCCGGCCTGCTCCACGTGCCACGTGGACCGGAGCAGCGACTGGGCGAAGTCCTTGCGGAACTGGCCGATCGGGTTGCCGGCGTGGTCGGTCACGTCGTACGTGGCGCCGATGTCGAGGCGCTGGCGGGCCTTGAAGCCGAGCAGCGGCTGCTGCTTCGAGTCGTCGGTGTAGATCGTCACCTGCTCCTTGAAGGCGAGCCGCTTCTGCTGGGCGAACGCCAGCATCCCGCCTTCGGAGCCGTCCGGTGCGACGGCGTGGACCTCGTACTGGTTGACCATCATCCGGATCCGCTGCCGGATGTGGAACTGCTGCTGGGACTGCAAGGTGTCGGGCTGCATTGAGTCTCCTTCGAGGGGTGGGCCGGAGTGTCGCACAGGCTCAACCGTCCCGCCGGCCCTCTGGTAGCGAGCGGCCCCGTCGTCACCCGCGCCTCCGCCACCCCGAACCCCTCGCCGGAGCCCGCCGCCCGAACTCGTCGCCCGAACTCGTCGCCAGAACCCACCTCCCGAGCCGCCGCGAGATCGCGCCGCGAGATTGTGCCGCGAGATTGTGCCGCCAGATTGTGCCGCCAGATCGCGCCGCGAGATCGCGCCGCCGGAATCCGCCCCGCGTGGGACGGCAGCGCGCACGGCGGCTGGTCAGTCCCGGACGGCAGCGTCACCCGGAGCAGCGGCGCGAGGATCCGGGGTGCCGCCGGCATCCCCGGACCGGCGGGGCGCCGGTACGCCGTCGGGCAGGTTGGCGAGCACCACGTCCAGCACCTTCACCGCGTCCGGCTTCGAGAGCGGGTTGTTGCCGTTGCCGCACTTCGGGGACTGCACGCAGGACGGGCAGCCCGCCTCGCAGCCGCACTCCGCGATCGCGTCCCGGGTGGCCCGCAGCCAGGCCGCGGCCGTGCCGTACGCGCGCTCGGCGAATCCCGCCCCGCCGGGGTGCCCGTCGTAGACGAAGACCGTCGGCGCCTCGGTGTCCGGGTGCACGGCGGTGGAGAGCCCGCCGATGTCCCAGCGGTCGCAGGTGGCGGTGAGCGGCAGCAGCCCGATCGCGGCGTGCTCGGCGGCGTGCAGTGCGCCCGGTACGTCGGCCGGCTCCACGCCGGCGGCCACCAGGGACTGCGGCGACAGGGTGAACCAGACCGCCACGGTGCGCAGCTCCCGGGCCGGTAGGTCCAGCGGGCGCGTGTCGATGACCTCGCCGGAGGCGATCCGTCGTCGCTGGTACGACACCACCTGGCTGGTCACGTCGACCTCGCCGAGGAAGAGGCCGACGGGCCCGGCGTCCACGTACGAGCGGACCGACACCACCGACAGCGACGTGACGTCCCGGGCATGGGTGGACCAGTCCGGCTCCTCGGGGTGCACCAGCGCGCACCCGTCGGCCAGGTCGAGCGAGTCGACCACGTACGAGACGCCCTGGTGCAGGTAGACCGCGCCGGGGTGGAGCAGGAAGTGCGACGAGCCGCCGTCGACGGTGCCGAGCAGCCGCCCGGTCGCCGCCTCCACCACGCAGACCGGCGCGCCGCCCTCGCCGCGCAGGTCCACCTCCGGCCGTTCCCGGTGCCGCCAGTACCAGCCGGTCGGCCGCTGTCGCAGCGCCCCCGCCGCCACGAGCTGGTCCACCGCCTCCTTGGCCCCGTCGCCGAAGAGTTCCAGGTCGGCAGGGGTCAGCGGCGCCTCGACGGCCGCGCGGGCGAGCTGCGGGGCCAGCACGTACGGGTTGGCGGGGTCGAGCACGGTCGCCTCCACCGGCCGCCCGAACAGCGCCTCCGGATGGTGCACCAGATAGGTGTCGAGCGGGTCGTCCCGGGCGACCAGCACGGCGAGCGCCTCCTGCCCGGAGCGCCCGGCCCGGCCGGCCTGCTGCCACAGCGAGGCCCGCGTGCCCGGGTAACCGCAGATCAGCACCGCGTCGAGCCCGATCAGGTCGACGCCCAGCTCCAGCGCGTTGGTCGAGGCCAGCCCGAGCAGGTCACCGTGCAGCAGCGCGCGTTCCAGCTCGCGTCGCTCCTCGCGCAGGTACCCGGCCCGGTAGGCGGCCACCCGGTCGCCGAGGCCGGGCACCGCCTCGTCGAGGGCGCGGCGGGTGTTCGCGGCGACCACCTCGGCGCCGCGCCGGGAGCGCACGAAGGCCAGTGTGCGTACCCCCTCGGCGACCGTGTCGGCGAGCAGGTCGGCCGTCTCCCGCAGCGCCGACCGGCGGACCTGGGTGAGGTCCGCCTGCTGGTCCGCGTGGGAGTCCGGCGGCAGCAGCGGCGGCTCCCAGAGCGCGAAGGTCACCCCGCCGCGCGGCGAGGTGTCCTCCGTGACGGCGGCGACGGGCAGCCCGGTGAGCCGCCCGGCCGCCGCCGCCGGGTCGCCGGAGGTCGCCGAGGCCAGCACGAAGACGGGCGCCTTGCGCGAGCCTGCGAGCGCGGGGGAGGTGGATCGGCCCGAAGCGCCGCTCAATCTCCGTAGCCGGCGCAGCACGTGCGCGACGTGCGAGCCGAAGACCCCCCGGTAGGTGTGGCACTCGTCGATCACCACGTACGCGAGCCGGCGCAGGAACCCGGACCACTGGGCGTGGCCGGGCAGGATGCCGTGGTGCAGCATGTCCGGGTTGGTCAGCACGAACCGCGAGTGCCGCCGGATCCACTCCCGCTCGGCGCGCGGGGTGTCGCCGTCGTAGCAGGCGGGGCGTACGCCCTCCAGCTCCAGCGCGGCGACGGAGCGCAACTGGTCGGCGGCGAGCGCCTTCGTCGGCGCCAGGTAGAGCACGGTGGCCCGGGGGTCGGCGAGCAGGGTGGCCAGCGCGGGGAGCTGGTAGGCCAGGGACTTGCCGGACGCGGTGCCGGTGGCGACCACCACGTGCTGGCCGTCGTACGCCAGGGTGGCGGCCTCGGCCTGATGCCGCCAGGGCGCGACCACGCCACGCCGGGCGAACGCCGCGCGCAACTCCTCCGGCGCCCAGCCCGGCCACGGGGCGGGCTCGCCGGCCCGGGCCGGGACCCGTTCGACGTGGGTGACCGGATCGACGCCGTTGCGGGCGCGCAGCCGGCCCAGCAGGTCAGCCGGCGATCGCCCGGGACCGGTGCCTGCGGATACGGTGGCTGCGGACGACGGCTTCAGGTCGTCGCGCGGCGTCAGACGCGCCGTGCCGGAGCTGTCGGACGACGGCTTCAGGTCGTCGCGCGGCGTCGGGGGTGTCGAGCCGGAGCTGTCGGACGACGGCTTCAGGTCGTCGCGCGGCGTCAGACGTGCCGAGCTGAAGCTGTCGGAGGTCACGTCCTGCACTCTCGCACTGGTGTTCGGAGATGAAAAGCGGGGTATGGGGATGCCTTCGCCGGTGAGCAGAGCCGTATCCGGCGGGGATGGTTAGATGCCCAGGAGAGTTTACGGCTCTTGCGAGGGAGGACCGATGGAGCTGTCGCTGGCGACCCGCACCGTGGGCGAGCACACAGTGCTTGAGGTCGGCGGTGAGGTGGACGTCTACACCGCCCCCCGGCTGCGGGAACGGCTCCTCGAACTGATCGACGGCGGGGCCCGCCACGTCGTGGTCGACCTCGGCCGGGTGGACTTCCTCGACTCCACCGGCCTGGGCGTGCTGGTGGGCGCGCTCAAGCGGCTGCGCTCGGCCGGCGGTTCGTTCGCGCTGGTCTGCGACAAGGAGCCGCTGCTCAAGATCTTCCGGATCACCGCGCTCGACCAGGTCTTCCCGTTGCATCCCACGGTCGACGCGGCGATCGGCGCGGGCCCGGCCGGCGCTGGCGCGTGATGGCCACGGTCCGGCTCTCCTTCTCGCCGGCCCCGGTGCACGTGCGCACCGCGCGCCTGGTCGGTGTGGCGGTCGCCCGGCGCGCCGGGGTCCGCGAGGACCTGCTCGACGAGGTGCGCCTCGCCATCGGCGAGGCGTGCACGCGTGCGGTCGCCCTGCACCGGCAGTACGGCGTGCCCGACCCGGTGCTCGTCGAGATGTCCGACAGCGGGGCGTACGCGGTGCGGGTCGTCGACCGCGCGCCGATCGAGGCCGGCCTCGGCCTGGCCGCGCTGGACGCCGACCAGCTCGCCAACGAGTCGCTGAACGAGGACGACCTCACCACCGGCGTCGGCTTCGCGTTGCTCGCCGGCTTCGTCGAGGACCTGCAGGTCCGCCCGGTCGACGAGGGCATCGGCACCGAGGTGCGGATGGTCTGGCCCGTGGGCCGCCGAAGCTGATCCGCCCGGCCCCGGCGAGGGGTCGAGCCGCACCTCCACCGCCCTCCGGCAGAGGGTGTCGCACGCCGTCAGGCCGCGTCCCGGGAAGGGACGCGGCCTCCTTGTCATGGACGGACTCCTATATCAGATTTTTCCTCATAACACAGCGACGAAGATCATCGAGACAGGGTGCCCCCTCGGTGTGACCTCCGACACTGCGGAGGGCTACAGTACGCGGGTTGTCAGCAAGTGATCGCATCCCGCAACCAGCGGGAACGGTGTCATCGCTGATCCGCCGGGGTGGGTTGGCGCGCGCTTGCGAATCCGCATCCAGGCGCCGGGTCGGTGCGTCTCCACCGGCCGGCGCGAGCGTTCGGTACAGGAGGACACAGATGTCCGACACCTTGGCCGCCGAGGGCGGCGGGATCTCCCTCACCGGAAACAACGTCACGTACGTCGTCATCGCCGCGGTGATCGCGCTGGTGGCGCTCGCCTTCGCCGCCGCACTGACGAAGGCCGTACTGGCCGCCGGCAAGGGCACCACCAACATGCAGGAGATCTCCGGCGCGGTCCAGGAGGGCGCCTCGGCCTACCTGCTCCGGCAGTTCCGCACCCTGGCGATCTTCGTGGTCATCGCCGTGGTGCTGCTCTTCCTGCTGCCGGTGCACGACACCGACGGCAGCGAGACGGCGGTGAAGATCGGGCGCTCCGCCTTCTTCGTCGTCGGCGCGCTGTTCAGCGCGTTCATCGGCGGTGCCGGCATGTGGCTGGCCACCCGGGCCAACCTGCGCGTCGCCGCCGCCGCCCGGGAACGGCAGGGCGGCCGCGAGGGCGCCATGAAGATCGCCTTCCGCACCGGCGGCGTCGTCGGCTTCCTCACCGTCGGGCTCGGCCTCTTCGGTGCCGCGCTGGTCGTGCTCTTCTTCCGGGGCGACGCGCCGACGGTGCTGGAGGGCTTCGGCTTCGGCGCGGCGCTGCTCGCCATGTTCATGCGGGTCGGTGGCGGCATCTTCACCAAGGCCGCCGACGTGGGCGCCGACCTGGTCGGCAAGGTCGAGCAGGGCATCCCCGAGGACGACCCGCGCAACGCCGCCACCATCGCCGACAACGTGGGCGACAACGTCGGCGACTGCGCCGGCATGGCCGCCGACCTCTTCGAGTCGTACGCCGTGACCCTGGTCGCCGCGCTGATCCTCGGCCGCGCCGCCTTCGGCGAGCAGGGCCTGGTCTTCCCGCTGATCATCTCCACCATCGGCGTGCTCATCGCGATCGTCGGCGTCTTCATCACCCGGCTGCGCGCCTCGGACCGCAGCGGCCTGACCGCGATCAACCGGGCCTTCTACATCTCCGCGCTGCTGTCCGCGGTGCTGGTCGCGGTCGCCACGTACGCGTACCTGCCGGCCACCTTCGCCGAGCTGGAGGGCGGGCTCACCGACGTCGACGAGAACCCGCGGGTCGTCGCCATCGGCGCGGTCGTCATCGGCATCGTGCTGGCCGCCGCGATCCAGGCGCTGACCGGCTACTTCACCGAGACCGACCGGCGCCCGGTGCAGGACATCGGCAAGAGCTCCCAGACCGGCCCCGCCACCGTCATCCTCGCCGGCATCAGCGTCGGCCTGGAGTCGGCGGTCTACTCGGCGCTGCTGATCGGCGCCGGCGTGTTCGGCGCGTTCCTGCTCGGCGGCAGCTCCATCACGCTCTCGCTGTTCGCCGTGGCGCTGGCCGGCACCGGCCTGCTCACCACGGTCGGTGTGATCGTCGCGATGGACACGTTCGGCCCGATCTCCGACAACGCCCAGGGCGTGGCGGAGATGTCCGGCGACATCGACGAGCACGGCGCCCGGACGCTGACCGAGCTGGACGCGGTCGGCAACACCACCAAGGCGATCACCAAGGGCATCGCGATCGCCACGGCCGTGCTCGCCGCGACGGCGCTCTTCGGCTCCTACACCGACACGCTGCGCACCGCGTACTCCGACGCGGGGGTGGGCGACGTCGGCGCCGAGATCCTCAACTCGCTGAACGTGGCGAACCCGCGCAACCTGGTCGGCCTGATCATCGGCGCGGCGGTGGTCTTCCTCTTCTCCGGGCTGGCCATCAACGCGGTCTCCCGCTCGGCCGGCGCGGTCGTGATGGAGGTCCGCCGGCAGTTCCGCGAGCTGCCCGGGATCATGGACCGCACCCAGCGTCCCGAGTACGGCAAGGTCGTCGACATCTGCACGCGAGACGCGCAGCGGGAGCTGATGACCCCCGGCCTGCTCGCCATCCTCGCCCCGATCGCGGTCGGCTTCGGCCTCGGGCCGGGTGCGCTCGCGGCGTACCTGGCCGGGGCGATCGGGGCCGGCACGCTGATGGCGGTCTTCCTGGCCAACTCGGGCGGCGCCTGGGACAACGCGAAGAAGCTCGTCGAGGACGGCGCGTACGGCGGCAAGGGCTCCGAGTCGCACGCCGCGACCGTCATCGGCGACACCGTCGGCGACCCGTTCAAGGACACCGCCGGCCCGGCGATCAACCCGCTGATCAAGGTGATGAACCTGGTCTCGCTGCTGATCGCGCCGGCCGTGGTGGCCTGGAGCGTGGGCGACGAGAAGAACACCGCCCTGCGGGTCGGCATCGCCGTGGTGGCGACGCTGATCGTCGTCGCGGCGGTGGTGTTCAGCAAGCGCAAGGGCGTGGCGATGTCGGACTCCGGTGCCGGCACCGGCACGGGCAGCCCGGACCAGCGACCGGAGACGGTCAACGCCTGATCCGTCCGGCATCCGGTCCCCGGTCGGCCCGCGTGGCCGGCCGGGGACCGTCCGTGCCGCCGCGGTAAACCTGACCGGTGCCCCGGCTCGACACAGGCCGTACGCTGCTTCGCATGCGCACGTGCCGGGCGGCAACCGCCGGAAAGCTCACGGTGGTCCTGGCCACGCTCGTCCTCGTGGCCGCCGGCTGCGGTGGCGGCCCCAGCCCGCAGGCGTGGGCGGCGTCGGTCTGCTCGGCGCTCACCCCGTGGCGGGCCGAGATCAGCAAGCTGACCAGCAGCACCGACCAGCAGATGACCGCCCAGACCACCCCGGCGCAGGCGAAGGAGAACCTGGTGCGGCTCTTCGGTGGCGCGGAGCAGGCCAGCGAGACCGCCCGGCGCAAGGTCGAGCAGGCCGGCATCCCGGAGGCCGAGCACGGTGCGGAGGTCTCCGCCGGCTTCCGCGCGTCCCTGGAGAAGATGCGCGACGCGTACGGCCGGGCCCGCGACACCATCGACGGGCTGAGCACCGGCCAGCCCGCCGCCTTCTACGACGGCGTCCGGGCCGCCGTGGACACCCTGAACAAGGAGTACGACGCCAGCGCGCTCGACACCAGCCGGCTCAACTCGGAGGAGTTGAAACGGGCCTTCGACGAGGTGCCGGAGTGTCGCTGAGCGGGACCGGTGAGTCGGACGGCCTGACGCCGCCCGCGCTGTTCCCGGCACCCGAGCCGGACCGGGTGGCGCCGGCGCCCCGGCGGGTCGCCCCGCCCCCGCCGGGCGACGTCGACGACTCCGCCCGGCAACTGCCGTTCTTCGCCGCCGAGGCGGCGGACCCGTCCCTCGCCGACCTCGCCGGGCTGCTCGCCGGTCCGGGCGAGGTGGTCCGGATGGGCGGGACGGCCCGCCTCTCGGTGGTGGTGGACGCCGCCTGGCGCGTGCACGTGCTCGTTGCCGAGCTGGCGCTGCGCGGGGTGGCGGCCACCTGGGAGGCGACCGCCGACGGGCGGCACGCGGTGCGCACCTCGTACGCCCGCACCCTGAAGCCGCTCGCGGTGGCCTGGCTGCGCGGCTCCGGCAAGCGCCCGCCCGCCGGGTTCCACCTCAACGGTCGGCGGCTGCGGCTCTGGCTCGCCGCGGCGGGGGTGGCCGAGCCGCCCGGCTACCTGCTCCGGCTCGGCGTGGCCGACGAGGAGTGCTGGGAGCCGGTCGGCGGGGCGCTCGCCGCGGTCGGCCTGTCCGGGGCCCTCCTGGGGCCGGCCGACGGCGGCCCGGCGTACCGGATCACCGGCCGCCGCCGGCTCGCCCGCCTGGCCGAGCTGGTCGGGGACCCGCCGCCCGCCGCCCCGCCGGCGGCCTGGCCCGGCCACCCCTGACCCGGCCCGCCCCCGCCCCGCCGGTGTCCGATCCGGGACAGCCGGACGCGGAAATCCGCAGGAAAACGGCCGGGTGGCGCCTCGACCGACGGTTCGCCATCGTCACAGTGTCCCGCCTCCCGGCACACGCACGGTGTACGGTGGCGCCGTCCGGCACCGCCAGCACCGCCGGAGAGAAGGTGCCGCCCCGCCGGGGGCGGTTTGCCGCCCGCGAAACCCGAAACGCGGGCGGCGCGTTACGTTGGACGTCCGGGCCGCCGGGGGTCGGCGGGTCGGAAGCGGGCCCGAACCGGGCACCGCGCGGCTGCGAGCAGGAGTGAGGTCGGGGAGAAACGTGCCGAGCAACGCTGGAACCACCCGTCTGGTCATCGTCGAGTCACCGGCGAAGGCCAAGACGATCTCGGGCTACCTCGGCCCGGGATACGTCGTGGAGGCCAGCTTCGGCCACGTCCGGGACCTTCCACGCAACGCCGCCGACGTGCCGGCGAAGTACAAGGGCGAGCCGTGGGCGCGGCTCGGGGTGGACGTCGACAACGGCTTCCACGCCCTCTACGTGGTCTCCGCCGACCGCAAGCAGCAGATCAGCAAGCTGGTGAAGCTGGCCAAGGAGGTCGACGAGATCTTCCTGGCGACGGACGAGGACCGCGAGGGCGAGGCGATCGCCTGGCACCTGGTGGAGACCCTCAAGCCCAAGGTGCCGGTCAAGCGGATGGTCTTCCACGAGATCACCAAGCCGGCGATCCAGGCGGCGGTGGCCAACCCCCGCGAGATCGACCGGGACCTGGTCGACGCCCAGGAGGCCCGGCGCATTCTCGACCGGCTCTACGGCTACGAGGTCTCCCCGGTGCTGTGGAAGAAGGTCATGCCGAAGCTCTCGGCGGGCCGGGTGCAGTCCGTGGCGACCCGGATCGTGGTGGAGCGGGAACGGCAGCGGATGGCCTTCCGCACGGCGGAATACTGGGACATCCTGGCCACCCTCGCCGTGGCGAACGCCGGCGAGGGGCCGCGCAACTTCAACGCCACCCTGGTCGCGCTGAACGGCGACCGCATCGCCACCGGCAAGGACTTCGAGCCGACCACGGGTCGCGTGAAGCCCGGCGCCGGGGTGGTGCACCTGGACGAGGGCGGGGCCCGGGGGCTCGCGGCCCGGCTGGAGGGCCGGCCGTTCACCGTCACCCGCGTCGAGGAGAAGCCCTACCGGCGTCGCCCGTACGCGCCGTTCATCACCTCCACCCTCCAGCAGGAGGCGGCCCGCAAGCTGCGGTTCTCGTCGCAGCAGACGATGCGCACCGCGCAGCGCCTCTACGAGAACGGCTACATCACCTACATGCGTACCGACTCGGTGAACCTGTCGGAGACCGCCATCGCGGCGGCCCGCCGGCAGATCGTCGAGCTGTACGGCGAGCGCAGCGTGCCGCCGGAGCCGCGCCGCTACACCGGCAAGGTGAAGAACGCGCAGGAGGCGCACGAGGCGATCCGCCCGGCGGGGGACAACTTCCGCACCCCGGGCGACGTGGCCAAGGAGTTGTCGGCCGAGGAGTTCAAGCTCTACGAGTTGATCTGGCGGCGCACCATCGCCTCGCAGATGACCGACGCCGTCGGCTCCAGCGTCTCGGTGCGCATCCGCGCCGTCTCCTCGGCGCAGGAGGAGGCCGACTTCGGCGCCACCGGCAAGACCATCACGGACCCGGGCTTCCTGCGCGCGTACGTCGAGTCGAGCGACGACGAGAACGCCGAGGCCGAGGACGCCGAGCGCCGGCTGCCCACCCTCGTCAAGGACCAGCCGCTCACCGCCGACGAGCTGGCCGCGCAGGGCCACCACACCCAGCCACCGTCGCGCTACACCGAGGCGTCGCTGGTCAAGGCCCTCGAAGAGCTGGGCATCGGCCGTCCCTCGACGTACGCGTCGATCATGCAGACCATCCAGGACCGCGGGTACGTCTTCAAGCGCGGCCAGGCGATGATCCCGTCGTTCCTGGCGTTCGCCGTGATCGGCCTGCTGGAGCGGCACTACCCGCGCCTGGTCGACTACGACTTCACGGCCAGCATGGAGAACGAGCTGGACGAGATCGCCGGCGGCGACCACGCGGCGGTCGACTTCCTCACCGCGTTCTACTTCGGCAGCGCCAACGGCGCCGGCGACCGGGACATCGCCCGCTCCGGCGGCCTGAAGAAGCTGGTCACCGAGAACCTCAGCGAGATCGACGCGCGCAGCGTCAACTCGATCCCGCTGTTCACCGACGACGACGGCCGCGAGGTCGTCGTCCGGGTCGGCCGCTACGGCCCGTACCTCCAGCGGGCGGTGCCGGGCGAGCCGCCGGCGCCCGCCGCGGAGGGCGAGGAGGGCGGCGGCCAGGGCGACCGGGCGCCGATCCCCGAGGGGCTGGCGCCGGACGAGCTGACCCCGGAGAAGGTGCACGAGCTGTTCCTCGGGGGCGGGGGCGAGCGGAAGCTCGGCGACGACCCGGCCACCGGCGAGCCGATCCTGCTCAAGTCGGGTCGCTTCGGCCCGTACGTGGCCAGCGGCGAGCGCAAGTCGTCGCTGCTGCGCTCGCAGTCGCCGGACTCGCTCACCCTCGACGAGGCGCTGAAGCTGCTCAGCCTGCCCCGGCTGGTCGGCGTGGCCCCGGACGGCGTCGAGGTCTTCGCGAACAACGGCCGCTACGGCCCGTACGTCAAGCGCGGCGACGAGTTCCGCTCGCTGGACTCCGAGGACAGGATGTTCAGCGTCACGCTGGACGAGGCGCTGGCCCTGCTGGCCGCCCCGAAGACCCGCCAGCGTCGGGCTGCCGCGCCGCCCCTGCGGGAGATGGGCGTCGACCCGCTGACCGAGAAGCCGCTGGTCATCAAGGACGGTCGGTTCGGCCCGTACGTCACGGACGGGGAGACCAACGCGTCGCTGCGCCGGGGCCAGACCCCGGAGGCGCTGAGCATCGAGGAAGCCTCCGAGATGCTCGCCGAGAAGCGCGCGAAGGGCCCGGCGCCGAAGAAGAAGGCCGCCGCGAAGAAGGCCCCCGCCAAGAAGGCCACGGCGACGAAGGCGACGGCGACGAAGAAGACGGCCGCGGCGACCAAGTCCACGGCCGCCAAGAGCACGACGACGGCCAAGGCCACCCCGGCGAAGAAGGCCCCGGCCAAGAAGGCGGCCCCCCGCAGGGCCACCACCACCGCCGACTGACCTGCCCCGTCGGGCCACTGACGTAAGGATCTTGGAAAGCGGCGGCCTCGCCAGGGGCCGCCGCTTTCCAAGATCTTGACGTTGTCCACAGGGGCAGCTGACACCGGTGCCGGACGGGCATGGTGGGGGCGTGAGTCCGCGTTCAAGAGCCTCGCTCGCGGCGTTGACCCGGCCGGTGCCGGGGAACGACGCCGACGACCTGACCTGCTTGCTCTTCCGGCAGGACGAGGTAGTCAGCCTCGACCAGGCGCTACGACACCTGTCCCGAAAGGCGCTCAGGCACCGGGTGGCGACCGGGCGGTGGCGACAGGTTCACCGCGCTGTCTTCGTCGCCCACAACGGGCCGATCGGCCCCGCACAGCTCCGGTGGATCGCAGTACTGGCCGCCGGGCCGGGCGCGCTGCTCGGGGGGCTGACCGCCGCCCAGGCGGGAGGGCTGCACGGCTTTCCCGGCCGGCCCATCCATCTCCTGCTACCGGCCGCCCGACGGCGGGACCCTCCGCAGGGTGTAACGGTGCACCGGACGACCCATCTGCCTGAGCGGGACGTGCTTGCGGTCGGGCAGCCGCGTCGGACCATGCCGGCCCGTTCGATCGTGGACGCGGCGCAGTGGGCGGGCACCGACGCGGAGGCCCGGGCGATTGTCGCGGCAGGCTTCCAGCAGAGGATCGTGCGCGACGAGGACCTGCGCGAGGTCCTCGACCGGATGCCCCGACTGCGTCGCCGGAAGCTGATCCTGGGCGTCGCCACCGACGCGGCCGGCGGTGCGCATTCCCTGGCCGAGCTGGACTTCCTCGGCCTGGTGCGCCGTGCACGGCTGCCCGAACCGATCCGGCAGATGATCCGGCGTGACGCCAGCGGGCGGCGCCGCTACCTCGACGCGTACTTCGAGGAGTGGAGGGTCCACGTCGAGATCGACGGTGGTCAGCATATCGACCCGCGTGCCGCCTGGGCTGACATGCGTCGACAGAACGACCTGTGGGCCGAGGGAGACCGCGTCCTCCGCTTCCCGTCCTGGGCCCTTCGTGCCCACCCCGCCGAGGTCATCGCCCAACTCCGCGCAGCACTCCGCAGGGCGGGCTGGCCGGGATGAAGAACGCTCCTTGAGATCTTGGAAGTCGTCGGCCCCTGGAGGGGCCATCGCCTTCCAAGATCCTCCCCGCAGCCGCTCAACTCAGCTCAGCCGAGGATTCGGGTGAGGTGTGGGTTGGTGAAGAGACGGTCGGGGTCCAGGCGGTCGCGTACTGCCAGGAAGTCCGGGAAGCGGGGGTACGCGGGGGCCAGCGACCCGGCGTCCCGCCAGTGCAGCTTGCCCCAGTGCGGGCGACCGCCCAACCCCTCCGCGACCTGCTCGAACGCGCGGAAGTACGGCTCGTACGGCATGCCGACGTACTGGTGGATCGCCACGTACGCCGACTCGCGCCCGTACCCGTGGGAGAGCCAGATGTCGTCGGCGGCGGTGAACCGCACCTCCACCGGGAAGAGCACCTTGAAGGGCAGGCCGTCCACGATCCGCCGGAGCGCGCCGAGCGCCTCGCCGAGCGCCTCGCGCGGCAGCCCGTACTCCATCTCCACGAAGCGGACCCGGCGCGGGGTGCAGAACACCCTGTCGGAGCGGCCCGTGTAGTGGCGTTCGGTGAGCGCCCGCGCGGAGATCGCGCTGATCTTCGGCGCGAGCGCCGGCACGGCGCGGCCGAGCCGGCAGGCGCCCTCGAAGACGGTGTTGGAGAGGAAGTCGTCGTCCAGCCACCCGCGCCACCGGGGCAGCGGCCGGTCGTCGACGGGCACCCGGTCGTTGGTCTTGACCTGCACCCGGTCGGTGTACGGGAACCAGTAGAACTCCGCGTGGTCGTGCCCCTCGACCAGCGTCGGCAGGTCGGCCAGCACGGCGTCCAGCGGCGCCGGCCGCTCGTGCGCGTGCAGCACGAAGGCGTCCACGCAGCGCAGGGTGACCTCGACCAGCACGCCGAGGGCGCCCAGGGAGACGCGGGCGGCGGCGAAGACGTCGGGGTTCTCGTCGGCGGAGCAGCGCAGCACCTCGCCGGTGCCGGTGACGAGGGTGAGCGCCTCGACGAACGTCGACAGGCAGCCGTACGCGGCACCGGTGCCGTGGGTGCCGGTGGAGATCGCTCCGGCGATGGTCTGCGCGTCGATGTCGCCAAGGTTGGGCAGCGCGAGACCGTGCGCGGCGAGCAGGTCGTTGAGCGCGCACAGGGTGATCCCGGCCGGTACGGTGACCAGTCGACGGTCGACGTCGACGCGTACGCCGGTGTCCAGTGCGGTCAGTTCCATCCGCCGTCCGTCGGCGACCGCGACGCCGGTGAAGGAGTGGCCGCTGCCGACCACCCGGATCCGGTCTCCGGCCGTCGCGGCGGCGCGGATGGCATCGGTGACGTCGGAGAGAGAGGTGGGGCGCAGGATGGCGGTGGCGGTGGCGCGCTGGTTGCCGGCCCAGTTGGACCAGGCGGCGGTGGACGCTGCGGTGCCGACCATGCACACTCCTCGACATGAATGTGAACTGACTTCATATCAGGAACGTTGTCGCAGGTAAATACCGCAATCGAGTCTTGCTCGTTGTACCGGTAGTCACGAACTCGTGACGTGCAGATATGTTCATCCGTCGAAGGGGGGTGGCGCCGAGTGTCCACACCAGCCGCCACAGCCGGGCCGCTGCGCCGCGTACCGGTGCAGGGTCGAAGTGTCGCTCGGGTCCAGCGGATGCTGGACGCCTGCGCCGAACTCGTCGACGAGGTGGGGTACGAGGGGCTCACCACGACCCTGCTCGCCGAGCGTGCCGAGGTGGCGATCGGGTCGGTGTACCAGTTCTTTCCGGACAAGCGGGCGATCGTGCAGGCGCTCACCCTGCGCACGATGGAGTCCTACCTCCAGCGGCTCGACGAGCGTTTCGCCTCCGACGACCTGACCCACTGGTGGGACGGGGTCGACGCGGGGATCGACGAGTACATCACGATGCACCGCACCGTCCCGGGATTCCGTACCCTGCACTTCGGCGACGTGGTCGACCTGCACCTGCTCGATGAGCAGCGGGACAACAACGGGGTGATCGCGGACCAGCTGGCCCGCGTGCTCGGCGAGCGCTTCGGCCTGACCGACGTCCCCGACCTCCGGTTCCACCTGGAGGTCGCCGTGGAGACGGCCGACGCGCTGATCAAGCTGGCGTTCCGTCGGCAGCCGGAGGGTGACGAGCGGGTGCTGGCCGAGGCGAAGGCGCTGATCCGGGATTACCTGCACCGGCAGGTCGACGCCCCGGCCGACGCCGGTCAGCCCGGCTGACCCGGATCGCCGGCCGGGCTGACCCGGATCGCCGGCCCGGGTGCGTGGGTGGCGGTTCCGGACGCGAAGGCCCGGGGTGCGCCGGGCGCGAAGCGGGGCGCGGGACGACACGGTGCGTAGGACGTACCCGGGGTGCGCCGGGCGACAGGTGCGGAAAAGACGGAACGGCCGGGGTGCGCCGGCCGGTGGGCGGGGCACGACGGCCGGGGTGCGCCGGGCGGCGGAAAGCGGCAGGACGGCCCGGGGTGCGCCGGGTCGGTGAGTCTCAGAGGAAGGCGTGGCCCTCGCCCCGGTAGGTGGGCACGGTGGCCACGACCGCATCCCCCTCGACCAGGTGCAGCTCGTTGACGTGCTCGCACAGCTCGCCGGCCTTCGCGTGCCGGAACCAGACCCGGTCGCCGACCCGCAGGGTGGCGGCCGCCGCGCCGGCCAGCGGGGTCTGCACCTCGCCGGCCCCCTCGGTGCCGACCAGCTTCAGCCCGCCGGGCAGCCACGGGCGGGGCAGCCGGCTGTTCTCCGCCGGGCCGGAGGCGACCCAGCCGCCGCCGAGCACGGTGGCCAGGCCGGGCGCCGGGCGGCGGACCACCGCGCAGGCGAAGAACGCCGCCGGGGTGGGGCGCCAGGCGCGGTAGGCGTCGAACAGCGTCGGCCCGTACAGGCCCGATCCCGCGGTGACCTCGGTGACCGCGGGATCGGCGCTGGTCGCGGCCACGCTGCCGGTGCCGCCGCCGTTGACGAACTCCAGGTCGGCGTGTTCGCGTACGGCGGCCACCGCCGCGGCCCGGCGGGCCAGCAACTCGCGGTACGACCCGCGCTGGGCCAGCCGGATCGCGGAGCCGAGCACCGCCCGCCCGGGCGGCGCGTCCCCGAGGCCGGCGATCTGCGCCTCGTACGACATCAGCCCGACGAGCCGGAAGCCGGCGCGGCCCGCGACGGTGGCGGCGAGCGCGCCGGCCGCCCGGGCGCTGTGCACCGGCGAGCGGCGCACCCCGATGTGCACCCGCCCGCCCAGCGGTCGCCAGGAGGCGTCCAGGTCGAGGCAGACCCGCAGCTCGGGACGCCCGCCGGGGGCGCGCACGGCGTCGACGAGGTCGAGTTGGTCGGTGCCGTCGACCATCAGCGTGACGGCGGCGGCGAGCGCCGGGTCGGCGGCGAGCTCGGCGAGCGCTCGCCGGTCGACGGTGGGGTACGCCACCAGCGCGTCGTCGGTCACGCCGGCGCGGACCAGCCAGATCGCCTCGGGCAGGGTGAAGGCCATCACTCCGTGCCAGCCCGGCCGCCCCAGCGCCCGGCCGATCAGCTCCCGGGCGCGGACCGACTTGCTGGCGACACGGACCGGCTTGCCGCCGGCGCGGCCGGCCAGCGCGTCGGCGTTGCCGTCGAAGGTGGCGAGGTCGATCACGGCGTACGGCGGGTCGAGGTGTGCGGTCGCCCGGTCGAGCCGCTCACGGAGTCTGTCGCTTTCGGTGGCCACGTCTGCACGCTAACTGTCTGGGAGTGAATGCGAAATACCCTCGCGTCTGTCCGGGCTGACGGCGGTGGCCGCGGCGGCCTAGGCTCGGCGAGCAGGAGAATGTCGCGGCGGGGAAGGTCCCCCACCGGGTCTAGAGTGTTCCACCGGGACTGCCCAGCGATGGGCCGGCACGTGGAGGTACGGCCATCGAAAGCCAGTTCAACGGCGAGTCGCCCGGCGTGTCGCCGTCATCGAACAAGCCCGGCGGCACCGCCGACCAGCCTGTTGCCGACCTGTCCGGCTACGCCGGCATCCGGTCGGTGCTGCGCATCACGCCGTTCCGCCGGCTCTGGATCGTGCTCGGCGCGGCGTCGTTCGGCGACTGGTTCGGCCTGCTCGCCACGTCGGTCTTCGCCGCCTCCCAGGTCGAGGGGAGCACCGCCCAGGGCGCCGCGTTCGGTGGCGTCATCGCCATCCGGCTGCTGCCGGCGCTGGTGCTCGGCCCGGTTGCCGGCGTGCTGGCCGACCGCTTCGACCGGCGCTGGACGATGGTCATCTGCGACATCCTGCGGTTCCTGCTCTTCGCCTCGATCCCGCTGGCCGCGCTGCTCGGCGCCCCCGGCGGGGCGGTGGTCGCCTGGGCGGCGATCGCCACCTTCCTGATCGAGTCGCTCACGCTGCTGTGGATCCCGGCCAAGGAGGCCGCGGTCCCCAACCTGATCCCGCGCGCCCGGTTGGAGGCCGCCAACCAGCTCACGCTGATCACCACGTACGGCCTCACGCCGGTCCTCGCCGCGCTGATCCTCGCCGCGCTCGACGGCATCGTGCGGGCGGCCACCGGGGGCTCGACGCCCAACTGGGCGGAGCCGGCCGATCTGGCGCTCTGGTTCAACGCGTTCTCCCGGCTGGCCACCGCGCTGGTGGTGGCGTACGGCATCAAGGAGATCAGCCAGGGGCAGGCCGCGGAGCGGAGCGGCGCGGAGCAGGGCATGCTGCGCCAGTTCAAGGAGGGCTGGCGCTACATCGGCCAGACCCCGCTGGTCCGCGGCCTGGTGCTCGGCATCTTCGGCGCGTTCGCCGGCGGCGGCATCGTGATCGGCACCGCCAAGTTCTTCGCCACCTCGCTCGGCGCCGGCGACGCCGCCTTCTACCTGCTCTTCGGCGCCATCTTCATCGGCCTCGCGCTCGGCATCGGGCTCGGCCCGATGATCGTCAAGGACATGTCCCGGCGGCGCTGGTTCGGCATGAGCATCGTGCTGGCCAGCGCGTCGGTGATGGCCCTGGCCTTCGCCATCCACCTGTCCATGGCGATGGTCGGCGCGGTCCTGGTCGGCGCGGGTGCCGGGATGGCGTTCCTCTCCGGCACCACCCTGCTCGGCGGGGAGATCGCCGACGAGGTGCGGGGCCGGGTCTTCGCGGTGGTGCAGATCGGCACCCGGCTGGTGCTGATCCTCGCGATCGGCCTCAGCAGCCTGCTCGCCGGCGTCGGCGGCTCGCGCCGGCTGGAACTGGCCGACCTGGGCGTCTCGATCTCGTCCACCCGACTGCTGCTGCTCGCCGCCGGTGCCGCCGGCATCTTCGCCGGGATCAGCGCGTTCGGGCAGATGGACGACAAGAAGGGCGTCCCCGTCCTGGCCGACCTCTGGGGCTCCGTCCGGGGTCGCCCGCTGATGCCCGCCGAATCGTTCGTCTCCGCCGGCCTCTTCGTGGTCTTCGAGGGCGGCGAGGGCGCCGGCAAGTCCACCCAGCTCGCCGCGCTCGCCGAGCGGCTGGGCGGGCAGGGGCGCGACGTGGTGGTCACCCGCGAGCCGGGCGCCACCGCCGTCGGCGAGCGGATCCGGTCGCTGCTGCTCGGCGCGCCCGGGTCCGACGTACCGTCGCCGCGCGCCGAGGCGCTGCTCTACGCCGCCGACCGGGCGCACCACGTGGCCACCGTCGTCCGGCCGGCGCTCGTCCGCGGCGCGGTGGTGATCAGCGACCGGTACGTCGACTCGTCCCTGGCGTACCAGGGGGCGGGGCGGACGCTCCCCGTCGACGAGGTCTCCTGGCTGTCCTCCTGGGCCACCGGCGGGCTCAAGCCCGACCTCGTGGTGCTGCTCGACGTCGACCCGCACACCGGCCTGTCCCGGGTGGCGTCCCGCGCCGAGGCGGCCGACCACGTGGAGGCCGAGTCGGTCGCCTTCCACGAGCGGGTCCGGTACGCCTTCCTCGACCTCGCCGCCGCCGACCCGAAGCGCTACCTGGTGCTCGACGCGTCCCGCCCGGTCGAGGAGATCGCCGAGCAGGTGGCCCGGCGGGTCGAGGAGATGCTGGGCGCCCCCGGCGGCATCGTGCACCCGCGCCCCGCCCAGGGGCCGGACACCTCGGTGCAGCCGGAGTTATCCGAATCGGAGCTGGTGACGATGGAGCATCGGACCTGATGCCGGACGTCTTCGCCGACCTGGTCGGGCAGGACGAGGCGGTCGACACGCTGCGCCGCGCCGCCGCCTCGGCGGCGGCCGTGCTGCGCGCCGCCGTCGTCCCGCCCACGACCGCCGCCGCCGGGGACGAGTTCGACGCGCTCGCCGAGGAGGCCGAGGGCACGGGTGCCGGGGGCGCGGGGGCGGGTGCCGCCGTCGATCCCGGGGCGGGGATGACGCACGCCTGGATCTTCACCGGGCCGCCCGGGTCGGGCCGGTCGGTGGCGGCCCGGGCCTTCGCCGCCGCCCTGCAGTGCGCGTACGGCACCGGCTGCGGCCAGTGCCCCGGCTGCCACACCACCATGGCCGGCACGCACGCCGACGTCCGGCTGGTGGTGCCGGAGGGGCTCTCCATCGGCGTCAACGAGATGCGGGCGCTGGTGCTGCGCGCCGCCAGCACCCCGTCGGGCGGGCGGTGGCAGGTGGTGATCATCGAGGACGCGGACCGGCTCACGGAGGCCGCCGGCAACGCGCTGCTCAAGGCCATCGAGGAGCCACCGCCGCGTACGGTCTTCCTGCTCTGTGCCCCGTCCACCCACCCGGACGACATCTCGGTGACCATCCGGTCGCGCTGTCGGGTCGTACCGCTGCGGCAGCCGGCGGCCGAGGCGGTGGCCGAGGTGTTGGCCCGCCGGGACGGCGTGGCGCCCGACGTGGCGCAGTGGGCGGCGGCGGCCGCGCAGGGGCACGTGGGCCGGGCCCGCCGCCTGGCCCGCGACCCGGAGGCGCGCACCCGCCGGGAGGCGGTGCTCGCGGTGCCGCGCCGGCTGACCGGCGTGGGGGCCGCGTTCGACGCGGCGTCGGCGCTCATCGAGGCGGCGGAGGCGGAGGCGGCGGCGTCGGTGGCGGAGACCGACGCGACCGAGCGGGCGGCGCTGGAGACGGCACTCGGTGCCGGCGGCACCGGGCGGGGCGCGGCCGGCGCGATCCGGGGCGCCGCCGGCCAGCTCAAGGACCTGGAGAAGCGGCAGAAGTCGCGGGCCACCCGGGCGCAGCGGGACGCGCTCGACCGCGCCCTGGTCGACCTGGCCGGCTTCTACCGGGACGCGCTCACCATGGCGCTGCGCGCCCCTGTGGCGCCGGTGCACACCGACACCGCCGCGCTGGCCGGGGCGGGCGCGCAGAAGTGGGACGCCGAGGGGGCGCTGCGCCGCTTGGAGGCGGTGCTGGAGTGCCGGGCGGCGATCGAGGCGAACGTCAAGCCCCGGATCGCCGTCGAGGCGATGATGCTCGCGCTCTGGAAGGGCTGACCCGCCCCGTTCCGCGCGGGCCGGATTCCGCCGGCCGCATCGGTTGTCCACAGGCATCGACAGCCGCAATTGCTGTGCGGTACGGTCCGGTGTGCCGTGACGGTGGCGGCACGCTCAGTGATGGCTGTCCGGGAGGAGTCCGCCGATGTCGCGGGGGGAGATCGACGAGGCCTGGATCGAGGAGGCGGTGCGGCGTTACCGCCGGATCGAGTCCCTCCAGGCCGAGTTCGAACGGGCGGTGGCGACCGTCGAGGTCACCGTCCGGTCGCCCGACGGGCTGGTCGAGGTGGTGGTCACCGCCGGCGGGCGGATCACCGACGTCCGGTTCCTCGGCCCGCTGCACACCCGCAGCCCCCGGGACGTCGCCGGCTCGGTGCAGGCCGCGGTCACCGCGGCGGCGGATGCCGCCCAGTGGGCCCGGGAGAAGCTGCACAACGAGACCTTCGCCGCCTACCGTCCGCTGGCGGGAGCCTGACATGGACACCCTGCACGCCCTCGCCGCCCGGCTCGACCAGGCGAGCGAGACCATGACGGCCGTGTCCCGCACGGTCACCGCCGGCGACCCGCCGCAGGCCGCGTTCGGCGTCGACGCCCCCGGCCGGCCCGGCGAGATCGGGCGGGCCCTGCACCGGCAGTGGATCGCGGCCACCGGCGACCGGGCCCGGGAGGCGCACGCCGTGGCGCAGCGGCTGGCGGCCGCGGCGGCGGCGGTGCGGGCCGCCGCCGACCACTACGCCGACGCCGACCGCGCCGCCCGCCACCGGCTGACCGGGGAGGCGTGATGGACACGCTGGACCGGCTCGCCGAGCCCGGGCTCGACCTGCTGGGCCGGGTCGACACGCTGCTCGCCGCCGGGGCGCCCGAGGGCCACCGCGTCTGGCCGCTGCTGCGCCGCATGCAGGTGCTCCCCGGCGAGGCGGTCCGGAACTTCCTCGACCTGCACCCGGCGCCGCTGGCGGGCGCCGGCCACGCGGCGCGCCGGCTCGTCCGGGGCTACGACGCCGCCTCCGCCGCGCTGGCCGATCCGGTGCTCTGGTCCGGTCCGGCAGCGTCGGCCTACGGGCAGTCCCGGGCGGCCCTGCTGCGCCATCTCGACGAGGGGCCGGAGAGCCTGGTCGGGCGGCTGGAGTCGACCGCCGGTTACGCCGACGCGCTCGCCGACTGGGTGGAGGGCAGCCGGCTGGCGCTGGCCCGGGCGCTGGCCGACGTGCTGCGCTCCGCCGAGGCGGTGGCCGTGGTCGCGGCGACCTCGGTGCCGGGCGGCGGACCGGTGCACCAGGGGCCGGCCGGGCCGGGCGGGACCGAGGCCGCCGAGATCGCCGCGCGGGTGTTGGCGGTGCTCTGCGTCGCGTACGACGGGGCGGAGACGTTGCTGCGCCAGTGGGGGCCGAGCCTGGCCGAGTCCCGCTGGTGGGAGCCGGTGACCGACCGTCCCCGCTACGACGCCCCCACCCGGGTCGGCTGGTAGTTCCCGACCGCCCCCGTCCGGGTGGCGCGCCCGGCGTTTCCGTGACGGACCCCGGCACGGCGCACGGCGTCGCGCCCAGGGCCCGGTCCGCCGGGCTCCGGCGGCGACGCCGTGGCCTTTCCCCCTGCACCCCCCGCAGGTCTGCCTCCACTCAACGCCTCCGGTGCTCGTTTGTCCCGTACGGGGCAGCGGAATCAACCGTCCGGGCGAGGGGGGACGGCACGACGGGGTGGCCTGCGGATCGGTCGATTCGACCACTGTGGATCGCTGCACGGCGTAGTCGGGCGGCGACGGCCGGCCCGGCCGCAGCCGCCCGGCCGTCGTAGGGTGAGAGGCATGGGCATGCTCTGCGCGGTCAGCTTCCAGCGGTACGGGCGCCTCTACTACCTCGACCCGGGCGAGCTGCGCCCGCAGGTCGGCGACAAGGTGCTGGTGCCGACCGACGACGGGCCCGAGGTGGCCGAGTGTGTCTGGGCCGCGCAGTGGGTCTCCGAGGACACGGCGGGCTTCCCCCGGCTGGCCGGGCTGGCGCAGGACGAGGACCTGCGCCGCGACGAGGCGGTGCGCCGGCGCAAGGCCGAGGCGAAGGTCGCGGCGAAGCGGCTGATCCGGGAGCACGGCCTGCCGATGAAGGTGGTGGCGGTCGACCACGTGCTCGGCTCCGGCGAGGGGAGCGGCGAGCGGAGCACCATCTACTTCACCGCCCCGCACCGGGTGGACTTCCGCTCGCTGGTCCGCGACCTGGGGGCCACCCTGCACTGCCGGGTCGAGCTGCGCCAGCTCTCCGCCCGGGACTCGGCGCGGGTGCAGGGCGGCATCGGCTCCTGCGGCCGCGACCTCTGCTGCGCCACCTTCCTCACCGACTTCGAACCGGTGACCATCCGGATGGCCAAGGAGCAGGACCTGCCGCTCAACCCGCTGCGAATCTCCGGCGCGTGCGGTCGGCTGATGTGCTGCCTCAAGTACGAGCATCCTCTTTACCAGCGGTTCCAGGAATCCGCCCCGGCGATCGGCGCGCGGGTGTCGACGCCGGAGGGCGACGGCCGGGTGGTCGGCCACAGCGTCCCGCGCGACTCCGTCACGGTCCGCCTGGACGCCGACGGCTCCCGCTGCTCCTGCTCCCGCGCCTCGGTCTGCGGCCCCCGCCAGGCCCACGACCAGCACTACAACCCCTAACCCCCGCCCCGCCCCCCGCCCCCGCCCCCTCTCCCCGTGCGCCCCGCTCGGTTGATCATGAAGTTGTTGCCACCCCAGCGGCGTGTCGCGGCAACAACTTCATGATCAACGAGGCCGGCGGCCGGCGGCGTGGGTCGCCCGGGCGGGGTGGTCAGGTGAGGGTGGTGGGGGGTTCGGCCAGGCGGGGGTGGAGGGGGTGCTTCGGCGCCAGCCAGGAGGACTCGGGGGACTGGTCGGGGTTGACCTGCCAGTGGCGGGCGACGCGGTCGACCGCGATCGGATAGATCGTCAGCGTGCCGTCGGGGTCGATGCGCAGCCGCAGGAACGCCTTCGCGTCCTCGATGCCCTGGCCGGCGAAGAGCTCGTTGACGTTCACCCCGAACGCGCCCGCCACCAGCAGGTACGCGGCCACGAGCTGGCTCGCCACCAGCCCGCTCACCGGACCGTAGACCACCGCCGCGGCGACGGCCGGCAGCGGCCACGGCCAGTCGTAGAGAGGCAGGGCCAGCCAGGCCCAGGTGCCGGCGGCGGCCAGCCCGACGTGGGCCAGGCCGTGACCCACGCCGAGGAGCCAGTGCCGCGCGTGCCGCTTCCCGCCGGAGCTGGGCGGCTTGGCGAAGAACGCCGCGGCGAGCACCGTGACGACCAGCATCGCCACCAGCGGCACGCTGAACAGTCGCTGCTCGGTGCCGGTCCGGTTGCTCACGACGCCGGCCATCGCCAGCATCAGCAGCGTGTGCAGGGTGCCGAGCAGGGTGGTGAAGCCCGGATTGCGCAGCGGCAGCCGGGGAAAGATCCCCCAGCCGTACCGCCGGGAGCGGGCGGCGTCCGGAAAGCGGCCGGCCAGGTCGTACGGGCGGGAGGTGCTGGCCCGCCGGGCGAGGGTGTCACGCGGGGGCACCTCGATCCGCTCCGGGAGCTTGTGCGTCGGGTAGAGGTACGCACCCCCGCCGCCGCAGGTGATCAACTGCCGGTCCGGGCCGGCGTACCGGGCGTAGTGGTGCAGGTCGCCGGAGATCAGCAGCCGCACCTGCGCCCCGGTGGGCGCGATGATCGTGCGGATGAAGTAGTCGATCGAGTCGTACGCCGTGGGGTGGTCGACGGCCTTGACCCAGGTCGGCGCGGGCACGGTCAGGATCACCCGGCTCTGCGGGCCCAGCCGCTCGGCGACCTTGTCGAAGTAGGTGAGCTGCGGGTCGTCCAGGTACGAGCCGGACTGGTCGTCGAGGCCGAGCAGCCACCAGTCGGCGGGCAGCTCGACGGCGAAGTACGAGCGGGACTGGCCGGTGTCCCAGCCGCCGAAGTGCCGGTCCCGGGACCGGACGAACAGCCGCAGGAAGGCGGTCAGCCCGTCGTACCAGTCGTGGTTGCCGGGGACCGCGAAGAGCGTCGGCCGCTCCGGCGGGCTGACGGGCAGGGCAGCCTGGTAGGGCCCCTTGCACCGGTCCTCGTACGCCTCGTACGCCGCCGACGGGTAGACCTGGTCGCCGCCCATCACCAGGGTCTGCGCCCGGGGCAGCCGGTGCCCGTCCACCTCCAGCTCGCGCTGGGCGATCAGGTAGGCCACCGAGTAGGTGGCGTTGAAGCCGTCGCCCAGGTCGGCCACGTAGTCCAGCCAGAGCCCGCCGTCCGGCCCGACCTGGCGGAAGACCCCGTCACCGAACGCGTTCTGCAGCTCCCGCTTGTCCAGGTACGCCCCGAAGAGCATCGCCAGCAGCGTACGGATGCCGGTGCTGATCAGCAGGAAGGGCGCGAGCCACGGCACCGGCTTGCGCGGGGTGAAGCCCAGCTCGTGCGGATCCGTGCTGCGCGGTCGGCGCGCCGCCCGCCCGCCGGCCGCCTCGCTCGCATGCGGGCTCGCCGCCGCGCCGTCCTGCGGGTCGTCGTCGGGGGAACGATCGTCCGTCACCCGCCGCAGCGTAGTCCGGACCCGCCGCCATCGCTGTCCGGGGAACGACGGATCGGCCCCGGATGTCCGGGTCGGGCGGGGCGGGTGGGGGATCCCGCTCGGCCGGGCGGCCGGTCGTGCCGTACACTTGACGATCGTTGCCGCCTTAGCTCAGTCGGCTAGAGCGACGCACTCGTAATGCGTAGGTCGACGGTTCGATTCCGTCAGGCGGCTCCAGCGAGGCGAAGGCCCCGTGACCAGGCGAAACGCCAAGGTCGCGGGGCCTTCGTCAGGTCCGGGGAAGTCAGGCCGAGGGCCCCTGGGTTGCGCTGTTGGGTTGCAGTAGCGCCGCGAGGTTGCCCTCCATCAGCGCCGACACCGCCCGGTCGAGCGCCTCGCGCTGGGTCGCCAGATGCCCGGCGCGGTCGAGGGCGTGCAGCACAACTGGCGGAGGAGCGCCGTACTTGGCCCCGCTAGCATTGAGGCATGAGTAGCGACCCTTCCTCGCTGCCCGAATCCCACGACGACGGCCCTCATACCCAACCTCCGGTGAGCATGGACGAATTGATGGACTTGCTCGCCGAGTTCAGATCAGCAAGCGACTCGGCCGACCGCGATCCCGAAGTCGCCCAATTGGGTGGCGGCGACGTAGTCACCGTCGAGATGCTCGCCACGGCAATGGTGTGGATCAGCGGTGCCGTTGGTGCCGGCATGCTGGGCAACTCAGCCTACGACGCGTTCAAGGTCGCCATCTCACGCCTACTTCACCGCGACCCCGGCGGCGAAGCCAAGCCCCTCAGCCAAGCCCAAGCAGTAGAGATCGCGCGAAAAGCTCTGCAAGACCGAGTCACCCAAGCCGAGGTGGTCGACTTTCCAGACGTTGCCACCATGCGAGTCGCAGAGTGGTCCCTGTCGGACTCAGGATGGTCGATCACGCTTCAGAGAGGCGGCATCGACGCCCAGGTGGAGATTCCAACCGACGTCGCCGGCAAGGATGGCGTCTACGTGAAGGTCAGGGTTGCTGAGACCAGGCTCCGAAAGCGGTAAGAGCACCTTCGTCCAGAAGTCTGCCTGTTAGCCGCGGACGGTCCGCATCCCGTGCCGCGGTCGCCTCGTCCAGCCGGTTGGTGACCGCGTCCAAGTCGTCACCGGACAGCCCCGCGTACACGTCAAGGCGGCCCGCAAGCGGGCCGGGCCGACCTGCTGGCGACCTCCCGGCCGGCATCGGTCAGCCCGGCCGGCGATGCTGGGCAGGTTTCCGAGCGGTTGCGGTCCGGTGAGGGAGAGTGATGCGCGGTTCGAGGCTCGGATGAGCACGTGGCATCGGCCGATCATCCAAAAGCAAGCCGAGCCGATCAGTCGGCTACCGCCGTCTGCTTGGTCAGGCCGATCACGGAGTGTCACGAGTAGCGTGATGCCTGAACGACGCCGACCGATGCCCCGAAATTGTGTACGGGGCGGTAGTCGTAAGGAAGGTGAGTTGGATCATGAAAAGACGAGTGTCGGCACTGTTGGCAGGTGTCGTATTCCTCGTTGCGGTCCTGGTTTACCCCACTCCTGCCTCAGCCGCTGTCTCGCAGATCGAGCTTGCTCCGACAGCACAAGTCAGCTCCCAAGGGGTCTTCGTGACCGTCTCGGTCACCTATCAGTGCACCCCCTCCGAACCCGCCAACATCGAGGTCTACGTCGCGCAGGCCAGAGGGACTCAACTCGTGGAGGGCTTCGGCTTCCTCTTCAGCGTCTGCAGTTCTTTCACGCAGACATCGCAGATTCTCGTGCAGTCGCGAAGCGGTTCGCCGTACCACCCGGGCCTGGCCGTGGCCACAGCTTCGGATTTCGACGGCGGTGCTTTCACTGGTCCGGTGGAGATCCGCCTCGTCCGTTGATCGCCGGTTCCCACACTTCCCGCGCTTGAATTTCAGTCGACGGCGGCCTCCCGACCAGAATCGGGAGGCCGCACGCTGTGTGCAGGAGCGGTGGGGGCAAACACGTCCTGGGCGGCACCGCGCGACGGTGCAGAAGTCCCGTCAACGAGCGGCTTCGCCGCTTCTTCAGGCCGCCGCCGATCAGGTGGCGGAGCGACCAGCCGAAGCCGGTCAGCCGCATCTCACGTGCGTGACGTCGGTGCCTGCCGGCAGAGCCGGCGGTACTCGGCCGTCACCACCGCGAGCAGGAAGAGGTCCACGCAGAGCGCGGAGAGCGCCCCGAACTGATCGACGGTGAAGCTGAAGATCTGCCCGAACAGCAGGTCCACGAGCAGCGCGAGTTTGAACAGTCGGAAGGCTCGAACCCGGTCGTGCGGTAGCAGCAACGCCCCGCGGATGCCGAACACCGCGGTGATCAGCGCGGAGACCGAGACCCCGACCACCGCCCGCCACTCCCGCTGGTCGGGCAACAGGCCGGTGACCGCGTCCTGCACGACCGTGAGCACGACGACGAACGGCTCGCCCACCAGGTAGAGCACCACCAGCGACACCACCCACCGGTGGGTGGTCACCCAGATCACCGCCCGGCGGGCCCGGCTGAGCCAGGGCTGCCAGAACCGGGTGCCGGGCGGCTCACGCCGGGGTACGGCGTCCAACAGCTTCGCCACCGCCTCCTCGACGTCCGGGCCGCAGCCGTCGACCTGACGCATGACCGCTGTGCGACGCCGATCGGTGAGCCCCGTGCGGAGCCCGCCGACGACCGTGTACAGCGCGTTGGCCGTCCGCTCCGGGCCGGAAAGCCTGGTCCGCCCGCGGATCGCCTGGGTGATCACGACCAGCAGGGCGAAGGCGCCGTAGATGATGCCGGCGGCCGGGGCGTAGAAGTAGTCGGTTCCGGCCGTGACGAACTTGCCCACCTCGTCGATGAAGAGCCCGAACCCTGTCCCGCCCAGGATCGCGCCCAGGATGCGCGGGGCGCTGCCGAGGAAGACCAGCGCGACACCCAGGGCGGCGGTCATCAGCAGCCCGCCCCAGAGCACGTGCGCGATGTGGAGCCCGCCGCCGCCGAGCCGCGGAAAGCCGGCCGCCTGGAGGAAGGCCCGCGTCACCAGCACCGTCATCACCCCGGAGAGCACGAACGCCTGCAGGTACGACGGTGCCTCCAGCACCCGCGGCGGCATCGACCATCGGGACGGACGGGCGGGCATGGTCCCGACGCTAGTGGCGGCGGCCGTCACCCCGCGCCGGTTCCGCCTGAATGAGAGGCGGCCCCGGCCACGAGCGCGGGGCGGGCGGATCGTCAACGCCGTCGGCGGTCACACCGCGGGCGTCTCGGAGCGGAAGCTGTGACCGAGTTGGTCGCCGAGGCCGAAGTAGTGGCGGAAGTTGTAGATCAGCGGGTTCCAGGACTTCGGGTCGACGTGGTCGGTTCCCGGCACGACGATGCGGGCGTCGGCGTGCACGGCCAGGACGTGGGCCTCGACGATCAGGAAGTCGCCGCCCGCGTCGGCGCGGACGTGCGCGGCGCGGGCCTCCAGTTGCAGCGGGCAGTCGGCCACCCGGGGTGGTCGCACGTGTTGCGATGGCTGCGGGCGCAGCCCGGCGGCCTCGAACTTCGCCGGTTCGTGGCGGAAGCGGTCACGCTTCTGGACCGGTACCGGGTGCCGGCCGGTCAGCGGGGCGAGGCGTTCGACGGCTTCCCACTGGTGCGCGGCGGGAAAGTTGATCACCATCTCGGGGCGCGAGGCGAGGTTGGCGGCGCTCTGGCCCTCGCAACCGAGTCCGAGCACCACGACGTGGCCGAGAGCCCACGCCGAGGAGATGGGTGCGAGGTTCGGGCTGGCGTCGTCGTTCTCGGTGCTCAGCAGCACCACCGGGGTCCCGAAGTACAGGACCTTCGGGCTGATCGTCAGATGCTCGGTGGCGGCGAGAGAGCTGGTCGTCGTCGTCATGGTCGCCGACGGTACGGGCGTGACACTTCGGTACCCACCGAAGCGATCGACCGGCGGCCGGAGCTTCGCCGGCGTCCTCGATCTGCGGTGTCGTCTCGGCGGGGCGAGGTTGTCGGTCGCGGTCGCTACGCTCCCGCCGTGACTGATCCTGCCAGTGGTATCGCCAAGCTGCCCAGCGCCGACGACGAGGCCCGGTTCTGGGCTCTCGTCGAGGCCGCCTGGGAGCGGCTGGGTGCCGAGCCCGCCGCGCTCCGCCGGGCGCTCCTGACCCGCGACCCGGGAGCCGACGACGATGGTGACAGCGTCTACGCCATCGACGCGTGGCTCAACCCGTTCCTCGACAACCTCCGCCAGCTCTCGGCGGATCTGTCCAGCCAGGAGCTGACCGATCTCGACCGGGTGGTCGAGCGCAAGCTGCACGACATCGACCGGGCGGACGTCCACGAGGTGACCGACGGGTCCGACGACGGCTTCCTCTACGCCCGGGGTCACATCGTCGCGCTCGGGCGCGAGTTCTACGAGGCGGTGAACGCCGACCCCGCCGTGGCCGTGCCGGACGGCACGTGCGAGAGCATGTGCTACTTCTTCGCCCACCTGCACAACAAGCGGTTCGGCGGGTGGCCGGACACCGGCTCCGGCATCTCGCGGGAGTCTTGCACGAACGCGGCGGGCTGGCGCGAGTGACCGAGGGGGCCGGTCGCGCCGCGATCCCGGTGACCTGCGGGAATACTGTCGTGATGCACAGTGGTCCGGTCCGACGTCGACCCTTCCCAGGCCGGGCGCTTCATGGCCCCGACGGGGACGGCCCGCCAGGTGCAGGCCGAGGCCCCGGCCGTGGTCGAGCGCAGTCCCCACCGCGTCGGGGAGGTCGACGGTCTCGCGCCCACCGGGGCGCGTCGGTGAGCCAGTTGACCAGCGCGGTCTGTCGGGTGGTCGACGGGCTGATCGTGGAGTACTGGATCCAGATCGACCGGTACGGCCTCCGGGCGCAACTGGGGCGGTGAGTTTCCGCGCCCGTCGGCGTCCACCCTGACGACTCACGTCGTCCGTCAACCTCTGGAGGCAGCTCATGCAGTACGCACCGGTCGTCGTCAGCCTGCCGATCGCTGACCGCCCGACCTCGTACCGCTTCTATTCCGAAGGGCTCGGCCTGGACGCCATCGGGGAGCTCGCGGAGGACGGCATCCCCGAGCCGTTGCAGTTCGCGCTCAACGACGGTCTCCGGGTCATGCTGGTGCCGGCTGGCGGCTTCGGCTGGGTCATCGGCCGTCACGAGGTCGCCCGGCGCGGGCAGAGCGAGTGCGTCCTCAGCCTGTCGGCGACGACGTCGGCCGAAGCGGCCCAGCTCGTCGAGCGGGCCCGGGCCGCCGGCGCGGAGGTGGTCGTCGAGCCGGGCCAGCAGCCGTGGGGCTACGCGGGTGCCTTCGCCGATCCGGACGGCCACCTGTGGATGGTGTCCGCGGAGACGGCCTGACGCCGCCCGCGAAAGGGACAGCGCGCCACCCGGCCGTCCCAGCATCCCCCGCAGGGCCGGCGCGGACAGGGCGGCGGGCGGCCGGGCCGCGGGGGCCGGGATGGGCACGAGCGACGGCCCAGGTCACGGGGACCTGGGCCGGTCGCTGGCGCTCCTGGGCGTACGGGAAAGGTTCAGAGCGTGCGGTGCGGGTAGCCGGCGGCCCCGGCATCCGGCACCACCTCGACCTCGGGCACCACGTACCCCGCGTCGGTCCCCGTGGCCGGACGGCCGTCCTCGTCGGTGTCGGAGCGGCGCTTCGCGGCCGCGGCGGCCCCGGCCGCCGCCGCCCAGGCCGCTGCGGCGCCCGCGGCCACGGCCTTGCCGGACACCCCGGCCTTGCCGCTGTCGCCGCGCGTGCCCGCGGCGTGCTCGACGCCCGGCGT
Organism: Micromonospora sp. NPDC048063; assembly: GCF_043202855.1. NCBI lineage: Bacteria > Bacillati > Actinomycetota > Actinomycetes > Micromonosporales > Micromonosporaceae > Micromonospora > Micromonospora sp. NPDC048063. The sequence continues at coordinate 514,960 of NZ_JBIDBG010000004.1, read as the reverse complement.
GCCGACCCCGAGACCGCCGTCGACCGTGCCGCGCCAGGCCCCGGTCTCCACGCCGCGCTCCTCGATGTACGACTTGAACTTCCGCAGGTCGGACTCGGCCTGCCGCTCGACGAGGTTCAGCTTGTCGCCGGCCTTCTCGATCATGCCCTCGGGCTCGTACTCCAGGTGCAGCCGGACCATGGTGCGGTCGGGGCCGACGGGCTGGAAGTAGACCGCCCCCGCGTTGGTCGCGCCCTCGGTGGCCGCCCACGCCACCTTCTGGTCGGGCACCTGCTCCAGCACCGTCGCGTCCCACTCGCGCTTGACGCCCGCGATCTCGGCGACCCAGTGCATCCGTCGGTCGTCGAGCTGGCGCACCTCGCGGACGCCCCCCATGAACTGGGGGAACTCCTCGAACTGCGTCCACTGGTTGTACGCGGTACTGACCGGAACCTGCACTTCGATGGACTTCTCGACCTTCGTGGTCACGGGTGATCCTCCTCGTTGGTCGAACTGCTCTCGTCGGAGGGGAGAGCCGTCCCTCGTCCGTGTGAACTCCTACCCCCGGTGATGACGCTCAATCGCCGGACCTGGCGGAACACCACATCGGACAGCGCGCCCGATGTCGGCGAGCCGGGCGAGGACGTGCCGTCGACACGCGGCGGCCGGGCCGGCGGGATGCCGACCCGGGCCTGCCGTCCGGTACGAGGGGCTCAGCCGTCCTCGCGGTCCGGGCTGTCCAGCCGGAAGAAGTTGCTTTGCCGCCCGTCGGCGCGTTCCTCCTGGTAGATGAAGTTCAACCGGCGCTTGTCGAAGGCCTCGAACCACTCCTCCCAGCTGATCTCACGCAGCCGGTCCTCGCGGCCGTTGGCGGGGAAGTCGAAGCGCAGCACGCCCGCGTGGCCGTCGTGGTCGGTGCCGTCGACGGTGCACGGCACGCCCTTGCGGGCCTCGGCCCACTGCCGGATGACCTCGTGGTCGGTGGTGACCAGGCTGCGACCCGGCCGCTCCGGCTCGTCGTCCACCGAGTCGATGACCTGCGAGTACCTGACCGACGTGGAGGTCTGCGCGCCGGTCCGGATGCCGCCGGACGAGGAGCCGGAGGAGTCCGAGGCGTCCCGGAGGCTCGTGACCAGGGCCTCGACCAGATCGTCCTTCTTCATGTCGGCGGTGTCGGTGACCCCGCGCCGACGCAGTCGGTCGCGCAGGTCGTCGACCTTCATCCGGGCGATCTCGCTCTCGTTGATGTCCGGGGTGTTCGGCGTCTGGTTGCCCGGGGGGTTCTTGGTCGCGGTCGACCCCGAGCTGCTTCGCGTGGGCATGGGAGGTCCGTCCTTCCTTCGACCCGTGTCCAGAGAATGGCGCCGTGTGACGCGCCGGGCCGTCCCCGATAGCAGTACCCTCGGCGGCCACCTCAAACGTCCGGCCCCGTCAGTCGGCCTGTTCCGGCAGGTCACGGAGGTGGCGGACCGGCGAGAAGAACACCCAGAGCACCCCGGCGAGGGCGCCCGCCGTCGCGATCCACAGTGCCGGCCGTACGCCGAGGGTGCTGCCGAGCGCGCCGCCGAGCAGCGCGCCGATCGGCCGGATGCCGTAGTTGATGGTGCGCCGAGCCCCGGCCACCCGGGCCAGCAGCGTCTGCGGGGTCAGCGCCGTCTGCACCGAGCCGGTCGTGATGTCGAGCAGCATCACCCCGACCGCGGCGAGGAACTCCGCGGCGAAGAGCATCCCGACGACCAGCGGTGTCGGCCCGCCGGCGAGCGGAATGAGCAGCATGGGGGCAGGGAAGAGGACGAACCCGGCCAGCAGCGTCAGCCCGACGCCGAAGCGGCGGACCAGCGGGCCGGTCAGCGCCGCGCCGATCAGGCCACCCACCGCGCCCGCGCCCAGCACCGCGCCCAGCAGGCCGGGCGAGAGGCCGAGTTCCTGCGTGGCGTAGAGCACGAACAGCGCGGCCAGCATGAAGTTGAACAGGTTGAGCGTGGTGGTGCCGAGCAGGATCGCGCGTATCATCGGTGTCCGCGCGATGAAGCCCAGCCCACCGCCGAGGGCCAGGCCGCCGCGGGCGGGCGCCGGCTCCGTCGGCTGGATCCGCATCAGGAAGTACGCGGACACGACGTACGACAGGGCGTCGGCGATCAGGGCGATCGGCGCGGTGAGCACCTGCACGAGGACCCCGCCGATGCTTGGCCCGGCCACGTGGGACATCGCCCGGCTGCCGTTGACCAGGGTGTTCGCCTCGACGTAGTCGGGTCGGGCCACGATGGAGACGAAGAGCGGCCCCCGGGCGACCTCGAAGAGCACGGCGAGCGTGCCGACCGCGAAGGCCACCACGTAGAGCTGGGTCAGGGTGAGCACGCCCAGCAGGTAGGCGACCGGCACGGCGGTGAGCAGCAGCGCCCGGCCGAGGTCGGTGAGGATCATGAGTCGGCGCTTGTGCGGGTACCGGTCCACCCAGGCGCCGGCGAGCAGCGAGAAGAGCAGGTTCGGGACGAGCGCGGCGGCGGTCAGGTAGCCCATCTCGGCGGGCGTGGCCTGGAACACCAGCACGGCCAGCAGCGGCAGGGCCAGAGCGGAGATCTCGTCGCCGAAGTACGACACGGTCTGCGCCGACCAGTACCGGCGAAACACCCTGTCGCGCAGCAGCCGGGGCAGCGGACCGCGTCGGGACGGGCTGCCGGGCGGGGCGGTGACCGGGGTGGCGGTCGCCTCGGCGCTCATCGCGCACCGCCCTGCTCGCCGGCGGAGGCTCCGGCCGGCGGCGGATCGGTGAGGACGGCCAGGTGCATGAGGCTGACCTTCCGGCTGCCGGCCGGACGTTTCGTCGGGTCGGTGATCCGGTCGTCGTACTCCGCGAGCAGGGCTTCGATCCGCGCGGTCAGCTCGGCCATCTCGTCGGGGGTGACGTGCACAGGCCGGTCGCTGAACCCCGTGACCGCCCGCCATTCCGTCGGCTCGTCGGCCCGTCGGCTCAGGAACTCCTCGGCGCGGCGGGTGTAGAGGGCGAGCTGGACGGCGTTCAGCTCGTCGACGGCCGCGCGCGTCTGGGGGTCGTCGGAGGCGTCGTCCCAAAAGGTGTTGAGGGCGGTGGCCCGCCATGGCCGTTCCCGGGCGTCGGTGCCCGGCGCCCGCTCGGCCAGCCCGTACTTGGCGAGCTGTCGCAGGTGGAACGAGCAGTTCGGCACGCTCTCGCCGAGGCGCTCGGCGGCCTGGGTGGCGGTCAACGGGCCCTGCTGCCGCAGCAGCCCGATCAGGGCCATCCGCAGCGGGTGCGCGTAGCCGCGCAGGGCCTTGGGGTCGGAGAGCTTCACCTCGGGTAGGGACATACCCTAAAGCTATCTTTATAAAGATGTCTTTAGCAATGGCGGAGGCGAGGCGGCCGAAACCGCACCGGGACGGCCGTCAGGAATAGATCGTGGCGGCGTAGCTCGGGCCGTAGTGGCGCTCCAGGTCGGCCAGACTCTCGGCCGGGTTCTCGACCTCCTTGATCAGCCGGGCCCGGGACGGCAGCGCTTCCGGCTGCCAGCTCTCCGGCTGCCAGAGCTGCGAGCGCAGGAACGCCTTGGCGCAGTGGTAGAAGATCTGCTCGATCTCCACGACCACGGCGAGGATCGGGCGGTGACCCTTCACCACCATGTCGTCGAACCACGGGGCGTCCCGGACCAGCCGCGCCCGGCCGTTGATCCGCAGCGTGTCGGTGCGCCCGGGGATCAGGAAGAGCAGCCCGACGTGCGGGTTGTCGAGGATGTTGCGGTAGCCGTCGGCGCGCCGGTTGCCCGGTCGCTCGGGGATCGCGATGGTCCGGTCGTCCAGCACCAGCGCGAAGCCGGGCGGGTCGCCCTTCGGCGAGACGTCGCAGCTGCCGTCCGCGCCGGCCGTCGCCACCAGGCAGAACGGTGACGCGGCGAGCCACTGCCGGTCCCGTTCGTGCAGGACGGGCCGTTCCTTGGCCAGCGCCCGCGGCATCGGCGCCCCCAGCAGCTCGCGCAGTTCCTCGTGCGACGTGATCTCCACCGTCACGTGACCCTCCCCCGTGCGTTGATTCCGGTGGCGGCGTGGCCGCCGCCCGCCAGCCTAGGGGGCGGCGGCCGGCGCGAGGTTTGCCCATCGGCGGCGGGGGTACCGCCTCACCCGAGGCGCCCGGACAGACCGAGCAGTGGAGGCCCGGATGGAGAGCCGACTCAAGGTGCTGGGCCACCCCGTCCACCCGATGCTGGTGATGTTCCCGGTGGCCCTGCTGGTCACCGCGGTCCTGTTCGACGTGGTCGACACCGTCGGCGGGCCGGACTTCCTCGGCGAGGTCGCGTACTGGAACATCACCGTCGGCCTGGTCGGCGGCCTGCTGGCCGCGGCGGCCGGGACGTTCGACCTCCTGGCCATCCCGTCGGGGACCCGCGCCAAGCGGGTGGGGCTGAGCCATGCCGCCGCCAACCTCGCCGTGATCCTGCTGTTCGCGGCGACCTGGGTGGTGCGGCTCAACGCCGACTCCCGGGCTGCCGGCGGCGCGCTGATCGCCATCGAGGTGGTCGCACTGGCCATCCTCGGCATCAGCGCCTGGCTCGGTGGGGAACTGGTCGACCGGCTCGGCGTCGGTGTGGACCGGGACGCCGGCCTGGACGCGCCCAGCTCACTGCGGTCCTCGGCGGCCACCCACCGGATCGGAGAGGTGCGATGAGCGAGCAGCGGAGGGTCGGCATGAGCGAGCAGGGCGGCGGGTCCGGCCGGGGCTGGCGCGGGCGGCAGCAGGGCTGGGACCCGATGGGCGAGTTGCAGTCCCTGCGCTCCGAGCTGCGCCGGCTGGTCGGCGGGCGGGCCGGGCCGCCGGACGTCGAGCTGGCCGAGACCGCCGACGGCTGGGAGGTCGTGGTGCGGCTGCCCGGGGTGGCGCCGGAGGAGGTGGCGGTCGAGCTGGACGACCGCGAGCTGTGCGTCCGGGCCCGCTCCGAGGCCGAGGTCAACGCCGACCAGGGCATCCCCGGCGGCTTCGAGACGCGGGGCTTCGAGTACCGGGTCGACCTGCCCGCCCGCGTGGACCCGGACGCCATCGACGCGGTGATGGACCACGGCCTGCTCCGGGTCCGGCTGCCCCGGGCCGCCCGCCCCGCACCCCGCACCATCACCGTCGGCCGCCCCGGTGCCCCCGTGGGCACGCGGACCGTCGTCGACCCGGCCGCCGACCGGGAGATGCACCACCCGGACATCGCCGTCGGCGAGACCGACCGGCCGTAGCGGGGCCCGTGGTCACCCCGGACGTGCTCGGCCCGGTCGCCGGGCGCGTGCCCGACGTCGAGCGGATCGCCGTGCTGCGCGCCAACGCGCTCGGCGACTTCATCTTCGTCCTGCCGGCGCTGGACGCGCTGCGCGCCGCGTACCCGGAAGCGGAGATCGTGCTGCTCGGCGCGCCGTGGCACGCGAAGCTCTGGCGCGACCGGCCCGGCCCGGTGGACCGGGTCCTGGTGGTGCCGCCCGCGCCCGGGATCCGCCACCCCGAGCCGGACGAGCCGGAGTCGTCGACGGACGGCTTCCTCGCCACGGCGCGCAAGGAGCGCTTCGACCTGGCGCTGCAGGTGCACGGCGGGGGCGCCAACTCCAACCCGTTCGTCGGCGCGCTCGGCGCCCGGGTCACCGCCGGGCTGCGCGCCGAGGACGCGCCGCCGCTGGACCGCTGGATCCGGTACGTCTACTACCAGCACGAGGTGGTCCGCTACCTGGAGGTGGCCGCGCTGGTGGGCGCGCCGGCCACCACGGTCGTCCCGACGCTGGCCGTCACCGACGCCGACCGGGCCGAAGCGGCCGAGGTGCTCGGCCCAGCGCAGCGGCCCAGGGTCGCGCTGCACCCCGGCGCGACGGACACCCGCCGGCGCTGGCCCGCCGAACGCTTCGCCGGGGTCGCCCGCGACCTGGTCGGCGACGGGTACGAGGTGCTGGTCACCGGCACCCCCGCGGAGCAGGAGGTGGTCGACCGGGTGGTCGCGGCGGCCGGGGTGCCGGTCCGCCCGCAGGTGGGCACGCTCAGCCTCGGCGGGCTGGCCGGCTGTTACGCCGGCTGCGAACTGGTGATCTCCAACGACACCGGGCCGCTGCACCTCGCCGCCGCCGTGGGCACCGCGACCGTCGGCATCTACTGGGTCGGCAACCTGATCAACGTGGCGAACCTGCTGCGCGGCCGGCACCGGCCGATCGCCTCGTGGACGGTGCTCTGCCCGGTCTGCGGGGTGGACTGCACCCCCGGCATCTACCCGCACCGCCCCGGCGACGGCGAGTGCCCGCACCGGGATTCGTTCGTCACCGACGTGCCGGTGGTGGAGGTGGTGGAGGCGGCCCGCGAGCTGCTGCACCCCGAGCCCGGCGCGCCCTGAGCACGGCCGCCGGTCGCGGGTTCAGGCCGGCTGGGCCGCGTCCTCCTCGGCGAGCACGACCTCCCACGCCTCCACGTCCCGGTCGGTGACGGTGGTCGGCGACTCCAGGTGGTACGCGCCGCTGGGCAGGACGCCGGCGCCGCCGTGGCGCGCCAACACGGCGAGCTGGGCGGCGACGTCCTCGCCCTGGTGCTTCTCCTGCACCCGCCGCCAGAAGTCGAACCCGCCGGAATCGAGGAGCTTGGCCCGGTCGTAGAGCACGCAGCCCCCGATCCAGGACACCTTGTACGCCCGCCAGGCCCCCGGCGGCAGGTCGAGCTTCCGCGTGACGTGCAGCAGGTTCGCCGCCGAGTGGATCGACGCCCGGTCCCACTCGGGGGTGCCCGGTCGGATCCGTTCCGGCGTGGGCCGCCCGGTCCACTCCTCGTAGTGCCGGTGCGTGTCCGGCCGGACGTCGTCGGCGTACGACAGCCCGTGCACGGCGTTGCCGACGAAGCCGCAGCCCAGCTCCTCGATGGCGGTGACCAGCCGGCCCAGGGTGCCCGGTTCCAGCCAGACGTCGTCGTCGAGGCAGAGCACGTACCGGGCGGCGGAGGCGGCCAGCAGGTAGGCCCGGTGCTCGGCCAGCCCGCGCCGGGGCAGCCGGCGGGTCAGCAGCACCGGGTGCCCCCGGTGGCGCAGCGCCCGGACCATGGTGGCCGACGCCGGATGCCGGTACGCGGCGTCGCCGTCGGACTGGTCGCTGACCACCACCCCGAAGCCGGGCACGCCCTCCTGGGCGGCCAGCCCGGAGAGCGTGACCGCCAGCTCGGCCGGGCGGTTGCGGGTCGGGACCAGCACGTCGAGCAGCCGCTCGGCGCGGAACCGCTCGGCCGTGCCGGGGTCGAGCGGGCGGCTCACGACGGCTTGCTCGTCAGGGAGGAGTCCCCCTGGGGTTCCTGGCTGTGCGACCGGATCCGGTCGATGATCGCCGAGGTGGACCGGTCCGGCACGTACCCGAGGGTGCGGACCTGCCCGCCGAGCCGGCGGACCAGCGGGCCCTCCGGCACCATCTCCGGCGGGTAGTCGCCGCCCTTGACGTACACGTCGGGGCGGACGGTCTCGATGAGACCTGCCGGGGAGTCCTCCTCGAAGACCGCCACGTGGTCGACGCAGGCCAGCGCGGCCAACAGCGCGATCCGGTCCTCGACCGGGTTCACCGGCCGGTCCGGGCCCTTGAGCCGGCGTACGCTGCCGTCGGAGTTGACCGCCACCACCAGCAGGTCACCGAGCGCCCGGGCCTGTTCCAGGTAGCGCACGTGGCCGCGGTGCAGCACGTCGAAGCAGCCGTTGGTGAAGACGATCGAGCGACCCGCCCGGCGGTGCTCCGCGGCGAGCGCGGCCAGTTCGTCGGCCCCGACCAGCGACCGGTGGCCCGCCCCGTCGACCGGCACGTCCAGGGCCGCGAGCAGGTCCTCCCGGCGGCACACGCAGGTGCCGGTGTCGGAGACGGTGATGGTCGCGGCGAGCTGGGCCAGTTGGGCGGCGGTCGGCAGCGGCGCGTCGGCGGCCAGCGCCAGCGTCATCGCCGCCAGGTACGCGTCCCCCGCCCCGACCGCGTGGCTGGCGGGCACCGGGGTGCTGTGGCTGCGCCGGGGCTCGCCGTCGGCCCCGCCGACCACCGCCCCCTCCGTGTCCAGGGTCACCGCCACCACGTCGGCGCCGGTGTGTGCGCGCAGCTCGGCGAGACGGGACTCGGCCAGCACCGCCCGGTCGACGCCCTCGCCGGCCGTGGCGTTGACGGTGACGCCGGTCCCGGTCACGGTGAGCCCGTCCCCGGTCATCGCCACCCGGCCCTCGCCGGGCGTCGGCTCGCCGGTCGGCCCGACACCGGCGCGGACGGGGCCCGCCCCGTGCCCGGTCGGTCCCGTTCCGCCGCCGGCCGGGCCGGTCCCGGCCACGCCGGCGCTTCCGGTCGGGTGGGTCCCGGCCACGCCGCCGGCGTTTCCGGCCGGGTGGGCCCCGGGCAGGCCACCGGCGTTCCCGGTCAGGCCCGTCGCGTCGGGGTGGCGGGTGCCGTGGAGCGGCCCGAGGCCGCCCGGCGCGGCGCCCACCGTGAGCTCGGAGGGGCCGTCGGCCGGATCGCCGTCGGGGTGGTCCAGGTGCAGCTCGGTCGCGTGGGCCGGCCGCGTGCCGGCGGCCCGGGCGAGCAGCCGGGTCGCCTCGGCGAAGCTCGGGGTCACCACGGTCGGGGCGAGGCCCCGCCAGTCGGCCAGGTCGTGGGCGTCCAGGGCGACCGTCGCGTACCGCTCCCGGTGGGCGACCAGCCAGGCGCGCACCGGAGCGGGCAGCGCCCCCAGGCCGTAGTCGCAGACCACCAGGGTGGGCGCCTCGCCACCGGCGGCGGCGCGCAGCTCCTCGGTGGCGCAGTCCAGTGCCGTGAGCAGCCGGGCCACCCCGTCGTCGTCGAGCGCGTCGTCCGGGTCGCCGGAGTCCTCGCGCAGCAGGATCTGGTTGCCGGCCAGCATGCGCCGCTTCACCGGCGTCGGGCGGCCGGGCTGGTTGACCGTACGGTCCCAGACGCCGGCCCGGTCCAGACAGTCGTGCAACTCGTCCCCGGCGACGTCCGCGCCGACCGGTGCGACCAGCACCGCCCGGCCCCCGAGCGCGGCGACGTTCACCGCGGTGTTCGCCGCCCCGCCGGCCGCCGAGATCCGCCGGCGCAGGGTGAGGACGGGGGCGGGCGCCTCCCGGCAGAGCCGGTCGGACTCGGCGAACCGCCAGTCGTCGAGCATGGCGTCGCCGATGACCAGGACCGGACGCCCCAGCCAGCCCTCCACCACGGTGGCGAGCCGGCGCTGTTCCGCTGCTGCTGCCATGCCTCCCGGGGTCCCCCTCGGCACCCCCGTCAAACCTGGGCACCCCCTGGGCGCGGGTTTCGGGCACCGGGCCCCGGGAAGGGACGGACGGTACCGCGGAGAGGAGAGGACACCGACATGACAGCGACGACACTTCAGGGCAGGCGGATCGCGTTCCTGGCCGCCGACGGCGTGGAGGAGGTCGAGTACGTCCAGCCCCGCGAGGCGGTGGAGCGGGCCGGCGCCACGGCGGTGCTGGTCTCGCTCAGGCCCGGCACGATCCGGTCCTTCGACCACCTGGACCAGTCCACCGCGTACGACGTGGACGTGACCGTGGCCGACGCGGACGCGGGCGGCTACGACGCGCTGGTGTTGCCCGGCGGGGTGGCGAACCCGGACTTCCTGCGGACCGACCCGGACGCGGTGCGCTTCGTCAGGGGGTTCTTCGACGCCGGCAAGCCGGTCGGGGTGATCTGCCACGGCCCGTGGACGCTGATCGAGGCGGACGTGGTGCGGGGCCGCCGGATGACCTCCTGGCCGAGCCTGCGCACCGACCTGACCAACGCGGGCGCGACCTGGGTCGACGAGCAGGTCGTCACGGACGGCGGGCTGGTCAGCAGCCGAAAGCCCGGCGACCTGCCGGCCTTCTGCGCGAAGATCGTCGAGGAGTTCGCCGAGGGGCCGCACCCGTCCCGGTGACCCCTCGTCGACCGTGGCGGTCGGCGGACCGACGACCGGCACCGCCGGCCCACCGCACGGTCGACCCGGCCGGCACGCATGTTTCGGGTGGGCGGGGAAAGGACCTGGGATGACCACGGAAGCCCCGGTGCTCAACAGGCGGCAGATCCGGCTGCTCATGTTCGGCCTGATGACCGGCATGCTGCTGGCCGCGCTCGACCAGACGATCGTCGGCACCGCCCTGCCGACGATCGTCGGCGAGCTGGGCGGGATCAACCACTACTCGTGGGTGGTCACCGCGTACCTGCTCGCCTCCACCGCCTCGACGCCGCTCTACGGCAAGATGGCCGACCTGTACGGGCGTCGCCCGGTGTTCCTCTTCTCCATCGGCACGTTCCTGCTCGGCTCGCTGCTGGCCGGCCTGTCGCAGGACATGACCCAGCTCATCGTCACCCGCGGGATCCAGGGTCTCGGCGCCGGCGGCCTGATGACGCTGGCGTTCACCATCATCTCGGACGTGGTCACGCCCCGGGAACGCGGTCGCTACCAGGGGCTGTTCGGGGCGGTCTTCGGTCTCTCCTCGGTCGCCGGGCCGCTGGTCGGCGGCTACTTCGCCGAGACCGACTGGCGGTGGATCTTCTACGTCAACGTGCCGCTGGCGATCCTGGCGATCGTGGTCTGTTCCCGGGTGATGCGGCTGATCCCGTTCACCCGGCGCGACCACGCGATCGACTGGCTCGGCGCGGCGCTGCTGGTCGCCGGGGTGAGCTGCCTGCTGCTCGCGCTGAGCTGGGGCGGCAACGAGTACGCCTGGGACTCCGGCGTGATCATCGGGCTCTTCGTCGCGGGCGTGGTGCTCGGCGTGCTCTTCGTGCTCCAGGAGGCCCGGGTGGCCGAGCCGATCCTGCCGCTGCGGCTGTTCCGCAGCGCCACCTTCGCCCTGGCCAACAGCGCCGGCTTCGTGCTCGGCCTGGTGATGTTCGGGTCGATCATCTTCATCCCGCTCTACCTCCAGATCGTCAAGGGCGCCTCGCCGACCCGCAGCGGCCTGCTGATGCTGCCGATGATGGCGGGCATCATCGTCACCTCGGTGCTGACCGGCCGGGCGATGAGTCGGATCGGGCGGTACAAGTGGTTCCCCGTTGCCGGTGCGGCGGTGCTGGTGGTCGGCATGCTGCTGTTCACCCGGCTGGAGGTGGGCACCTCGCTCTGGGCGGCCTTCGGCTTCATGGTGGTGATCGGTGTCGGGCTGGGCCTCTGCATGCAGTCGCTGATCCTGGCCGTGCAGAACGCCGTCTCGATGCGGGACCTGGGCGCCGGCACCTCGTCGGCGACGTTCTTCCGGTCGCTGGGCGGGTCGTTCGGCGTCGCCATCCTCGGTGCGGTGCTGTCGTCGCGGCTCACGTCCGAGCTGGCCGACCGGCTGCCGGGGGCGATCGCCCAGTTGCCCCCGCAGCAGCAGGCCGCGGTGGCGGCGAGCGGCGGAGCGAACGTCTCGGTCAACGACCCGGCCACCATCCTGGCCCTGCCCGCCCCCGTCCGCGCGGCCGTCCAGGTGTCGTTCGTCGAGTCGCTGCACCTGGTCTTCCTGACCACCGGGCTGATCGCGATCGTGGCGGTGCTGGTCACCCTCGCGCTGCCGAACGAGAAGCTGCGCGGGGCGGGCCCCGGCGGCACCACGGGCGGCACGGACGGCCTCGGTGGCGAGGCCCCGGCGCCGGGCGGCAAGCCGCTGTCCCGGGAGTCGAAGGAGGAGGCCGCCGCCGAGATGGAGGCGAAGAGCCAGACCATGCTGTGACCCGGGTGCGCGAACCAGCGCCCGGCCCAGGCCTGAGGTGTAAGGAAGGGCCCCTTCCTATCGTTTTTGGATAGGAAGGGGCCCTTCCTTACACCTCACTTGAGGATCAGGCGGTTGGTCTGCTCGAAGACGTCGAGGTCGGCGAGGGTCTCGGGGACGCTCGTGGAGAGCGGGGCCGGGAACTGCTCCCGGTGGAAGAAGCCGGCGTCGACGGTCTCGTCGGTGGCCCGGGCCAGGTTGCCGTCCCACTCCTCGACGCGGAAGGCGGTCGTGAAGATCTGGTACGTGTGGCCGTACATGTTGGTGTGGGTGCGGTCCGGGCCGGTGTAGAGGGCGAAGGCGCTGACCCGCAGGGCGCGCAGGCCGGTCTCCTCGCGCACCTCGCGGACGGCGCAGTCGGCGATCGACTCGCCCAGCTCCATCGCCCCGGCCGGCAGGGCCCACTGGTGGTTGTCGGAGCGCTGGATCAGCAGGACGCGCCCGGCGTTGTCGCGGACCACGGCGCGGGCCCCGACGAACATCAGCGTCCGGTCACCGGCCAGGGCGCGCAACTGGCCCACGTACGAATCGGCCCAGGAGATGCTCACCCGGACAATTTACGGGGCTGGCCGGGGGCGGACGGGTTTTCCAGGGTTCCCAAGGTGTGACCGGCGACACTAATTTGTTACCCATGCGTAGCACGATGATGGACGCCCCCCTCCAGGTCGCGCGGATCCTCACCCACGGTTCGACCGTGCACGGCACGGCCGAGGTCGTCACGTGGACCGGCGGCGAACCGCGCCGCATGACGTACGCCGAGGTCGGGCGGACGGCCGCCCGGCTGGCCCACGCGCTGCGCGACGAGTGCGGGGTCACCGGCGACGAGCGGGTCGCCACCTTCATGTGGAACAACAACGAGCACCTCGTGGCCTACTTCGCGGTGCCGAGCATGGGCGCCGTGCTGCACACCCTCAACATCCGGCTCTTCCCGGAGCAGGTCGCCTACATCGCCAACCACGCCGAGGACCGGGTGGTGCTGGTCGACTCGACGCTCATCCCGCTGCTCGCCCGGGTGATCGGCGAGATGACCACGGTGCGGCACGTGGTCGTGGTCGGCGGCGGGGACCCGGCCCCGCTGGTGGCCGCGGCCGGCGACCGGATCGCCGTACACCACTGGGACGCGCTGCTGGCCGATCGGCCCGACGTCTACGACTGGCCGGAGGTGGACGAGCGCGCCGCCGCCGCCCTCTGCTACACCTCCGGGACCACCGGCAACCCCAAGGGCGTCGCCTACTCGCACCGGTCGATATACCTGCACTCGCTGCAGGTCTGCATGCCGGAGTCGTTCGGCCTCGGCCCGACCACCCGCGAGCTGGTCATCGTGCCGATGTTCCACGCCATGGCCTGGGGGCTGCCGTACGCGGCGTTCATCTCCGGTGCGTCGGTGATCATGCCGGACCGGTTCCTCCAGGCCGCGCCGATCGCCGACATGATCGCCGCCGAGCGGCCCACCCTGGCCGGGGCGGTGCCGACCATCTGGAACGACCTGCTGGCCCACCTGGACGGCCACGAGGTGGACACCTCCTCGCTGAAGGAGGTGATCGTCGGCGGTTCGGCCTGTCCACCGGCGCTGATGCACGCGTTCGGCGATCGGCACGGCATCGACATCGTGCACGCCTGGGGGATGACCGAGATGTCGCCGCTCGGCTCGGTGGCCCGCCCGCCGGCCGGGGCGACCGGCGACGACGCCTGGCGCTACCGCTACACCCAGGGCCGGGTGCCGGCCGGGGTCGAGGCCCGGATCGTCGGCCCGCTGGGCGAGCCGATGCCCGCCGACGGCACGTCCGTGGGCGAGCTGGAGGTCCGGGGGCCCTGGGTGACCGCCCGCTACCTCGGCGACGACACCCCGGACGAGGAGAAGTTCCGTGACGGCTGGCTGCGCACCGGTGACGTCGGCACCCTCTCGCCGGACGGCTACATCACCCTCACCGACCGGTCGAAGGACGTGATCAAGTCCGGCGGCGAGTGGATCTCCTCGGTGGAGCTGGAGAACGCGCTGATGGCCCACCCGGCCGTGCTGGAGGCCTGCGTGGTCGGGGTGCCCGACGAGCGCTGGGGGGAGCGGCCCCTGGCCACCGTCGTCCTCCGCGAGGGGGCGTCGGTCGACCCGGAGGAGCTGCGGGAGTTCCTGGCCGGGTCGGTGGCCCGCTGGCAGTTGCCGGAGCGCTGGGCGGTCATCGACGCGGTGCCGAAGACCAGCGTCGGCAAGTTCGACAAGAAGGTGGTCCGCTCGCGGTACGCCGAGGGTGAGCTGAGTGTGCGGGAGCTGACGGCCCCGTAACGTTTTCAGGCGCACCGTCGCCTGTTGGGGTAAGGGACGCACTCCTGAGACATCCCTCCCCAGGGGCGGCCCCGGCGTTCGCACCGCGCCGGGGCCGCCCGCTCCTTGCGGGGCGACCCGCACCACCATTGTTGCGAAAGTTGTTCGCCTCTGTCCCGGCGATGGGGAAATTCGCCCAGCTCAGAGGGGTTTCGGGCGGCTGATCCCATCCTGGCCGACGGGCCGTCACCCTGCGGCGCTGGTGCTGATGAGCACCTTCCCGACCACCGAGTTCTCCACCGCCCGGTGCGCGGCGGCGGTCGCCGAGAGCGGGTGGTGGTGCAGCGGCAGGCCCGCGTCCTCGCCCACCCGGATGCCGCCCTGCGCCGCCGCGGCGGCCACGTCCACCACCGCCTGGGCCTTGGCCGCCTTTGGCTCCGTGTAGACGAGCACGAACTGCCAGCGCGCGTTCGGCACCATCGACGGCCGAATCGGCAGAGTCACCTCGTCCCCGCCGTCGTCGGCGTAGACGCACACCGCGCCGCCGCGCCCGAGCAGTTGCACGTCGGTCGCGGCGTTGCGCGCCGCGGAGACCTCGACGATCGTGTGCACCCCGTCGGGCGCGATCTTGCGGACCTCCTCGACCACGTCCTGCTCGCGGTAGTTGACCACGAAGGACGCGCCGGCCGCCGCCGCGAGCTGCGCCTTCTCGGGGCTGCTGACCGTGGCGACCACGCAGGCGTCCGCCCACCGCGCGAGCTGGATGGCCGCGTTGCCCACCGCCCCCGCCCCGCCCTGCACGAGCACCGTGTGGTCGCTGAGCGACCCGGCGTGCAGCCGGTCCGGCGTGTACTCCCCGGCCGTCAGGCACCGGTGCGCGGTGAGGAAGGGGATGCCCAGGCAGGCTCCCACGTCGAAGGAGGCGTCGCCGAGGGGCACCGCCTGCCGGACCGGCACCACCGTGTACTCGGCTGCGGTGCCCCACGGACGCTGCCAGGCGGCCTCCCACAGCCAGACCCGCTCGCCGGTCAGCTCCCGGTCGACACCCTCGCCGACCGACTCGATCACCCCGGCGCCGTCCTGCCCCGGCGTCTGCCAGCCGTCCGGCAGCGGCCCCTGCCGGCGCGACTTCCAGTCCGTCGGGTTCACCCCGGAGACCGCCACCCGCACCAGGACCTCGCCGGGACCCGGCTCCGGCACCGGCCGGTCGACCAGTTGCAGCACCGAGGCGTCGCCGGTGCGCTCGTACACGATCGCCTTCATCCCCGTCTCCTCACCCGGCGGCCCCGGCGCGGGGCGCCGTCGGCTGCCGTACCCGGCGGACCCGCGCTCATGCCGATCCCGGCGGGGCCGGAAACCGTGCAACCGGGTGACCGGAGGGAGGGAGTGGTCATGCGGGACGGGCTGGGGCCGACGCCGAACCGGCCGGCACCGGGGAGCTGCGGGACCGCGCGGCGACGCGTGCCGAGGTCGGGCCCGAGTCGGGCGGGTCTGACGGGCCCGGCGTGGCTACGCTGACCGGGTGGCGACCAGGCCGGTGCCGGAGCGGCTGCGCTGGGCCGTGGACCGGCTCGACCTGCGCGCCGGCCACCGGGTGCTGGAGATCGGCTGCGGCAACGGCGTGGCCGTCGCGCTCATCTGCGCGGTGCCGGCGGTCGCCCGGGTCGTCGCGGTCGACCGGTCCGCCACCGCGCTGCGGGCCGCCGCCCAGCGCAACGCCGCACAGGTCGCCGCCGGCCGGGCCGTCTTCCGGCACGCCGACCTGTCCACCCTGGACTCGTCCGGTGAACGCTACGACCGGATTCTCGCGGTCAACGTCAACCTGTTCTGGACCCGGCCGCCCACGGCCGAGTTCCGCCGCCTCGCCGGCCTGCTGGCCCCCGACGGCGTGCTGCACCTGGTCTACGAGCCGCCGCACCCCGCCCGGCTGGCCCCGCTCGTCGACCGGCTCACCGACCGCGTGGGCGCCGCGGGCTGGACCGTCGCGGAGATCGCCCGGGTCGACCGGCCGACGCCGCTGCTGGGCGTGGTCGCCCGCCCGGCCTGAGCTGCTACCCGAGCCGGCCCACCGTGGCGGGGGTCAGTTCGTCCACCGCGCCCAGCACCACCGCCGCGAGCCGCTCGGCGTCCGGGTCCAGCGGGTACGACCCGTGCGGCACCGCCACCACCGTCATCCCGGCGGCGGCCGCCGACCGGACGCCGTTGGACGAGTCCTCCACGGCTACGCAGCGGGCCGGGTCGACGCCCAGCCGCCCGGCGACCGCCAGGTAGACGTCCGGCGCCGGCTTGCCCCGCTCGGTCTCCTCGGTCGACAGCGTCGCGCCGAACACGTCGGACAGGCCCGTCGCGGCCAGCGCCGCCGCGATCAGCCGGGTCGGCGACGAGCTGGCCAGCCCCAGCGGCCACCGCCCGGCCAGCCGGCGCACCACCTCGTCGGCCCCGTCGATCAGCGGTACGCGCGCCGCGTACCGCCGGATCATCTCCTCGACCACCTCGGTGGCGACCTGCTCGGCGCTCCGGTCGACGCCCAGTTCCCCGCTGAGGTACCGGGCCCACTCGCCGGTGCTCATGCCCATCAGCCGGCGCTGCGTGTCGGCCTGCCAGGTCCCGCCGTGCGCCGCCACGTACGCCCGTCGCACCTCCTCCCAGACCGGCTCGGAGTCCACGATCACGCCGTCCAGGTCGAAGATCACCGCATCCGCCACGGCCCCATCCTGCCCCATCGGGCGATGACCCGCGCCGCCCCGGACGGGCGGTGACCCGCGCCGACTCGCCGGGCGATGACCCGCGCCGTCCCCCGGGCGGACCATGACCTGTGCCGTCCCGGACGGGCGGCGGTCAGCTCTGTGGGGCGGGCAGGCCGATCGGGTTCCCCTCCGGGATGACGGAGTGGCCGGCGCGGGCGATCGGTTCGAGCAGCTCCCGGAGCCGGTCGGTGCGCTCCCGGCCCAGCGCCCGCCACGGTCGCGCGGCGGCGGCGTCGGTGGCGTCCTCGATCGCCTGGAACCGGGCGCGGCCCTGCGCGGTCGCCTCACCCTCGGCGGTGAGCCAGCCCCGTTCAGTCAGCCGGGCACGGGCGGCGACCCACTGCTCCTCGGCCCAGCCCCGCCCGGTCAGGTTCAGCGGGGACATGCCGACCGCGACCCGCCAGGCGAGCGTCTCCACCGGGTCGAGGTCGGCCGCGACCAGCGCCCCGACGTGCCCGTCGCCCCGGTGCTCCCGCAGCGTCGTGGCGGCCTGCCACAGCCGGGCCAGCGGGTATTCGCCGCGCGGCAGGGCGGCATTGGCCGCGCCGAGCACCCGGCCGGCGGGCTCCACCTCGGCGGCGGCCGCCTCCAGCAGCTCGGCCGCCTCGACCAGGTGCGACTCGGGCAGCTCGTAGGTCAGCTCGGCCAGCGCCTGCACCGCGCCGGTGAGCCGGGCGCGTAGCGCCTCCTGCGGGGTGGCGAGCCGCCAGACCGCCGGCAGCGCCCGCGCCACGGTGTGCGGGGCGAAGCTGAAGAACGACCCGACCACCGGCGCGGCGTCGACGGGCCCGAGCGGCGCCGCCCGGCCGGCGAAGTAGCCACGCCAGAAGCCGCGCAGCCCGACCGCCTCGAAGGCGGCCCAGGCCCGGGGATGGAAGTAGGTGACCGCGTGGACCGGTTCGAAGTGCGTCCACATCACCCGGGCGGTCCGCCCCGCGTCGTCCAGCGCCGTCACGTGCACCTCCGCGTCCGGTCCGGTTGTCACCCCGGCCGGCCGGACCGCCCGGGGTGACGCCGAACCTACTGCCGGTGGGTGAAGGGCCGGAAGCCCCTTGTGGGCTACTGCATCACACCGGGGCGACAACCCGGGCGAACCGGGCCGGCCACCCGGGTCACTGGGCCGCGAGCACGTCCACGACGAAGCGCAGCGGACCGGTCGGCCGCCCGCTGGAGGCGTCGTTGCCGTACGCCAGCTCGGCCGGGATGTCGAGCTGTACGCGGCTGCCGACGGTCACCCCGACCAGGCCCTGGTCCCAGCCAGGGATGACCTGGCCGACGCCGATCGCGAAGGAGGCCGGCTGGCCGCCGCTCCACGACGAGTCGAACTCCTTGCCGTCCTTGTAGAACACGCCCACGTAGTTCGTGGTGATCGTCTGGCCCTTCTGCACCGCCGGCCCGGTGCCCTTGATCAGCGGGGTCACGGTGAGCTTCTTCAGCTCGCCCTTGCCGGCGGCGACCGTCGGCTTGGTGCCCAGGGCCGGGTCCGCACCCGCCGGGAGCTGCGGGGCGGGGGGCGCGTCGGCCGCCGGGGCGGTGGCGGACGCCGACGGGGCGCCCGCTGCCTGTTCCTTCGAGTCGTCGTCGTTCTGCCCGATCGTCACGAAGACGGCGATCAGCACCGCGACCACGGCGACGCCGGCGAGCCCGCCGGCCCAGGCCTGCCGGCGACGCTTCGCCTCGGCCGCCTTCTGCGCCGCCAACTGGGCGGCCAGCCGCCGCTCCGACTTCTGGGCTCGGTTCTGCGTACGCTCGCTCACGGCGTCGACTCCCTGCTGCGAAGGTGTGGCCGGCATCGGAGTGCCGGGGGGAAAGCCGACGCACACGGTACCCGCCCCGACGCCCACCGTGCCGCCTCGGCCGTCCCGCTTCCACCACGCGGGCCACCCCCGCCCCACCAGCACCGGCAGGAACGCCCGGGGCAGGGCGGCGGCCGGCCGACGCGCGCGGGCTCAGTCGGCCAGGTGCCGGGCCAGGGACTGCCGCAGGTGGTGCTTCGGACGGGCCCCGACGATCGAGCCGACCACCACACCCCGGCGGAAGACCAGGAGGGTGGGCAGGGACAACACGCCGTACGTGCGCGTGGTGTCCGGGTTCGCGTCGGTGTCGATCGTGGCGAAGACCATCCGCCCGGCGAACTCCCCGGCCAGCTCGGCGAGGCTGCGGGAGATCGCCCGGCACGGCGGGCACCAGTCGGCCCAGAAGTCGACCACCACCGGCCGGTCGGCGGCGAGCACCACGGCGGCGAAGGTGTCATCGGTGACGGCGGTCAGCGAGCCGTCCGGCGCAGTCTTGAGCATGTTTCCTCCCGGTGGGCGATGGCGTGGGCGAGCTGGTCCCGCAGCTCCTGCCGGACCGCGTGCAGTCGGTCGATGCCGGCGTCGACCTCGGCCAGCTTCCGCCGCAGCACCGCGACGGAGTCCGGGCAGACGTGACCGGAGGCGTTGCCGGCCCGGAGGCAGGCGACGAACGGGCGGATGTCGTCGAGCCCGAAGCCCACCGCGAGCAGGGCCCGGATCTCGCGTACGACGTGCAGCTCCGCCTCGTCGTAGACGCGGTAGCCGTTGGCCGAGCGGGCCGCCCGGACCAGGCCGTGCGTCTCGTAGTAGCGCAGGGCCCGGGTGCTCGTGCCGGCGCGTTCCGCCAGCTCACCGATCAGCATCCGACCTCCCTCGTCCGACGCGACCGACGCTAGACCTTGCCACCGGCGTCAAGGCAACCTCGGCTGTAAGGAAGGGCACCTTATTAACGTTTCCGGTAGAGGAAGGGCCCCCTGCTAACGAATTGGCGAGCGCGAGATCAGCTCGCGCGGGGCGGTACGGGTGCGAACCGGCGCGGGTCAGGCGGTCTTGCGGGCCGCCTTCTTCGGGGCCGCCTTCTTCGTCGCGGGCTTCTTCTCGCCCTCGGCGGCCTCTTTCGGGGCGGCCTTCTTCGCGGCCGTCTTCTTGGGCGCCGCCTTCTTCTCGGCGGCCTTCTTGGCCGGCGCCTTGGCGGCCTTCTTCTCGGCGGCCTTTTTCTGGGCGGAGCGGGCCGCCGAGATCGGGGTCGGCTCGCCGCCACCGCCGGCCGGCGCCTCGCCCCGGGCGGCCTTGGCCCGTTCCACGGACGCCTTCAGCGCCGCCATCAGGTCCACCGCCGCGGCCGGGGCCTCCTCGACCTCCTCCGGCTGGACCACCTCGCGACCCTCCACCTTCGCGTCGATGACCTCCTGGAGGGCCGCCCGGTAGTCGTCGGTGAAGGCGTCCGGCTCGAACTCGCCGGCCATCGAGTCGATCAGTGAGCTGGCCATGGCCAGCTCCGGCGGGCGGACCTTCAGGTCTTCGTCCAGGAAGCCGAAGTCGGGACTACGGATCTCGTCCGGCCAGAGCATCGTGTTGAGCAGCAGCACGCCCTCCCGGACCCGGAGCGTGGCGAGCTGCTCCCGCTGGCGCAGCGCCACCTTGACGATCGCCACCCGCTCCGAGTCGGCGAGCGCGTCGCGCAGCAGCACGTACGGCTTCGTGGCGGTGCCCTCGGGCTCCAGGAAATAGGCCTTGTTGTAGAGGATCGGGTCGACCTGCTCGGCGGGGACGAACTCCAGCACGTCGATCGCGTGCGAGGTGGAGAGCGGCAGGTCGGCGAAGTCCTCGTCGGTCAGGATCACCATCTCGCCGCCGCCGATGTCGTAGCCCTTGGCGATGTCGTCGTAGGTGACCTCCTCGCCGCAGACCTGGCAGGTGCGCTTGTAACGGATCCGGCCGCCGTCGTCCCGGTGCACCTGGTGGAAGCGGATGTCCTTCTCCTCGGTGGCCGAGTAGACCCGCACCCCGATCGAGACCAGCCCGAACGAGACCGCTCCCTTCCAGATGGCCCGCATCCCGTGCTCCTCTCGCCGGTACTGCCCAGGATCCCAAAAGATCGAAGGCCACGCGAGCGCTTCCGTGCGCAAGTACAGTCATGGGGTGCCCGGCGCGCCGCTCAAGCCGATGCTCGCGATGACCGGGCAGCTCCCGGCGGGTGCCGGCTGGGCGTACGAGTTCAAGTGGGACGGCGTGCGCGCGCTCGCCGACATCTCCGGCGGCCGGCAGCACCTGTACGCCCGCTCCGGCGTCGAGATCACCGTCGCGTACCCCGAGCTGGCCACCCTCCAGAAGCAGGTGGGCGACGCGCTGCTCGACGGCGAGGTGGTGCTGCTCGGCGAGCACGGCCAGCCCTCGTTCACCGCCCTGGCGGAGCGGATGCACGTCCGCGACCGGAACAAGGCCGCCCGGCTGGCGGCGAGCATCCCGGTGACGTACATGATCTTCGACCTGCTCCGGCTCGACGGCGAGGACCTGACCGGCTGGTCGTACGCCCGCCGGCGGGAGGCCCTGGACGGCCTGGCGCTCGGCGGCGCCCGGTGGGCGGTGTCGCCGGTCTTCCCCGACGGCCTGGCCACCTACGAGGCGGCGGGCGAGCACGGCCTGGAGGGGGTGATGGCCAAGCGGGTCGACTCGGTCTACCGCCCGGGGGTGCGCTCGCCGGACTGGGTGAAGGTCAAGCTGGAGGTGACCGGCGACTTCGTGGTCGGCGGCTGGCGGCCCGGGGCGCGGAAGATCGGCGGCCTGCTGGTCGGGGTGCCGCGCCCGGACGGGCGGCTCACCTACCGGGGGCGGGTCGGCGGCGGCATCGGCGCGGCCATCGAGCGGGAACTGCTCCGTGAGCTGGAGCCGCTGCGCACCGGCGGGTCGCCGTTCGCCGACGCCCTGCCGCGCGAGGATGCGCGGGGCGCGATCTGGGTAACACCGAGGGTCGTGGTGGAGGTGAAGTACGGCCAGCGCACCCCGGACGGGCGGTTGCGGTTCCCCCGGGTGCTCCGGCTGCGACCGGACAAGCCCGCCGAGGAGGTCGACGATGCCGGGTGAGCGGTTGAAGGTGGACGTCGAGGGGCGCTCGCTGGAGGTGTCCAACCTGGACAAGGTGCTCTATCCCGACGCGGGGTTCACCAAGGGCGAGGTGATCGACTACTACACCCGCATCGCCCCGGTGCTCCTGCCGCACCTGCAAGGCCGGGCGCTGACCCGGATCCGCTTCCCCAACGGGGTCACCGGCGGCTCGTTCTTCGAGAAGAACGCCCCGGCCGCAACCCCCCGCTGGGTACGCACCGAGACGCTGCCCGCGCCCGGGTCGAGCAAAGGCCGGGAGACCATCGACTACGTGGTCGCCGACGACCTGCCCACCCTGGTCTGGCTGGCCAACCTCGCCGCGCTGGAGCTGCACACCCCACAGTGGAAGATCGGTGAGCACCCGGACATGATGGTGGTCGACCTGGATCCGGGGCCGCCGGCGGCGCTGCGCCAGTGCTGCCAGGTGGCGTTGCTGATGCGGGACCGGCTCGCCGAGGACGGCATCGACAGCTACCCGAAGACGTCCGGGAAGAAGGGCATGCAGCTCTGCTGCCCGATCGCCGGCACGCAGGACGCCGAGGACGTGTCCGCCTACGCCAAGCGGATCGCCCAGGAACTGGAACGGGCGCACCCGAAACTGGTCGTGTCGAAGATGGCGAAGAACCTGCGGCCCGGCAAGGTCTTCATCGACTGGAGCCAGAACAACGCGGCCAAGACGACCGTGTCGCCGTACTCGCTGCGGGCCCAGTCGGTGCCGTCCGTGTCCACCCCGCTGACCTGGGACGAGGTCGAGGCAGGCGCGGCCGGGAAGCGGCCGGCCACCAAGCCGTACGTGGCGGGCGAAGTGCTCAAGCGGGTGGAGAAGGACGGCGACCTGCTCGCCCCGCTGCTCGACGGTGGCCCCGAGCTGCCGGTGTGACGGGTCCTCAGTGGATCCTCGCCGGCGCGTCAGTGGAATGCCGGTCCGACGCTGGTTGAGTAGGGTGGCCTGAGCCTGCCCGAGGAGTGCGTGATGATCCTGACCGATGCCCTCGTCCGGGAGTCGCCGACCGGTGACCGGCCCACCGAGATGGACCGGCCGCTGCTGACGTATCTCGACGACGCGACCGGTGAGCGGGTCGACCTGACCGCCACGGAGCTGGGCGGCTGGGCGGCGCGGGCCGCCGGGCTGCTGCGCGAGGGCTGTGGGCTGGGCGTCGGCGACCGGGCCGCGGTGCTGCTCCCGGCCCACTGGCAGACCGCCGCCGTGCTGCTGGGCGCCTGGTCGGCCGGGGTGGCGGTGTCGTTCCGCCCCCGGGCGACCGCCGGGCTGCCGCAGCTCGGGCCGGGCGACAACGAGCCGTTCGACGCGGTCTTCGTCAGCGCGAAGCGGCTGGACGACTGGCTGGAGGACGTGCCCGAGGGCCGGCACCGCTACGTCCTCGGGCTCGGGTCCACCCCGTTGGCCGAGGTGCCCCTGGGCTACCTGGACTGGCTCGCCGAGGTGGCCCGGCACACCGACGCGCTGCCCGCGTCCGCCCCGTTGACCAGCGCCGACGCGGCCAGCCCGGACGGCACGAGCTACCGCCAGTGGGGCAGCGTCGCGCGGGCCGTGGCCGAGCGGCTCGACCTGCGGGCCGGCGACCGGCTGCTGGTCGACGTCGCCGAGCACGAGCAGCCGGTGTACTGGCTGCTGGCACCGCTGTCCGTCGGCGCGTCGGTGGTGCTCTGCGCCAACCTCGACCCGGCGACCCTGGAAGCCCGGATCGCCGCCGAGCAGATCACCCGGGTGCTCTGATGGCCGGGGTCTACACCGAGGCGAGCATGTCGCTGGACGGCTACGTCTCCGGTCCGGGCGAGAGCGGCTTCGACCTGCTCTTCCGCTGGTACGAGAACGGCGACGTCCCCGCCTCTACTACCGGGTCCGCCGGCCGTAGCCACCCGGCAGCCCCGAGCACGGGCCCGTCCGCGCCGGCTCGCCCGTCGGCCCCCAACGCCCCGCCGCCCGCCCCGCGCGTGCTCAGCGGTCGGGACCACATCGGCGCCGCTGCGCCGCCCCTGCCCCCGCCGGCTTGGCAATCTTGGACAGTTGTCGTTCCCAGGGAACGGAAACTGTCCAAGATTTGGCCGGAGCAACGCGCGGTCGGAGTGGGCCGGGTCGCGGATGGACGGCGGGTCGTCTCTTACTCGGGTTGGTTGCGGGTTCGTCAGGGGCGGCGGGAGCAGGGCGCGGTGTGGTTGGTCGGCAGGGTGCACCGCGCGTCGCCGGGCAAGTGGCCGGTCGCAGAAGACCCAGTGGCGTACGCCCTGCTGGTCCTCGGCCGAGACGGTGA
Source organism: Micromonospora sp. NPDC048063 (assembly GCF_043202855.1). Taxonomy (NCBI): domain Bacteria; kingdom Bacillati; phylum Actinomycetota; class Actinomycetes; order Micromonosporales; family Micromonosporaceae; genus Micromonospora; species Micromonospora sp. NPDC048063. The sequence continues at coordinate 491,089 of NZ_JBIDBG010000004.1, read as the reverse complement.
CGCCGCCCGGCTCGACGCGGGCGCTGAGCCGGGCCAGCACCCGGGCGGGCCTTGATGACGCGTGTGGGTTGACGGGCCGCGGTAGCGGCTCGTCAACCCCTTTCGTATGCGCGCTTATTGGAAGAGCCTGCCGGGCCTTCTGGAGCGGCCCCGCTTGCTGATCATGGAATCCCTGCGCCTACGGCGCACCATGATTGACTTTGTCTGCCTCTTCAGAGCTTGGAGGATCCTGTCCCTCATCGCATGCCTCTTCTCGCGTATGTCGGATCGGCCATCGCGAATCGCGCCGGGTCGTGGCCCAGCGTGGTGGCGGTGCGGGGCCACGGGCCCGAATCCGTCGCCGGTATCGCAGCCCGCGTACCCGGGCAGAGATCAGTCATTCGTCAGCGTCGGGCCACACCGCTGAGCCGGGGTCCAGGTCCACCACGTCGACCGGAGGGACCTGTGCTCCCCGCGAGGTCTCCCGACGGCTCGACAGGTGACGGGAGTCAGTCGATCGTCGGGAGTTTCGGGCCGAGGACGTCGTCGGCGTCGACGATCGTGTACGCGTACCCCTGCTCCGCCAGGAAGCGCTGGCGGTGGGCGGCGTACTCGGTGTCGATGGTGTCCCGGGAGACGACCGTGTAGAAGTGCGCCTGCCGGCCGTCGGCCTTGGGCCGCAGCACCCGCCCGAGCCGCTGCGCCTCCTCCTGACGGGAGCCGAACGTGCCGGAGACCTGGATCGCCACCGCCGCCTCGGGCAGGTCGATGGAGAAGTTGCCGACCTTCGAGATGACGAGGGTGCGGATCTCCCCGGAGCGGAACGCGTCGAAGAGCCGCTCCCGTTCCTTGTTGGTGGTCGAGCCCTGCACGATCGGCGCGTCGAGGTATTCGCCGAGCTGGTGCAGCTGCTCGATGTAGCCGCCGATCACCAGCGTCTGCTCGCCCGGGTGCCGATCCACCAGCGCCTTGACCACGGGCAGCTTCGTGCGGGCGGTCGCCGCCATCCGGTAGCGCTCCTCGGCCTCCGCCGTCGCGTACGACATGCGTTCCGCGTCGGTGAGCGTCACGCGTACCTCGGTGCACTGGGCCGGGGCGATCCAGCCCTGCGACTCGATGTCCTTCCACGGCGCGTCGTACCGCTTCGGGCCGATCAGGCTGAACACGTCGCCCTCCCGGCCGTCCTCGCGGACCAGCGTCGCCGTCAGCCCCAGCCGGCGGCGGGCCTGGAGGTCCGCGGTGAAGCGGAAGATCGGCGCGGGCAGCAGGTGCACCTCGTCGTAGACGACCAGGCCCCAGTCGCGCGCCCCGAACAGGTCCAGGTGGGTGAACGCGCCGCCGCGCCGCGAGGTGAGCACCTGGTACGTGGCGATGGTGACCGGGCGGATCTCCTTGCGCTCGCCCGAGTATTCCCCGATCTCCTCCTCCGTCAGGGAGGTGCGGGCGATCAGCTCGCGCTTCCACTGCCGCCCGGCGACCGTGTTGGTGACCAGGATCAGCGTGGTGGCCTTCGCCTCGGCCATCGCCGCCGCCCCGACCAGCGTCTTGCCCGCGCCGCAGGGGAGCACCACCACACCCGACCCGCCGGCCCAGAACGCCTCCACGGCCTCCCGCTGGTACGACCGCAGCGTCCACGGCTTGCCGCCGTCCTTGCCGGCCTCGGCCAGCTCGATCGGGTGCGCCTCGCCGTCGACGTAGCCGGCCAGGTCCTCTGCCGGCCAGCCCAGCTTGAGCAGCGCCTGCTTGAGCCGGCCCCGCTCGGACGGGTGCACCGCGATCGTGTCGTCGTCGATCTTCGCGCCGAGCATCCCGGCGAGCTTCTTGCTCTTGGCGACCTCGATCAGCACCACCCGGTCCAGGGCCCGCAGCACCAGCCCGTGCGCCGGGTCGTTGGCGAGCTGGAGCCGGCCGTACCGGTCCATCGTCTCGGCCACGTCGACCAGCAGCGCGTGCGGCACCGGGTACCGCGAGTACTTGATCAGCGCGTCCACCACGGCCTCGGCGTCGTGCCCGGCGGCGCGCGCGTTCCACAACCCGAGCGGGGTCAGCCGGTAGGTGTGCACGTGTTCCGGGGAGCGCTCCAGCTCCGCGAAGGGCGCGATGGCCATCCGGCACGCCTGCGCGTCGGGGTGGTCGATCTCCAGCAGCAGGGTCTTGTCCGACTGCACGATCAGGGGTCCACCGCTCACGCCAGTGCCTCTCCTCCGCCTCGGGTCGCCGGCTGTCCGGGAGGTGACTGACCCGCCCCGGGCCGACCCACCAGTCTTGCACGTATCCGGGTGACGCCAGAAAAATCTGGACACGGGGCGCAACCGGAGCGGTACTCGCAACGTCTAGCAATAGGACACCTGTCACGGGAGGCGCCATGAAACACGTCCGGATCACCACCCGGCTCGTCGCCCTGGCAGTGGCCACGCTGGTCGGCGCCGGTGCGTGCGCGTTCGAGCCGCGGGCCGACGAAGGTGGGGGCGGGGGTCCCGTCCCGGTCGGTGCCACGGAGCAGCTAACGGGGGCGAGCGGTGCGCCCGGGCCGGACCAGCGGGCCGGCACGGCGACGGCGAAGCCGGCGGTGAAGCCCGCGCCGAACCGTCCGAGGCCGACCCGGCCCGCGCCGAAGCCCACCACGTCGCCGTCGGCCGCCGGCTGCCCGCAGGGGGAGCACCAGCGCGCGGTGGAGGCGTACCTCGCCCGGCTGGGCGGTTTCGGGACGCTGACCGTGGACGGCCGCCAGTCCGCCGCCGACTGCGCCGCGATCAAGAAGTTCCAGAAGCGGTACGACATCCGCCCCGCCCACGGCCGCGCGGGGCCCACCACCCACGACGTGGCGAAGCGGCTCGCCACCACCGACACGGCGCGCTGCAAGGCCGGCTCGGGCACCACCTTCTGCATCGACCTGACCCGGCAGACGACCTGGGTGATGCGCAACGGCAAGGTGCTCGTGAAGCCGACGGTCACCCGGACGGGGATGCCCGGCTACCGCACCCCGGCCGGCACCTTCAAGATCAACTATCGCAACATCAAGGAGTGGTCCGACCCGTACGAGGTCTGGCTCCCGTACTGGCAGCACTTCACCCAGGGGATGGGCTTCCACGAGACCACGACCTACCTGCACAACAAGGCGATCGGCTCGCACGGCTGCGTCAACCTGCTGCACGCCGACGCGGTCCGGTACTGGGAGCTGGGCAAGGTCGGCAGCCGGGTGGTGCTGGTCGGGCGGCGCCCCGGCACCTGAGCCGCCGCCCCGGGGTCCCGGCCCGTCCGCGGCGCACATGTCGTCCGATCGGGGTTTTATCCCCTGTCACTCCGGTCACCCGAGTGACACGCTGGAATGCCAGGCGTCGGACCGACGGGGAGGCTGGAGATGACGGTCGACCGGGAAGCGAGACCGGAGCACAGTGCCGAGCGCGACCGGTCGCCGGACGAGGGGGTCTCCACCGTCACCGTCGTCGCGTACGCGGCCGCCGCGGCGGTGCTCCTCGGCTGGTTCCTCTTCGGCTGGCTGGTGCTCGAACAGGGCTTCGTCGACTCGGTCGGCGAGTCGGCCGGCGCCGGATTCGCGCTGCTGCTGGTCGTCTCCGTCGTCGGGACGGTACGCCGCAGCCGGCGCTGACCCGGCCCGAGGTCGCCGGCCCTGCCGGAGGAACGACCGGTGGGGGACGGGCGCGACGCTCAGTCCTCCAGCACCGCCGCCGTGATCCGGTGCAGGGCGAAGGTGTGCAGCATCTCCGTCCGCTCGTCCTCGGCGCGCAGGTAACCCGCGCCGATCGAGACCGGCCGGACCAGCCGGGACGCGTTCGCCCCGTGCGCGTCGACGTACCCGACCCAGACCAGCGCCTTGTCCCGCACCGCCTGCTGGAGCACGGCGAGGGCGTCGCTGTGGGTGTGCGCCGGCACCGGCCCGGTACGCGCCGCACCGCCCCGGACCACCGCCGGCGCGCGCCGCGCCGCCCGGGCCGCCGCGTCGCCGCGCCGGATCTGCTCCACCACGCCCAGCAGGCGGGGCATGGACAGCTTCGGCGCGGTCAGCGGGTCGAGGGTCCGGGTCGCCACCGACACCCGGGCCGGGGCCCGGCGGGTCTTCGGGCGGGACAGCACCGCCGCCCCGCTCGCGTCCTCCGGCACCGGGGCGTACCCGGCCTCGCGCAGGGCCGTGAGCATCCGGCCCACCTGGTACGGGGTCGACAGCACCGTCGGCGCGAGCCGGCGCAGGGCCAGCGACTCCAGCCGCCGGTCGGCGAGCACCTCGGTCAGCAGCGCCTCGTCGTCGCTGCGCACGTACGCCCCGGCGGAGCCGACCCGCAGCCCGCCGTGCTTGCGGGCCACGTCGTCCACCAGGTACGTCAGCCCCTGCGGTACGGGGGTGCGGGACCGGCGCCGGAACAGGGCGTGCAGGTCGTCGGCCGAGTAGCCGGCGTCCAGGGCCCGGCGCACGCTGGCCGGGGTGACCCGGTGCACGCTGGCGCCCCCGGCCGACTCGTGCTCGGCCACCACCTCCAGCTCGGCGGCGAGGGCCGGATCGGGCGGGCCGGGCACCACGACGGTCAGGTCGGCCTGCACCAGGAAGTGGTCGACCGGGGCGGGCAACAACGCGTCCAGCGCGCGCACCGCGCCGGTCCCGTCGCCGTCCTCGGCGTCCGCGCGCAGCCCGAGCGGGTCGTCCCCGCCCCGCTCGTCGACGGCGGTGACGTCGGCGAGCAGCAGCCGCCCGTACGAGGTGAGCGCCCCCAGCCCGGTCACGCCCAGCGTCGCCGCCTCGGTCAGCACCTCGCGGTGCGCGGCCTCCCGCCCCCGGCTGCGCCGCGGCGCCCGCCAGTCGAGCAGCGACTGCACCTCCTCGGGGGTGGGCGCGGTGGCGGGCTCCAGGTTGGCGAGCACCCCGAGGACCGCGCGTCGGGCGGCCGGCGCCCCGGCCCGTTCCGCCTCGGCCGAGAGCACGGTGATCGGCCGGTCCCGATCGTCGCGCTGCCCGATCAGCCCGACCTGCCGGGTCATCGTCAGCCAGGCCCGGCCGAGCTGCTCCCAGCGCTGCGCCAGCGTGCCGGCCCGCCACACCTCGTACCCGGCGGTGGGCAGCACCTGCTGGTCGGCCCCGTAGCGGGTGGTGGTGGCCCCGGGCAGGTCCACCTCGCCGATCAGCCCCGCCGCGTACGCCGCCTCCAGCAGCAGGGCGGCCGTCGGCTCGTCCACCCCGACCGCGCGGGCCAGCCGGCGCAGGTCGCGCACGCCCAGGCCGCCGGAGCGCAGCACGGGCGCCGGCTCGGCCGCGAGCTGCTCCAGCAGCGCCTCGGTGTGCCGTACCGCCTCCATGGTCTGCCCGGCTCCGGCGGAGTCGGCGGCCTTCGGCTCGCGCGGCGGCGTGGCCACCGGCGGCGGGCTGGTCCGCAGCGGGCCGAGCGGGCCGCTGTCCCGGCGCAGCAGCAGGCCGACCTCCCGGGGCAGCTCGACGGTGCCGGTGGCGCTGGCCTTGCTGGGGCCGGAGACCAGCACCAGCAGGTGGTGGTCGACCAGCCAGCGCACCGGCGAGCCGGTCGGCGCGCCGCCGTTGGTCGGGTCCGGGGGCAGGTCGTCCTCCGCGCCGACCGGCGGCGCCTGCAACGCGCCCGCCGGCACGCTGCCCACCGGCGGGCCGGCGGCCAGCCGCTCCAGGATGGCCCGGGCCGAGGGTGGCGCGGCCAGCAGCGTCCGCCGCAGCTTCGCCGGGTCCGCGCAGAGCGCCGCCGACCGCGGGTCCAGCTCCGCCGCCGGCCGGCCCAGCCCCGCCGGGTACGGGGAGACCTCGTCGACGCTCTCCACCACGCGCAGGGCGCTCTCGGGGCCGTGCAGCAGGAAGAGCGCCCGCAGCCGGTTCACGGCGGCGCGGACGGAGGTGGGGGCGGGCGGGTGCGGCCCGGCGGTGGCCATGGCGAGCACCGAGGCGGTGGAGGTGGTGCCCTCGGCCGGGTCCCGGGTGAGCCGGGCGGCGTCCAGGATCTGCAGGGTGAACTGGTCGAGCCCGTCGAGCGCGCGGGCCACCGAGACCCGGGACTGGGCCCGGATGGCGAGCGCGGAGACGTCGGCGGGCACGGGCACCACGAGGTCCGGCCGCAGTTGGAGGAGGGCGGCGAGCGACTCGTCGGGCAGCGACCGCAGGTGGTCGGCGAGTGAGGTGGTCATCGTCGTTCCACGCTAGCCCGGCAGGGGGTCTTCCCGCCCCTCGGACGTCCGGCTGACCCGTGCGGACGGGCGGGTAGGTTTCTCCGCATGCCCGCACTGACGGTCGGCTTCGACCTCGACATGACCCTGGTCGACTCGCGCCCCGGCATCGCCGCCGCCTACCGGGCGCTGACCGCCCGGACGGGCGTGCACGTGGACGCTGAGGCCGCCGTGTCCCGGCTCGGCCCGCCGCTGCGTACCGAGATCGCCCGCTGGTTCCCGCCGGAGCAGGTCGACGCGGCCGTCCGCACGTACCGCGAGCTCTACCCGGCGTACGCGATCACGCCCACCGTCCCGCTGCCCGGCGCCCGCGAGGCGATCGACGCGATCCGCGCCCGCGGCGGCCGGGTGCTGGTGGTCACCTCCAAGCTGGGCCGCCTGGCCCGGCTGCACCTCGACCACCTCGGACTGGCGGTCGACGAGCTGGCCGGCGACCTGTTCGCCGAGGAGAAGGCGACCGCGCTGCGCGAGCACGGCGCCACGCACTACGTCGGCGACCACGTGGCCGACATGGTGGCCGCGCGGGCGGCGGGCGTGCCCGGCATCGCCGTCTCGACCGGCCCGTGTTCGGCCGACGAACTCCGCGCCGCCGGGGCGGAGGCGGTGCTGGATGATCTCACCGGATTCCCGGCGGCGCTGGACGGGATGATCCGGCTAGCCTTGGGGCAGTAGACGTCTCAAGCGAAGCAGGGGTTCTCAGGTGCCGACGGGTCGAGTGAAGTGGTTTGACGCGGCCAAGGGATACGGGTTTGTCACCAGCGACGAGGGTGGCGACGTGTTCCTTCCCAAGACCGCGCTGCCGGCGGGTGTCACCGACCTCAAGGGCGGTCAGCGGGTCGACTTCAGCGTGGTGGACAGCCGCCGGGGCGCGCAGGCGATGGGGGTCAAGCTGCTCGACGCCCCGCCGTCGGTGGCGGAGCTGCGCCGCCGGCCGGCCGAGGAGCTGCACGGCCTCGTCGAGGACATGATCAAGGTGCTGGAGGCGAAGGTGCAGCCGGACCTGCGCCGGGGCCGCTTCCCCGACCGCAAGGCCGCGCAGAAGATCGCTCAGCTGGTCCACGCCGTCGCGCGCGAGCTGGAGGTCTGAGGCACCAGCCCGGCGGCGGCGGCCCGACCGAGCAGCGCCTCCACGGCGGCGAACCCGGCGTCCCCCAGGTCGGCGGTGAACTCGTTGACGTAGAGGTCGATGTGTCGGTCCACCACGTCGGGCTCCATCTCCTGCGCGTGCGCCAGCACGTAGTCGCGGCTCGCCGCCGGGTCGGCCCAGGCCCGGCGGACCGACTCGCGGATCCACCCGGCGGCGGCCTCCGGGTCCACCGCGCCGCGCCGGGCCAGGATGGCGCCGAGGGGGATGGGCAGGCCGGTGTCGGCCTCCCACCACTCGCCCAGGTCCACCAGGGCGGTCAGGCCGTGCCGCGGGTAGGTGAACCGGGCCTCGTGGATGACCAGGCCGGCGTCGTACCGGCCGGCGGCCACGCCCGGCATGATCTCGTGGAACGGCACCACCTCGATCCGCGCCGGCGGCCGGTCCGCCGCCCAGAGCCGGAAGAGCAGGTACGCCGTCGTCCGGTCGCCGGGCACCGCCACGGTCGCGCCGGTCAGGTCGGCGCGGTCGGCTCGGTCGGCGCGGTCGGCGTGCCCCGCGCTGCCCGGGCGGTCGGGTCGGCCGGCGCCGTCGCCCCTGGTCAGCACCAGCGGGCCGCAGCCACGGCCGAGCGCCCCGCCGCAGGGCAGCAGGTGGTAGTCCTCCAACAGCCACGGCAGCGCGGCGTAGCTCACCTTCACCAGGTCGAACGCGCCCCGTTCGGCAGCCGTGTTGGTCACGTCGACGTCGGCGTACGTCACCTCCACCGGTGGCGCGTCGGGCACGAGGCCGTGCACCAGGGCGTGGAAGACGAACGTGTCGTTGGGGCAGGGCGAGATCGCCAGCGAGAGCGCCACGCCCCCACGGTATCCCCGCCCGCAGCGGGTCGGCTCCGCCCGGTCCCCGCGACTGTGACCTGCCCCGCGACGTGGATCCGTCCGCGACCGGATCGGGACACACCTACGGTGCCGAGCCGCGTTCCGCTGGCCTCACGGCCCACGGCCCACGGCCCACGGCCCACGGCCCACGGCCCGCGGTGCGCGGCCCACGGCCCGCGGTGCGCGGCCCACGGCCCGCGGTGCGCGGTGCGCGGTGCGCGGTGCGCGGTGCGCGGTGCGCGGTGCGCGGTGTATCCCGCTGGCGTCAGCCACGGGCCACAGGCACACGAGGCACGGTGTCGAGCGGGTCGTCGGTGGCGTCACCGGGTAACGGTGCCGAGCCGGCACCGTCGGTGGCGTCACCACGCCCGTTCGGCCCTGTCGAGCTGCCCTCACAGATGGGGCACGCCCCCGGCCAGGAGCGCTGGGCCGGTGCGCACCGGTGGTCTCATAGGCGGGGCAGCTCGACAGCGACTGTGCGGTGACTGGGTTGTGGCTGTGAACGGCGACCGGCTGCGCCACCGGATCGGCTGCGGCTGTGGTTGTGGCTGCGCCGGGCCGGGCGCGCTGCGGGCAGATCGGCGCCAGCTCGGCTCGGGCCACGCTGGTCCGCCCAAGAGCATCCGGCTGCACACAACCATGCCGGTTATCCACAGGCTTTTCCACAGGTGGGCGGCTGTTGTTGAAAGTCGGCCCACTCCATGGCGACGATCGAGGTGTGACGGAGCGGAGCGGGCCGATCGACGTGGGGGCGGCGCTGCGCGCACTGCGGCGCCAGGCGGACCTGAGCCAGCGGGAACTGGCACGGCGGTCGGGCGTGCCCAAGAGCACCGTGGCGCGGATCGAATCCGATCCGGGAGCCGATCCGAGGTTGCGGACGGTGGAGCGGTTGGTCCGGGCCGCCGGCGGGGAACTGGTGGTCGGTGTCCGAGACGCCGGGCTCGACATGGCAGACGCCTTCCCAGATGGCATCGCAAGAACCAGCACAAACGGCATCGCGAACGGCAGCACAAACGGCATCGCGAACGGTCCTCCGACCGGCGCTCGGGATGGTGCTCCGGATGGCATTTCGGACTTCGTCGGTGTTGGCGTCGGTGTCGGCGATCGCAACGGCAACGGCAACGGTGGAACGCCGTCCTCGGTCGGGCCGGGCGCTCTCGCGGTGCCGCCGGCCGTCCCGCACGACGGACGACGCGACGAGGGCGGTCGCCGCTATCCCGCGCACCTCGACGTCCGGGAGGTCCGCACGCTGAAGGACTGGCCGGGCGCGTGGTGGGGGCACTGGTACGTACCGCCGGAGCAGTGGCCGGTGCGGGTGCCCGAGCGGACGTACGACCTCGACCGCGGGCGGCGCGACGAGCGACGGGTACGGGAGCGGCTTCGCGCCGCCGTGGAGTTTCGCCGGGTGACCGAGGACGTGCCGGACGGGTGTTGGCGATTCGTGGCCGAACTGCCCGGTGGCGGGCCGGTCGGCGAGTTGCGGGCGCACGAGCGGAGCGAGGATCTGTTGCTGGGTGAGGACGGCGGCGGCCGGCGGGAGATGGTGCTGGACGGCGTGGTGGTGGCACCGCAGCTGCGCTTCCTGGGCATCGGCCGCCGGCTGCTCCAGCTCCTCGCGGAGGAGATGGACAGGATCGGTATCCGCACCGTGCTGGCGACCGCCGGGGCCGGCGGGAGCGACTTCCTGCTCGCCTGCGGCTACGAACTGGAGGCGTACCGACCGTGGTCGCTGCGGCTCGACCGTCGGCCGGCGGTCGCGGGCTGACGGTCCGGCCGTGCGGGAAGGCAGGCCGGGCAGGCCAGACGGGTCAGGTCAGGGCCGCGGCGGCGGTGGTCAGGGCGGCCAGCGCCTCGCGCATGCGCCACGCGTCGCGGTCGCGGGGGCCGATCGGGTTGGAGACGGTACGCAGCTCGACGAACGGGAGGCCCGCCTGGGCGGCGGCGACGCCCACCCCGTACCCCTCCATGGCCTCGGCGACCGCGTCCGGGTGCCGCCGGCGTAGCGCGTCGGTGCTGGCGGCGGTGCCGGTGACCGTGCTGACGGTCAGCACCGGGCCGACGGTGGCCGTCGGAAGCGCGGCCCGCAGCCGGGCGAGCAGGCCCGGGTCGGCGGCGAGCGCGGTGGCGCCGCCCAGCCAGTCCGGGGGCATGCCCAGCTCGTCCACGGGGATGAAGCCGGCCGGCGACTCGGCGCCGAGGTCGGCGGCCACGGACACGGTGCCCAACACCGTGGCGCCCACCTCCACCCGGCCGGCGAAGCCCCCCGCCACACCCGCGCTGACCACGCCGCCGTAGGGCCGGCCGGCGGCCTCGGCGAGCACCAGCAGCCGGGTCGTGGTGGCGGCGGCGACGGCCGGCCCGACCCCCACCGGCAGCACCGTGGTCGTCTGGTCGGCGAGGCCGGCGCGGATCGCCTCGGCCTCGGCGGGGACCGCCGTGACCACCAGCAGGCCGGTCACGAGAGCGGCCCCTGCGGCTCCCGGCGGGTCTCGTCGTCCGTCCCGCCCGGCCCGCCGACGGCCGACGAGGGCCGGTAGATGTGGTAGCCCGGCGGTGCCAGGCCGGGGTCGTCCAGCGGAGAGCCGCCCTGCGCCGGGGCGGGGGAGGTGGGCGTGGGGTCGTGTCGGCGCCCGGCCTCCGGGTCGGGGGAATCCGCACCGTCGGTGCCCGGGGCGCCCGGGGCGCCCGGGGCATCGGGGTCGGTTTCGTCGGTCCCGTCGGTTCCGTCGGTCAGCTCGTCGTCGCCGAGCGGCCGGCCGAGCAGGCGCTCCGCGCGCAGCCGGCCGGCCACCACCAGGCCCCGGGCGGCGGCCACGGTGCCGACGGCGGCGACGACGGCGATCCCGATCCGGCCGTCGAAGGGTACGAGCCCCAGGCCGCCCCCGGCGACGAAGGCGAGCATCAGCACCGTCTCCGAGTGGGCGAAGGAGCTGGCCCGCAGCCGCTCCGGGATGCGTTCCTGGATCGAGGCGTCCACGGCGAGCTTGGCGATGCCGCTGTTCAGCGCGGCGACCAGGCAGAGCAGGGCGACCATGGGCAGCGAGAACTTCAACGCGGCGAGGATCGCCACCCCGGCGACGACGACCATGCCGCTGGACTGGATCGCGGCGGGCCGGTGGATGCGCAGCCGGGTGCCGACCGCGGTGGCCAGGAAGGTGCCCACGGCGAGCGCCGCGCCGACCAGGCCCAGCGCCGCCTCGTCGCCGAGGTCCCGACCGAAGGCCACGGTGGTCAGGTCGCCCGCCTTGATCGCGAAGGCCAGGAAGAGCAGCAGGAAGCCGTAGACCGCGCGCAGCGTCGCGGCGCCGATCAGGGTGGCGATCACGAGTCGGCCCGCCGGCCGCCCCCGGCCCAGCGGGCGGTCCCCGGTGCGGCGACCCAGCGCCCGCAGCGGCCGGGGCACCCGCTCCGGCGGCTCCGAGTCGGCCTTCGGGGGCAGCCGGAGGGAGATCACCATGCCGACCAGGAAGATGACCGAGGCCACCCGGAGCGGCCACTGCGGCCCGAACCAGAAGGCGGCCAGCCCGATCGGGGCGACCAGCGCGCCGGCCACCGTGCCGTAGACGCTGGCCCGGGCGCCCACCTGGGACAGCCCGAGCCCCTCCGGGAGCAGCCGGGGCACGGCCGCCGAGCGGGCCACCCCGTACGCGCGGGAGAGCGCCAGCACGCCGAAGGCCGCCGGGTAGAGGCCGAAGCCGTGGATGTAGTCGGAGATCAGCCAGGCCAGGAAGGCCCGGCCGAGCATGGTGGCGGCCAGCGCGTACCGCCGGCCGTGCCGGAAGTGGTCGAGCAGCGGGCCCACCACCGGGGCGAGCATGGCGAACGGCACCATGGTCACCAGCAGGTAGAGGGCGACCTTGCTGCGCGCCTCGCCGAGCGGGACGTTGAAGAAGATCGTCCCGGCGAGGCCGATGGCGATCAGCGTGTCCCCGGCGCAGGAGACCGCGTGCAGGTCGAAGAGGCGGACCATGCCGACCTCGTCCCCGGCGCCCCGGGCGCGGGCCCGGCCGGCCCGGCGGGTCATCCAGCGCCCACCGCTGACCGAGCCCCGGAACAGCAGGCGGACGGCCTTGATGCCGGTGCCGACGGTCTGCCCGAGCACGGACCGCCCGGAGCGGGAGAACAGCGGCATGCCCACCATCCTTGCCCATCCGGTCCGCGTACGCCGCACCACTGCGCCAGAACGTCCTCGGCGGGTGCCTGTCGGTCGGCCGTACGCATGGGGAACAATGGTCGGGTGACCAGGCCCGCCTCCGCCCGCGCCGCTCGTCTCGACCAGGTCTGCGCCGCCGCCGTCGAGGTGGCGCGCGACGCCATCACCGAGGTCGACGCCTCGGACATCGGCGACCACCTGCAGGCTGTCGCGGAGGGCGACCGGCTCGTCACCCACTACTTCGAGTGCCGGCTCGCCGGCTACCGCGGCTGGCGGTGGGCCGTCACCGTCACCCGGGTGCCCCGCAGCCGACACGTCACCGTCTGCGAGACGGTGCTGCTTCCCGGCGCGGACGCGATGCTCGCGCCCGGCTGGCTGCCGTGGCAGGAGCGGCTCAAGCCGGGTGACCTCGGTCCCGGCGACCTGCTGCCCACGCCGGCGGACGACGAGCGGCTCCAGCCCGGCTACGTGCTCTCCGACGACCCGGCGGTCGAGGAGACCGCCTGGGAGCTGGGGCTCGGCCGGGCCCGGGTGCTCTCCCGGGAGGGGCGCAGCGAGGCCGCCCAGCGCTGGTACGACGGCGACCACGGCCCCTCCGCCGCGATCTCGGTCGCCGCTCCCGCCGCCGCCCGCTGCGGGACCTGCGGCTTCTACCTGCCGCTCGCCGGCGCCCTGCGGCAGTCCTTCGGCGCCTGCGGCAACTTCTACGCCCCCGACGACGGCCGGGTGGTCAGCGCCGACCACGGCTGCGGCGCGCACTCGGAGACCCTGATCGAGGCCGCCGACACCCCGGTCGACGAGATGCCGACGGTCTACGACGACAGCGCGGTGGAGCCCGTGTCGGTCAGCCGGGCTCCGGGCTCGGTGGAGGCCGCGGAGCCGGCGGAACCGTACGGCCACCCCTGACGGGACCGGCCGCGGCGCCGGGCCGGCGGATCGGCGTCGGCGCAGGTCAGCGGCCGGCGCGGCGGCGGCGTCGGTTGGCGTCGTGCCGCATCATCACGGCGAGACCGGGGAAACCCCACAGGAAACCGGCCAGGCAGATCCACAACCAGTCCTGGTGACCGTGCGCGGTCAGCCAGTCGCGGAAGAAGACGAGTAACGCCAACCCGGCGAGCGCCCAGGCCGCCATCCCGGCGAGGGCGAACGGAACCATCGGCGGGTCGAGCGGCTCGGGTCGCGGCGGCTGCTCCTTCGGCACGCGGCAAGCGTACGCGATCAACTTTCGCTGCTGGCCCGTGATCTGCGACGATGCGGCGCGACAACGGAAGATCACCTGCGAGGACCTGATGGCAGTAGCTCCACCCGACAACGGCACACCACCCGATCCGGCTCACCCGCGTAACGGTTTCGACCGGTTCTTCGAGATCTCCGCCCGTGGCTCGACGATGAGCCGCGAGGTGCGCGGTGGCCTGGCGACCTTCTTCACGATGGCGTACATCGTGGTGCTCAACCCGCTCATCATCGGTGGTGCCGTCGACGGCGACGGCCAGAAGCTCCCCATCCCCGCCCTCGCGGCGGCCACCGCCCTGGTCGCCGGCCTGATGACGATCCTGATGGGCGTCGTCGGCCGGTTCCCGATCGCGCTCGCCGCCGGTCTCGGCGTCAACGCGCTGGTCGCGTACGAGATCGCCCCGGAGATGACCTGGGCGGACGCGATGGGCCTCGTGGTGATCGAGGGTGTGATCATCGCGGTGCTGGTGCTGACCGGCCTGCGTACGGCGGTGTTCCGCTCGGTGCCGACGCAGATGAAGACGGCGATCGGCGTCGGCATCGGCCTCTTCCTGACCATCATCGGGCTGGTCGACGCCGGCTTCGTCCGCCGCGTCCCGGACTCGGCGAACACCACCGTCCCCGTCGGCCTGGGCTTCGACGGCACCCTCGGCAGCTGGCCGATGCTGGTCTTCGTGGTGGGCCTGCTGTTGACCGTGGTGCTGCTGGTACGCCGGGTCAAGGGCGCGATCCTGATCGGCATCCTCGGCTCCACCGTGCTGGCGGTCGTCGTCGAGGCGGTGGCGAACATCGGGCCGTCCTTCGTCGACGGCAAGCCGAACCCGAAGGGTTGGGCGCTGAACGTCCCCGAGCTGCCGAAGACCTGGCTGGACGTGCCGGACCTGTCGCTGCTCGGCAACTTCAACGTGTTCGACTCGTGGAGCCGGGCCGGCTGGCTCGTCGTCCTCATGTTCGTGTTCACCCTGCTGATCACGGACTTCTTCGACACCATGGGCACGATGGTCGCGGTCGGGCAGGAGGGGAGCATGCTCGATGAGCGGGGCACCCCGCCGCGGGCCAAGGAGATCCTGCTGGTCGACTCGATCGCGGCGGCGGCCGGCGGTGCGGCGAGCACGTCGAGCAACACGTCGTACATCGAGAGCGCCGCCGGTGTGGCGGAGGGCGCCCGTACCGGCGCGGCCAACCTGGTCACCGGCGGCCTGTTCCTGCTGGCGATGTTCCTGGCGCCGCTGGTCGTGGTGGTGCCGTTCGAGGCGGCCTCCACCGCGCTGGTGGTGGTCGGCTTCCTGATGATGACCGCGGTGCGGACGATCGACTGGTCCAACTACGAGATCGCCATCCCGGCGTTCCTCACGATCGTCCTGATGCCCTTCACGTACTCGATCTCCAATGGCATCGGCGCCGGCCTGATCACGTACGTGGTGGTGAAGCTCGCCAAGGGCAAGGCCCGGGAGATCCACCCCCTGCTGTACGGGGTGGCCGCCCTCTTCGTGCTGTACTTCCTGCGCGGGCCGATCGAGTCCCTGGTGCTCTGACCACCCTCCGCTCCGGGCCGGTGACCGAAATCGGGTAGCCGGCCCGGAGCAGGGCAAACTTCTCGTGAGCATGGTCATATCGCAGCTCATTAGCAAGGCTCATTAGTTAAGCTAACTATCGTGACGGAGCGGACGGTGACGGCGAAACGCGTGCCACCGGCGCAGCTCGCACCACAGCTGCGTGATGCGATCACCCGACTCAACCGACGGGTCCGCCAGGCCCGGCCGGTCGGCGACCTCACGGTCACCCAGCTCTCCGCGCTCACCAGCCTCCGGCTGGCGGGCGCGTTGACGCCCCGGGAACTGGCCGACGTCGAACGGGTGCAGCCGCCGACGATGACCAAGATCGTCGCGAAGTTGGAGGAGCGTGGCCTCGTGCAGCGCACCCCCCATCCGACCGACGGACGGCAGGTCATCCTCGCGGCGACAGAGGGGGGACGGGCGGTGCTCGACCAGTTCGAGCGCGTCCGCGACGAGTGGCTGGCCCACCGGCTGGCCGAGCTGACCGAAGCAGAACGGGACACCCTGCGGCAGGCCGCCGAGATCCTTCAGCAGCTCGCCCGCGCCTGACCCGCGCGCCTCGCACCACCGCGCCGTCCGCTGTCGATGACGCGTACGACCGCGAGGAGGCGCACAAAGAGTGCAGGCGAAGCTGAGCACGATGTTCCAGTCCCTACAGGTCCGCAACTACCGGCTCTTCGCATCCGGGCAACTGATCAAGCTGATCGGTGTCTGGATGATGTTCATCGCCCAGGACTGGCTCGTCCTCGAGCTCTCCGACAACTCCGCCACCGCACTCGGCGTGGTCACCGCCCTACAGTTCGCTCCCGTCCTGCTGCTCACCCTGCTCTCCGGGCGGCTCGCCGACCGCTACGACAAGCGGATGCTGCTCTTCGTCGCCAACGCGTTCTGGACCGTGCTGGCGCTCGCGATGAGCCTGCTGGTGATCACCGGCCTCGTTCAGCTCTGGCACGTCTTCGCGTTCGCGGCCCTGCTCGGCGTCGCCAACGCCGTGGAGACCCCCGTTCGGCAGGCGTTCGTCTCGGAACTGGTCGGCACGTCGCTGCTGCCGAACGCGCTCTCGCTGAACGCGGCCGTGTTCAACTCCGCCCGGATCGTCGGGCCGGCCGTCGCCGGCCTGGCCATCGCCGCGTTCGACGTGGGGCCGGTCTTCCTGTTCACCGCGCTCAGCTCGATCGCCCCGCTGGTCAACGTCGTCCGGATGCGCCCGGCCGAGCTGCACCGGGAGGCGCTGCCGCCGCGCGACGAGCGGGCCTCGGCCAAGGTCGTCGACGGCCTGCGCTACGTCTGGCGCCGCCCCGACCTGCTGCTGCCGATGGCGGTGATGTCGGTGATCGGCATGTCGCTGTTCAACTTCCAGCTCACCCTGGCCGCGCTCGCCAAGACCGTGTTCCAGACCGGGGCGGCCTCGTTCGGGCTGTTCAGCACCGCGCTGGCGGTCGGCGCGCTGGTCGGGGCGCTGGCCGGCACCGGGCGGCGCAGCCGCCCGTCGGTCTGGGTGGTGCTCGGCGCCGCGGTCGGCTGCGCCAGCTTCGGCACGCTGGTCGGGCTCGCGTCGGCGTACTGGATGGTGGTGGCGCTCCTGCTGCCCACCGGGTTCTTCATGGTGTTCTTCGCCCAGGCCGCCAACCAGCGGGTCCAGCTCGGCACGGACGCCGCCTTCCGGGGCCGGGTGATGGCCCTGTGGGTGCTGGTGTTCCTCGGCACCAACCCGGTCGGTGCGCCGCTGATCGGCTGGGTGGCGGAGACCTACGGCGCGGGCGCCAGCATCTGGATCGGCGGGCTCGTCTCGCTGGCCACCGCCCTGATCGCGCTCACCTGGCAGCTCCGCCGCGCCGGCGCCCGGCTGCGCTTCCGCATCCTGCCGATGCCGCGCTTCTACGTCACCTCCACCGACTGCTGACCGCCCTCGCCGCCCGGGGTGGGACGATCCGTCCCATCCTGCGGATGGCGTGGATGCGGCCAATCCGGTGGCGGCCCGGGGGGATCGGGCTTAGCGTCGATGCGTGGAGGTCGGACGCGGGGTGCTGCTGGTCCTGGCCTTCGTGGGCGTGGCCAGCCTGCCGGCGGTGATCGCCGCGGTCTTCTGCGCCGACGAGATCATCGACCGGGTCGCCTGCGGGTGGGCCGAGTGGCGTGAGCGCCGGCGGGAGCGGCGCACCATCGCCCGGCTGGACCGGGCCGTCGAGGCCGACGCGCTGACCCGCGACATCGACCTCACCGACTTCGACCGGCCCGACCGGCGCCCGCTGGAACAACTCGCCGCCGACCTGCGCCGCCTGCGCGGCCAGGGCGCCAGCACCGACGGCCGACAGCCGGTCTGGCACGGCACGGTGCTCCGGGCGTACGACGACCGGCTCCGGCTGGCCTGCCGGGCGCTCGGCGTCACCGAGCACCTGACCGAGCTGGAGGGCGTCGACCTGGAGCTGGAGCGGGTCCGGGTGGAGGGCCTCCTGCACGCCGCCGGGCTGACCCTGCCCGCCGCCCGGGCCGGTCACCGGCAGCGCCACCACTGAGCGGCGGGCCGGCGTGAGGCTCTTCGTCGCGGTCTACCCGCCGTCGGAGGCGATCGCGCACCTCGGCGCGCAGGTCGCCCGGTTGCGGGTCGGCGCGGCGGCCGCCTCCGGGATCAACGTCCGGCTCGCCGACCCGGCCACCGCCCACGTCACCCTCGCCTTCCTCGGCGACGTCGAGGCGGACCGGCTGGTCGACGTGGCGAGCGCGCTGGGGCTGGCCGCCGAGTGGTCCCGGGAGGGCCGTTCCGCCGCGCCCCGGCTCCGGATCGCCGGCGGCGGGCGTTTCGGGCGGGGCCGGTTCACGGTGCTCTGGGTCGACCTGCGGGGTGAGGTGGAGCAGCTCCAGATACTGGCCCGGCTGATCCGCTCCCGGCTGCGGCACGCCCGCCTGCCGCACGACGAGAAGCCGTTCCGCCCGCACCTGACGGTCGCCCGACCCGGTGACCGGGTGCCCGACGTCGACGTGGCGGCGGACCTGGCGACCCTGGACGGCTACGAGGGCCCGGCGTGGCCGGCCGCCGAGATGGTGCTGATGCGCAGCCACCCCGGCCCCCGCCCCACCTACGACCGCCTGGCCGCCTGGCCCATCTGACCGCCCGGCCGCGCCAGCCGATGGCCGGCCTGCCCCGTCTGACCCCGACCACGCCAGCCATTGGCCGCCGGTGCCCAGGTGACCGCCGGGCCACGTCAGCCCGGGTGGGCGCCGCCGGCCCCGGCGGCGCCCACCCGTGAAGCCGGCGGTCGCCTGCCGCCGGCTCCGCCGTGGCGCGTGGCTACCAGGCCCAGGCCTCCGGGCCGGGGCCGCCGTTGCCGACGGGCGGGAAGAGCTGGTCGAGCCGGGCGAGGGTGTCCTCGTCGAGGGTGACCGTCAGGGCGCCCAGGGAGCGGTCGAGCTGGTCGGCGGTGCGCGGCCCGATGATCGGGGCGGTCACCCCCGGCCGGGACAGCAGCCAGCCGAGCGCCACGTCCGCCGGGTCGTGCCCCAGCTCGCCGCAGAGCTTCTCGTACGCCTCGATGGTCGGCCGGTGCTCGGCGAGCGCGTCGGCGGAGCGGCCGCTGGCGCCGCGCGCGGCCCCGCCCTCGGCCATCTTCCGCAGCACCCCGGCGAGCAGCCCGCCGTGCAGCGGCGACCACGGGATGATGCCGAGCCCGTGGTGCTGCGCGGCGGGCACCACCTCCAGCTCGACGTGCCGGGTGAGGAGGTTGTAGATGCACTGCTCCGAGACGAGGCCGAGGAAGTGGCGCTTCGCCGCCGCCTCCTGCGCCACCGAGATGTGCCAGCCGGCGAAGTTGGACGACCCGACGTAGAGCACCTTGCCCTGGGCGACCAGGGTCTCCATGGCCTGCCAGATCTCCTCCCACGGCGTGGCCCGGGAGACGTGGTGCATCTGGTAGAGGTCGATGGTGTCGGTCTGCAACCGGCGCAGCGAGTCCTCGCAGGCCCGGATGATGTGCCGGGCGGACAGGCCCTGCTCGTTGGGCCACTCGCCCATCTTGCCGTAGACCTTGGTGGCCAGGACGACCTTGTCCCGCCGGCCGCCGCCCTGGGCGAACCAGCGGCCGATGATCTGCTCGGTGATCCCCTCGCCGGTCTGCCAGCCGTAGACGTTGGCGGTGTCGAAGAAGTTGATGCCCTGATCGAGGGCCCGATCCATGATCGCGAAGCTGTCCGGCTCGGTCGTCTGCGGCCCGAAGTTCATGGTGCCGAGGCAGAGACGGCTGACCGACAGGCCGGTGCGGCCCAGGTTCGTGTACTCCATACGGCCACCCTGCCACGGCGGCACTTCGAGTGCCTCGCGTCGACTCCGGCGAACGCTCGCTGCCGGAGTCGACGCGTCAGGAGGACTCGCGGGCCGCCGGCCCGCTGCCGAAGAGGACGTCGTCCCAGCTCGGCAGGCGCTTGCGGGGCTTGCCCCCGGCCTCGGCAGACTCGGCGGCCGAGGCCGCCGGCGCGCCCGTGCGGCGGGGCCGGAGCACCGCCAGGGACGGCACGGCCGGCACCTCCTTGGGCGCGTCCGAGTCGTCGTCGAACGCGGAACCCTGCCCGCCGCCGAGCAGCGCCGCCGCGCCGCCGCCGACCGGCCGCTGCCGGGGCGCATCCTGCCCCGCCAGGGCGGCCGGGGAGCGCGGGTCGAGCCCGCGGCCCGAGGTCGAGCCGAGCGGACGGTCGAGGGAGGCGAGCAGGGCGTCCCGCCCGGCCCGGATCGGGTCGCGGCCAGGCCGGCTGTGCTCGGCCGGCGCCGGCAGGCCGTGCCCGCCCCGGCTCGGCTCGCCCCGCGACGGGCCGGGCAGCGCGTGACCGCCCCGCTCCGGCGCCGGCTCCTGACCGAGGATCGGGGTGGGCCGCTCGGCGCACAGGTATTGCGCCATGTCGTCGTGCGGGGTGACCGCCTGCCGGGTCTTGTCGAGATCCCAGACCGCCTGCGCGGTCGCCTTGCCCGACGGCCAGGTCGCGACGATCCGCCAGGTGCCGTCGTCGCGGCGCCACGCGTCCCAGGAGATCTTCTCGGTGTCGATCCCGTGCTGGGCCAGCCGGCCGTTGACGACCTCGGCGAGCGGGGTCGGCTTCTCCGCGCCCTTGAGCCGGGTGCGCCGGGCGTGCTGGGCGAGCATGGCCCGCTCCTGGAGCACCGGGCCGGCGTAGCGCAGCACCCGGTCGACGGGCACGCCGGCGATCCGGGCGACGTCCTCGGCGGACTCGCCGGAGCGGATCTTCGCCTGGATGTCCCGTGGGGAGAGCGAGGGCACCGGGTCGGCGGAAGCCGCCGGGGCCACGGCGAGCGGCGGGGCGCCGGGCTCGGCGTGCAACGCGCCGGCGATCCGCTCGTCGATGGGCAGGGCGAGCAGGCGCCCGACCTCGTCGGCGAGCACCAGGGCCTGGCCGTCCTCGGAGAGGGCGACGAAGCGTACTGGGCGCATAGCGTTGCCTCCGTCCCGCTTCGCTGGCCGTCACGCCACGAGCCGGCCACCCGGGCGTCTCGCACCACCGTACGCGCATCTTCCCTGAGGTGGGGGATGCGACACCCGCATGTCGTGACTGAGCTGCGGCGATGATCACGTTCGGTGGCCGCCGTACGGGCCGGCGGCCACCGAACGTGACGGCGACCTAGAGCCGCTCGACCACGTAGTCGATGGACGCGGTCAGCGCCTCGACGTCGGCCGGCTCGACGGCCGGGAAGAGCGCGACCCGCAGCTGGTTGCGGCCCAGCTTCCGGTAGGGCTCGGTGTCCACGATGCCGTTGGCGCGCAGCGCCTTGGCGATCGCGGTGGCGTCGACCCCGTCGGCGAAGTCGATGGTGGCGACCACGTTGGACCGCAGCGCCGGGTCGGCGACGAACGGCGTCGCCACGTCGGAGCGCTCCGCCCAGCCGTAGACGATCGCGGCGCTCTCGGCCGTGCGCTTGGCCGCCCAGGCCAGCCCGCCCTGTGCGTTCATCCAGTCGGTCTGCTCGGCGGCCAGGAAGATGGTGGCCAGGGCAGGGGTGTTGTAGGTCTGCTCCAGCCGCGAGTTGTCGATCGCGGTGACCAGGTCGAGGAAGGCCGGGACGTAGCGGCCCGACGCCTTGATCTCGCCGGCCCGCTCCAGGGCGGCCGGGGACATCAGGGCCAGCCAGAGACCCCCGTCGGAGCCGAAGCACTTCTGCGGGGCGAAGTAGTAGACGTCGGTCTCGCCGACGTTGACGTCGAGCCCGCCGGCGCCGGAGGTGGCGTCGACCAGCAGCAGCGAGCCCGGGTCGGCGCCGGCCACCCGGCTGATCGGCACCGCGACGCCGGTCGAGGTCTCGTTGTGCGGGGTGGCGTAGACGTCGACCCCCGCCTCGGCCACCAGGCTCGGGGCGGTGCCGGCCTCCGACTTGCGGATGGTGGGCTCGCCGAGGAAGGGGGCGTCCTTGACGGACTTGGCGAACTTCGCGCCGAACTCGCCGAAGCTGGCGAACTGCGCCCGGTCCCGGACCAGGCCGAACGTCGCGACCTCCCAGAACGCGGTGGTGCCGCCGTTGCCGAGCACCACCTCGTAGCCCTCGGGCAGGGAGAAGAACTCGGCGATGCCACGGCGCAGCCGGGCGACCTGGTCCCGGACGGTCTTCTGCCGGTGGGAGGTGCCCAGGTAGCTGGTCGCCACGTCGGCGAGGGCGGAGACCGCCGCCGGACGGACCTTGGACGGCCCGCAGCCGAACCTTCCGTCGGCGGGCTTGAGGTCGTCGGGAATCCGGATGGTCGGTGCGTCAGCCACGGTTGTCGAGATCCTTCCGCATGGGCGAGGGCGGGCCCGGTCTGCAGGCGGGCGCGGATCGACGGCGGACGCGCGCGGGCGCGCGGGGCGGCCGGGATCCGGGCCCGGTCCGGCGACTCTGCCGGCCTTCATCCTCCCACCCGGGCCGGCCTGCTCGGCGGCTGGTCCCACACCCGGTCGTGAGGCATCCGCCACAACACGCGCCGCCCAGGTGCAAGGAAGGGCCCCTTCCTATGCACGAGGCGATAAGAAGGTGCCCTTCCTTACATCTCAGACGCCGTGCGGGATGGCGTCCCAGCCCTCGACGTCGCTGGGCTTGCGGCTGCCCGGGCCGACGTAGCGGGCCGACGGGCGGACCAGCCGCTGGAGCTTCTTCTGCTCCAGGATGTGCGCGCTCCAGCCGCCCATCCGGGCGCAGGTGAACATCGAGGTGAACATGTGCGCCGGCACCTCGGCGAAGTCGAGCACCACGGCCGACCAGAACTCGACGTTGGTGGCGAGCACCCGGTCCGGGCGGCGGGCCTGCAGCTCGGCCAGCGCGGCCTTCTCCAGCGCCTCGGCGATCTCGAAGCGCGGCGCGCCCAGTTCCTTGGCGGTGCGGCGGAGCACCCGGGCGCGCGGGTCCTCGGCCCGGTAGACCCGGTGGCCGAAGCCCATCAGCCGCTCGCCCCGGTCGAGGACGCCCTTCACGTAGCCCTCGGCGTCGCCGCTGCGCTCGACCGCCTCCAGCATGCTGAGCACGCGGGAGGGGGCGCCGCCGTGCAGCGGGCCGGAGAGGGCGCCGATGCCGGAGGAGATGCAGGCCGCGGCGTCGGCGCCGGTGGAGGCGACGATCCGGGCGGTGAAGGTGGAGGCGTTCAGGCCGTGCTCGGCGGCCGAGATGAAGTAGGCGTCGACGGCCTTGACGTGCCGCGGGTCCGGCTCGCCGCGCCAGCGCTTCATGAACCGCTCGACGATGGTGGACGCCTTGTCGATCTCCTTCTGCGGCACCGCCGGCAGGCCGAGGCCGCGGGCGGACTGGGCGACGAAGGACAGTGCGGTGACCGACACCCGGGCGAGGTCCTCGCGGGCCTGCTCGTCGGAGATGTCGAGGAGCTGGTCGAGGCCCCAGTAGGGGGCGAGCATCGCGACCGCGGACTGCACGTCCACCCGGATGTCGCCGGAGTGCACCGGCACCGGGAACGGCTCCGCCGGCGGCAGGCCCGGGCCGAACCGCCCGTCGACCAGCAGCGCCCACACGTTGCCGAAGGAGACCTGGCCGATCAGATCCTCGATGTCGACCCCGCGATAGCGCAGCGCGCCGCCTTCGCGGTCGGGTTCGGCGATCTCGGTCTCGAAGGCTACGACGCCCTCCAGTCCGGGTTTGAAATCGGCCATGTCATCTCTCCTGGGTCTGCTCGGTGCGCCCGGCCAGCCCTCACCGGCCAGTCGGCCGAGCGCCCCAGGCGACCCTCATCAGGGATGTGTTCGTGACATCTTGCCTGCTGGGTACCGGATCCGCGACCCGCTGCGACTGTGCTGCACGCGACATCCCCCGCCCGGGGCGGCCCGGACTCGTCGGCGACACTGGGCGGTGCGGGCTGGCCTGCTCGGAGGGCGTGGGCCGGGTCGACGGGGAGGGGAGAGAAAGTGACGGGCGACACAGTGCCCCCGTCCGCGATGCGTAACGAGTACGCCGCGGACCTGGGCCTTTCCGAGGCGGACCTGGCCGCCGACTGGCACACCCAGTTCGACCGCTGGTTCGCCGACGCGGTCGCCGCCGGGCTGCCCGAACCGAACGCGATGGTGGTCGGCACCGCCGACGCCGCCGGCCGGCCGAGCGCGCGGACGGTGCTGCTCAAGGGGTACGACCCGGAGGGCTTCGTCTTCTTCACCAACTACGGCTCCCGCAAGGGCGCCGAGGCGGCCGCCAACCCGTACGCGAGTCTGGTGTTCCCGTGGTTCCCGATGCAGCGGCAGGTGGTGGTCGCCGGTCGGGTGGAGCGGGTCGACCGGGCGGAGACCGAGGAATACTTCGCCAGCCGGCCGCGCGGCTCCCAGCTCGGCGCCTGGGCCAGCCCGCAGTCCCGCGTGGTCCCCGACCGGGCGGCGCTGGACGTGGCGTACCGGGCGGCGGCGGAGCGGTTCGCCGAGGTCGAGCCGATCCCGGCGCCGCCGCACTGGGGCGGGCTGCGGGTGCGGCCGGATTCCGTGGAGTTCTGGCAGGGCCGGGCCAGCCGGCTGCACGACCGGCTGCGGTTCCGGCGTGCCGGGGACGGGGAGTGGACCGTCGAGCGGCTGGCTCCGTGACCCAGCTCCAGGAACCCCGGCCGCGCGGGCTGCGCCGGTTCGCGATCGACCTGCGCCCGCTGGCCGAGCCGGCGTACCGGCGGATGTGGCTCGGCAACGGCATCGCGATGTTCGGCATGCAGTTCACCGCGGTGGCCGTGCCGGTGGAGATGTACGCGCTGACCGAGGACTCGCTCTGGGTCGGGCTGATCGGCATCGCGGCGTTCGTACCGCTGCTGGTCTTCGGGCTCTGGGGCGGCGCGGTGGCCGACGCGCGCGACCGGCGCATGGTGCTGCTGGCCACCTCGGCGGTGTTGTGGGCGTCGACGCTCGGCCTGCTGGCGCAGGCGCTGCTCGGGGTCGGCAGCCCGCTGCTGCTGCTGGTGCTGGTGGCGGTGCAGTCGATCGCCTTCGCGATCAGCTCGCCCACCCGCAACGCGATCCTGCCCCGGCTGGTGCCGCTGGACCTGGTGCCGGCGGCGAGCACGCTGAACTTCACCACCTACACCGCGGCGGCGGTCTTCGGGCCGCTGGCCGCGGGCCTGATCTTCGCCCGCTGGGACACCGAGGTCGGCCTGCCGATCGCGTACGCGCTCGACGCCGTGCTGTTCACCGTCGCCGTCTGGGCCACCTTCCGGCTGCCGGCGATGCCGCCCGAGCCGGACCCGGACGGGGGCGACGCTCCCCGGCGGGCCGGGCTGGCCAGCATCGTCGACGGGCTGCGCTACCTGTCCACCACGCCGGTGCTGCTGCTCTCCTTCGCCATCGACCTGATCGCGATGGTGCTGGCCATGCCCCGTGCGCTCTTTCCCGAGATCGCCGAGGAGCGGTTCGGCGGCGGGGCGGCCGTCGGCTGGCTCTACAGCGCGCTCGCGCTCGGCGCGATGCTCGGCGGGCTCAGCTCCGGCTGGATCGGCCGGCTGCGCCGGCAGGGCCTGGCGCTGGTGGCGGCCGTGGTCGCCTGGGGCCTGGCCGTGGCGGTGGCCGGGCTCGCCGGCCAGCTCTGGCTGATGGTGCTGCTGCTCGCGGTGGCCGGGGCGGCCGACCTGGTCAGCGCGGTGCTGCGGCAGTCGATGCTGCTGGTCTACGCGCCGGACCGGATGCGCGGCCGGCTCATGGGCGTCAACACGGTGGTCATCGCGGGCGGTCCGCGCCTGGGTGACCTGCGGGCCGGGGCGGTCGCGGCCGGGTTCGGCGGCGGGGTCGCCTGGGTCAGCGGCGGGCTGATCTCGGCGGCGCTGGCGGTGCTGCTCGCGGTGGCGTTCCCGGCGTTGCTGCGCTACCGGGCGGCGTCCGCCTCCGGCTCTGAACGGGGCTGACCGGCCGGGTCGGGGCGAGCGACCGCACGGCGCGAACCGCTAGGGTCGCCCGCATGGACATCCCCGACCAGCGGTCGCCTTCGGGCGCACAGTGGGCCATTTCCGGCGCCGGCCACGAGGCCGTCATCGTGGAGGTGGGCGGCGGGGTGCGGACATACCGGCACGACGGGGTCGACCACCTCGACGGGTACGACGCCGACGAGATGTGCCCCGGTTGCGCCGGGCAGGTGCTGGCCCCGTGGCCGAACCGGATCCGCGACGGCCGCTACACCTTCGGCGACCGGTTGTTGCAGCTCACGCTCAGCGAGCCGGACCGGGGTGTGGCCATCCACGGGCTGGTCAGTTGGGTGCCGTGGCGGCTGCTGGACCGGTCGCCCGACGCGGTGACCGTCGGCTACGACCTGCCGCCGCAGCCCGGCTACCCGTGGCCGTTGCGGCTGCGCACCCGGTGGAGCGTCGGCCCGGACGGGCTGCGCGCGGAGCACGAGGCGACCAACCTCGGTGCCGAGCCCGCGCCGTTCGGCTTCGCCGTGCACCCGTACCTGCGCGTGCCCGGGGTGGCGGTGGACGACCTGTCGATGCGGCTGCCGGCCCGGAGGCGGTTGCAGGTGGACTCCCGGCTGCTGCCGATCGGTGCCAGCGAGGTCGCCGGCACCGAGTACGACTGGACCAGCCCCCGACGGATCGGCCGCGCCCGGCTGGACGTCACCTTCGGCGACGTGATCCGCGACGACGACGGCGGCTCGGCGGTCACCCTGTCTGCCCCGGACGGCTCGGCGGGCGTGCGGATCTGGGCGGACCGGGAGTTCGGCTGGTGGCAGGTGTTCACCGGCGACGCGCTTCCCGGGCAGCGGTGCCGCCGTTCCGTCGCGGTGGAGCCGATGACCTGCCCGCCGGACGCGTTCCGCTCCGGCCGGGACGTGATCACCCTGAAGTCGGGCGCGACGTGGCGGGGTGTCTGGGGCGTACGGCCCGGGGTCTGAGCGGGGGAGCGCATGGAGTTCAGCGAGGTGGTCCGGCGGCGCCGGATGGTCCGCAACTACGACCCGGACCGTCCCGTGCCGCCCGACGTGGTGGAGCGGCTGCTCGACCACGCGGTCCACGCGCCGTCGGCCGGCTTCGCCCAGGGGTGGGGGTTCCTGGTGCTGGAGGAGCCGGCGGACCGGGACCGGTTCTGGGCGGCGGCCACCCCCGGCGGGGGCGGCCGGGAGCGCTGGCTGGCGGGCATGCGCCGAGCCCCGCTGATCGTCGTGCCGCACGCGAACCGCTCGGCCTACCTGGAGCGGTACGCGGAGCCGGACAAGGGCTGGGCGGACCGCTCGGCGGAGCGCTGGCCGGTGCCCTACTGGTACGTCGACACCGGCTTCGCGGCCCTGCTGATGCTGCTGACCGCCGTGGACGAGGGGCTGGGGGCCTGCTTCTTCGGCATCCCGCCGCAGCGCCTCGACGCCTACCGGGAGGCGTTCGGCGTGCCGGGCGAGTACGAGCCGATCGGGGCGGTCACCGTGGGTTACCGGGCGCCGGACCACCGGTCACCGTCGCTGCGCCGGGGACGGCGTCCGGTGGACGAGGTGATCCGGCGCGGGCGGTGGAGCTGACCGGCTCGGGGTGTTTCGCCCGGTTGAGAACCGGACTGTGGGTAGTGAAACTGACATCAGGGAGCAGAACGCGGGGTGCCGCAGCCCGCTACGCTGGCACGGTCATCGGCACCGCAGGTCGCGGCGCCGTGCCGCGATCCGGCCCCGCGTCGTGGGTCGGCCGGGCCTAGGGGGAGGGGAGCGTGCCGTCGTGATCTTCAGAGCGGTCCGGGACGGGCGTCCCTACCCGGAGCACAACCTGACGCTCAAGCAGTGGGCGGAGATCCCGCCGCGGCCCCTGCGCCTGGACCAGTTGATCACCACCAAGCGCGAGCTGGCGCTGGACAAGCTCCTCGCCGAGGACTCGACCTTCTACGGCGACCTCTTTCCGCACGTGGTGCAGTGGAACGGCGGGCTCTACCTGGAGGACGGGCTGCACCGCGCGCTGCGGGCGGCGCTCCAGCAGCGCAACCAGATCCACGCCCGGGTGCTCGTCCTCTCCGAGCCGATCGAGTGACGAGGGCTCGCGTCGCGGGCGCCGCGTCCGACGCCCACGCCTCGTGGCGTCCGCGCCTCGTCCGACGCCCGCGCCTGAGGCTTCGTTAAGGTGGCTGCCATGAGCCGTACCGACCTGCTCGACCTGGACTCCTCGCTCACCGAGGAGGAGCGGCAGATCCGCGCCGTCGTGCGCCAGCTCGTCGACGACCGGGTCCGCCCGCACGTCGCCGGCTGGTACGAGGAGGGCCGGGTGCCCGCCCGGGAGCTGGCCGTCGAGTTCGGCAAGCTCGGCCTGCTCGGCATGCACCTGACGGGCTACGGCTGCGCCGGCGCGTCGGCCGTCGCGTACGGGCTGGCCTGCCTGGAGCTGGAGGCCGGTGACTCCGGCGTCCGCTCCCTGGTCTCGGTGCAGGGCTCACTGGCCATGTACGCCATCTGGCGCTACGGCAGCGAGGAGCAGAAGCAGCGCTGGCTGCCGTCGATGGCGACCGGCGAGGCGATCGGCTGCTTCGGCCTGACCGAGCCCGACCACGGCTCCGACCCGGCGTCGATGACCACCCGGGCCCGCCGCGACGGCGACGACTGGGTGCTGACCGGCGCCAAGATGTGGATCACCAACGCGCCGGTCGCCGACGTCGCGGTGATCTGGGCGCGCACCGACGACGGCGTGCGCGGCTTCGCCGTACCGATGGACACGCCCGGGGTGACGGCGCGGGAGATCCGGCACAAGATGTCGCTGCGCGCCTCCGTCACCGGGGAGGTCGTGCTCGACGACGTGCGGCTCCCGGCGGACGCCCGGCTGCCCGAGGCGGTCGGGCTCAAGGCGCCGCTGAGCTGCCTGACCGAGGCCCGGCACGGCATCGTCTGGGGCGCCCTCGGCGCGGCCCGCGACTGCCTGGAGACCGCCCTGGAGTACGCCACCACGCGCACCCAGTTCGGTCGGCCGCTGGCCGGCTTCCAGCTCACCCAGGCCAAGCTCGCCGACATGGCCGTCGAGCTGAACAAGGGCGCGCTGCTGGCGCTGCACCTGGGTCGGCTCGCCGACGCCGGGCGGCTGCGCCCCGACCAGGTGAGCGTGGGCAAGCTCAACAACGTCCGGGAGGCGCTGGCCATCGCCCGGCAGTGCCGCACCATCCTCGGCGCGAACGGCGTCTCGGGGGAGTACCCGGTCATGCGGCACGCCAACAACCTGGAGAGCGTGCTCACCTACGAGGGCACGTCGGAGATCCACCAACTGGTCATCGGGCAGCGGCTGACCGGGCTGTCGGCCTTCGCCTGACCTACGGTTTCCGCCCCGCCCGACCGGTGTCCACGCCGGCTCCCGCGAGGCGCGGGCACCCGGTCGCGCCGCTCGGCGAGCGCCTGTCGTACCGGGGCCTTACCGTCATGACAGACGACGTGTCTGACGAGGACGGTGAGGGCCATGGCCCGCGACGGTGACAGCAACGAGCCCACCAGGGAGTTCCCGGGCTACCCGACCGGCGACGAGCTCAAGGCCCGGACGGACGTCGCACCCGAGCCCGCGCCGGGCGCGCCGACGCCGGCCGGCGGGCCGGCCCGCGGCCTGCTCTGGGTGCTCGGCGCGGCGGCCCTGGCGGTGGTGGTGCTGCTCGGCGTGCAGGCCACGGGCATCCTGCCGGACTTCCGCAACCCGTTCGCCAAGGAGCAGACCGACCGCAGTCAGCCGCCGCTGCTCAAGTCGATCCAGGACCTCAGCCGCTACGTCGCCGCCGAGGGCAACTTCCAGGTGGTCGTGGACCTCCAGAACGACCGGCGCAACGTGCCCGACTGGCTGCTCAACCAGCGCACCCTCTTCGTGGGGGCGGGCAGCGTCGAGGCGTATGTGGACTTCGCCAGGATCTCCGAGGGCGCGGTGGTCGAGTCGGCCGACGGCAAGTCGGTGGAGATCAGGCTGCCGGCGCCGCAGCTCGGCAAGACCAACCTCGACCTGGAGAAGAGCTACGTCTTCGCCGAGGAGCGCGGGCTGCTCAACCGGATCGGCGAGCTGGTGGACGGCGATCCCAACCGCCAGCAGCAGGTCTACCAGCTCGCCGAGGAGCGGATCACCACCGCCGCCCGGGACAGCGGCCTCAGCCAGCGGGCCGAGGAGAACACCCGCAAGATGCTGGAGGGCCTGCTCCGCTCCCTCGGCTACGCGAAGGTCACGGTCACCTACACCGCCCCGTGACCGTCGGTGACCGCCAGAGTTCCATCAGTCGGATGGAGCCGGCCGTCAAGAGCAGTCAGTAGCGGGTGGCGGCGTGGCGGTCCTCGTTCGGCATCAGGAGCCAGAGCGCCAGGTAGAAGATCACCTGGGTGCCGGGCAGCAGCAGCGACAGCAGGAACAGCAGCCGGACGAACCCCGCCGACCTGCCGAAACGTTGGGCCAGACCGGCGCAGACACCGGCGATCATGCGTCCCTGACGGGGGCGGACCAGTTTGCGACTCATCGTCGTACTCCCACTCTGCGGCGTTCGCCGCGTCTGCCTCAACGGTAGGAACGTGCGCCCACCACGCCCTCGGCCCTGGGGAGGATCGGCCGCCCGCGTCCCCGTAGGTGGTTACCCGGGAGCCGTCCGCCCGACGCGCCGCGCGGACGGGTGCCACGGGCACCCGCCCGGATCGACGGCCCACGGGGGCCTCGGGGCAGTCCCCGCGCGGCGCCGGCTTTTCGGATGCCGACGATCGGGGCGACGCGCCGGGCAGCCGGTGAGCTGGGCGGGTAGGCTCGCCCGTCGGGCACCCGTACCTCCGGGTGCCGACGGCCGCCCGGGTCCGGGCCGGCCACGACCGGGCCGGACCCCGCGAGGGGTACGACGGCGAGGAAGTGCAGCATGATCAGCGTTTTCGACCTCTTCAGCGTCGGCATCGGGCCGTCCAGCTCGCACACGGTGGGGCCGATGCGGGCCGCCCGCACGTTCGTCGCCGGGCTGAAGGCCGACGGGCTGCTGACCGGCACCGTCCGGGTGCAGGCGGAACTCTTCGGCTCGCTCGGCGCCACCGGTCACGGCCACGGCAGCGACCGCGCGGTGCTGCTCGGGCTGGCCGGCGAGGCGCCGGAGACGGTCGACACCGACACCGTCGACGCGCGGATCAGCCGGATCAGGACGGAGCGCCGGCTGAGCCTGCTCGACGCGCACGAGATCGGCTTCGACCCGGACCGGGACCTGGTGCTGCACCGGCGCCGGTCGCTGCCGTACCACCCGAACGGGATGACCTTCGTCGCGTACGACGACCGGGGCGCGGAGCTGCGCGTGCGGACGTACTACTCGGTCGGCGGCGGGTTCGTGGTCGACGAGGCGGCGGCCGGGGCGGACCGGATCAAGCCGGACGCGACGCGCGTGCGGCACCCGTTCCTCACCGGCGCGCAACTGCTCGACGTGACCGCGTCGACGGGGCTGTCGATCAGCGAGGTGATGCTCGCCAACGAGCTGTCCTGGCGCAGCGAGGGCGAGGTGCGCACCGGCCTGCTGGAGATCTGGCGGGTGATGCGGGAGTGCGTCGAGCGGGGCTGCTCGCGGGACGGGGTGCTGCCCGGTGGGCTGAAGGTCCGCCGCCGCGCCGCCGAGCTGCGTCGCAGCCTGGCGACGGAGTCCGACCCCACCGACCCGCTGCGGGCGATGGACTGGGTGACCCTCTTCGCCCTCGCCGTCAACGAGGAGAACGCGGCCGGCGGCCGGGTCGTCACCGCGCCGACCAACGGGGCGGCCGGGATCATCCCGGCGGTGCTGCACTACTACACCCGGTTCGTGCCGGGCGCCTCCGACGAGGGGGTGGTCCGGTTCCTGCTGGCGGCGGGCGCGATCGGCGTGCTGTTCAAGGAGAACGCGTCGATCTCCGGCGCGGAGGTGGGCTGCCAGGGCGAGGTGGGCTCGGCCTGCTCGATGGCCGCCGCCGGGCTGGCCGAGGCGCTCGGCGGCACCTCGGAGCAGGTGGAGAACGCCGCCGAGATCGGCATGGAGCACAACCTCGGGCTGACCTGCGACCCGGTCGGTGGCCTGGTGCAGATCCCCTGCATCGAGCGGAACGCGGTGGCTAGCATCAAGGCGATCACGGCCGCCCGGCTGGCGCTGCGCGGCGACGGGGTGCACCACGTATCGCTCGACAAGGTCATCAAGACCATGCGCGAGACCGGCGCGGACATGAAGGTGAAGTACAAGGAGACGGCGCGCGGCGGCCTGGCCGTCAACGTGATCGAGTGCTGAGGGGGCGTTCGTTCACCGACTGCTAACCTGTCGTCCGTCCGGTGAGGCGGGAGGCGGCGGTGACCTCTGGCGTCGCGGCGTTGTGGTCGCACCGCAACTCCCTGCGCATCCTCGTCCGGCGCGACCTTGCGGTGAAGTACCAGCAGTCCGTGCTCGGCTACCTCTGGTCGCTGATCGAGCCCCTCGGCATGGGGGCGATCTACTGGTTCGTCTTCGGCGTCCTCTACTCCCGGGACACCACCCGCCACCTCGGTGACGCGGCCGACTCGTACCCGCTGTTCCTGATCACCGGGATCTTCGCCTGGATGTGGACCAGCTCGGCGCTGAGCGAGGCGACCAATGCGCTGACCGGCCAGTCCCGGCTGATCACGACGATGAACGTGCCCCGGCAGGTCTTCCCGATCGGCCGGGTCACCGGCCGCTTCGCCGAGTACGCCGCCGGCCTGCCGATCCTGGTCGCCGTCGCCGTCGGGTACGCCGCGTCCGGCGGGATCGACCTGGGCTGGTCGCTGCTCGCGCTGCCGCTGGCGGTGGCGGTGCAGGCCGTCCTGCTGGTCGGGCTGGCGCTGCTGCTCTCGGCGGTCAACGTGCTGATGCGCGACGTCGAGCGGTTCATGCGGCTGGTCATCCGGGTGCTCTTCTACGCGACGCCGATCATCTACCCGCTGAGCCTCGTGCGGGGCGCCGACCTGCCGGGCTGGCTGAAGTTCGCATACGAGCTGAACCCGCTGGTCGGCATCTTCCAGCTGCACCACGCGGTCTGGTACCCGGACGAGTTCCCGGACGCCCGGCTGCTCGCCACCACCGTCGGCGTCAGCCTGCTGGTGCTGGCCGCCGGCTGGTGGTCGTTCCGCCGGCTCGAACCCGCCGTGCTCAAGGAACTGTGACGATGGCCGACCCGATCATCGAGGCGGAGGGGCTCGGCATCCGGTTCGTCCGCAACCGGCGGCGGCAGCTCCGGCTGCGGGAGCTGTTCATCCACCGGGGCACGCGCGGCGCCTCCGCCGGCCAGTTCTGGCCGCTGCGGGACGTGTCGTTCTCGGTGGCGGCCGGCGAGACCGTCGGCGTGATCGGCCGCAACGGCACCGGCAAGAGCACGCTGCTGCGGCTGATCGCCGGGGTGCTGATCCCCGACGAGGGGCGGATCCGGGTGCGCGGGGACGTGGCGCCGCTGCTGGAGCTCTCCGCCGGCTTCTCCAACGACCTGACCGGGCGGGAGAACCTCTACCTGGTCGGCGGCCTGCACGGGCTGTCGTCGGGCTACCTGCGGCGGCACTTCGACGACATCGTCTCGTTCGCCGGCGAGCAGGTGGAGCGGGCCATCGACACCTCGGTGCGGCACTACTCGTCCGGTATGAAGGTTCGGCTCGGCTTCGCGATCATCTCGCACCTGCCGCACCCGATCCTGCTCATGGACGAGGTGACCGCCGTCGGGGACGCGGAGTTCCGCAAGAAGTGTTATGCGACGATCGACCGTCTGCTCGGGGAGGGGCGCACTCTGGTGCTGGTGTCACACAACGAAAAGGACCTGACCCGGTTCTGCCGTCGGGGGCTCTACCTCGACGGGGGCCGGCTGAGCGTCGACGGCACGATCGCCGAGGCGCTCGACGCGTACCACGCCGCGGTCCCGCGGTGACCCTCGCGATCGTGCTCGCCGCCGACGCCCCGGCCGCGAGCCTCCCCACCCGCGCGGGCGAACCCCTCGCCGACCGGCTCGCCGCCCAGCTCCGCGCCGCCGGGGCGGACGAGGTGCGCCGCGCCGTCGACCTGGACGAGCTGGCCGCCCTCGTGGACGCGGCCACCGGCCCGGTGCTGGTCACCGGCGCCGACCTGGTCGCGCACACCGCCGTCCTGCGGCACCTGGCGACCAGCCCGGTCGGGCCGACGGTGGCGCTGGTGCTCACCGACCCGCCCGGCGACGGGCGCACCGCCGTGCGCGAGGAGCGCGGCCAGGTCGTCGAGGCCGGGCCGCCGGAGACGCTGAACGGCGACGCCACCGGGATCTTCGGCGGCGCGCTGCGGGTCGGCGTCGCCGACCTGCCGTCGCTCGCCGCCGCCGCGCGCGCGGCCGCCGCCGGGGTGCTGCCCGCCGGCACGCCGCCGGCCGCCGCGCCGCCGCCGGCCGGGCCCGCCGTGGACCGGCTCTTCGCCGGCCTCACCGGGCTCGGCGCGCTGACCTTCGCCCACCGCGTACGCCTGCTCGTCGCGCACCGGGTGAGCGACCCGGCGGGGCTGGCCGCCGCGGAGGCGGCCGTGGCCGCCGTCGACGAGGACCGGGCGGAGCTGCGGCTGTCGGTGAAGGAGCGGGACGACTTCTTCACCACCTTCTTCGTCAGCACCTGGTCCCCGTACGTCACGAAGGCGTCCGCCCGGCTCGGGCTCGGCCCGACGGCCGTCACGATGATCTCGGTGGCCTTCGCGGTGGCCGCCGCCGTGCTGTTCGGCGTCGGCGGCCGGCCGGCGCTGGTCGCCGGGGCGGTGCTGCTCTACCTCGGCTTCGTGCTCGACTGCGTGGACGGCCAGCTCGCCCGCTACACGCGCCACTTCAGCGCCTGGGGCGGCTGGCTGGACACGATGGCCGACCGCGCGAAGGAGTACGTGGTCTACGCCGGCCTCGGCTACGGGGCCACCCAGGCCGGGTTCCGGTACGGCTGGGCGCTGGCGATCGCCGCGATGACGCTGCAGACCGTCCGGCACATGACGGACACGTGGTACGGCGTGCTGCACGACGAGGCGGCGCGCCGACCGAAGGCCGTCGGCACCTCCGGCGGCGGGATCGGCGACAAGCTGAACGCCGCGTCGAACCGGGTACAGGCCGACACGGGGTCGGTGTCGTACTGGCTCAAGCGGACGGTGGTCTTCCCGATCGGGGAGCGGTGGGCGCTGATCGCGCTGACCGTGGCGCTGTTCGGCCCGCTGGTCAGCCTGTACACGGTGCTGGCGTGGGGGGTGCTGGCGTTCGCGTACACCGGGGCGCTGCGCACCCTGCGCGCGCGCTGGATGTGGGTGCCGGTGCTGGACACGGTCGACGCCACCCTGCACCGCGACGACGGCCCGCTGGCCCGCCGGCTGCCGGTGGTCCGCCCGATGGGCCCGCTGACGCTGGCGGTCGTCGCGGCGCTGGGGCCGGCGGCGCTGCTGGTGGCGGCCCTGCTCACCCGGGACGGCACCAAGGCGCCGGGCCTGGGCTGGGCGGTGCCGGTCGCGCTGCTGGTGCTCCTGGTCGGCGGCCTGGGGGCGGGCGCGGCGCACAACGGGCCGCTGGACTGGCTGGTGCCGGCCGCGCTGCGGGCGGGAGAGTATCTCTTCGCCATCGCGGTCGGGGTGGTCGGCGACGTGCCGCCGTGGCTGGTCTTCGGCTACGTCTTCGTGCTGACCCTGCACCACTACGACCTGACCGCCCGGCTGGAGAAGCGGCAGTCCGCGCCGCCGCTGCACGGTCTCACGCTCGGCTGGGAGGGGCGGTCCGTGCTGCTGGCCCTGGCGGCGATCGTCGGAATTGCGGGTATCGGGATGGCTACACTCGGTACGTACCTTCTCGTGGTTTTCGTGGGGAGTGTCGTCCTCGCCTGGGTCGTCCTGCCCGCCCGCGCCGCGCGGGCGTCGGTGGGCCTGGCCGGTGCGGGAGGCCGCTCGCCGGGCTGACGGAGGGGCCGGCCGGATGACACTGATCAGTTTCGTCGTGCCGGCCTTCCGGGTGCAGGGCTACCTGCGCGAGTGCCTGGACTCCATCCTCGACCAGCCCGTCGCCGACATCGAGGTGATCGGCGTCGACGACTGCTCGCCGGACGACAGCGGCGAGATCCTCGCCGAGTACGCCGCCCGCGACCGGCGGATGCACGCCGTCCGGCTGACGAAGAACGTCGGGCTCGGTCCGGCCCGCAACGCCGGGCTGGACCGGGCCGTCGGCGAGTACGTCTGGTTCGTCGACGGCGACGACTGGCTCGCCCCGGAGTGCCTGGTGGAGGTGGCCGAGCGCCTCCGCGCCACCCGCCCCGACGTGCTCCTGGTCGACCACGTCCGGACGCACTGGAGCAACGCCGTGACCCGCAGCGCCATGGCGGAGGTGTTCCCCGAGCCGCCCGGCGAGGGCACCTTCCGGCTGCGGGACCGGCCCGAGACGCTGCGGGTGCTGCACACCGCCTGGAACCGGCTGGTCCGCCGGCAGTTCCTGCGCGAGGAGGGGCTGCGCTTCGCCCCCGGCTGGTACGAGGACGTCTCGTTCAGCTACCCGGTGCTGATGGCCGCCGAGCGGATCGGCGTGCTGGACCGGGTCTGCGTCAACTACCGCCAGCGACGGTCCGGCGCGATCACCAGGACGCGGGGCGACCGGCACTTCGAGGTCTTCCACCAGTGGCACCGGGTGTTCCGGCTGATGGACTCCTGGGGGCCGGCAGTCGACGACCTGCGCCCGGCGGTCTTCGAGCGGATGATCTGGCACTACCTGACCGTGCTCGGCAACGGGCAGCGGATCGCGCCGGAGCTGCGGCCCGCCTTCTTCGCCCAGATCACCGCCGACTACGCGCGCTGGCTGCCGCCCGGCGGCTACCCGGCCCCGGGGGGCGCGGAGGGGCTCAAGCACCGGCTGGTGGCCGCCGGGCGCTGGCGCACGTTCAGCGCCCTGCGCACCGTCTACCGGGCGCGGGACACCGCCCGGCGTACCGCCCGGACGACGAGGCGGCGGGTCGCGCCCCGGGCCCGGCGGGCCGCCCGGCTGGCCCGGGACACGCTGCTGCGCGAGTACTACCGGGCCGAGCTGCGCCGACCCGTCGACCCGACGCTGGCCGTGTACGCGGCCTACTGGTACCGCGGCTACGCGGACAACCCGGCCGCGCTCCACGAGGCGGCGCGGCGGCTGGCGCCGCAGGTCCGGGGGGTGTGGATCGTCCGGCGGGACCGGGTGCACACTATGCCCGAGGGCGTCGAGTACGTGGTGGCCGGCACCCCCGCGTACTACCGGGCGCTGGCACGGGCGCGGTGGCTGGTCAACAACGTGAACTTCCCGGACTACGTCCGCAAGCGGCCCGGGTCGGTGCACGTGCAGACCCACCACGGCACGCCGGTGAAGGTGATGGGGCTCGACCAGCAGCGGTACCCGATCGGCGCGGTGGGGATGGACTTCGCCGGGCTGCTGCGCCGGGTGGACCGGTGGGACTTCAGCATCAGCGCGAACAGCTTCTCCACCCAGATGTGGGAGCGGGCCTATCCGGCGGCGTACACCACCCTGGAGGTGGGCTACCCGCGCAACGACCGGCTGGTCAACGCCACCGCCGAGGAGGTGCTCCGGCTGCGCGCGGAGTTCGGCCTCGGCCTCGGCGAGCGGGTCGTCCTGTACGCCCCGACGCACCGGGAACACCTGCCCGGCTACCGGCCACCGTTCGACCCGGGGCGGCTGCTCGACGTGCTCGGCCCGGCCGGCCGGCTGCTGATGCGCAGCCACTACTTCCACGACCGGGAGCGGCCGGCCCGGCGCCCGGTGGACCGGGACCGGGTGCGCGACGTCAGCGGCCACCCGCGCGTCGAGGACCTCTACCTCGTGGCGGACGTGCTGGTCACGGACTACTCGTCGGCGATGTTCGACTACGCCGTGCTGGACCGGCCGATCGTGGTCTACGCCCCGGACTGGGAGGCGTACCGGCTGGCCCGCGGCGTCTACTTCGACCTGCTCGCGGAGCCGCCCGGCGCGGTGGCCACCAGCTTCGCCGACCTGCTCGACCTGTTCCGCGCCGGCGGGGTCGACTCGGCGGAGGCGACGAGGGTCCGGCAGCGGTTCCGGGCCCGGTTCTGCGCGCTCGAGGACGGCCACGCCGCCGAACGGGTGGTCCGCCGGGTCTTCCTCGGCGAGCAGCCGCAGCCCCGCTGCTGCTGACCGCGATCGCCCGCGCCCCCGGGGTCGCCCGCCCGTCCCACCCGGTGGGGCGCAACAGGAATGTCACGGGTCGAACATGGCACGTTTACCCGATATCCGGATTGAATGATCCTCGTCACAGTCAATCGGGGTTCGGTCGACGAGCTGGGGAGGGGACGGGTGACCACCGTCGCGCTCAAGGATGTCACGAAGGTGTTCAGGGACGGCACCCTCGCCGTCGACAGCGTCAACCTGGACGTCAACGACGGCGAGTTCATGGTGCTGCTCGGCCCGTCGGGCTGCGGGAAGTCCACGGTGTTGCGGATGGTCGCCGGGCTGGAGGACCCGACGTCGGGCGCGGTGCTGCTCGACGGCGAGCTGGCCAACGACCTCCTGCCGCGGGAGCGGAAGATCGCCATGGTCTTCCAGGACTTCGCGCTCTACCCACACATGACGGTCGGGGACAACATCGCCTTCCCGCTCCGGCTGGCCGGCATGGATCCGGAGCCGTGCGGCGAGCGGGTCACCGACGTGGCCAGCGCGCTCGGCATCGGCGACGTGCTCGGCCGCAGGCCCAACCAGCTCTCCGGTGGGCAGCGCCAGCGGGTCGCGATGGGTCGGGCGATCGTCCGCCGCCCCGGCCTGTTCCTGATGGACGAGCCGCTGTCCAACCTCGACAGCGGGCTCCGGGCCGAGCTGCGCGCCGAGATCTCCGGGCTCACCCGCGAGCTGGGCGTCACCACCATCTACGTCACCCACGACCAGGCCGAGGCGCTGACCATGGCCGACCGGGTCGCCATCATGCGCAGGGGCGTCCTCCAGGACGTGGGGACCCCGACCCAGGTCTACGGCCGCCCCGCCACGCTCTACGTGGCCGCGTTCCTCGGCAGCCCGCGGATGAACCTGCTGGAGGCGTCGGTCTACGTCCACCTGGACCGCTACGTCACCCTCACCCTCGGCGAGCAGGCGCTGCACCTGCCCTGGGACGACATCCGCAGCCGGGCGGTCGCGCACTACCACGGCGAGCGGATCGTGGTCGGGATGCGGGCCGAGGCGCTCACCCCGGTCGCCCCGGACACGCCGGGCGACGTGCTCCACGGCCGGATCCGCTACCTGGAGCACCACGGTCACGAGTCGCTCGCGTTCGTCGACATCGGGGCCACCGCGATCGTGGTGGACGAGATGGGCACCCCCGTCGACGCCCCGGTCGACCAGCGCGGTCTGCGCCGCTTCGGCCAGGTGATGCAGCGGCTGACCGGGCGCGCGGCGGAGGACGAGCGCGCCCCGACCCCCGGCGCCCGGACCAGCGTGCTGAACGACCCGGGCCGGCACCACCGCCGCCCGGCCGAGCTGGCGGTCCGGCTCGCGCCATACCCCGCGGTCTCCGCCGGTCACCCCCTGGCCGTCTCCGTGCGCATGGACGCGCTGCACTTCTTCGACGAGCGGGGTGACCGCATCGACGTCGGCTGGCGCTGACCGGGTGACCCTTGCCGGCGAAGTTACCGGCTAGTAGCGTCGGGGCATGACCATCGACTCGCGCCAGGTGGCGGCCGGCATGCTGGAGGCCGTGCCGTTCGCGCGTACGCTCGGCATCGAATTCGTCGAGGTGGCCCCCGAGGCGGAGGGCGGGGTGCGGGCGGTCGTCCGCCTGCCCGACTCGCCGGCCACCCACAACCACGTCGGCGGGCCGCACGCCGGGGCCATGTTCACCCTCGGCGAGACCGCCTCCGGCGCGGTCGTGCTGGCCGCGTTCGCGCAGCTGCTCGACCGGGCCACGCCGCTGGCGGTGCGGGCCGAGATCGCGTACCGGAAGCTCGCCATGGGCCCGGTGCTGGCGACGGCGCGACTCGGTCGGCCCCCCGCCGAGGTGGTCGCCGAGCTGGAGGCCGGCCAGCGGCCGGAGTTCCCGGTGCAGGTGGAGATCGCCACCGAGGAGGGGAAGGCCACCGGCGCGATGACGGTCGTCTGGACGCTGCGCCCGCACTGAGCCGTCCCCGGGCAACCGGGCCGAAACCGGTTTGCCGGCGCGGACGTCTGGATAGATTCGTACCGTGCTGGGCCTGCCTGCTCACGTGACCGCCTGTCTCTTCGATCTGGACGGGGTGCTGACGCAGACCGCCCGGGTGCACAACGCCGCGTGGACCGAGACGTTCGACGGCTTCCTGCGCCAGCGTGCCGCCGCCACCGGCGAGCCGTTCCGTCCCTTCGACCCAGGGCCGGACTACAACCGGTACGTCGACGGCCGGCCCCGCGCCGACGGGGTGCGCACCTTCCTCGCCTCGCGGGGGATCGTGCTGCCCGAGGGCGCGCCCGACGACCCCCCGGACGCCGACACGGTCAACGGGGTCGGCAACCGGAAGAACGTGCTGCTGCTGGAGCGGCTGCGCACCCGCGGTGTGGACGTCTATCCCGGCTCGGTCGCCTACCTGAAGGCCGCGGCCGCCGCCGGCCTGCGCCGCGCGGTCGTCACGGCCAGCGCGAACGGCCGGCAGGTGGTCGCCGCCGCCGGCCTGGAACCGCTGCTGGAGGCGCGGGTCGACGGGCTGGTCGCCCGCGCCGAGGGGCTGCGCGGCAAGCCGCACCCCGACACCTTCCTGGCCGGGGCCGGGCTGCTCGGGGTCGACCCGGCCCACGCCGCCGTCTTCGAGGACGCGCTGGCCGGGGTGGCCGCCGGCCGGGCCGGCGGGTTCGGCTACGTGGTCGGGGTCGACCGGGTCGGCCAGGCGGCCGAGCTGCGTGCCCACGGCGCCGACGTGGTGGTCACCGACCTCGCCGACCTGCTCGACACCGGGCGGCCCGCGTGATCAGGGAACGGGCCTATCCCGTCGAGCCGTGGCACATCCGGGAGATCCGGCTGGACATGGACGTCCTGGCCCAGTCCGAGTCGGTGTTCGCGCTCTCCAACGGGCACGTCGGGCTGCGCGGCAACCTGGACGAGGGCGAGCCGCACGGCCTGCCCGGCACGTACCTCAACTCCTTCTACGAGCTGCGCCCGCTGCCGTACGCGGAGGCCGGGTTCGGGTTCCCGGAATCCGGCCAGACCATCGTCAACGTCACCAACGGCAAGCTGATCCGGCTGCTGGTCGACGACGAGCCGCTCGACGTCCGGTACGGCGAACTCCTCTCCCACGAGCGGATCCTCGACCTGCGCGCCGGCACCCTGCACCGCGAGTTGCACTGGCGGTCGCCGGCCGGCCGCGAGGTCAAGGTCCGCAGCACCCGGCTGGTCTCCTTCACCCAGCGCTCCGTCGCGGCGATCAACTACGAGGTGGAGGCGGTCGACGGCCCGCTGCGGCTGATCATCCAGTCGGAACTCGTCGCGAACGAGACGCTGCCCGCGCAGAGCCGGGACCCCCGGGTCGCGGCCGTGCTGGAGTCGCCGTTGCAGGCCGAGGAGGAACTCACCACCGACGACGGCGGGCTGCTGATCCACCGGACCAAGCTCTCCGGGCTGCGGGTCGCCGCCGCGATGGAGCACGAGGTGTACGCCCCGGCGCGCAAGACCATCGAGTCCGAGGGGTACGAGGACTGGGTGCGTACCACGATCGGGTGCGTGCTCAAGCCGGGCGAGACGCTGCGGGTGGTCAAGTACCTCACCTACGGCTGGTCGAGCCGCCGCTCGCTGCCGGCCCTGCGGGACCAGGTCGGCGCGGCCCTGGCCGGGGCGCGGCTGGACGGCTGGGACGGGCTCCACCGGGAGCAGCGGGAATACCTCGACGAGTTCTGGGACGCCGCCGACGTGGTGGTGGAGGGCGACCCGGAGGTCCAGCAGGCCGTCCGGTTCGGCCTGTTCCACGTCCTCCAGGCGGGCACCCGGGCGGAGCAGCGGCCGATCGCCGCGAAGGGCCTGACCGGCCCCGGGTACGACGGGCACGCGTTCTGGGACACCGAGATGTTCGTCCTGCCGGTGCTCACCTACACCCACCCGGCCGCCGTGCGGGACGCGCTGCACTGGCGGCACCGCACGCTGGCCGCCGCGCACGAGCGGGCCCGGATGCTCAACCTGGAGGGCGCGGCGTTCCCCTGGCGCACCATCGAGGGACCGGAGTCGTCGGCGTACTGGCCGGCGGGCACCGCTGCCTTCCACATCGCGGCCGACGTCGCCGACGCGCTGCGGCGCTACGTGCAGGTCACCGAGGACACGGAGCTGGAGCGCGAGATCGGGCTGGAGCTGCTGGTGGAGACCGCCCGGCTGTGGCGGTCGCTGGGCCACCACGACCGGCACGGCCAGTTCCACATCGACGGGGTGACCGGCCCCGACGAGTACACGGCGGTGAAGAACGACAACATCTACACCAACCTGATGGCGCAGCGGAACCTGATCACCGCCGCCGACGCGGTGATGCGCTACCGGGACGAGGCGTTCCACCTCGGTGTGACCGACGAGGAGGCGGCCGCCTGGCGGGACGC
Organism: Micromonospora sp. NPDC048063; assembly: GCF_043202855.1. NCBI lineage: Bacteria > Bacillati > Actinomycetota > Actinomycetes > Micromonosporales > Micromonosporaceae > Micromonospora > Micromonospora sp. NPDC048063. The sequence continues at coordinate 449,139 of NZ_JBIDBG010000004.1, read as the reverse complement.
GGCGGCCTCCATGCACATCCCGTACGACGAGGAGGTCGACGTCCACGAGCAGGTGGAGGGCTTCACCCGGCTCCAGGAGTGGGACTTCGCGCACACGCCGCCGGAGAAGTACCCGCTGCTGCTGCACTACCCGTACTTCGACCTCTACCGCAAGCAGGTGGTCAAGCAGGCGGACCTGGTCCTCGCCATGCACTGGCGGGGCGACGCGTTCACCCCGGAGGAAAAACTGCGCAACTTCCTCTACTACGAGCGCCGGACGGTGCGGGACTCGTCGCTGTCGGCGTGCACCCAGGCGGTGCTGGCGGCCGAGGTGGGCCACCCGGAGCTGGCGCACCTCTACCTGCGCGAGGCCGCGCTGATGGACCTGCACGACCTCAACGAGAACACCCGCGACGGCGTGCACATGGCGTCGCTCGCGGGGGCGTGGATCGCGTTGGTGGCCGGGTTCGGCGGGCTCCGCGACCACGACGGCACGCTGTCGTTCGCGCCGCGCCTGTCCAGCCGGCTCGGGCGGCTGGAGTTCTCGCTCCAGTGGCGCGGGATGCGGCTGCGGGTGGACGTCCGGCCGCACGAGACCACGTACGCGTTGCGCCACGGTGACCCGGAGGACCTGCTGGAGCTGCGGCACCACGGCGAGACGGTCCGGGTCACCTGCGACGAGCCCGTCACCGTGCCGATCCCGCCGCTGGAGGTCTCCGGACCGGCTCCGGAGCAGGCGCCGGGCCGGGCCCCGCTGCTCCGCCTGCCCGAGAACGAGCCGTGACCCGCCGCCGGCCCGCGCTCGGCGGGCCGGCGGCGTCGGTCAGATCGGCCTGCCCTGTGAGGGGCGGCCGGCCGCGTCGCGGGGCGTCATCGCCCGCGGGTCGTCGGCCGTGCGTGCCTGGGCCGCGTCGTCCGCCCAGTCCCGGCCGCGTTCGGCGTCCTGTTCGCGCCGTTCCCGGTCGGCGGTCTGCTGGCGGGACTCTCGCTGCTGCGCCATGGCGATCCTCGCGATCCGTCGGGGGCGCGGTCCTGCGCCGGTACGGTCTGCGGTCACCTGCCGCCTACCCGACGCCCCCGGTGGCAAACACCGGGGCGGCCGGCCCGCTTGCCGGCCGTGCGGGCGGGTATGCGAGCCGCCGGGGAGGAGGGGCCGTGGTCCGGTGAGTCGGACGACCGGTCCTGGTCGACGACGTACGGGACGGAGGCGGAGATGGACGTGCGCAGCAGCGAGGTGACGATCCCGGCGGGGGACGCGGAACTCCCGGCCGACCTGCTGGTCCCGGCCGAGCCGGCCGGCGTGGTGCTCTTCGCCCACGGCAGCGGCAGTTCCCGGCACAGCCCGCGCAACACCGCTGTGGCGCACGTGCTCAACCGCGACGCCTTCGGCACCGTGCAGGTCGACCTGCTGACCCCGGCCGAGGACCGGGTGGACGCCCGGACCGCCGAGCTGCGCTTCGACATCCCACTGCTCGCCGGCCGGCTCGCGGCGGTCGTGGACTGGCTGGCGGCGGAGCGGCCCTTCGGCCGGGTGCCGATCGGCCTCTTCGGGGCCAGCACCGGGGCGGCCGCCGCGCTGGTGGCGGCGGCCGCCAGACCGGACCTCGTCGGCGCGGTCGTCTCGCGGGGCGGCCGGCCCGACCTGGCCGGCCCGGCCCTCGGGCAGGTGCGCGCGCCCACGCTGCTGCTGGTGGGCGGCCTGGACGAGCAGGTGATCGCCCTCAACGAGCAGGCGCAGGAGGCGCTGCCGGAGAGCGCCGAGCTGACGGTGATCCCCGGCGCCACGCACCTCTTCGAGGAGCCCGGCAAGCTGGAGCAGGTCGCCCACTGCGCCGCCGACTGGTTCACCGCCCACCTCGCCGTGCCCCGCCCGGCCTGAGCACCGGCCCGGTGGACGGCCGGTTCATGCGGGCGCCGGCCGTGGACGGCCCGGCCGGCGGGCACCGCCCTCCTGCCAGGCCCCGCTCAGGCGGGGGCCGGCGGCGTGGCAGGCCTGCTCGTGCGTGGCCGGCGGCGTGGCAGGCCCGCTCGTGCGGGGCCGGCGGCGTGGCAGGCCCGGCTCAGGCGGGGGCGGGGGGCGTGGCCCTGGCGTCCGGGGTGGGGCGCTCGCGGTGCTGCTGGACGGTGTCGATGACGCGCCAGACGACGGCGGTGATCGGCACCGAGACGAAGGCGCCGGCGATGCCGGCGATCAGGGTGCCGGCGGTGACCGCCACCAGGATCACCGCCGGGTGCAGCCGCACCTGGCGCTTCATGATGAGCGGCTCCAGCAGGTTGCCCTCGATCTGCTGCACGGCGATCACGGCGGCCAGGGCCAGCAGCGCGGTGACCGGCCCCTTCGCCGCGAGCGCGACGAGCACCGCGACCGCGCCGGCCACGGTGGCGCCGATGATCGGGATGAAGCCGCCGAAGAACGTGATCAGCGCCAGCGGAAAGGCCAGCGGCACCCGGAGCAGCACCAGGGCCAGGCCGATACCGATCGCGTCGATCGCGGCGATCATCATCGTGCCCCGGCTGTACGCGCCCAGCGTCCGCCAGCCCACCCGGCCCGCCTCGGCGGTCACCGACCGGTTCGGGCCGGTCATCCGGGCCAGCACCCAGTGCCACATCGACCGGCCGTCCTTGAGCAGGAAGAACAGCAGCACGAGCGCGAGCAGCGCCGAGCCGAGCACCTCGGCGGCCGTCCGAGCCCCCGAAACCGGGTCGACCGAGCCCTGCCCGAGGCCCTGCCGGGCCTGGTCGAGCAGCCGGTCGAGCTGCTGGTCACTGACCGGCAGGGTGGAGGTCACGAACTCACGGCTCCGTTGCAGGCCCTGGCTCAGCTCCTGGCTCAGCTCGCTGAACTGGCTGGCGGTCAGGTTCCACACCAGCGCGCCGACCCCGAACAGCACGCCGAGCAGCAGCAGCACGGTGAGCAGGGCGGCCAGCGACGCGGGCAGCCGGAGGCGGCGCAGCGTGAGCTGCACCGGGTCGAGCAGCGCGGTGAGGAAGACGGTGGCCGCCAGTGCGATGGCCAGCGGCGCGAGCAGCACCGCGATCTTTCCCAGCAGGTACAGCCCGGCGACGACCACCACCAGGCAGGCGCTCCACACCACGGCCGAGCGGACCGGCCAGGGCAGCGCCGCCCAGGCCTGTCGGGGCCCCGCGGCCCGGTCCGTCGTCCCCTCGGGCGTCCGCCCGGCACCGTCTGCGACCACGTCGGTCCTCCTCGATCTCCCGCGAGTCGGTACCCGGCGAGCGTCCTGCCGACACCCGTGCCCCCTTTCAACCTGGATGCCGCGCCCGGTACCGGGAGGGCGAGTCGGCGTCCCGTGGCGTTCCCGCCGGCCTGTCCGCTCCACGGCCTTCTGTGGCGCTCCACGGTGGCCCGTCGGGTCGGCGAGGGCCTGCCCGGTCGCGTTTGTCCCCGGGGCCCCAGGGAAGGCAGAGATCGAATCCCGACCCGAGGAGGACCCGATGAGCGACTTCATGGACAAGGCCAAGGACTTCGCCGACAAGCACGACAAGCAGGTCGACCAGGGCATGGAGAAGGGCGGCGACATGGCCGACAAGCGCACCGGCGGGAAGTACGACGACCAGATCGACAAGGGTGTCGACCAGGCCCAGGCCCGTACGGGCGAGGGTGACCAGGTCCGCTGACCTCCTCGGTCCGCTCCCGGGTCGCCGCGCGGTCGGCGGCCCGGGATCGTCGTTTCCGGCGGATCGACGGTCACCGCTAGCCAAGCATTGACCATTCTCGCTACTATCCGCAGTCGGAACATGACTCACCGTAGAGTCACCCCCGGCCGGACCGGCGTCCCCGCGGACGCCGCGACGAGAGGAAGTCAGCCGGTGACCGAGGCACCCGAGACGACCGTCCCCCAGCGCTATCCGTTCGGCGACCCCGACCGGCTCAACCTCGACCCGCGCTACGCCCGGCTGCGCCGGGACGAACCGCTCACCCGGATCCGGATGCCCTTCGGGGAGCCGGCCTGGCTGGCCACCCGGCACGCCGACGTGCGTACGGTGCTCGGCGACCCCCGGTTCAGCCGGGCCGCCTCGGTGGGCCGGGACGAGCCCCGCAACTCGCCACGGCGGCAGGACTCCGGGATCCTGTCCATGGACCCGCCGGAGCACACCCGGCTGCGCCGGTTGGTGGCGAAGGCCTTCACCGCCCGGCGGGTGGAGGAGCTGCGCCCACGCACCAGGAGGGTCGCCGACGAACTGGTCGACGGCATGCTCGCCGCCGGCCCCCCGGCCGACCTGGTGGAGCACCTGGCCACCCCGCTGCCGATCCGGGTCATCTGCGACCTGCTCGGCGTGCCCGTGGCCGACCAGGACCGCTTCCACACCTGGTCCGAGGCGATCGTGTCGACCACCTCGCTGAGCCCGGAACAGGCCCAGCAGTACATCGACAACCTGTTCGCGTACATGGGGGAGCTGATCGCGCGGCGGCACCGCGAACCCACCGACGACCTGCTCGGCGCGATGGTCCGGGCCCGGGACGCCGACGACCGGCTCGCGGCGGACGAGGTCGTGCGGCTGGCCGCCGGGCTGCTCGCCGCCGGGCACGAGACGACCGTGACCCAGATTCCCAACTTCGTGTACGTGCTGCTCACCCACCCGGCCGAGTGGGCACGGCTGCGGGCCGAGCCGGCGCTGGTGCCGGGCGCCGTGGAGGAGCTGATGCGCTTCGTCCCGCTCGGCGCGTCGTCGGCCTTCGCCCGCTACGCCCTCGAGGACGTCGAGCTCGGCGGCGTGCTGGTGCGTGCCGGCGAGCCGGTCGTGGTGTCGATTCCGTCGGCCAACCGGGACGAGACGGTCTTCGCCGAGCCCGACCGGCTCGACCTGGCCCGGCAGGCCAACCCCCACCTCGGCTTCGGGCACGGGGTGCACCACTGCGTCGGCGCCCAGCTCGCCCGGATGGAGCTCCAGGTCGTCCTGGAGACCCTGATCGCCCGCACCCCCGGCCTGCGCCTGGCGGTGCCCGAGTCGGAGCTGACCTGGAAGAGCGGCCTACTGGTGCGGGGCCTGGTGGCCATGCCGGTGAGCTGGTGACGCGGTGAGCGGGTCGGACGAGCAGTGGCGCGTGCACGTGGACCGGGCCCGGTGCATCGGGTCGGGGATCTGCGCGGGCACCGCGCCCGGGCACTTCGTGCTGGTGGACGGGCTGTCCCGCCCACTGACCGAGCGGGTGGCGCCCGACGACGCGCTGGTGGACGCCGCGGATTCGTGCCCCATGGAGGCGGTCATCGTGTCCGAGGTGGACAGCCTGCGCCGGATCGCGCCGGATCCGTGAGCCGCGTGCGCGTGCCGGAGCCGCGAGCCGCGTGCACGTGCCGGAGCCGTGCGTCCGGCGGGCGTGCCGGCGGGACGAGCCGCCGGCACGCCCGTGGTCAGTATCCGGGGTGGCGAACCCCGTTGATGTTGACGCGGAGCGCGTAGAGCGAGCTGGACGCGCAGACGAAGAGGTGGTTGCGTTTCGGCCCGCCGAACGTGAAGTTGGCGACCACCTCGGGCAGGCGCAGCTTGCCCAGCAGCGTGCCGTCCGGGTCGAAGCAGTGCAGCCCGTCGTACGCGGCAGCCCAGATCCGGCCGGCCGCGTCGAGGCGTACCCCGTCGAAGGTGCCCGCGTCACACTCGGCGAAGACCTCACCCCCGTGCAGGCTGCCGTTCGCGCCGACGCCGAAGCGTCGCAGGTGCCGGTGCCGGGTGTCCGCCACGTAGAGCGTCGACTCGTCGGCGTCGAACGCGAGCCCGTTCGGCTGGCCGAAGTCGTCGGCGACCAGGCGCACCTCGCCGTCGTGCGGGTCGACCCGGTAGACGTGGTTGCCGCCGATCTCGCTCTCGGCCCGGTGGCCCTCGTAGTCGCTGTCGATGCCGAAGCTCGGGTCCGTGAACCAGATCGAGCCGTCGGAGTGCTCGACCACGTCGTTGGGGCTGTTCAGCCGCTGCCCCCGGTATCGTTCCGCGATGACGGTGTCGGTGCCGTCCGCCTCCGTGCGGGTGACGCGCCGGTTGCCCTGCTCGCAGCTCACCAGCCGCCCGCGCCGGTCGACGGTGTGTCCGTTGGCGTAGCCCGCCGGCTGCCGGAACACGCCGACCGCTCCGGTGGTCTCGTCCCAGCGCAGCAGCCGGTCGTTGGGGATGTCGCTGAACACCAGGTAACGCCCGGCGGGGAAGTACGCCGGCCCCTCCAGCCAGCGGCCCCCGGTGTGGAGCCGCTCGACCCACTCGTCGCCGTTGACCCGGCGGAACCGTTCGTCGAGGACCTCGAAGTGAGCTTTCACCCGGTCGACCATGAGACGCCCTCCTGACTTCTGTTCGGCTGTACGCTAACACCACTGAACGACAGTCAGGCAATAATGTGAATCGCCGAACAAGTATCGGAGGAGCGCGTGGACGACATCGACCGGAGGCTGCTGGCGGAGCTGCAACGGGATGCGGCCCAGCCCTACACGGCCCTCGCCGCCGCCGTCGGGCTGTCGACCGGGGCCGTCCACGAGCGGGTGCGGAAGTTGCGCGAGCAGGGGGTGATCCGACGCACCACAGTGGACGTCGACCCCGTCTCCGTGGGCCGCGGCGTGCTCGCCTTCGTGATGATCGAGGCAAACGCCTGGATGGGGGACCCACCCACCCACGAGGCGCTCGCCGCGCTGCCGGAGGTCGAGGAGGCCCACGTGGTGGCCGGCCCGGCCTCGCTGCTGGTAAAGATCAGGGCGGGGTCACCGGAGCAGCTCCAGGCCAGCCTGCGGCGACTGTTCCAGGTCGAGGGCGTCACCGGCACGCAGACCATCGTGGTGCTGGAGACGTTCTTCGACCGCCCGCCGGATCCGCTCGGCCGCTGAGACGCCGGTGGCCGCACCCCCGAGCGGGGCGCGGCCACCATCGGCGGGGTGGGGTCAGCTGCTTCTCGCGCAGCTCCGCCATCGACGTGGGCCGGCCGCTGAGCGCGTCCCGCAGCCGGTCCACCAAGCCCGCGTCCGGGCCGCTCCCAGGCTTCAGCCGAGGACCGCGTCCAGGGTGCGGCGGGCGGTGTCGGCCATCACCGGGTTGGTGTCGACGTAGTAGGGGAGGGCGCCGACGGCCTGGACGATCGCCCAGCCCCGCCCGCGCGCCCAGGTAGCGTCATCGGTCCCCAGCGCCCGGCGGTAGGTCTCCCGGGCACCGGGCGGCAACAGGTTCCACGCCGGCATGAGGTCGACCGCCGGGTCGCCGACGCAGACCGCCCCGAGGTCGATGACCGCGGCGAGCCGGCCGCCGCGGACCAGCAGGTTGCCCGGCATCAGGTCGGCGTGGATCCACACGTCCGGCCCGTCGTGCGCGGGCGCGTCGCGGCACTCCGCCCAGACCCGGGCGACCCGGGCGGTGTCGGTCAGGTGGGTGCTCTCGGCCAGGCAGCTACGGACGTACTCGTCCCGGGCGGGCAGCGGGCCGCCCCGGGTGCGCCCGTTCCACGCCCGGCCGCCGGTCTCCACCTCGTGCAGCGCGCGGACGAACCCGGCGAGGTCACGGGCGAACTCGACCGGATCGCCGATGCTCCGGTCGCCGGCGGTCTCCCCGGGGATCCAGCGGTACGCCGTCCACGGCCCCGGGTAGCCCTCGCCCGGCTCGCCGAGGGCCACCGGCTCGGGAACCGGCAGCGGTACGTGCGGGGCGAGGCGACGCGCGTCCTCCTGCTCGCGCCGCAGGTCCTCGCGGAGTTCCGGGTCGACGCCGGGTTGCAGCGGGAAGCGCAGCACGATGTCCTCGCCGAGGCGGAACAGCGCGTTCACGGTGCCGTACGAGGTGACCGGGCGCACCGGGAGCCCACGCCAGCGGGGGAACTGGTCGGCGACGAGGGCGGTGACGACGTCCGCGGTGACGTCGACCTGGTCGGCATGCATCCTCACCGGGCCGATCCTGCCGCCGGCCCGGGGCCAGGGCGATCGGTTTTCACCGGGCATGCCGAGGGCCGGTCCCCCCGGGCGGGGAGACCGGCCCTCGCCGGTGCGTCGGATCAGGACGAGTAGCCGCGCTCGGCGATCCAGTTGGCGACCTTCTCCAGGGTCATCCAGTACTCGCCCTCGGGAGAGGCCGGGTCGGCGATCCGGATCAGGTCACCGCCGTCCCGGTAGCCCACCAGGGTCAGGTAGTGCCCGCCCTCGTACGACTGCGGGTGGCCGTCGGTGTCGACCGCGGTGCCCTTGACGTTGGCCACCACCGGCCGGCCCTCGTCCAGGGCGGCGACCACGTCGGCCCGCAGCTTGTCGACCTGCTCCGGCTTGGCCACCGGGCCCGAAATCTCCGTGGTCCGGTACCGGCCGCCGGTCAGCTCGTTGAGCACCCGCGTGGTGTCCAGGGCCGAGTCGGTCCCGGCCTCCGTGGTGCCCAGCAGCTTCGCGACCTCGTCCTGCGAGAGGATCTTGCCCTGCGCGGACAGGGCCATCCGCGTCGCGGCCGGGCCGCAGTAGTAGAAGTTGGGCTGCGCCTGGTACTCGATGCCCACGGTGCGCTCGGCCCGCTTGTCGGGGCGGCCGTTCTTGTCGGCCTTGTCGGCCCGCCCGCCCTTGTCGGTGTGCACCGAGGCGACCGGGGCGGTGGTCACCGGCGCGGCCTGGGCGGCCATCGCGGGTCCGGCGATGCAACCGCCCGCCACCAGCAGGCCGGCGACGGAGAGACCGCTCTTGTGGATGATCGGCTTCATGGTCGGGCTCCAATCGGGGGTTGACGCCTCCGGGAGCCGGAGGCGCAAGCACCGGGACAGGCGCTCGCCTGGAGGGATTCGACGGCCCGGAGCGCGTCCGTGGCCGGGCGTACCAGGGATCCAACGGCCCTGCTCCACGGGGCATTCCGGGGCAGGGGCCGGGGGTCCGGCGGCACGATGGGATGCAACGGCGCCAGGGGCAGCAGGATTCCGGCGTACGGATGCGGCTCGTCACACGACGTGCGACGGGCTCCTCGGGCTCGTGCCGGCGGTGCCCGGACGGCGGTGTTCGGCCGTCTACCGCAGCCGACGTCGGCAGGCCGGGCGAGCCGGCGGCGAACCGGTCAGACCGTCACAGACTTCCCAGCAGGCGCGTCACGGTGATCTCGATGACGACCCGGTCGGGATTGGGGCGCGGTGTCCGGTACCGCTCGGCGTACCGGCGCTCGGCCTCGGCCACGGCGGCCCGGTCGGAGCGGACGACCGCCCGCCCCTCGATGGTGAGCCACCGCCGCCCGTCGACGTGGCAGACGGCCACCGGGGCGCCCACGGGGCCGGCTGCGGCGACGTGTCGGGCCTTGCGGGACGTGCCGCTGGTGATCACCCGGGCCAGGCCCGCCGCGGCGTCGACGGTGACGCCCACCGGCACGACGTGCGGGGTGCCGTCGGCCCGCAAAGTGGTGAACGTGGCCAGGTGCCGTTCCCGGCAGAACGCGGCGACCCGCTCGTCCTGCGGTGCCAACCGGTGGTCGGGCATGTCCGTCCTCTGTCTCGCGGTCAGCGTGCCGGTCAGGGAACGCGGCGGCGGTTCCGGTCCGGTTCCGGCGGGGTGACCGGTCGGCCGGGCAGCGGGGGACTGCCGGCGCGACGGTGCCGGACCAGCCGACCGAGGTAGATCAGCGCGCCGGTCAGCACGGCCATGTCGTCGAGGTAGATCGGGTCGGGCAGCACGTCGATCGGGAGCACGGTGTAGAGCAGCGCCCCGTAGAAAGCGACCTTGCCCTTCACCCCGAGCGTGCCGAGCAGCCGGCGGGTGCGGATCACGCGAACGGCCAGCAGCACCGCGCCGACCAGCGTGACGACCGCCACGACACCGACGAGGACCCACGCCTCCCTGGACATACGGCCACGCTAGCCCAGCCGGGCCAGCTCCGCCCGAATCCGTCGGCCGGCCGGTCGGTACGCGGCGACGGCCACCCGGTCGTGCCGGTCAGTACGCGGCGACGGCCGCCCGACCCCGGGCCACCGGCGGAACCTCCCGGCCGGACACCGCTGGAAGTTCCCGGGTCTGCTCCACCGGCCCCTCGATCAGCGGCAGCAGGGACGGCGCCTCCTCGGGCTGGTGGTTGACCGCGGCGAACGCCTCGTCCCGCAGGCTGCGCGCCGACTCGGCGGCGAGTTCGGCGGCGCGCCAGGCGGCCTGCTCCCGCTCCCGGGCGGCCTGCTGCCGGGCGAACAGGTTGTCCCGTACCGCCCGGCGCAGCACCAGCTCCTGCTCGACCGGGTGCAGCCGCGGGTCCCATCCGTTGCGGTGCGCGAAGACGTCGCTGAGCTGCTCCACCGACAGCTCCTTGCGCCAGTACGCGTCCAGCGCGGCCCGGTGCAGGAAGCGCTCGCGCTCGGCGTACTCGGCGGGGGTCCGGCCGGTACGCGGCAGGGGCATCGCCTCGGCGTTCGCCAGCCGTCGGACGTCCGCCTCGGCGGCCTCGTACGCCTGCCAGGCCGTCTCGACCGCCTCCTGCGCGGTCAGCCACTCTGACCGCAGGCGGGCGGCGGTGGCGGCGGCCCGCTCCGCGGCCACCGCGACCTCCTCCGCGTACCGGGACCGTTCGCGCTGCTCCTCGGCCCGTTCCAGCTCGCTAGGCATCGCCGCGCGGCGGATCAGGACCCCCGCGTCGAAGCGGAGCCGGCCCGGCCGCAGCAACAGGCCGGCGACGGTGACGGCGACGACGCCGAGCAGGCTCAGCCAGATCACGGCGGCCCGCGGCACATCGAGCAGGACGGAGGAGAGCACGGTTTGCATGGTCAGCACCTCGCGGTCGATCGGCGGAAATCGACGTTGGTCGTGCCCGGCGGACGGGCGGGTGGGCATCGTGGACGCTTGCGGCGTACCGCGGCAGGTGGTCGTCTCGGGCGGGCCGGGAACGGGCGGGACCGGTGCCGAGGCGGGTACGGCCGGGGCGGCGTGCCGCCCCACGCGGTAGGCGGGCCGGAGCCGTGGCGGCCGGAGTGCCGAAAGGCGGCCCGGTCGGATGGCCTCGTGCGGCGGGAGGAGGTCCGCCGCAGCGGCCGATCGCCTCGGGACGTGGCCGACGGGTCAGGCGGTCGGCGGACCGCGCCGGGTGGGGACGCCCCGACCGGGGTCGCGGGTCGGCACGTCTAGGCGGACGATCGACGCGACCGGGTTCTCGGCCCGGCGGACGGCCGGCGGGGTGGCCGCGTCGACCGTCCGCTCGGCAGCAGGCTCCCGGCGCGGCAGCGGCCGGTCGACCGGCGCGTTCGCGGCGACCGGTGCGTTCGCGGCGACGGGTGCGCCCGCGGCGACGGGTGCGCCCGCGGCGACGGGTGCGCTCGCGGCCGGGCCGAGGGTGGGGACAGACGGTGCCGGTGCGGTGGTCACGCCGCCGAGGCCGACGGCGAGCACCAGCGCGGCGACGGCCAGTCGGGTCAGCTCGCGCAGTAAACGCAGCGTGGCCGACCAGAACGGGTCGGTGGACGCTACGGACGGCACCCGTCCAACCTATCGCCCGTGCGCGGCCGGCGCAGCGCGGCGGCGGCATCGGACCGGGTGACCGCCACCACGTTGTCCGGAGTGGACGCTGTCCCGTCCGGCGGGAGCGGCGGCGGCTGTCTTTCCCGCTGTCCCGGCCCGCGGCAACAGCACGTTCGCCTTCCTCTCGGACTCGCGGCCGGGCCGGGCCGCGGCCGGGGCCGACCCGCAGATCACCGACATCATGATTGACTGGGTGCGGGCTTGCAGTTCTACCGGAAGCCACCGGAAACAAGTGACGTTAGGTTGCGCTGATGATGTGGATGTCGTGGCTCTTCGTGGCGTCACTCCTGGCGGTGACGGTGGGCCTCCTGCTCGGCATGTACGAGCGGCTCCGCCCCTCGGTCGCGCTGAAGCGGGCGTTCCACGTGCTCGTCCTGGCCGGGGCCGGGCTGATGCTGCCGGTTTTCGTCGTCGCCGGGTTGGACGAGCCGGCGAACTGGATCCCGGCCGCGCTGCTGGCCGGGATGCTTGCCCTGACACCGTGGATGTTGCGGGACAAGTCCCGGTCACGGTCCTGATCCGACCGCGTGGGGCGACCGACGCCGGACCAGTGCTGCGCGTGAGAACCACGTCAGCACCGAGATGAGCAACGCCAAGGCGTGGAACTGACGCAATCGCCGACGCGGCTCCGGTCCGACGACGGTGGTGCCGGGCAGGACCGCGGCTACTCCAGAGCGGACGGCGCGGGTACCGCGCCCGGGACGGCGGGCCGGCTCTGTCCCGCCCGCTCAGAAACTGTGGTCTGAGGGCGCAGCGGTCTTCGTCCGGCAGCCGGATGGCGACGCCGCTCGTCAGCGGGGGCGAGTGCTCAGCCGGCGTGACCCGCCCGGTGCTGTGGGCGCCCGTGCGTCCCGGCCTCGGGGCGTACGGTCACGGGCTCACTGGCGGTCCTGGTGTCGCGGCCCGGTCGCGGTGGTGGCCTGCTGCCGCCTGACCAGCGCGTACAGCCCGGTGCGACGGAGAGCGGAGCGGTGCCGCCGGGCCGTGGCCGCGCCGGCCTGAGCGACGGTACGACCGATCCGCCGCGTCGGCTCGCGTCGGCGGCACCGGAGCGCCGGGGAGGGCGGAGGATCGGTACGGTGGAGCGCATGATCCTGCCCCCCAGCCGTACGAGCGCGGAGGCGCACCTCTACATGGACCTGCGGCCCTGCTCCTGCGGGGAGACGCGGTTCGCCCGGCAGAGCGCGGTCGTGGCGCTCGAGGACGGCGACTTGGCCGCCCGCTACACCGGTGCCTGCCCCACCTGCGGCCAGCCGCGCGAATTCACCTTCCGGCTGCCGGCCGAGCCCGCCGTGGCCCCTGCCGGTGGCTTCCGCTACGGCGGGGACGAGCCGTCGCAGCTGCTCGATCCCGGCGAGTGGCTCCGAGTGGCCGACACGTACGCCAGGTCGGTGCCGGCGGACGGGGACGCGGGGCAGCGGGCCCGGGCCACGCTGATCCGGGCCGTCGCGGCGCTGGACGAGGTGCTCAAGTTCATCCCGCCCGGCGAGGACGTGGTGCCCGCCGCAGCCTGCACCAGCGAGTGGGGACGCGACCTGCGCCGGCGGGAGCCGGGCCGCTTCCGGCGCGGCCGGCTGGCCGCGGTCCGCGACACGTACGCCGGGATGCTGCCGCAGGCCGTCTGAGCGAACGCCGCGTCGTCCTCGACAACCCCCACGGCACCGGCGCGACCCGCGGCCGGGATGCCGGCCGCGTCACGCCGAGCCCTTCCGGCAGCGATGCCGTCCAGTGCGGTCGGTTCTCAGGCCCGCCAGGTCCCGGGTGCGGCGATCCTCACCGGCGGGCCTCGTCGAGACAGGCGGCGTTCGCGCCGACCAGCAGGGGGAGGGCGGCCAGGAACTCGCGCAGCACGTGCCGGGGGTCGTGCTCGCGGGTGTCCACTACCTCGGCCCGCGCGCCGGCGTCGGCGAAGACCTGACAGACGTCCCAGAGGCTGGCGCCCACGCTGCTCCACTGCCACACGTCGTGCGCCAACGCCGGCAGCCGCAAGACCGGCGCGGTGCCGAAGAGGCCGATGCCGTAGCGCAGCGGGTCGTCGGGGGTGTTGCCCAGCGACACCATGAGTGGGAGCACCCGGTGCGCGCGGGCGAAGTCCTCCACGTCCGGCGCGTCCGGCGTGATCTCCACCAGCAGGCCGTCCTCCAGGAACTCCGCGACGATGCGGTCCGGGTCGGCCACGCCGAGCTGCCTGGCGGCATCGGTCACGGCGGCCCGGTCCCAGGTGGCGTCGGGCCGGTCCACCGGGCGGTGCGCCGCGGCCCAGACCGCGAAGGCCTGCGGGTCCTCCAGGGTCACCGAGAGACGGCCGATGCCCAGCGAGTAGTACTTCACCGGAGCGCCCACGGCCGGGTGGAACTCCCCGGTGTAGCGCCCTACCGGCAGGATCAGCGGATCGGCCATCGCGGGGTCCCTCGTCGTATCGGTCACGGCAGCGGCTCCAGGTAGACGACGCTGGCCGCGAGCAGCAGGTGGGCGGTACGGAGGAACGCGGTGAGCAGCCGTTCCGGGTCGACCAGGTCCGGGTCGGTGCCGCCGGCCTCCCGCTCCTCGTCGGCGAGGGCCCGGCACATCGTCCAGAGGCTCTCCCCGGACGGGCACCGTTCCCAGAGGTCGTAGACGGTGCGGGTGACGCTCACCACCGGGTGCTCGTAGAAGCCGATCGACCAGAGCCAGGGCTTTTCGGCGCTGTTGCCCAGCCCGAGCATCCGGGCGCCGACCCGGTGCCGACGAGCGAACTCCACCGCCTCGCCGGCATCAGGGGCGACCTCGACGGCGAGCCCTTCAGCCAGCAGCCCGTGCAGCAGCGGGGCGCTGTCGACACCGGGCAGTTGCGCGGCGGCCGCGTCGCGTACCGCGGGCAGGGTCCAGGGCTGCTCGGCCGGTTGGTCGCCGGCGCCGTGCGCCAGCGCCCACAGGGTGAAGCGCTGGTCGTCCAGCTCCCACACCTCGTCGCCGAGGCGGACCCGGTGGTAGCGCTCGGTCGAACCGGCCACCGGGTGGAAGGTGCCGAAGAACTGCCCGACCGGCAGCAGCAGGGCCTGCGCGGTGTGTGTCGTCGTCATCGCTGCTGATCCTCAGGTCGCGTGGCCCACCACGGCTGGTCGTCATGCTGGGAGTGGCCGGGCTCGCCGGGCCGGATGATCTGCGCCGGCGGCAGGTCGGACAGGTCGATCGGAGTCAGCTTGCCAAGGAAGTGCCCGAACGAGCGGGCCACCGGAACCAGGTGCCGCTCGCGCCCGGCGGCACCCTCAGGACCGATCGCCCCGCCCAGGCCGGACTCCGGCAGGAAGTACACGCCCTCCTCCGCCATGTCGCGCGGCCGCAGCGAGAGCACCAGCAGACCGCCGGAGAGGTTCGCGATGACCAGCCAGGTCGGCGACAGCCAGGGATCCCGGTGTACGCGCTGAGCGTGCACCAGGTCGAACGGCGGGTACTGGGGGTGAACGCCGAGCAGGGGACGTTCCGGCAACATGCTGAAGGGCAGGCCGGGGACGTGGTGCTCGACCTCGGGCTGTGCCCCGTTGTTGTCACGCAGCCAGTCGCGGTAGCTCGGCGGCAACGAGATGCCGAGTTCGACCTCCACTGCTTGTAGCTGCGCTTCGTCGAGCTGACCGTAGGGCCGCAGCCGGGCGGACTTCCAGACGTGGCCGGTTGGTGGCGTCATCACCTCGTTCTCGTCGACCCGACGGACGATCACCCGCCACTCGTCCGCGCTCTTCATGTCGACGTCCGCGAAGCGCCAGGTCTCGTCGCCCACCGGGAAGGTCTCGCCGAGAGCGACCTCGTAGTGGGGGGATTCCTCGCTCCAGTGGGGCATGACGGCGATTTCGCACCGGACCGGAGGACCCTCGTTGATCCACCGAACGCCGAGCCGGGCCGGCCCGATGTCCGACGGCACGTTGTTGCGGATGGACATGACGTCCGTGTAGGAGCGCAACGGCTCTCCTCCCAGCTCTCTTCTCGGCACGGTCACCCGTTCAGCATGTCGTGCAGCGTCGCCTCGTCGGGCAGCGAGAAGCCGAGCACCTCCCGGGCGATCCGCTCGGCCTCCGCCCGGCCGACCGGCAGCGAGCCCCCCGGACCGGGCGGTGCCCCGCCCGCCGTCCAGTGGGCCGAGCGCTGCCCCCGCTCAGACGACTCGACCACTCCCAGGCCACTCACCGTACCGTTGGTGGCCAGCAGGGCGTAGTAGACGAGGGTGTAGCGCTCGTCCTCCAGATCGGTGCGGCCCAAGGTGTGCGGGTCCGACGTGGCGATCGGCGGCGTGGGGACGGCCGGCGGCGCCGCTGGCGGACCTGCCATCGGTGGCGGCGGAGTCGGCTGCGGCTCCAGGTGGGCAAAGCCCCTGCTCATCAGATCGAGGAATTCCCGCACGGTCATCGGCGTCGGGTGGTCCCTGTTCCACGGATTGCGCAGCTGCACCTGACCGTTGCCGACCGCGACCACCTCGTAGGCGTGACCGGCGTAGAGCCCGTGCGGAAGCTTCTTACGGATCGATGCGGGGTATTCCGTTTCCGACTTGGTGCCGGTGATCACCGGGCTGCCGGCGGCCAGCAGTGCGGCCAGCCGGGCTTCGACGGCTGCCTCCCGCCCCGGCGTCGTGTCGAACTGTTCGGCGCGACTCGGCACTCCGGTGAGCTGGGTGAGCAGCTCGGCCTGCATCCGCGGGGTGCTGCCGACGTCCAGCCGGGCGTAGCCGGTCGGCGCGGCCACGTGCGGATCCTTCGGGCTGTGCCACGACCGCCAGTCGCGCTGCCACTGCTCGTGCCGTTCGGTGCTCCAGGTGCGGTCGACCGCCGCGAGCGCCTTCTCCAACAGCGACGCCCAGGAGCTGCCGTTCACCGACTGATCAGCGTAGGCGGTCGCACCGTTGTAGCCAGGGCGAAGCGGCACGTCCGGGTGCACAGTGATCCGCAGTCGCCGGCCCGTCGGGTTGATCGAGTCCCCGAGCAGGGCACTTTCGTGCAGCAGCACGTCGACCGTGCCGTCCGGATTGGGCTGGAACAGCCCGGCGATGGCGTCCGGACGGTGGGCGGCGACGGCGGCCATGCTGGCCAGCATCCCGCAGTCGCCGAGCATGCCCTGCCGCACCTGCTCCCGGCGGGGCGGCCCGTCGAAGGTCGGAACGGTCTGGCCGGTCTGCGCGTGGTGTGCCCGGCCGTACTCGGGGACGGGCTGGCCCGGCTCCGCGGCCGGCAGCGTGACCCGGTCGGCGACCACCACGGTCTCGCCGGCCGTGACGGTCGCGTCGACCTCCACGTCCACTGGCGGTGCGCCGGGCACCGACGCGCGCAGCGCGCGGGTGAGTACGTCCGGCACCAGGGCCAGCACCCGGGCGTTGGTCAGGTAGTGGAAGTCGTGCGTGTTCAGCACCGCCATGGCGGCGGGGTTCGCGCCGTACTCGGCCCGGAACGCGACCCGGGCGCGAACCCGGTCCTCGGCCAGCAGCGACTGGCGCCCCGCCTCCGTGCCCAGGTCGAAGGCCGACCGCGACTCCGCCAGCCAGAACTCCGGCGCGCGGTCGAGCACGTACGGGCGCAGGTCGAACCGGCCGGTCAGGTCGACGTACACGCCCTCGGCGGCGATCCGGTCGGCGAGCTGCGGATCCACCTGCCGGATCAGGTCCAGCTGAGCCGGCGGCATGGCGATGATCTGCCCGGCGCAGGCCGGCATCCGGGGCAGGCTGGACTGCGCCTGCTCACCCTGGACGGCCAGCTCACGCAGCCGGGCATCCACCTCGGCGGCCGAGGGCACCTGGGAGCCCGTAGCCAGCCGGGCCCCGTAGTCGATCGCGCGGAAGCGCTCGACGGTGCTCGCCGGGATGCCGCCGAGCACATCGGTGATCGACTCCGGAGTCACCAGCGGCACGCTCAACTGCATCAGGTGGGTGGCCACGTCGCCGGGGAGGACGCCCCAGCGGGCGGGCGCGTCCGGGGTGCCCAGGCGCAGCCCGAGATGGTCGACCAGGGCGTCGATCTCGGCCCGGAGGGTGAGCCGGGTCGCCGGATCCGCGCCCGCGTACGACGCGGCCAGGATCCGCAGCTCCGCCAGCCGGCCGTGGTCCTGCGCGGTCAGACCGGCCGGGTCGATCGGCCCGTCGCGGTGGTCGGCGTCCAGCTGACCGACCAGAGCCTGGCCGGACTCGTGCAGCGCCACCAGCTCCGCCACCTCGTGCGCCAGCGCCCGGGTGACCGCGGCGTCAGTCGCCCGGTCCGACACGGTGAGCGTGAACGAGCCGTCCAGGTTCCGCACCGTCTGGGCCACCACGCCGTCGGCGAGCGGGCCGGCCGCCACGTTCAGCGACAGCGGGTCCAGGCCGGCCACCCGCACCTCGAAACGGTCCGGGGTGACCGCGACGATCTGGTCCGCCCGCGCAGCGCCAGCCACCGTGGGCAGCGCGGCCCGGGCCGCGTCCACCACCGCCGCGGCGTCAGCCGTCGGCCGACCGAGCCCGTCGAAAGACGAGTTCGGCACCGCGGTGGTAGTGGTACGGGCCAGCTCGACGTGCGCGTACCAGGGGCTCATCAGGTCGAGGAAGGCGCGCACCGACATCGGCGTGGGGTGGCTGCTGTTCCACGGATTACGCAACTGCACCTGACCGTTGGCGACGCCGACCACCTCGTAGGCGTGCCCGGCGTACAGGCCGTGCGGAAGCGTCGCGGTCTGGTACGCCGATGCCGGCCGGGTGCCGGTGATCACCGGACTGCCGACGGCCAGCAGTTCCGCCAGCCGGGCCTCGGCGACCGCCTCCTGACCGGGCGCGGTGTCCAGCTGGTCCACCGACGTCGGCAGGCCGGTCAGCTGGGTGAGCAGCTCCGCCTGCACCAGTCGCGAGCTGCCGTTGTTCAGCCGCGCGTAGCCGAGCGGGGCAGCCTGGGTGTCGGCCACGCCGGGTCGGTTGGTCCACTGCTGCTGCCACTGGTCGTGGCGTTCCTGCGTCCAGGTCCGGTCGATCGCGGCGATCGCCTTCTCCAGCAGCGAGGCCCAGGCCACGCCCACCGACGACTGGTCCGCGTAGGCCGTCCGGCCGTCCGGGCCGGGTCGCAGCGGTACGTTCGGCTGCACGGTGATCCGCAGCCGCCGCCCGGTCGGCGTCACCGACCGGCCGGGCAGGCTGCTCTCGTGCAGCAGTACGTCCACCGTGCCGTCCGAATTGACGTGGAACAGGTCGGCGAGTGCGGCGGGCAGGTGGCCGGCCACCGCGCCGATCACCGCGATCATGCCGCAGTCGCCGAGCATGCCCTGCTGCACGTCCTCGCGCTTGGGCGGCCCGTCGAACAGCGGCGGCGGCTGGCCGTTCTGGCTGTCGAGCGCCTGCCCGTACGCCACGGCCGGGGTGCCCGCCTCGGCGGCCGGCAGGGTGACCCGGTCGGCGACCGCGGCGGTCTCCGCGGGGCCGGAGGCGGTGGCGGTGGTCTCCCCGGTCGTCGCCTCGGCGATCGGGCTGAACCCGCGCAGCACCTGGGTCAGCGCGTCCGGCACCAGGCCCATCACCCGGCCCGCGCCCAGGTAGTGGAAGTCGTGGGTGGCGAGCAGGGGGACCGGCTGGCCACCGGCGAGACCACGTAGCGCGGCGCGTGCCCGGACCCGGTCCTCGACCAGCAGGGCCTGCCTGCCGGCCGGCGTACCCAGGTCGAACGCCGGCCGCGCGTCACCCAGGTCGATCTCGGGCTGGCTGTCCACCGCGTACGGTCGCAGGTCGAACTGGCCGGTCAGGTCGACGTACACGCCCTCGGCGGCGATCCGGTCGGCGAGCTGCGGATCCACCTGCCGGATGAGGTCCAGGTGAGCCGGCGGCATGGCGATGATCTGCCCGGCGTACGCGGGCATCCGCGGCAGGCTGCTCTGGGCCTGCTCGCCCTGCATCGCCAGCTCGCGCAGCCGCGCGTCGAGTTCGGTGGTCGACGGCACCTGGAAGTCCGGGGCGAGTCGGGCCCGATAGTCGATCATCCGGAACCGCTCGACGTCGGTGAGCGCCGGGCCGCCCTGCAGCACCTGGGTGACCGACTCGGGCGTCACCGACGGCACGCTCAGGCGCACCAGGTGCGTGAACACGTCCCGCGGGATGGCGGCCCACCGCGCGGGTGCGGCGAAATCGCCCACCCGCAGGCCGAGGTGGTCGACGAGGGCGTCGATCTCGGCGCGTACGGCGAGCCTGGTGGCCTGGTCGCCGGCCTCG
Source organism: Micromonospora sp. NPDC048063 (assembly GCF_043202855.1). Classification (NCBI taxonomy): domain Bacteria; kingdom Bacillati; phylum Actinomycetota; class Actinomycetes; order Micromonosporales; family Micromonosporaceae; genus Micromonospora; species Micromonospora sp. NPDC048063. The sequence goes on along the minus strand of NZ_JBIDBG010000004.1, from coordinate 429,543 downwards.
TACTCGGCGGCGAGCAGGCGGATCTCGGCCATCCGGCCCCGGTCGTGCGCGGTGAGGCCGGCCGGGTCGATCAGCCCGTCGACGTTGCCCGGGTCGAGCGGTCCGACCAGGGCCTGCCCGGACTCGTGCAGCGCCACCAGCTCCGCGACCTCGTGCGCGAGCGCCCGGGCGATGACGCCGTCCACGGCCCGGTCCGAGACGGTCACCGTGAACGACCCGTCCGGATTGCGCGTCGACTGGGCCACCACCCCGTCGGTCAGCGGGCCGGCGGTCAGCTCCACCCGCAGCGGGAACAGGCCGGCTGCGCGCACCTCGAAGCGGTCCGGCGCGACCGCCGCGACCTCGTCCACCCCGGCGTACGGGGCCACCTGCGGCAACGCGGCCCGGGCGAGGTCCAGCACCGCGGCCGGGTCGGCCGCCGGCCGCCCCAGACCGTGGAAACCCGAGTTCGGTACCGCCGCCGCCGTGATCCGCCCAGGGTCGGCGCCGTTGTCCGGGTCGCCGCTGCCCTCCGGGTTCGGGCCGGCCGCCGGGCCGGTGCCGTTCTCCGGACCGGTCGCGGCCGGGTCCGTCCGGCCGCTGCCGACGGTGCCGAAGAGGCGGGAGAGCAGACCGGTGCGGCGGTGCGTCTCCGCCAGCCGCTCGGCCAGCCGGCCGGTGGTCGACTCGGCGGCGCTCAGGCGGCCCTCGAGCCGGTCGGCGGCCCGCTCCAGCTCGGCGATCGGCTCGTTCAGCCGGTCAACGACCTGGTCCACCCGGTCGGCGGCGGCCCGGGCGTCGCTGCGCGCGTCGAACCGGCTGCGCACGTCGTCGGCGGCGAGGCCCTGCCGCTTGGCGTGCCACTTCGCCACCCCGATCACCGGCGCGGCGGCCACCGCGGCGATGGGGATCACCGGCGCCAGCGGACTGGCCACCGCGACGGCGACCGCGGTCGCCGCGGCGGCGGTCGCCCCGGTGGTCAGCACACTCGACACGAGGTAGGTGCGCAGGCGGGGAATGCCCGGTGGACGGGCGTCCTCGGCGGCCCGCCGTTCGGCCCGGAGCGTGCGGAGCTGCCGCGTCCGGCCGGCGCGGTCGCCGCCGAACTCCGCGACCACCTGCTGGGCCTCGGGGGGCAGCTGCGCGATCCGGTCCGGCGCCCCGAGCATGCCATCCCGCAGACCCAGCCGGTCGATCACCGCGTGCAGTTCGCGCAGGGCCGGCTTCAGGGAGACGGGATCAGCGGTACGCACCTGGTGCGCGGCCGTCTGCAACTCCCAGGCGTCGGCCCTGCTCAACCGTTCCGGACCGGTCGCATCGGGCGTCCCGCCCGGGTCCGGTGCGGCTGCCGGGTCCGGCGCGCTGGCGGCCGGGTCGGGTGTGGTCGTGCTACCGGCCGTGGTCGTGCTACCGGGCGTGGTCGAGGTCTCGGTCGACCCGGCCGAGGCGGTGTGCCTCTGCGCCACCCGGTCCATGGTCGCGTTGATGTCGTCGAGGCGCCGCGAAGCCGCGTCGAGCTGCCGGGCGGCGTCGGTCACGGCCGTCGCCGACGGGCCGGCGAGCCCCTCCACCCGTGACGTCGGGTCTGTCGCCGGGTTGGGGTTGGCCAGGTCCCAGGTCCGGCGGGCGTCCTTGATCCGGGCCTCGACGCGCTTGAGCAGCAGGTCGCGGAGCGGACCGACGAGCCCACCGGCCAGCATGCCGACCGGCCCGGCCCCGGCGGCGACCTGGAGGACCTTGGCCACCCCGACCGTCGTCCCGGCCTGAACCAACGGGCCGGGCGTCTGCTCGACCGCGTAGACCCCGATGCTCGGCACGTTGCTCGGCCGTTGGGCGCTGTCCGTCGCCTGTGCCGGCGGGCGGGTGAGCAGCCGTGCCGCCCGGTCGGCCAGGCCCGGACGCCCGTGCCGCTCGACCACCGGCCGCAGCTCCGCCGGCAGCAGCTCACGGCGCTGATCCGCGCCCGGCGTGCCCTCCCGCAGACCGAGCTGGTCGACCATGACCCGCAGCTGCCGGGCCACCGACGGGCGGGCCAGCAGGCCCGCGGACTCGTGCCGCGCGGCAAGCTCGGCAAGCCGTCGCAGCGAGGCCGTGTCGCGCGGGTCGCGGGGCCCGGCAGCGGCCGGGTCGGTCGACGTCGCCGGATCGGTCGACGCGCGGGGCCCGGGGGTCGTCGTGACGTCCGGCGCGGCCAGCCCCGCCCAGGCCGGGTCGCCGAAGAGCAGGCGGCGGAACGAGTCGGCGAGGCCGTTGCGGCGCTGCGACTCGGCGAGCCGGCGCTCCAGGTCGGCCAGGCGCTGCTCCAGGTCGGCCGTCCGTCGGGCGGCGGTCGCGGCGCGGTCGGCCACCGCGCCGATCGGGTCGGCGAGCGCCTCGGCCGCCTGGGACAGCAGCGCCTCCGCCGGCAGCGCCGGGTGTTCCGCGTCCCAGGTGTCCCGGGCGTCCTTGGCGGCGGCCTCCTTGCGGGAGATCACCGGGTCGACCGCCGCGCCGGTCGCCGCTGCGGCCAGCGCGCCCGCGATGCCGAACCAGCCGAACTTCAGCTGGCCGAGGAGGTCACCGACCCCCGCGATCGTGGCGGCCGTCAGCAGGTTCGGCGCGGTCTCCGCCACCGAGATCCACCAGGGCGCGACCTTGCCCGGCCGCTGCCCGTCGGCCGGTTGGCGGCCGATGACGACCCGGGCCCGCTCCCGGACCGCGGTCGTCCGCGAGTCGCCGAACCGGTCGACGAGCGGCCGCACGTCGGCCGGCAGCAGGTCCCGGCGCTGGTTCGCACCCGGCGTCCCCTGCCGCAGCCCGAGGTTGTCGAGCAGCGCCCGGATCTCCCGGCCCGTGCTGAGCCGGGACCACGGCCGCGCCCCGTCGTGACGGGCGACGAGACTGCGCAACTCGGCGAGCCGCCCATGTTCGTGCGGGGTCAACCCGACGACGGGCGGACCACTCTGGCCGTCGGTCGACGTCGGCGTACCGCTGCCGGGGTCGCGGCCGGTCGCCGCCGAAGGGTCCCCGCCGACCGGCCCGAACCGGCGGGGCCGGCCCATCAGCCGGTGCCGGCGCTCGTTCTGGCGCAGCTGCTCCTGGACGGCCGCGGCCTGCTCGCCGAGCCCGGTCACCGCCTCGCCCAGCTCCTGAAGCGCCGAGGTCGCGTCGCCGGTGCGGGCGGCGAGCGCCTCCCCGGTGGTGGTGTCCGTCTCCGCGGCGCTGCGGGCGTCCTGACGAGCGTCGTACCGCGCCCGCCGGTCCTCGGCAACCAGGCCGGCCCGCTTGGCCAGCCACTTCGCCGGTCCGGTGGCGATCGCCCCGACGAGCGCGCCGGCGCCCAGCATCAGGGCGACCTCCGGCCGGCCGCCGGCGTCCAGGGTGAGCTTCGCCGCCAGCGCGGCCAGGAGAGAGTTCACGGTGAGATGCGTGACCAGGTACGTCCGCATCCGGGGCAGACCGAGGGGGCGGGCATTCGATTCCGCCTCGGCGGCGCGGCGGTCGGCGCGCAGCCGGGAGCGCTCGCTCGTCCGGGCCGAACGCTGGCTGGTCGCGTCGGCCAGCGCGGCCCGCGCCTCGGCGGGCAGGGCCGCGACTCGCTGCTCGGCGCCGAGCATGCCGTCACGCAGGCCCAGCCGGTCCACGATGGCGGCCAGCTCGCGTCGCGCAGCCGACCGGGACCACTTGTCCGCGGTCCGGACCTGGTGCGCGGCCGTCACCAGCTCGGCCACGTCGGCGCGGGTGAGCGGCGTGACGACCGACGCGCCCTCCGCCAACGGCTGCCCGAGGGCGGACAGCTCGGCAACCTCGTGCGCCAGCGCACGCCCGATCACCGCGTCGGCGGCCCGGTCGGAGACGGTCACCACGGCCGTACCGTCGGTGTCGAACACGCTGCTGGCGGCCGCACGGTCGGCGACCGGCCCGCTGGTCACCCGGAGGTTGAACTGACTGCCGTCGGCGCGGGTGACCTGGTACGTCCCGTCGGTCAGGGCGGTCACGGCCTGCACGCCGGCGTGGGCGGCCACGCCGGGCAGCGCGGCCCGCGCCTGGTCGAGGACGGCGTCCGGATCGGCCTGCGCCCGTCCCTCGCCATGGAAGGCCGTGCCGGGCAGTGCGCTCGCGGTGATCGGTTCGCTCGTCGCCACGCTGCCGTCGGTGGACGTGTCGCTGTTGCCCGGGGTCGCCGGCTGCGCGGCGTGGTCGGTGTCGGTGTCGAGGCCCGGTGCCGTCGTGTCGGCATCGACGTCAGCGTCGACGTCGGTTGAGGTCAGTCCGGCTGGTCGACCTTCGGCCACACCTGCCGCCCGGTCACCCGGCCCTCGCGGCGTGCCGCCGCGTACCGCTTGATCACCAGGGGTGGCGGCAGACTGGGATGGGCCGTCACCACTCCCGTCTCGTCGATGATGAAGACCCCCTGGCCCAGATGCCTGCCCTGTGCCCGCTCCTGCGGAGAGAGCGTCTCCTGGGCCGCCCAGCCGAACTCGAACGGGAACACCGCCACCGGGTTGCTGGTCCCCAGCAGGCGGGTCATCAGTTGCCGGGCTTCCTCCCTGGTCATCGGCATCGCTCGGCTGCACCTCCATCGACCACAGGTCGTACGTCCCATCAACATAGTCGCCGGGCAGCACGTCCGAGATGGTGTCGCCCTGCTGCGGGTCCCACCAGACCGGCCCGTCCGCGCCCTCGGGGTAGACGATCAGGAAGGCGTGTTGCGCGGCCCCGCGCACGTTGCCGTCTTCGTCGAGCTGGGGCTCGCCGGTGTTCTCGTCGAAGGCGAGCCACTCGACGACGACGACCGCGGCCGACCCCGGACCGGCGTCCTGGATCCGCTGGTAGAGCTGCTGGTACCGCTCGGTCACCGCCGCAGCGCGTTCGGCGGGAGTGGACGGCAGCGCGTCGCTGTCGCCGGTCCACTCGCCGCCGATCCAGCTCTGCACCCGGCCGAAGCCGTCCAGCTCACCGGTCGCGGTGTCGACAGAGCCGTCCTCGAGCTGGTCCGGCCAGCGCGGCAGGGCCACCTGCGGATCGCCGAAGAAGCTGGCCAGCGCCGCCAGGGAGCAGTCGATGCAGTTGTTGCTCCGGCCGGGCTGGCCCACCCCACCGTCGTTGATCAGCTGGCCGTACGGGTGGGTGGACGGATCCGCGAAGACGGCGTACCCGTCGGGGGTCCAGAGGCTGTCGGCGATATCGTCCTGGAACTGGGGATCCTCCAGCGGCGCCAGCTCGTCCGGCCCGAAACGCCGGGTGTCCGGCATTGGCCAGCCCTGCATGTCCGGGTAGCCCTGGGCCTGGTCGTCGTCCCCGGGCGGCTCCTCGACGGTCTGCTCGCCGGCCGTCTCCTCGGTCGACGTGTCGGCCGTCTCCTCGGCCGCCGGGTCGTCGACGGTCAGGTCGCCTGGCGGCAGATCTCCGTCAACTCCGTTTCCGTCGGCAGCGGAACCGTCGTGAAGTGGGCCGTCTCCCGTTCCGCCGTGGCCCGGTCGACCGCTCGGGTCAGATGACGCTCCGGATTCGCGTACAGGATCGCCGTCGCCACGTCCGGTCGGAAGTTCCACGTTTTGGTCGGCCGATCCCAGATGACGGCCTGGGTCGGTCCGCTGCTCCGGAGCAGCGCGATCACGTTGACCGGCACTTCCGGATTGTCCGGGCGGAACAACAGGTGGTATCGGAAGTTGGGTTCGGCCATCTGTGCTCCCCAGAGAGGCGGGATCGAAGCCGGGCAGGTCGGAGGCGTCCAACCCTCGCTCGGCGAGGGCTTCCTCGAACGTACGGCCCTGCGCGGCCAACTCGGCGGCGTACTCCTGCAAGAGATCCGCCTGGGCCGGCTTGGCAGCCCAGGCCGCGAAGCTGGTGTCCTTCGGCGTACCGAATCGCTCCGGCCGACTGTCCATGCCCCCGGGCATGGCCGCCGCCGCACCGTTCGCCTTGTTGATCGCCAAGATGTCGAGGTACGCGTGGACCTGCGCGACGACGGGCGAGGCGGGATCCCGCATCACCTCGTACGGGACGTGGGTCTGCTTACCGATGGCGTAGCTGGTCGCTGTCGGGAACTGCAGTTCGAAGGTACGGCCGTTCGGGGACACCAGCGTGCAGTTCAGCCCGAAGAACCGGTTACCGGAATGCCAGAAGTTCTTCAGGTCGGTGACCTGGTAGCCGCTGGCTTCCAGCGTGCTGAGCAGTTGGTCGACGGCCGGCCCGTACGCCTCGGACTCGGGGCCGCGAACCGAGAAACGCACGACGTCGTTGACGGTTTGCAGCGCGCTGTCCAGGTCATAGCCCATCGGCGCCAGCTCGGTGCGGAACTTGCGGGCCAGCGATTCCGCGCCCTTGACCCGGTGTTCCTCGCCCAGCGTCCGCAGCGCGTCCTCGCCGGTCAGCCCGAGCTGCGCGTTGACGTCGGCGGCGACTCCCTGCAGTTCGGCGAGGATCTGGTCGGCGTCCTGCTGGGCCGCGGCGACGGCGTCGAGCAGCGTTGCCCGTTCGGTGCCCGACAGCTCGCCCAGGTAGTCGCTCTCTGCGGCGCCCGACTGGTCCTGGGCGGCCGTGGGGTCGCCGGCGCTCATCTCGGAGTTCTGATCCGCCGGTGCGGTGGAGTGTGGCGGCACCGGGTCCGGTCCGGCGGTCGGGGCGTCCGTGTCGGTCCGGGTGACGCCCGGCGTGATCGGGTCACCTTGGGCATCGAGCGTGATGGACCAGACGTTGTCGACACCGGCGCTGTAGATCGGGCCGGTGTCGGAGACCGTCCGCGCCTGGACGTCGACCCACACGATCGTCCCGTTGTGGTTCACCGCGTTCCAGGTGTGTGCCCGGCCGCTGGAGTCCGTGGAGGTGGTGATGATCAGGGCAGCCGAGCCGTGGCCGGCGTCCCGAAGAGCGGCGGCGATCTCGGCCAGTCCGGACGTGCCGGTGCCGCGGTGGCTGAAGGTGGTGCGCAACGCCTGTTCCTGCCGGGCAGTGCTGTTGCGCTCGACGGTCGTCGCGTCCGCCGTGGCCGCTGCCACCTCCGGCCGACCGAACCAGGTGGACAGGAACGATAGACCGGCGTCGGCGCAGTTCCGGTCCCGGCCGGGGACCGTCGGGCCCCCGTCGTTGACCAGGCCCGCCCAGTTGCCCACGCGGGGGTCAGGGTGCACCTCCGGCCGGCCGGTGTCCGGGTTGCGGGGCACGGCATCGTCCAGTGCCTGCTGGTCGGCCTGGTCCGGTGGCACCAGGCCCTGCGGATCCCCGTACGGACGGGAGTCGCTCAGCGGTCGCCCGTTGCCGACCACCCCGGGCACCGGCGGCTGGTAGACCGACGGCGACCTGTCCGGATCCGTGATCGGATCGACGTTGAACTGCGGCAGGAAGTGCGTGCAGGAACGGCACGGGGCCCGGTAGTGGCCCAGGTCGTACCGAACCCCAGTGTCATCGAATCCGGTGGCGACCTGGTGCGTGACGATCTTCGACCCTTGGAAGGCGTCCAGGGCGTACTGCTCGAAGGTCCCTGGCTCGCCAACCGTTCGCCACTGCTGTTCAAGCCGGTAGAGCTGATCCGATACCAGCGCGACCTCAGCGCACTGGCCGTGGCCGGCGCCAGTCCTGTTGCCCAAGGCGACTGCGGTCCGGCCGAGGGCAGCCTGAGCGAGCGGGTGCACCGCCGGCTGGGTCGGCGGCGTGGTGCCCTTGTCGGGCCTCATGCTGGTGTGGGTGGTGATGTCGCCGTTCGGCATCATCAGCGCGCCCGCCATGCCCGGCATCTTGCCCTTGGAGATCGTCTTGGCCTTGACCGCAGTCCGGACGGTCTCGGCCAGCGTCCGGGACGCCTCGATGAGCATCCGCTCGGCGTCCGGGCCGCTCGGGTCGCCGGGGACGGTGATCGGGTCGAGGTGCCAGCTGTAGGTGCCACGACCGGTCGGGCTGGTGGAGCGGGTCAGCGTGGTCGGGTCGACCGGCCCGTTGTTGGCGTTCGGCGCGGTCGGAGTGCCGCTGTTCGGACCGTTGCCGGTCGACACCGGGACGACCACCACGCCGTCGGCGGAGGTCCGCTGGGCCGGAACTGCATCCGCCGGGTCCGTCGTCGCGTCGGTGTTGGCGTCCGGGCCTGCCGACGGGTCCGGCGTGCTCGACGGGTTGGTCCCGGTCGCGTCGGGGACGGCCGGCGTGGCGTCCGGGCGGGTCGAGCCGTCCGGCGCCGCGGCGACGTCCGTGGGCCCGACACCGACCAGCGGGGTACCCTCCGGCCGTCCGGACGGGCTGGCCTGGCCGGTGCCGGGCTGGCTGGTCGTGCCCTGCTGCGCCGGGGTGCCCGGCTGGTTCGGGGTGCCCTGGTTGGTGCCGCTGGCCGGCGCGGTGCTCGTCGTCGGGGCGCTGGTCGACGGCGTGGTGGCGGGCCCCAGCGAAATGGAACCCGCCGAGTTCGCCGTGGTCGGGTTGACGGTGGGTGTCGGGCGGCCGGTGGTCGGCTGTGTGTTCGTACCGGTGTTGGTCGCCGGCGCGGCCTGGGTGCCCGTCCCGGTCTGGCTGCTCGTGTTCGTGGCGGGAGCGTTCGTGGTGGGCGCGTTCGTGGCCGACGTGTTCGTGGTGGGGGCGTTTGCGGTCGACGCGTTCGTGGCGGGAGCGTTCGTGGTGGCAGTGGGCTGTGCGGTCGTCGCTGCCGTCGACCCGACCACGGCCGGGTTCGTGGTGGTGCCGCCGCTGCTCGGCGCCGTCGGCACGGTGCCGGGAGGTCCACCGGCTACGGAGGTGCCCACCGTCGTGCCAGGTACGACCGCGGGTGCCTGGTCGCCGGCGAGCGGATCAGCCGCGGAGTCCGACGTGGTGTCGCTCGTCCCCGAGTGGTCGGTGGTCTGCGACGGCGGAAGATCCACGGTGGACTCGGAGGACGGCCCCACGGAATTGCCGACGTTGGTCGTGGACGACCCGTCCTGGATGCCGCCGGTGGTCGAGGAAATCGAGTCGGAGCCCGTGCCCGTACCGGCGTCGGCGGAGCCCTGGTCGGTGACCAGGCCAGTGCCCGGCGCATCGGCGGTGACCGGGGTACCGGCGGCCGGCGTACCGTCGCTCGTGCCCGGATCGGTGCCCTGGCTGGTGCCCGTGTCGGACGTGCCCGTGGCCGACGTGTCGGACGTGTCCGCAGCCGGCGGGGCGCCGGCGTCGGCCGTCGGTGGGGCGAGCGAGATCGATCCGGACCCGGAGGTCGGCGCGTTGCTCGGGCCGGCGTCGGCGCTCCCGTCGCCCTGGCTGCTGCCGCTCGAACCGCTGCCCGAACCCGAGCCGGACCCACTGCCCGAGCCGGACCCACTGCCCGAGCCGGACCCACTGCCCGAGCCGGAGCCCGACCCACTGCCCGAACCCGAGCTGCTACCGGAACCCGAACCCGAGCCGGACCCACTGCCCGACCCTGAACCGGAGCCCGACCCCGAGCCACTACCCGACCCCGAACCCGACCCGCTGCCCGAACCGGAACCCGAGGTCGAGCCCGCGCCGCCGCTGCCGGCACCGCTGCCCGTTCCCGTGCCGGCGCCGGTCCCCGTGCCGTTGCCGAGGTTCGCCCCGCCGACCGTCGGGTTCCCGGTGCCGGTGCCCGTCGTGGTGCCGGTGCCGGTGCCGGTGCCCGTCGTGGTGCCGGGGTCGAAGCCGGCGAGCCGGTTGTGCAGGTTCGCCATGCCGCTACCGAGGTTGCTGGCCGCCATCGTGGCCCCGCCGCGACCGGCACCGCTGGCGAAGCCGCCGAGGAACGCGTCAGCCCCGGGCATGTTCCACTGCCCGGTCATGGTGGCGTTGGCCAGAACGCTGGCGGCTGGCGAGATGACCGCGTTCTGCAGGCCGGCGGCGAGCGAGTTGCCACCCCAGCGGACGACCCCGGCGCCCCGGAAGTTCATCGCGGGGGGACTGAACGAGACCGGCATCCGGGGCGCCACGTTGTTGCGGGCGAAGCGGGTGCCGGCGTTCAGGCCGGTGCCGAGGATCGCGCCGTAGGCGCCGCCGATGCCCGCGGTGGCGGTACGCTTGACGTCCCACTCCGTCCGCGTGCCGGCGTTCATCTGGTACGCCTGGGCGCCGATGTCGATGATGAGTTCCTCGCCGACCTCCTCGGCGAGTTCGAGGGCGAACCGCCGTCCGGCGTTGCGTAGCGCCTCGCTGGTGACCCGCCGAGTGATCTGGGTGCCGACGGTGCGCAGGGCCGCCTGCATCCCGGCGCGGGTGAGGAGTTGCCGGCCCATCTGCGCGATCAGCCGCCGGAACGCGACCGTCACAGCCTGCCGGCCGGCGGCGAGGATGCCCGGGATCGCTCCGGCCGACACCCCACCCAGCCAGGCCATCAGCAGCGCCACGAAGACCGCGATTACGGTGATCATCACGGCGATGAGGACCGTCAGCTTCGCGTACTCGATTTCCATGGCCGCGTTGTCGCAGCCGCTGGCGAAGGCGGACGCTGCCTCCTGGATCAACGGCAGGCCGGTGCCCGGATCGACGCCGAGCTGGTTCCAGAGCTGGCCGAACGCCTCGCCGGCACCGCCGCCCCAGTTCTGGAGGATCTTCATGGCGGCCGGGTCGGCGTCGGCGAGAGCGTCGTTGATCGTCTCGGCGAGGCCGTTCCACGCGTCGGCGAGGTCGCGCATCCGGTCCTCGTCGCCGGTGGGCCACGCCTCACCGGCGCTGACCCAGCAGATGGCGTCCCAGACCCACGCGTACTCGCCGAGCGAGGCCTTGGGATTCGGTACCGCCACCTGTTGTGCCTCTCTGCCCTGACCTGACCGCCCGAGAGTGGGAGGTTACTTGTCCTCGCCGCCGAACCACTTGTCGACCATGTCGTCGACCTCGACGGTGCCGTCGACGGCGCTGGTCACGTCGGGACCCAGCACCTTGACCAGGTCGACGATCGTCTTGCCGCCGGTGAGGACGCTGGTGGCGGGGGCGTCCTTACCCTCCAGGTAGTGCTTGTTGAACTCCTTGCCCGGCTCGTCGGTGCCCCAGGGGGCCGAGGCGTTGAGCGAGGAGATGGTGGCCGCGTGCTGCGCCCAGCGGCTGGCCAGCGTCGAGCCGGCGACACCGAGCCGACGGCCGCCGTCCCGCGCGCCGTCGGGGTTGACGAAGGTCTCGTTCGGGTCACTCATCGGTCGTCCTCCCGTGGAAGTTCGCTGTCCAGCTGACGGAAGATGCCGTCCAGGTCGTGGTCCATGTACGCCTGGAACTGGCTGTCCGGCACGAAGGGCCGCAACAGCTCCTCGACGTCGGCCATCGCCTTCTCGGTTGCCCGCCGGATCGTGTCGGTGACCGTGGCGGAGAGTTCCTTCGAGTTCGGCCGCCGGTAGATGCGTGGGTCGAACTCCACCTTGACCACCTGGCCTCGGGGGCCCACGGTGACGGTGACGAACCCGTCGTCGGAGGTGACGGTGGCGTTCACGGCCTTGAGTCGTTGCTGGAGGTCACCCACGCCCGAACGCATCCGCTCGAACTGGGCCATCAGCTCGTCGGCCCGGGCGCGCATCGCCTGCGTGTCCATGGCGTCCTCCCCCTGCACGTCCACGTGCCGCCGCGATCCGACCGACGGCGTGACAGGTCGACCATACTGAACCGGCGCGACATCGGGGTATCCGGTCCAGTTCCGAGGATCGCTACGATGCACCGACGCCGTGCAGACTGGAGGTGAGCGCGGAATGGCCCTCGGCCGTCGTACGTCCGCTGCTGCCCTGGTGGTGGCGCTGACGGGCACGACCATCCTCGGCACGCCGGCGCGGGCCGTGGCGGCCCCGGCGGTCTGTGACAACCCGAGCGATCCGGGGCAGGTCATCAGCGCGACCCCGTGGCACCAGCAGTGGCTCGCGCCGCAACGGGTGTGGCCGTTCAGCACGGGCGCGAGGGTGCGGGTGGCGGTCATCGACTCCGGCTCCGACGGCAACCACGCCCAGTTGAGCGGCCGGGTGGCCAAGGGCTTCGACGCGCTGCGCGGCACCGCCGGCGGCGACGTCGACTGCGTCTCGCACGGCACGGCGGTCGCCAGCCTCATCGCCGCCCGTCCGCAGGACGGCGTCGGCTTCCACGGCCTAGCCCCGGACGCCACGATCGTCCCGATCCGGGTCAGCGAACGGGCCGGCAACGAGGGCGGGGAGGACCAGGGCGGAAGCGTCTCCACAGCGGTCTTCGCGCAGGCCATCCGCCGGGCGGTCGACGATGGCGCGGACGTGGTGAACATGTCCGTGACGCTCTACCGCCCCGACCCCGCCGTCGAGAGCGCGATCCGCTACGCGCGGGAGAAGGACGTGGTGCTGATCGCCGCCGCCGGCAACCTGCACCAGGACGGCGAGCGTCCCGACCCGGTGCCCTATCCCGCCGCCTACGAGGGTGTGATCGGGGTCGGCGCGATCGACCAGCAGGGCGCGCGGGTGAAGCAGTCGCAGGTCGGGCCGTACGTCGATCTCGTGGCGCCCGGCGGCGCGGTGGTGGCGGCGACCCGTCTCTCCGGCCACGCGGTCTGGAGCGGCACCAGCTTCGCGGCCCCGCTGGTGAGCGCGACGGCCGCCCTGATCCGCTCCGCCGAGCCGGGCCTGTCGGCGGCGGAGGTCACCCGTCGGCTGGTCGCGACGGTGGACCCGGCGCGCGGGAATCCGGAGCAGGGCTACGGACAGGGCGTGCTGAACCCGTACCGGGCGGTCACCGAGCGGCTGACCAAGGGGGCTCCGGTGGCCCAGCCCCCGCTGCCCGACCCGTCGTACGACCCGGCGGCGCAGGAGCGCGCGCAGCGGTGGAGCGTCTTCGGCCGGGTGGCGCTCTGGGGCGGGCTGGTGGTGGCGGCCATCGCGCTCGCCATCGGCGCGGCGGCCTCGTTGCTGCCGCGCGGACGTCGCCTGCGGTGGCGGCCGACCCGGCCGGCAGCGCCGCCACCCCCGGTCCGGGAGGTCGACGAGCCCGAGGAGGCGTTCTTCCGGGTGCCCACCTCGCTGCCCCGCGGCTGAAGACAACCCCGAAGCCGAGCCTGCGTCGTCAGGGCACGCCCGAGGCCGGGCCTGCGTCGTCAATGCGCGTCCGAAGCCGGGCCTGCGTCGTCAGACGATGGCGGGAACGACGATGGCCCGGCACGGGGCCGGGCCATCGACACTCAACGGTTGGGCTCAGTCGCCGAACTTCGCCCGGTTCGCGGCCTCGCGGGCCTGCATCTTGACCGCCGACTCGCGCAGCGCCTTCTCGATCCGGCCGAGCAGGTCACGCAGGTCGTTGGCGGCCGACTCCCAGTCGTTCTGCCGACGGAAGTACGCCTCGCGGGCGTCACCGTCCCAGGTCGCGAGCAGCGGCGCGATGCCGGACTTGAGCCCGTCGAGCTCGCCGGTCAGGTTTCGCATGGCACCACCGCAGCTGTCCGCCGCGGCGTTCAACGCACCGAAGTTGTAACGGATCTCCATCTCGGAACCCCTCCCCGTCAGAGCTTGAGCGCCGCGGTGATCTGGCCGGCGGTGGCGCCGGCAGAGTCCATCTCGGACCGGATCTCCTCGTCGCTGACGTCGTAGTCCTTACCGGCGGACCCGACGGCCTCGGCGATGGCACGCAGTGCCACGTTCAACCGGGCCATGTCCTGGTCGAACCGCTCGCGAACCTGCTGGAACGAGCCCGCACCAGCACCCTTCCACTGGTCGTACAGCGGCGTGAGCTGGTCCATCAGCCCGTTCAGGTTGCTGGTGAGCCGGTCGGCGACGGCATCTACGTCACCCTCGGTCTTCACCATCAAGCCGGTGTCGGTACGCATCGTCATGGTGGAGTCACCCCCGTCCTCGTCGATCGCCCCGCGTCGCTGGGGGCAGCCATTGTTACGGCGCTCGTGCACCATTTCTCGTACGAACCGTAACGGGTCGCGTCCAGCCGACGCTAGGCCGGTCTGCATTCGAACCCGCAACGTGCGCCACTGTGGCGGGTGCGGTCACTCCGGGTCCAGCGCCCGTTTCGCACTCGCCGGGTCGAGCGCGGGGCCGGCCGGTAGCCGGACGACCAGACTCGCCGGCAGTTCGACGGGCCGCACACCCTGGTAGCCGAGCATCCCCGGCACATCTTCGGAGGCCAACGGATACCGGTAACCCAGGTCGGTGACCAGATTCAGGGTGCCGGTCGGGGCGTCCGGCGACGGCATGGCGGCGACCAGCACGCCGTACCCGGGTTCGATGACCACCCGGTCGGCGAGCGGGATGCCGTCGCCGGTCTGCTCGCCGGTGCGTACCGGCTCCTTCACCGGCTGCACCTGGGCGTCCAACAGCAGGGTCGGCTCGTCGTGCCCCGGTTGGTAGCCGGCGCAGACGGCCGGCTGGTCGCCGGTCAGCCGGGCGACCTCGGGGCGTTGGTCGGGCGCGCGGTGAGGCCCCGCCGCAGGGACCGACGCCTTGGGAGCGGCTGCGGCGGTGCCGGCCGCGAGCGGTACCGCCCGGGGCGTCGACCCGTCCGGATACGACCCCCGCGTCTCCGGGTCGGCCAGCAACACGTCGGCCTGCAGCGGAGTCAGCGGAGCCAGCCGCTCCCGGTCGGCGAGGTAGTACTGGCGGCTGCCGTTCTGACTCTCCACGACGAAGATCTGGCCGACCCGGGCATCCCGCAGCGCGTCCGACGGCTCACCCCGGCCGGCCACCGTCCGGGTGCCGATCGGTTCGCCGGCGGGCAGCGCGTTGAGCCACGCCCCGCCCACCTCGACCACCGGCTCCGCGGTCATGATGAGCCCTTCGAGGACGATCTTCTGGTTGCGGATCTCGTACCGGTGGTCGTGCCAGATCAGGTGCAACCGGCTCGTCTTGGTGTCCCGGACCAACAGCGCGGTATCGCCCATCTCACGTCCGCCGCTGGGCGCCCTGCCGACGGTGAGGACGGTGGTGGCCACGGTCCCACCGGCCTGGTTCCGGGCCGGTTGGGTGCAGAGCGTCCACGGCCCGGAGAGGATCCGCTTCGGGTCGGGCAGGGCGTCGGGTGCGTCCGGAATGCCGATCCGGGGGCCGCGCGGCGTGCCGACCAGCGAGTTCCGGGAGACGGAGACGGTGGGCACCGCCGACCCCATCGCCAACAGCGCGGACGAGTAATTGACCACCGGGTGCAGCCGGCCCTCCCGGTAGACGTATCGGGTGCCGGTCTCCTTCTCGAGGACGACCGCCCCGCCCGCCTTCCACTTGGTGGCGCCACCGGGACGCAGCAGGCCGTAGACGCCCACCGCGGCGAGGCAGAGCACCGCGACCATGATGCCCGCGAAGCCGGCGCCACCGAGCCGCCGGAACGGCGCGGCCTCCGGATCAGGTTCGCGCGCCACGAGCGCGGACGTCATCCGCTGGACGAAGAACTGGTACGACTGGACCTGGTCCCGCCGCGACGGCATGGCATCCTCCCCTGGCGTACGGTCGGCACGGACGGAAGCGCCGGACCGCGGTGCCTACGATAGGCACCGCGCCGAACACGGTGGTGCCGGCACCCGGTCGCAGCCGGCGACCAGGACGACCACGGCCCGAGGGAGTTCCGATGATCAGTCGTGAGGAGGCGCTGGCCCGCGCCCGGCAATGGGCTGCCGCCGGCCACCCCGGACCGGCACCGGAGGTCGACCTCTACGAGTTCGATCTGGGCTTCATCGCCTCTCGCCGTGAACCCGAGCCGGAGGCAGCGAACGGGCCACCCCGGCCACCGGCGGCAACCGGACAACCCACCGCGGTCATCGACCGGGAGACCGGGGAGCTGTCCCAGTGGCCGTCGATGCCCGCCCCGGCGATCGCGGAACGGTACGCGAAGCACCGCGCCGCCGAGGGTCGCTTCCCGCCGGACGTCCGCGAGGTGCTGGAGAAAGCCGGCTGGTTCCCCGGCCGCGACATGACCGCCGCCGTCGACCTGTGGCTGACCCGTTTCGCCGACGAACTGGCCGGGCTGGAGTTCTTCCCGGCGGCACGGGCCGCCCTGGTCGAATTCGGCGGCCTGCGCCTGCCCCAGTTCGGCGGGCACGGCGAGCCGGGAGGCGGCTTCGGGAGCGCCCTCCATCCCACCCGGGGCGGTGTGTTGGCGGAGGGCTCCGAGATCTTCGCCGAGGAGTACGGCAACCCGGTCTTCCCGCTCGGCAACAACGCCGACGGGCCCTCCGAACTCGTCATCGATGCTCAGGGGCGGGTCTTCCAGCTGCACTGGGCCGACGACTTCTTCCTCGGCCCGGACATCGACACCGCGATCGTCGCGCTCATCCGCGGCGGCAAGGCACCGGCGGTCAGCGACGTCACCCTGTGAGCCTTCGGCTCCCCGGACACCCTCGACGGACCGGTGGCTAGCGCCCGGCGTCAGCCGTTCAGCGCGCGCATGAACGCGTACAGGCCCAGGACGCTGCACGCCACCGGCACCACGGCCAGTTGCAGCAGGATGTCGAGAAGGTCCCCGAGGCGGGCCAGTCGGGGCGACGGGGCACGCCGGCTGTAGGCGAGCCCGGCGCTGACCGAGAACCCGGCCGCGACCACCGCCACCGGCAGCACGGCCAGCACCCGCAACACCGTTCCGGCGTCTGCCGCGCCGACCAGGGGCAGCAGGGCCAGCCCGACCAGGCCCACGGCGAGCAGCGGCACGCGGTGCCGGACGGTCGGCACCAGCCGGGCCCGCAGCAGGTGACCGAGTGCGACCACTCCGGCCAGCAGCAGGGCGGCGACCGAGCCGTGTGCGGTGAGCACGGTCAGGCAGCCGACGGTGACCACGAACGAGCCGAAGATCATGCCGGTGAGCACCTCGTCGGCCCGGGCGGTGGCCTGATAGACCAACTCGCGCCGGGGTTGCGGCTCGTCGCGCAGCAGGTCCTCGGCGGTGCGGGGCAGCGCCGGC
Source organism: Micromonospora sp. NPDC048063 (assembly GCF_043202855.1). Lineage (NCBI taxonomy): Bacteria > Bacillati > Actinomycetota > Actinomycetes > Micromonosporales > Micromonosporaceae > Micromonospora > Micromonospora sp. NPDC048063. Next base: position 412,800 of record NZ_JBIDBG010000004.1, on the reverse strand, counting down.
ATCGGCATCTTGCCGAGCCGCACGGCGAGCAGCGGCATCGCCGGCAGCAGCAGGGTCACCGCGCTGACCACGATCGCCGCGCCCTGCGCCGCGTCCATCGAGCCGAGGGCGAAGAGGCCGCCGAGCATGCCCCAGAACCCGGCGAAGACCGCCGCCACGAAGACCCGGGTCGCGTCGCCCACACCGAGGAAGCCGAGCAGGCCGGTGAGGAGCAGGACGGCGGAACCGAGCAGCACGTGTGGCGCGCCGAGCGCCCAGACCGACTCTCCGGTGCCGATCACCAGGGTGCCGCCGACGAAGGCGTACGGCAGACCGGCGGCGGCGACCACGGCCCCGGCGAGGGAGTCGGCCATCGCCCGGGACAGCACGATCCCGACCAGCAGCAGCACCCCGGCGGTGCCGAGGGCGATCACGCCACCGAGCCAGCCGGGCTCGTCGGATGCGACGATGACGGCCAGGCCGAGCAGCAGCAGCGCACCGGCGACGATCAGACCGGTCAGCCGGGTCGCGAGCGGGTTCCAGGCCACACCACGCCGGCGGGCACCGTCCGCGACAGCCTCCATCAGATCGTCGTACGCCAGCTCGGGCCACTCGGTGCGGCGCGGCACCAGGTGCAGCGTCTCGCCGTCCCGGACGTTCTGCGCGGCGAGCGTACGGTTCAGGTCGACGGCGGTGCCGTCGGTGCGGCGCAGCATCCAGCCACCGTGTGCCGTCCCGTCCGACGGGTGCTCTTCCGCCTGCCGCAGCACGGCGGGGAGCAGCCCGACGAGCGGCAGATGCTCGGGCAGGGCGAGATCGAGCCGTCGGTTCGGGGCGACGACGGCGATGCGCACAAGTCCGGTTCCGGCCTGGGTGACCACTGATGACCCCTCGGGACGAGGAGCGGACCGGATAGGGCCCGCGGCTGTCATGACGAGAAGAGGCTACCTACCATGTGCCGGTGGCGTGGGCGCCGGTTCGGTCCGATCGGGTCCGGGCGCGCCAGCGGGGAGGTCTGATAGGTGAGCACGGTCGTCGTGAAACGTCCGGCCCGGCAGCCGGAGCCGGAGTACCCGTCCGGCGAGGTCCTGCTGGAGGCGCCACCTGAGGTGCCCGCGCCCAGTGGACGCGCCTGGGGCCAGATGCTGATGCTGCTGCCGATGCTCGCCGGCTCGTTCGCCATGGCGCTGATGTTCGCCGGCCGGGGCGGCAGCACCCTCGGTTACGTCACCGGCGGACTCTTCGGCCTCTCCGCGATCGGCATGCTCGCCTCCCAGCTCACCAACAACTCCGGCGGCCCGAGCAAGCAGGAGATGCTGCAGAAGCGGCGCGAGTACATGACGCACCTGTCGCGGCAGCGCCGCCGGGTGCTCAAGACGATCCGCAAGCAGCAGGAAGCGGCGTTCTACCGGCACCCGGATCCGGACGCGCTCTGGTCCGTCCCGCTCGGGCCGCGGCTGTGGGAGCGCCGGCGCGGCGACGTGGACTTCGCCACCGTACGCATCGGTCTCGGTCCGCAGGAGCTGGCCACGCCGTTGGTCCCGCCGCCCGCGACGTCGCTCGAGAAGCTGGAGCCGATGTGCGCGCTGGCGCTGCGCCGTTTCCTGACCACCTACGGCGAGGTGCCGGACCTGCCGGTGACGATGGCGCTCAACGGCTTCGCCCGGGTTCACCTGCGTGGCGACGACGATGCGGTGCGGGGGCTGGTCACGTCGGTGCTGGCCCAGGCCACCGCGTTCCACGCGCCGGACGACATGCTCGTCGCGGTCTGCGTGGCCGCCGACCGGCGGGCCGCGTGGGAGTGGACGAAGTGGCTGCCGCACGCGCTGCACCCGACCCGCACCGACGCGCTCGGTCAGCTCCGGCTGGTCGCACCCTCGGTCACCGGGCTCGAGGCGATGCTCGACGACGTGCTGGCGAGCCGACCGCGGTTCAACTCCTCCGGCGGTGCGCCTCAGGTGGGCGGGCCGCACGTCCTGGTCATCATCGACGGCGGCGACACCGCCGGATCGGACCACCTGATGACCGAGGGTGGCGTGGAGGGGGTCACCCTGCTCGACCTCTCCCACCCGGCGCCACGGGTGCTGGACCGGGCCCGGCTGGTGCTCGACGTGACCGCCGACCGGCGGCTGCACAGCACCACGGTGGACGGTTCGGCGGAGATCGGGCGGGCCGACGACTGCCGGATCGCGGAGATCGAGGCGCTCGCCATGCAGCTGGCCCCGCTGCGCCTTTCGGCCGCGTCCCGAGGGGGCGATGCCCCGCTCACCGCCGAGCTGGGTCTGGCCGAACTGCTCAACCTCGGCGACCCGTACGATTTCGAGGTCGATCGGGCCTGGCAGCCCCGGCCGAACCGGGACCGGCTGCGGGTGCCGATCGGTGTGGGCACCGACGGCGCTCCGGTCGAGCTGGACCTCAAGGAGTCCGCGCAGGACGGCATGGGCCCGCACGGCCTGCTGATCGGCGCCACCGGCTCCGGCAAGTCCGAGCTGCTGCGCACGCTGGTGCTGGCGCTCGCCGCCACGCACAGCTCGGAGAGCCTGAACTTCGTCCTGGTCGACTTCAAGGGTGGCGCGACCTTCACCCGGCTGGACGCCCTGCCGCACACCAGCGCGGTGATCACCAACCTGTCCGACGAGCTGCCGCTGGTCGACCGGATGACCGACGCGATCAACGGTGAGCTGGTGCGCCGGCAGGAGCTGCTGCGCGCGGCCGGCAACTACGCCTCGCAACGCGACTACGAGAAGGCCCGGGCGGCGGGCGCCCCGTTGGCGCCGCTGCCGAGCCTGCTCATCATCTGCGACGAGTTCTCCGAGCTGCTCACCGCCAAGCCGGACTTCATCGACATGTTCGTGCAGATCGGCCGGGTCGGCCGGTCGCTCGGCGTGCATCTGCTGCTCGCCTCGCAGCGGCTGGAGGAGGGCCGGCTGCGCGGCCTGGACACCCACCTGTCGTACCGGATCGGTCTGCGGACGTTCTCGGCGATGGAGAGCCGGGTGGTGCTCGGCGCCACCGACGCGTACGAGCTGCCCCGTTCGCCGGGCCACGGCTACCTGCGCTTCGGCACCGAGCCACTGGTCCGCTTCAAGGCCGCGTACGTCTCCGGCACCTACCGCAGCAAGACGGCCGAGGCGGTCGCCGCCGGTGACGGCGAGGAGCGCGTGCGCGAGTACAGCACCGTCTACGTCGCGCCGCCGGTGACCCGTACGGTCCAGGAGACGACACCGGAGCCGGCCGACACGGGCGGCGACAGCGTGCTGGACATCCTGGTCGGCCGGCTCGCCGGCCGGGGTGCGCCGGCCCACCAGGTATGGCTGCCCCCGCTGGCGGAGCCGCCGACGCTGGACCAGCTGCTGCCGCCGCTGACCGCGGACCCGGCCCGGGGCGTGACGGTCGCGCACGCCGGCCTGGTGGGCGAGCTGCAGGTGGCCGTCGGCGTCGTCGACAAGCCGTTCGACCAGCGCCGGGACGTGCTCTGGTTCGACCTGGCCGGCGCGGCCGGCCACACGGTGGTCGTCGGCGGCCCGCAGAGCGGCAAGAGCACGCTGCTGCGTACGATCGTCGCCTCGCTGGCGCTGACCCACACTCCCCGGGAGGCTCAGGTCTACTGCCTCGACCTGGGTAGCAGCGCGCTCTCCTCGCTGCGCGACCTGCCGCACGTCGGCGCGGTCGCCACCCGGCTCGACGGCGGTCTGGTCCGCCGGACCGTCGCCGAGATGCAACTGCTGATGGGCGAGCGGGAGCGGCGGTTCGCCGAGCGCGGGATCGACTCGATGACCGAGTACCGGCGGGCCCGTCGGCACGGCCAGCACACCGACGATCCGTTCGGCGACGTCTTCCTGGTCATCGACGGCTGGTCCACCATCCGCGCCGAGTTCGAGGACCTCGAGCCGACCATCAACGACATCGCCAACCGGGGTCTCTCCTTCGGCATCCACCTGGTCGTCACCGCCGGCCGCTGGATGGACCTGCGCCCTGCCGTGCGGGACGTCTTCGGTACCCGGCTGGAGCTCTGGCTGGCCGACGCGGGGGACTCCCTCCTGGACCGTCGGGCCGCGATGAACGTGCCGGAGAAGTCACCCGGCCGGGGCATCACCGCCGACGGGCAGCAGTTCCTCGCCGCCCTGCCCCGCACCGACGGCGCGCAGGAAACGGACACCCTGCCCGAGGGGGCCCGCAAGCTGGTCAACGACCTGGCCGGCGCCTGGCAGGGGCCGGGCGCTCCGCCGATCCGGCTGCTTCCGCCGGTGGTCCCGTACAACAGCCTGCCGGCCACCGGACGTCCCGGGGTGCCGATCGGCATCGCCGAGGTGGACCTCCAGCCGGTGCACCTGGACTTCTCCGCCGACCCGCACTTCCTGCTCTTCGGCGACGGTGAGTCCGGCAAGAGCACGTTCCTGCGGGCGCTGGCGCAGACCATCGTCGACCGCAACGAGCTGACCGAGGCCCGGCTGGTCATCGTCGACTACCGCCGCAGCATGCTCGGCGACATCAACACCCCGCACCTGATCGGGTACGGCTCGTCGGCCCAGCTCACCGAGGGCATCATCGCCGAGGTCGCAGGGGTGATGCGGGACCGGCTGCCACCCAACGACGTGACGCCGGACCAACTGCGCGCCCGTAGCTGGTGGAAGGGCCCGGACCTGTACGTCCTGGTCGACGACTACGACCTGGTGGCGGGCGCGGGCAGCAACCCGCTGACCCCGCTGCTGGAGTTCCTGCCGCAGGCCCGGGACATCGGTCTGCACCTGGTCATCGCCCGCCGCACCGGCGGCGCGAGCCGGGCGCTGTACGAGCCGGTGCTGATGCGGCTGCGGGAGATCAGCACGCCGGGCATCGTGATGTCCGGCAACCGGGACGAGGGTGTGCTGCTCGGCACCGTCCGCCCCGGGCCGCTGCCGCCGGGCCGGGGCTGGCTGGTCACGCGGCGGGAGGGCACCCGCCTCGTGCAGCTGGTGAATCTGCCGCCACGGACGTGAGCACCACGCGGGGTTGCCCGATGAGGCTATCGTCCACCAGAGTGGAAGTATGGCGTCGCGGCTGGGGGCACAGCCGCGCCGCTGGCGTGTGAGCGAACGGGGAGGCAGATGGGCGACGAGTGGCTCGTCGACGAGAACATCGACGTCGACATCCAGCAGCTGAAGGACTTCGCGAAGGCCATCCAGGAGGAGCTGGAAACCAATTTCCGGCCCAGCTTCGAGAACGGCGTACGCCCCATGCTCACCGTGCAGGCGCCGTTCGGCGGAGGTGGGCTCAAGGAGGGCAAGTTCTTCCGGGGCCGGCACGACGAGAGCCGCTCGGCGGTGGCGCACATGCTCGGCGACGCGATGAAGGGCCTGATCTCGCTCAGCACGGCCGCGGCGTCGATCTCCGCCGAGTACCTCACCGGGGACGCGCTGTCCCAGGCCACCAACGACGACGTCTACAACGCCTTCTCGGGTGTCGACGGGCAGAAGACGCTCAACGACTACTGGCAGCAGGGCGGGGACGAGAACAAGGACCCGGCCAGCACGGTCCCGCAGGAGGCCATGGACCCGGCGACCTACTACGGCCCGGAGGTCTGCACTGCGGACGACGACGCGGAGGAGACGCCGGACGTGGACAAGCCGGAGACCATCGGCGAGGGCTCCGGATCCTACCAGGTCCAGGGTGACAACGAGCAGATGTACGGCGACGAGGTGGCACGCCCGGACGTGCGGTCCTGACGGTGGGCAGGGGACGGGAACCTGAGGAGCGGGGATGAGCGACAACTACTACGGATGGACGAAGCCGTACGACCCGGGTTACTCCGGCAACGTTGACGACTACGCCGCCGAGCGGTCTGCCCAGGCCGCACCCTACGAGCCCACCCAGTGGGACGGGGTCACCGTCGAGCAGATGTGGGAGTACGCCCGCAAGGAGAGCGACGAGCGTACCGTCGCCCTCGCCGAAACCTGGCGGCGGACCAGCAGCCTGCTGCAGACCACGCGGGAGAACCTCAAGCGGCACGCCGACGCGCTGGACGCCAAGTGGCGGTCGCCGGCGGGCCGGGTCTTCATGAGCAAGGTGGGCGCGGCCCTCTACTCGCTGGACGAGTGGAAGGATGTCGCCGACAAGACGGCCAGCGGCCTGGAGCAGCTCGCCGGCAAGATCCAGACGACGCAGACCGAGATGCGCGAGCTCTGGCTGGAGTACAAGGCCGAGCAGGAGCACCAGGCCCAGAAGGCCAAGGACGACGAGGGCGTGCAGTTCGGCGACCTGTTCGGGATGAACAACGCCAAGTCGTACGAGGACGTGCAGAAGGAATTCCACGAGCGGGCGAAGAACATCGTCAAGCCGCTCGCGGACCTCTACATCGACGTCTACATCTCGAACATCACGCGCGGCGGCATGTACAAGGGGCCGACGAACGCGGTCGTGCACACCCCCTCGCTGGCCCCGCGGCCCACTCGCCCCGGCGCACCGGCCGGGCCGAAGCCGGTCGCCCCGACCATGTCCGGCGACCGGCCGACCCGGCCGGACATGCCCAACCGCCCCGACACGCCCACCACGCCCACCCCCCCGCCGCCGCCGGGCCTGCCCGACGAGGTCACGCTCGCCGGCACCGTGACCGCACCTCCCGCGCCGCCCGGGCCCCCGCCCGCCGCGCCGCCGGTCACCGGCACGCCGGCAACCCCGCCCCCGCCCACCCCGGTGCTGCCGGTGGCCGGCGGCCAGGGCAACCCGCGTCCGAACGCGCCGAACACCACCAGCCGGCCGGGCACCCCGCGCACCACCCTGCCGGGTGCCGGGGCACCCAACCCGGGCACCCGCAGTTCGGCGCCGAACCGGCCCACCCTGCCGGGCGCCGGCAACCCCGGCCCCGGCGGGAACCCGGCGAATCGCGGCGCCGCGCCGAACCGACCCACCCTGCCCGGCAACACCGGCACCGGCCGGCCGGGTGGCCCCCGCTCCGGCGCGCCGGGCCTCGGCACTCGGCCGACCGGTCCGGCGGCCCCGCCGTCCAGCCCGCGTCTGCCGGGCAGCACCGCCGGCCCCAAGCGCGCGGGGGGCACTCCGGCCCGGCCGGCGTCGCCGCCGCCGAGCCTCGGCGGCCAGCGCGGCACCGGCCCGGCCACGCCCGCCACGTCCGGCCCGCGCGCCGGGTCCCCGACCACCGGCCGTCCCGGCACACCGCCGAGTGCCGCTCGCCCGAGCACCGGCGGCACCCGTGCCGGTGGTCCGCTCACCCCTGGCACGGGTGCCCGTCCGGATCTCACGGGCCGTGGCGCGGCGCGTCCGGCCCCCACCACCGGGCCGGCGCCGTCGCTGGGTGGACGCCGGGGAGGCCCAGCCGTCCCAGGCTCCCGCAGCGCCGCACACCGGGCTGAGGACGAGTCGGAGACCTGGGAGTACGGCGAGGGCGACGACGAGCTCTGGGCCACCGAGTCGGCCTCGGCCGGCACCATCGAGGCGCCGGTGGAGCACCGACCGCGGCAGCAGGGCAAGGCGCTCGGTCAGGGCTGACACACGGGCGGGCCGGTCACCACACCATGGGTGGCCGGCCCGTACCATGCGGTGACCGTGCATCGGCCGATCGACGGCCCACAGAGGAAGGTACGCACAGATGCTCCTTGCCCCCCGCCCGGCGGCCACGCTGGCCACGGCCGCGCTGAGCGTCCTGGCGGCCCTGGCCCTGGCGGGCACGCCGGCCCAGGCCGCCGACAGCCGCAAGGACGCCTGGCACCTCGACGCCCTCGAACTGACCGAGCTGCACAAGGTCAGCCAGGGTGAGGGCATCACGGTCGCGGTCGTCGACACCGGAGTGGATGCCCGGCACCCGGACCTGAAGAACAACGTGCTCCCCGGCGTGGATCTCTACGACGACCGGAGCAAGGGGCACCAGGACCGGCAGGGGCACGGCACCGCGATGGCGTCCCTGATCGCCGGGCACGGGCACGGCCCGGGCGGCCGCGAGGGCGTGCTCGGCGTCGCCCCGAAGGCCAAGATCCTGCCGGTGACCGTGCAGGGCGCCGAGGGCAAGGCGATCATCGCGCCGGACGCGCTCGCGGCCGGGATCGACTGGGCGGTGGACCACGGCGCCGACGTCGTCAACGTCTCCCTGGGCAGCTCGACCGACGCCGATCTGGACCGGGCGGTGAAACGGGCGTACCAGAAGAACGTGATCGTCGTCGCCGCTGTCGGCAACAAGCAGGACGCGATCATCGGTAGCCCGGCCCGGCACCCCGGCGCGCTCGCGGTGACCGGCACCGACCGCAACGGTCGCCCCAGCCGAATCGCCGCCATCCCCGCCGAGGAGACCGACCTCGCCGCACCCGGCGACGACCTGTTCGCCGCGCTGCCCGACGGGCAGTACACGATGAGCACCGGGAGCAGCGGCTCTGCCGCGCTCGTCTCCGGCGCGGTCGCCCTGGTGAAGTCGAAGTACCCGAACCTCAACTCGCACGACCTGTTCAAGCGGATGCTGGAGACCACGCGGGACGCCGGCAAACCGGGTAAGGACCTCGACTACGGCTACGGCCAGCTCGACCTGCGCCGGGCGTTGACCGGCGAGCCGGACGGCCGAGGCGGCCAAAGCCAGGCGGCTCAGGAGCCCACGCTCGACCCGACGCTGGCCCGTGCGCGCGCGGAGAACTCGGGGACATCGAACAAGACCGTCGAATTCGTGGTCTCGTTGGCGGTCGTGCTCCTCTTCCTCGGCCTCGTGGTGACGGTGGTGCTGCTCGTGTGGCGGCGCCTCCGTCGGAAGACCGCGGCCTCCTCTGAGGAGGCCCGCACCGCGGTCGCCGGTCCCGCGGAGAGCGGAACCCCGTACCCGCCGGCACCGCGCGAGCCGTACCCGCCGGTGGCGGGAACGCATCCGGCCGGGCCGGGCGTGCCGCCGTCGGGCCCGGCGGGCGGGCAGCCGGCCCACCCCACCGACCCGACGGGCGACGCCGGCTGGCGCCGGCCGGGCGCCTGACGGGCAGGAGGCGAGATGTCGGCCCGGTTCCCCGGTGCCGTACCCCCGCCACCGCCCGGTGCCGTACCCCCGCATGCCGGACCGTCCGGTGCGCCGGTGCCGCCCACGGCCACCCGGCGGCCGATCACGGTGGTCGCGGCGATCCTCCTGATGGTGCCCACGGCCCTCACCTGGCTCGTCGCGGGCGTCGCCTTCTTCGTGGCGATGGCGAGGAGCGACGGAGACGACAAGATCTTCCTGATCGTCATCGCCGTGCTGATCCTCGCGCTCTGCCTGCTGCTGGTGGCCATGACGGTGGGTGGGATGGTTTTCGCCTGGCGCCGGGCGGGCGCCGCGGGGCTGCGGACGCCGGCCACGTTCACCTTCGGGCTCTTCGTCGTCGCCCTGGTCGGCCTGCTCGTGCAGGGCAAGCTCAGCTTCCAACCGACGATGGTCACGCCGCTGGTCGTGGGCGGGCTCGCCGGGGTGGCACTCGCCCTGCTCAAGAGCCGGTCGGCCAGGGACTGGTTCGGCGGCGACCGACGCTGACGCGCTGCCGGCGCAGCCCCGGCCGTCCCGGGCTGCGGCTGCGCCAAGGCCACGAGCCGGCCGACGGTCAGGCCGGCAGCCAGCGCCCGCTGGCCGCGTCGAAGCGGGCCAGCAGCTCGTCGCGGCCGTCGTGGTGCAGGCAGTGCAGGCCCGTCCCGTCGGGTACCACCAACGACTCCATCCGCGGCTGGCCGCGCCCCCAGTCTTCGGGCGTGCCCTCGTCGGGTTCCCAACGCAGCACGGCCACCCATTCGTCGGACTCCGCGAACGGCGAGCCCTCGCCGAGCAGGCCGAGGCGCCGGTAGAGCCGGGTGGGCGTGTCCCGGCCCGGCCCGGCCCAGGCGTGCACCAGCCCGGCGGCCCGCTGATAGCCGTCCTCCAGATACGACGGCAGGTACCGGTGCGGGATGACCAGCTGCAGCCGCACCGGCAGGTCCGGGTCCGGCTCGTACTCGGCGTCGTCCTCGTCCGGCGCTGTCCGTTGTGCCGGTACGCCCACCGTGGCCGGCTCGGCGTACGCGGCCGTCTCCAGGCGCTGACGCTCCTCCTCGGTGGCATCGCTGACCGCCTGCCGTAGCTGACCGAGCCAGTCGCGCAGGGTCCGCACGGCCTCGCCGGGCAGCGCCGCCGCCAGCGGAGTGCCGGGGTTCAGCAGGAGCTGCCACGACGGGTCCGGCCACTGCTCGGCCAACTGGAGGCTGCTGACCGCGACCAGATCGTGGTCGCCGAGGGACTGTCGCAGGCGGGCCTCGGCGGTGAAGACCGGCAGGCAGGGCTGCCCCTGCTCATCCGGGAGGCACCACCACGGGAAGTCCGGATCGGACAGGTCCCGCGACTCGGACCCGCCCGGCCGCAGCGGCAGCAGCAGCTCCGCCCGGAGCAGGGCCGCCATCAGGGCGTCCGGCTCCTGCCGGCCGATCGCTTCGCGTAGCTCCCGCTCAGCATCGAGGGCGGGCGCGGCGATCGCACGCACCTCCCCGGCGGTGAGCCGGACGCCGATCGGCAGCCCGGCGTCGATCGCGAGCAGCCAGTCGTCGTCCGGCCAGTCGGTGGCCAGGTCCGCAAGGGCGAGCACGCGGTAGCTGACCGACTGCCCAGGCAGGCAGGCGGCTATCGCCCCGGGTGAGGTGAACGCGATGACGTGGGTCCGCCCGTCGTGCCCGGCCGTCGGCCACGCCACCGGCGCGCGGCCGGCTGCCGCCTCGGGGGACACCGGCAGCAGCAGCGGTCCGGTGGCCAGCGTCGCCAGGAGCGTGTCCCGGTCCCCGGCCTCGGCGGCGGCCAGCAGTGCCTCCTCCGTCGGGGTCGCGGGCCCCCAGTCGGTCACCAAGTGCCGTCCTGGCGTACCCGACGGGGCTGCCGGCCGAGCACCAACGCGGTGATCGCCTCGTCGAGGTGCTCGCCGAGACACCAGTCGCCGCCGTGGTCCAGCACGAACACGCGCCCCGACTCGTCGACCGCGAGGATGCCGGTGCCGTCGCCCTCCTCGCCCAGCGGCGTGAGCGGCGTGCCGATGGCCCCGGCCAACGCGGCGAGGGTGGCCGCCGAGTGGTTCACCAGGAACGGGTCCAGGTGGAACGTGCTCGGTGCGATCTCTTCTCCGTCGCCCTGCGGGCGCACCAGCAGGCCGCCGAATTCGGCGAATGCCTCGACGGCGGCGCGGACGACGGTGTGCTGCCGGCCGTCCGGCGCGGCGACGGCGGCCAGTCTCAGCGCCCACCGCCGGGCCCGCTCGTCGTCGCGGCGGCCGGGAACCCAGCCGGCGACCTGGAGCGTCTCGGCCACCAGGGGTGGGAAGCGTGCGGTCATGCCAGCGCCTCCACGCCGAACCAGTCGAGCAGGGCCGCGCACGAGCGGCAGGGCGGCTGCACCTCACCGTGGCGGGGGTCGCCCTCCTCCCGGACCCGGGTCACCCGCACCTTCGCGCCCCACAGCAGCGACCGGGCCCGGGCCGGGCTGAGCGGCCCCCCCTCGGCCTCGGCCGCGTACAGCCGGTCGGAGAGCAGGACCGACTCGGCGCACCAGCCGGCGAAGCGCTCCCGCTGGCCGCTCGGCAGCTCGTGCAGGAAGCGCCGGATGACCGGGTGCAGGTCGGGCGCGAGGTCGCCGCGGATCGAGGTGTGCGTGTGGACGGTCCCGTCGACCAGCAGCGCGCCCGCGGCGAGCGGCAACATCCGGAGTTCCGCCATCCGTCCTCCCGCTCTTGCGTACCGGCCATCGGTCCGGGTTCGAGCCTAGCGGCCCGTCACCGTGCCGCTCGGGCCGGCACCGGGCTGCCCGACCCGTCGTCGACCTGGCCCGGCCGCGCCAAACCTTCGCCGGCACCGCCGATCGGCGCCGCCAGCAGCCGACGCACCCGGTCCCGCTGCCCCGCACCGGACGGGTCCCGGGTGGCACGGTTCGGCTCGCGGCGACGGGGCTCCCGCCGTGTCGACCGCCTGGGATATCGTCGGCGTGCCCCTTCGCCGTACGAAGACCGGAGCCATGACGCGCACCCTTCTCGTCTCCCCGGACCAGCCCGGCGCCTATCCGTCCATCGGTGACGCGCTCGCGGTGGCGGACGACGACGCCGTCGTCTCGGTCAGCCCCGGCACCTACTACGAGGCGTTGTTCGTCAACGACCGTGGGGTCACCATCGTCGCCGCGCAGGGCGCCGGCACGGTCACCATCGACGCCTCGTCCGGGGCATATCCCACGGTGTCGTGCAACTCGGGCCGGCTGGAGCTGCGCGATCTGGTCCTCAAGGCCGGGGACGCGCCGGTCGTGGCGGCCGACCGGGCGGCGCTCACCATGACCGGGTGTGAGCTGAGCGCCGGTTTCGGCCCGGCCGTCTCGGTGGCCAGCCGGTCGGAGTTCACGTTGACCCGCTGCCGCGTCACCGGCGCCCGCTACGGGCTGGTGGTCGAGGACTCCGACGGCACCGTGGAGGGCTGCGAGTTCAGCGACCTGAGCGAGGACGGCATCATCGTCCGGATCGGCGCCGCCCCGACGATCCGGACCAGCACGGTCACCCGCTGCGGCAACCGTGGCATCTACGTCTACCAGTACGGCCGCCCGACCATCGAGGCCTGCGACATCTCCCAGACCGGTCACGCCGGAGTCGCCGTGGTGCACCAGAGCGCGCCCGTACTGCGCCGCTGCCGGATCCGCGACACCCGCGGCCCGGCCGTCTCCTTCGCCCGCGGGTGTCAGGGCACGGTCGAGGAGTGCACCACCGAGAACACCGCACTGCCGGCGATCGAGGTCGCCGAGGGCGCCGCACCGACCGTCGTGGAGGGCACGGCCAGCCGGCGGGCCACTTTCGGGGCCGAGGCGGCGCAGGCCGCGAAGCAGCAGGACACCGCACGCACCGACAAGCTGCTCGCCGAGCTCGAGGCGATGGTCGGCCTGGAGTCGGTGAAGGAGGAGGTCCGCGCGCTCATCGACGAGATCCAGGTGAACGAGTGGCGGCGCAGTGCCGGCCTGCCGGTCGGCACGGTCAGCCACCACCTGATCTTCGCGGGCGCACCCGGCACCGGCAAGACCACCGTGGCCCGCATCTACGGCGAGCTGCTGGCGGCACTCGGCGCGCTGCCCGGCGGCGCGTTCCGGGAGGTGTCCCGGCGGGACCTCGTCGGCCAGTACCTCGGCCACACGGCCGAGAAGACGGCCGCGGCCTTCGACCTGGCCCGGGGCGGGGTGCTCTTCATCGACGAGGCGTACACCCTCTCCCGCTCCTTCGGCAGTGGTGGCGACTTCGGGCAGGAGGCCATCGACACGCTCGTCAAGCTGATGGAGGACCATCGCGACGAGGTGGCCGTCATCGCCGCCGGCTACACCGGGGAGATGCTCCAGTTCCTCGACGCCAACCCGGGTCTGGCGTCCCGCTTCGCAAAGACCATCGAGTTCGGCAACTACAGCCCCGAGCAACTGGTCGTCATCGTGGAGCGGATGGCCGTCGGCGACGAGTATCTGCTCGCCGACGGGGTCTCCGATCTGCTCCAGGCGCACTTCGCCACCATCGAGCGGGACCAGAACTTCGGCAACGCCCGCGAGGCCCGCAAGCTCTTCGAGGGCGTTCGCAAGGCCCAGGCGCAACGGCTGCGTCAGTCCGGTCAGCGGCCCAGCCTCGACGAGCTGCGTACCGTGACGGTGGCCGACATCCGCGCCGCGATCGGTCGCTGAGCGGGCCGGCCCAGGTGAGGAGGGACGCGAGGTGACGCATCCGGGTGCGGCACGGCCGGGTGAACCGGGTTGGCAGCACCATCCGGGTGTGGCCGCCCAACCGGCTCGGCAGGTGCCGCCCGCGCCACGGGTGGCACCACCGCAGCAGGCCGGCGTAGCGGCGCCCGCGCCGACGGTGAGCCGGGCCGGCAGCGGCCCGCGGCAGGACGGGGCGGCACAGCGCGGGCAGGGCCGGGCAGCCGTCGGCACCGCGTACATCAGCCAGGCGGCCAGTGCGGCACGGGCCGCGACGGCCGCACAGGCCGCCGCCACGGCGCAGGCCGCGCCGCCCCCGCGGGCCGCCGCCACTCCCGCCCCCCAGCCCGCCGCTGCCGCTGCCGCCGCCGATGTGGCGGTCGCGGCCACGGCCGCAGCCAATCAAGCGGTACGACCACACCAGGCCGCCCAGGGGATCGGCGGCATCAACGTCGCCCAACTGGTGGCATGGCAGGCTGGCGCAGCGGCGGTGCTCGCCGCCTCCCCGCACGGCGTGCCGCTCACCGCCACGGTGGCCACCGGGGCGGTGCTGCTGCTCACCCCGACGATGATCCGGTTCCGCAGCCGGTGGCTGTACCAGTGGATTTCGGTCTGGTGGGGTTTCCGGGGCCGCCGCCGGCAGCTCACCGCCGCCGGTGGGGACGCGGCCGCGCATCTGCTGGCCCACCTGGAGCGCGGCGTCGAGCTGGAGACCGTCGAGGTCGACGACCAGCCGGCCGCGCTGCTGACCCATCGGGGCGGGCTGAGCGCCGTCTTCGAGGTCGACCCGACCGAGGGCGCCCTGCTGATGAGTGCGCCCCAGGCCCTGCCGTCCCCGGCCTCGCTGTTGCCGGCGCCCGACGAGAAAGCGCCCCCGGTGGTGGTGCAGTTGCTGATCCAGGTGACGCCGGCACCGCGCGCCCGCTCCAGCGCGGCGGCGGTGGACCGGGCATACCGGGAGCTGACCAACGGGGACGTGCCGGCCAGCCGGCAGGCCTGGGTGGTGCTCCAGGTCGCGCGGACCCCCGACTTCCACGCCGACCGTGACCTGCGCCCGACGCTCACCGCGGCGATTCGGCGGATGCGGCGGCAGCTGCGGCAGGAGCGGGTGACCGCCCGGATGCTCAACCGGGACGAGGTGCTCGCTGCCGTCACCGCCCTCACCCACCTGACCGGCGGGTCGCCCGGCGCTGCTGGGGAGCGGCCGCTGGCCTGGGAGACCTGGCGGGGCTGGTCGACCCAGGGCGCCCCGCAGAGCTGTCACCGGATGCTGGTCTGGCCCCGCCGGCCGTGGGAGGTCGACCCGTTGCTGCGGGGGCTGCCTGCCGCCGCCAGCGTGGTGTCGATCGCGGCCAGCCGCACCGTCGGCGACGACGTCGCCGTGGAGGTGGCGTTCCGCCTGATGGGCACCGACCCGACCGCCCTCGCCGCCGCCGACCAGGCCCTGCACGAGGCTATCCGGGGCCACGGCGGTCGGCTGCAACGACTCGACGGCGAGCACGCGCACGGCGTGGCCGCCACGCTTCCGCTCGGAGGTTTCCTGCGGTGAAGAGCGTCGCCTTCCCCGGCAGCCGGATGGGGTTGCACGTCGCCGACACCGCCACGGTCGGCAGTCTGCACCTGGTTGCCGGGGGCGGCGGCCTGGTCGTCGGGCGCAGCCGGCAGCAGGAGCCGGTGGGACTGCGCCTGTTCCGGGCCGAACCGACGCGGCTGCTCCTGACCGGCGGCGTACGCTGCGCCGAGCTGCTCGCGTTCCGCGCCCTCGCGCTCGGTGCCCGGCTGTTCATCCAGACCGCCCGCGAGCAGGAGTGGGACAGCTTCCTGCGGCGCTGCGTCATCGGCCGGGAGGTCGCCTCGTTTCTACCGCCGGGCGTTGCGCCGCCGACCGCGGCCACCCCGACCGAGCCGCAGCTCGTCGTGATCGACACCGGCCCGGTCACCGGCCCTGACTCGGGCCTCAGCGCGCCCTGGCGGGCCACCCTGGTGGTCCGCGACGACCTGGCCGGCTGGGACGTCGACGCGCTGGTACGCAGCGACATCGTGCTGCTCCAGCGGTTGGCAGAGACGGAGGCCGCGACGGCGGCGAGCGCGCTGGGCCTGATGAGCGTGCAGAGCTGGTTCACCCAGCTGCACCCCGAGATGGTCGGCCTGATCACCAAGGGCAAGGTGCAGTGGGTGATGCTCAGCATGACCCCCATCGAACGTCAGCTGATCGGCCCCGTCGCCCGCGGCGGCTGATCGTCCTCCGTCGGCCGTCTCGGCCGTGTCGCCGGCGAGAGCCCTGACAGCCTGGCGACGGACGCGGCGCCGCCGATGTCGCGCAGGCATGGGATTACCGTCGCGCGCCGACGGCGGGGCCTGCCCCCCGGGCCTCAGGTGCGGCCGGCGCTCTCGGGATCGTCGTCGGTGAAGAGGGCGAGCAGGTCGCCGACCTGCCGGTCGGCCTCGGCGGGGTGCCGGAACCGCCCGGCCGGGTTGAGCGTGTACTCGTTGCGCCGGCCCACCCGGGTGCGGTGCAGGTAGCCGCCCGCCTCCAGGTCGGCGACGATCGCCTGGGCGGCCCGCTCGGTGACGCCCACCTCGTCCGCGACGTCGCGTAGCCGGGCGGTGGGGTTGCGGGCGATGGCGAGCAGCACGTGCCCGTGGTTCGTCAGGAACGTCCAGTTGCGGGTGCTCCCGTTCTCCCCTGTCGTCGCCATGTCGTCATCGTATGGCGCGCCTTTCGGGTTTTCCGCCGCGCCCTCGCGCGGGAGGCCCCGCCCGACGTCTGCGGGCGGGCGCGAACATATGAAACGCATATCACGCATCCCTTGACGTATCTTCGGGTGCGTGTGACCGTGGGGGCAGCCCGCGCCCAGCGTCGGCCGGGGTGACCAGGTCGTTCGTGAGGGACGAGGTGAGGGAGATGAGTCGTCCCGGATCCCCCGGCGTTCAGCCGGGCCCGGAGCGGAAGTCGTCGGAGCCGGCACCGGAAGACCCGACCGCCGTGCGGGGCGCGTTCCCCACGCCGGGCGGTCCGGAGCAGGCGCTCGCCGAGTTGCAGGCCGGCAACCGCCGGTTCGTCACCGGCACCCCCCGCCACCCCAACCAGGACGCCGGGCACCGTGCCGCAGTCGCGGACGGGCAGCACCCGTTCGCGGTGATCGTCGGTTGCTCCGACTCCCGGCTCGCCGCGGAGATCATCTTTGACCGCGGCCTCGGCGACCTCTTCGTGGTACGCACCGCCGGGCACACGGTCGGCCCCGAGGTGCTGGGCAGCGTCGAGTACGCCGTGACGGTCCTGCGCACACCGCTGGTGGTGGTGCTCGGGCACGACTCCTGCGGGGCGGTCCAGGCGGCCCGTACGGCGGACGCCACCGGCACGTCTCCGGCCGGGCACCTGGGCGCCGTGGTGGACGCCGTGGTGCCCAGCCTGCGCCGCGCCGCCGCCGAGGGCGTGGACGACATCGACCGCATCGTCGACATCCACATCGCGCAGACCGTCGAGGCGATGCTGGACAGGTCGGCCGTGCTCGCCGCCGAGGTGGCCGCCGGGCGCTGCGCCGTCGTGGGCATGTCGTACCGGCTGGCGGCCGGCGAGGCGCGGGCGGTGACCGCCGTGTCCGCCGGCGAGGCGCGGGGGGGCGCCGAGGTGGCCAACGGGTCGGGCGCGGTCGACGGGGCGCAGCCTGCCGTCAGTGCCGCCCTCGCCTGACCCGTTCCTTCGCTCGGCCCGGGACGCCGACGCCCGTCGACGGGGGCCAACGGACGCCGAGTGGGCCTCAACCGCCCACGGGTCCCAGAAGCGCCGAGAGCGCCGACCGGGCCCACAGCTGTCCGGACCGGGCCGCGCGACGCCGGAGCGGGTCGTAGAGACGCCTTACAGATGCCGACAGGGCCCAGAGACGCCGACAGGGCCGCCCCGCAGGCGCGGGGCGGCCCTGTCGTTGGCTGCGTCAGAGCAGGGACACGTGCACGTGGTCCGTATGGTTCGACGGGCCGCTGTAGGACTTCCAGCCGGTCGCCGGGAACCAGATCTGCCGGTTCCAGATCACGTAGTAGATGCCGAGCCGGTCGGCGTTGCGGACCAGGAACGCGGTCAGGTTGTTGCCGTACATGTAGGTGTCGTCGTTGTGCCAGGGGGAGAAGCCGCTTCTCTGCAGCGACCAGTCGCAGGCCCGGCCCTTCGGATGCTCGTACGGCCCGCCGGAGCGGTAACAGCCGACGAAGCGGTTGAAGCCGGCCCGCTTGACCTCCTTGTACATGTGCAGGGTGCGCGCGGTGATGCAGCCGGAGGTGGTGGGGTCGTTCTCGGTGCAGGACAGGGGCTTCCAGTCGCCGTCGGCGGTACGACCCGGTGCCATCCGGGCCACCGGCGAGGTGGCGACCACCTTGCCGCCGGTCAGCCCTCTGCCGCCGACCAGTGCGAGCGCCTTCTCCGCGTCGCGCTTGCCGCGGGCCATCTCGTTGGTCAGCTTCTGCTGCTCGCGGACCTCGGCGTCGAGCGCCAGCTTGGCCTGCTCGGCGCGGGTCTTGACCGCGTTCACCTCGGCGAGCTTCTTGGCATTGACCAGGTTCAGCTCGTCGAGGGCGGCGGCGCGCTTGACGAACGAGTCGGGGCTGGCGGTGTCCAGCAGCATCGACACCGCGCCGATCCGCCCGGTCCGGTAGGACTGGGCGGCGATCTGGCTCACCTGCGGGGCCAGTGCTGCCAGGTCGGCCTGCGCCCGGTCGACCTCCAGGGCCAGTTCCAGTTGGCGCTTCTTCGACTTCGCGAGCTTCGCCTTGGCCTGGACGTAGCTGCGGTTCCGCGTCTCGATCAGGTCGTTGAGCAGCTTGGGCTCGTCGTCCCCGTGGCCGGAGGGTTGGGCCGGCGGGGTGGGTGCGGCCGCCGCCGGGAGGGGCCCGGCGAAGACGGCCAGGGCGGCGATCACGGCCACCACAGGTGTCAACCAGCGGCGTAGGGGTGCCGTCACAGTTTTCCCTTCCGTCGACCGCCGACCGGGTTAGCTGACGGGTTCGGGGCGGAAGTGGCCCCTACCGCTGTCGCGGATTCACCCCACGTGCCTGGGTCCCCGGCTCGCCTGGCGGCGATTGGGCGGCGGCACCGCAGGCGCCGCTGCGCGCCTTCGGCGGTGACCGGCAGCGAGGTTACCCGAGAGCCCTCCCGGGGATCTACGTCCCTAAGCCGACTAAATGCGTTATTTCGTAACGGCGGAGGGTGACCAGTGACGCGTTTATCAGGCGGCACGTCCTGATCGGTCACGCTGAGGAGTTTCACCATGCGGTGTCCGTGCTCCCGTTTCGGTCGGGCCACCCGGCGGGGGCGGCGGAGGGGGTGCTTCCGGCGCGCGGCCCGCTGAGGGCCTCCAGCGCCTCGGACCGGTCGGCCGCCGGCCGGGGGGCCGGCGGGGTCGGGAGTGCGCCGCGGTCGGCGGACTCCCCGCCGCGCCGGCCGGCCGTGGTCACCACGGCCGCGAGCCCGGTGGTCAGCGGCACGGCGGCGATCAGGCCCAGGGTGGCGACCGCGCTGCGGACGATCTCCTGGGCCAGGAACTCGCTGGTCAGGATCTGGCTCACCGCCCGGGAGTCGGCGGTCAGCAGGAGCAGCACCGGCAGCGAGGCCCCGGCGTACGCCAGCACGATGGTGTTCACCGTCGAGGCGATGTGCGCGCGGCCGACCCGGGTGGCCGCGCGGTACAGCTGCATCCGGGACAGCCCCGGGTTGGCGTGCGCCAGCTCGGTGACCGTCGCGGCCTGTGTCACGGTGACGTCGTCGAGCACGCCGAGCGAGCCGATGATGATCCCGGCGAGCAGCAGGCCGTGCAGGTCGACGTCGGCCTGGAACATCGACAGCGTGGTGGCGTCCTCGGTGCCGAACCCGGTCAGGTGGGTCGCCGCGGTGGCGATCGTGCCGAGCACGCCCGTCAGCACCAGGCTGCCCAGCGTGCCGAGCACGGCGACCGAGGTCTGCGCGGTCACCCCGTGCGTCAGGTAGAGCACCACGAACATGATCAGTGCCGCGCCGACGACCGCGACCAGCAGCGGTGGGCTGCCGGCGCTGATGCCGGGCAGCACGAAGGTCAGCAGGATGGCGAAGCTGGCCGCTAGGCCGGCCAGCGCCGCGAGCCCCCGCCACCGCCCGAACGCGACGATCGCGGCGGCGAACAGCACCACCAGCCAGAGCAGCGGCTTGCCGCGCTGGTGCTCGGCGATGTTGTAGGCGCTCGCCGAGGGGTCGGCGGGATCGGTGAGCTGGACCAGGATGATCTCGTCGCCGACCGCGACCGTCGGCGCCCCCGGCCCTGCCGGTACGGGCGTCTCCACCTGCTGGCCGGCGTCGGGGCCGTCGTCGACGCGTACGGTCACGGTGCCGCAGGGGCCCTCCGGGGCACCCTCCGGCGCCTCCGGGGTGGGCGGGCACGGCTCCGTCACCACCCGGGTCACCGTGCCGTGGTGGCGGGGCGGATCGGTGCCGGGCGCGGCGTCCGGGGCGTCCCACGGCCAGAGCAGCAGGGCCGCGATCAGGGTGGAGACGAACAGGGGCACCACCGTCGCGACGAGGATCCGTCGCACCCTCGGTGGGGCGGACGGTGCGGGACGGGTGTGGTCGGCGCCCATCGAGTGTCTCCCAACGAGTCCAGGGCGGGGTGCGTGCCGGCGGGCCGGTCGGTTCGGCGTGGCCGGGTGACCGCCGCGGCGGATCGCCCTGGGGTGTCGGTTCGGTCACGCACCGCGACGGCCCGGCCCGGCCGGTCGCGGTCGCTCGAAACCGCCGCCCGGTCTGGGCGACGGTGCGGGCGGCGCGGAGTGCGGAGGGCCACCGGCCGAATGGTAGCCATCCCGATATCCGGCCGCAGGTCGTGAGGGCTGGTGTCGGCCGCGGTCCGTCCCGTCCGGCAGCCGCCGGTCACCACCATGTCACTGTCGGGTGGCGGCCGGGCGGCCCTCCCGTGGTGGCCTGATGGCGGTCTCGTTCGGGGCGGATTCGCCGTCGGGTGCGCCGGTCGCCCCCGGACGCACCGGCCCCGGGGACTACCGTGGTCGGTGTGCGGGCGGCGGCGACAGTGACGGCGGGGCGATGGGCCCGGCTGCTGCTGCTCGTCGGCACACTGTTCGGCCTGGCCGCGATGCACACCCTCGGCCACGGCTCGCACTCCGTGGGCCATCCCGCCGAGGTTTCCGCGCAGGCCGTCGCCGCGGCCGGTGGGCACGGCGGCGCGGCGCAGGCGCTGCCCCGCCACGACACCGCCGCGCCGCTCCGTCAGGTCACCGCCGCGCTGCCCCGCCACGACACCGCCGCGCCGCTCGGTCAGGACCCCGCCATCGCGTACGTCGTCCCGGCGGCGCCGTCCGGCGTGGTGGGCTGCCCGGGCGACTGCCCGCACGAGCGGTTCCTCCCGTCCGGCGGGGCGGGCGGCGAGCTGCCCTGGTGGGGCGTGTGCCTGGCGGTGCTGGGCGCGCTCGCCGCTCCGCTGCTGCTCGCCGTGCTGCTGCTGGCCGGCGCACAGGCCGTCGGCCCAGCGGGCCGGGGGTCGGGCGGGCCGGCCCGGTCGCCCCGTGCCCCGCCGTCCCGGCCGGTCGGCCTGCGACTCGCCACGGTCTCGGTGCTGCGCAGATAGGACGCCCCGGCGCGGCCCGGTCAGCCGGCCCGCGTCCCCGTCCTGCTGCGTACGTTCCGATACCGAAAGGCCCAGATGTGACCACTCGTACCATCGCGCGCCGTGCCGCCCTGGCCGGCGCCACCGTCACCGCCGCCCTCGTCCTGACCGCCTGCGGCGGCGACGGGCATTCGTCCCCGGGTGCGGGGCACGGCACGCCCGCCACCAGCGGGCCGACGGCCTCCGCGTCCGGCGCGGCCACCTTCGGCGACGCCGACGCGATGTTCGCCCAGATGATGATTCCGCACCACCGGCAGGCGGTGGAGATGGCGGAGTTGGCCGCCACGCGGGCGGCGGACCCGGAGGTCAAGCGGCTCGCCGGGGAGATCAAGGCCGCCCAGGCGCCCGAGATCGCCACCATGAGCGGCTGGTTGTCGGCCTGGGGACGGCCGGTGCCGTCGCCCGGCGCCGAGACGCCGCACATGGACCACGGCATGCCCGGCATGATGTCCGACGCCGACATGGAGAAGCTGGCGGCGGCCTCCGGGCGGGAGTTCGACCGGCAGTTCCTGACCATGATGATCGCTCACCACGAGGGCGCCGTCACCATGGCCCGGGACGAGCTGGCCCGGGGCGTGAACGCGGAGGCGAAGGCCCTGGCCCAGCAGATCGTCACCACCCAGCAGGCCGAGATCGACACGATGGAGAAGATCCTCGGCCGGCTCTGACCCGGGCTGCCCCGGCGCTCGCACCCTGGGGGCGCCGGGGCACCGCCGGCCGGGTCAGCCGCGCTTCATGAGGCGGCCGACGGCGGCCATCATCTCGGTGGCCATCTCGTCGGCCCGGCCCTCGGCCGCTCCTTCGTGCATGCAGTGCCGGGCGTGCCCGTCGAGCAGGCCGAGGGCGACCTTGTCCAGGGCGGCCTGGATCGCGGAGATCTGCGTGAGCACGTCGATGCAGTAGCGGTCGTCGTCGACCATCTTCTCGATGCCGCGGACCTGCCCCTCGACGCGGCGCAGCCGCGCGAGCAACTGGTCCTTGCTGGCGGTGTAGCCCCTGGTCGGGGCGGGCGTCGGTGTGGTCATGCGATCGAGGATAGCGTACCCCTCGGGGGTATGGTAGGGTCCTCCTTGTCCGATACCCCCACCGGGTATCGGTACGCGGAGCAGTCATCCGTCCGCCTCCTCATTACCCCTGGGGGGTATATGCTGGAGGCGTCGAGAGGAGAGTTCGATGGTCACCACGACGTACCAGGTGCAGGGCATGACCTGCGGGCACTGCGTCAGCTCGGTCAGCGCCGAGGTCGGCGCCATCCCGGGCGTCAGCGACGTCCAGGTCGACCTCGCCGCCGGGCGGGTCACCGTCACCAGCGAGAGCCCACTGAACATCGACACCGTGCGCGCCGCCGTCGACGAGGCCGGCTACGACCTCGTCGGCGCCTGACGGCGGGCACGGGGAAACCGAGGCACACCATGAACACGGCGACGAAACTGAGCGGTTTCGTCCTCGGTCTCGCGGCGGTCTTCGGCGCGGCGTACGGGGTCGGCCAGGCGGCCGGCCCCGTGGCCCCGGCCGCCGAGACCGGCCACGACGCCGCGGACGGCCACGGGGACACCGACGGGGCCGGACACGGGGGCGACGAGGGCGGCGCGGCGGCCAGCCTGCCCGGTGGACTGCTCGTCTCCGACCGCGGCTACACCCTCCGACCGGTCGACGCCCCGGCCGGGCAGTTCGCCTTCCAGGTCACCGGCCCGGACGGCCGGCCGGTCACCGCGTACGACGTGGCGCACGACAAGCGCATGCACCTGATCGTGGCCCGCCGCGACCTGTCCGGCTTCCGGCACGTGCACCCCGAGATGGCGGCGGACGGCACCTGGCAGGTCGACTCGCCGCTGGGCGGGCCCGGCGTCTGGCGGGCGTTCGCGGACTTCACCCCCACCGGGGGCGAGGCGCTGACCCTCGGCGTCGACGTGACCGTTCCCGGCGCCCTGACCGAGCGGCCGCTGCCCGCCCCGGCGGCCAGCACGACGGTCGACGGCTACACCGTCACCCTCACCGGTGCCCCGCAGCCCGGCCGCACCGCCGAGCTGACCCTGACCGTCAACCGCGACGGCGCGCCGGTCACCGACCTGGAGCCCTACCTGGGCGCGTACGGCCACCTGGTGGCGCTGCGCCAGGGCGACCTGGCGTACCTGCACGTGCACCCCGACGGCGAGCCGGGCGACGGACGGACGAAGCCCGGCCCCGAGGTGAGGTTCTTCGCCGAGGTGCCGTCGGCCGGCGCCTACCGGCTCTACCTGGACTTCAAGCACGGCGGCGTGGTGCGTACCGCCGAGTTCACCGTCGTCGCCGGCACCCCCACGGGGTCGGCCACGCCGACCGCGACGGGCACCCCGGCGACGCCTTCGCCCGCCGCCACGAGCTCCCCGACCGCCGACGCCGGCCACGGCGCCCCCGGTCACGGGCACAACTGACGGGACCGTGATGACCACCACCAAGCCACTGCAGATGGCACCCAACCAGATCGAGTTGGCGATCGGCGGGATGACCTGCGCCTCCTGCGCCTCCCGGATCGAGAAGAAGCTGAACCGGATGGACGGCGTGACCGCCACGGTCAACTACGCCACCGAGAAGGCCAGCGTCCAGTACGCCGACGACGTCACTCCGGACGACCTGATCGCCACGGTGGAGAAGACCGGCTACACCGCCGCCCTGCCGCCCCCGCCCGCACCCGCCGGCGCGGAGCCGGCCGCCGAGC
Source organism: Micromonospora sp. NPDC048063 (assembly GCF_043202855.1). Lineage (NCBI taxonomy): Bacteria > Bacillati > Actinomycetota > Actinomycetes > Micromonosporales > Micromonosporaceae > Micromonospora > Micromonospora sp. NPDC048063. The sequence continues at coordinate 388,835 of NZ_JBIDBG010000004.1, read as the reverse complement.
CCGTGGACGAGCTGCGCGGCCTGCGTACCCGGCTGTGGGTATCGCTCGTGCTCACCGTGCCGGTGATCGTGCTGGCGATGGTGCCGGCCTGGCAGTTCGACTACTGGCAGTGGCTGTCGCTGACCCTGGCCGCCCCGGTCGTCGTCTACGGCGGCCTGCCGTTCCACCGGGCGGCCTGGGTCAACCTGCGGCACGGCGCGGCGACCATGGACACCCTGGTCTCGCTCGGCACCCTGGCCGCGTTCGGCTGGTCGGTCTGGGCGCTCTTCCTCGGCACCGCCGGGGAGCCGGGGATGACCCACCCGTTCACCCTCGACATCAGCCGCACCGACGGCGCCGGCAACATCTACCTGGAGGCGGCAGCCGGGGTGACGGCCTTCATCCTCGCCGGCCGCTACTTCGAGGCCCGCGCGAAGCGGACCGCCGGGGCGGCCCTACGCGCCCTGCTCGAACTGGGCGCCAAGGACGTCGCGGTGCTGCGTGACGGCGTGGAGACCCGGATCCCGGTGGACCAGCTCGCGGTGGGGGACCGGTTCGTGGTCCGGCCCGGCGAGAAGGTCGCCACGGACGGGGTGGTCGACGAGGGCACCTCCGCGGTCGACGCGAGCATGCTCACCGGCGAGTCCGTCCCGGTCGAGGTCGGCCCCGGCGACACCGTCGTCGGCGCCACCGTCAACGCCGGCGGCCGCCTCGTCGTCACCGCCACCCGGATCGGCGGCGACACCCAGCTGGCGCAGATGGCCCGGCTGGTCGAGCAGGCGCAGACCGGCAAGGCCGCCGTGCAGCGCCTCGCCGACCGGATCTCGGGCGTCTTCGTGCCGATCGTGATCGCTCTCGCGGCGGGCACCCTCGGCTGGTGGCTCGGCACCGGGGCGGGCGCGACGGCCGCGTTCACGGCAGCCGTGGCGGTGCTGATCATCGCCTGCCCGTGCGCCCTCGGCCTGGCCACGCCGACCGCCCTGCTCGTCGGCACCGGCCGGGGCGCCCAACTCGGCATCCTGATCAAGGGCCCGGAGGTGCTGGAGTCCACGAAGCAGGTGGACACCGTCGTGCTGGACAAGACCGGCACCGTCACCACCGGGAAGATGACCCTGGTGGACGTGCTCCCGGCGGCCGGCGAGGACCGGGCGGAGCTGCTCCGGCTGGCCGGGGCGCTGGAGGCCGCGTCCGAGCACCCGATCGCCCAGGCGGTCGCCGCCGGAGCGGCCGAGGCGGGCGTGCTGCCGCCGGTGACCGGCTTCGCCAACGTCGAGGGGCTCGGCGTGACCGGCACGGTGGACGGCCGCGAGGTGCTGGTCGGCCGGCTCCGGCTGCTGCGCGAGCGCGGCCTCGACGTACCGGAGGAGGTGGCGCGGGCGGCGACCACGGCGGAGGCCGAGGGACGGACGGCCGTGCTGGCCGGCTGGGACGGGCGGGCCCGGGGCGTGCTCGCGGTGGCCGACGTCGTCAAGCCGACGAGCGGGGCGGCGGTCGCGCGGCTCCGGGAACTGGGTCTGACCCCGGTGCTGCTGACCGGCGACAACACCACGGTCGCCCGCGCGGTGGCCGCCGAGGTGGGCATCGACGAGGTGATCGCCGAGGTGCTGCCCGCCGACAAGGTCGACGTGGTGCGGCGGCTCCAGGGCGAGGGGCGGACCGTGGCGATGGTCGGCGACGGCGTCAACGACGCCGCCGCGCTGGCCCAGGCCGACCTGGGCCTCGCCATGGGCACCGGCACCGACGTGGCGATCGAGGCGTCCGACCTGACCCTGGTGCGGGGCGACCTGATGGCCGCCGTGGACGCGATCCGGCTCTCCCGGCGCACCCTCGGCATCATCAAGGGCAACCTGTTCTGGGCCTTCGCCTACAACGTGGCGGCCCTGCCGCTGGCGGCCACGGGCCTGCTCAACCCGATGATCGCCGGCGCCGCGATGGCCTTCTCCTCGGTCTTCGTCGTCGCCAACAGCCTGCGGCTGCGCGGCTTCCGCCCGGTCGCCTGACCCTGCCCACCGCGCCGCCGGTCCTCCCGGAAGGGGGCCGGCGGCGCGGTCGTCGGGGCGGTTCTCGCCGGACCCTGTTTCCTGACCGCCATGGCCGACACGGGCCCGAGGCGGGTCGCCACGTCGACGGTGGGTGGCCGGGGCGGTTGGGCGGTGGCCGGGCGGGGTACCCCGACCACGTACCGGCACTGCCGATCGGAGGTTGACATGGGCTTCGACGACAAGATCAACAACGCGACCGAGGACGCCGCCGGCAAGCTGAAGGAGGGCGCCGGCCGGGCCACCGACAACGAGCGGCTCGAGGCCGAGGGGCGCAACGACCAGACCAGCGCCAAGCTGAAGCAGGCCGGCGAGAAGGTCAAGGACGCCTTCAAGAGCTGACCCGCGTACGCGGAAACCGCCGGGCCGGCCCTCGCCGGCCCGGCGGACCGCGTGTCGGGCCGCGACGGCCGACGTGTCCCGGGGGTGACCCCGCTCGTTGGCAGGACGACGTCTCGCCGCCCGGCGTCGGTCGACCCCGTGCCGTCCGCCGGACGGCCGAGACCCGTGAACGGGAGGTCCGATGTCCCGATCCGTCGTGTACGCGCGGCGCGCCGCCGCCACCGTGGCGCTCGGGGTGCTGGCCGTGGGCTGCCAGGACGCGCCCCGGGAGGCCGACGCACCGACCGGCGCGTCGTCGGCGGGCCCGACCGCTCCGGCGAGTGCCACCGTGAGCCCGTCCCCGGTGGCCACGACCGCCGCCAACACCGCCGACGTCTGCCGGCAGGTGGACCGGGTCATCCTCACCGGCAGCCAGAAGATCGCCACCGACTCGACGGCCTCGGTCCGCCGTGACCTCACCGGCGAGCAGGTCACCGACCAGCTCCGGCGCAACCTGGCCGACCTGGCCGACGACGTACGCGCCCAGGCCCGCCGGGCCGCCGACCCGCGGATCCGCGCCCTGGTCGAGGACACCGCCGACCGGATCGACGCCGGCTCCCGGGCGTCCCGCCCGGCCGCCTGGATGAACTCCACCTTCACCGGCATCCCGACGCGGTTGACCCGCGAGTGCCACGCCTGAGCCGACCCCTGCGCCGATCTCCGGTGGCTCCGGGGGAGGACCAGGGGGCATCCCCCACCCGTCCCTGAGATCGACCGTCCACTGGTGACGTGCCGGCGATTGACCCGCTAGCGTCCGTTTGCATGTGCAAGGGCTGGTCATGAGCGCTGGTCCGACGGCCACCGGCGACGAACTGGTGCGCGTACTGGCCACGTTGGCCAACCCGCACCGGATGCGGGTGGTCGCCGTGCTGGCGCGACGCCGCGCGTACGTCAGCGAACTCGCCCGCGAGCTCGGCATCAGCCGGGCGCTGGTGCAGGTGCACCTGCGCCGGCTCACGGCGGCCGGCCTCGTGTCCGCGCACCTGGAGTTGTCGGAGGACGGGAAGGCCATGAAGTACTACGAGGTGAGTCCGTTCGCGTACACGCTCACGCCTGCCGCCATCGCGGTGGCGGCCGACACGCTCACCGCCGGATCCGGCGCGGGGCCGGACGAGGACGAGGGACGGCGGGCATGAGCGAGCACGACTGGACCGAGGTGGTCGGGGCGATCGGGATCTTCGCCCTGCTCGTCAGCGTGATCACGGTGACGATCGTGCAGGTCGCCAAGACCCGGCGGGCCCGGGCGGCGGGGGCCCGCGAGGAGGAGTACCGGCGGCTCGCCCAGACCGCCGTCGAGGCCCAGGCGGCCTCCGCCCGGGTGCTGGCGGCCCTCGACGGCCGGCTCGGCGGGATGGAGTCCCGGCTGGTGTCGCTGGAACGCGTCCTGAAGGACGTCGACTAGCGCAGCGGAAAGGCCCCGGGCCGTCGAGCGCCAACTCGACAGCCCGGGTGGAAGCAGCACCACCTCGCCCGTGGGCGAGTTCTCATCGCAACGCTCCTTCGACGGAGAGGACAACATCTCGTGCTGCGCGTACGCAAATCCGCCCCTCGTGGCGGCGACCGACCCCGGGTGCCCGACATCGTGGGCGACCCGGGCCGACAGGACGCGGAGGGCGGACCCCGGCGTCCGCTCCGGCTCCGGGCGCTGGCGCTCGGCGCGACCACCGCGCTGCTGGCGGCGGGCCTGTCGGCGCCCGCGCCCGCCCTGGCAGCCCCACCGGCGCCGGCCGCCGCGCCGGGCATCGCCTGGCAGCCCTGCGCGGAGGACCGCACCGCCGAGTGCGGCACCCTGTCGCTCCCCGTCGACTGGGACCGGCCGGACGGCGACCGGTTCACGCTCCACCTGGCCCGCCGCGCCGCCACCGACCCGGCCGCCAGGATCGGTTCGCTGGTGTTCGGCCCGGGTGGGCCGGGGGACTCCGGCGTCCGGCGGATCCTGCGCAACGACCGGTTCAGCGACGACCTGCGCCGCCGGTTCGACATCGTCAGCTTCGACCCGCGCGGCATCGGCCGGAGCAACCCCGTGCTCTGCTCGGCGGCGCTGCTCGACCGGCAGCCCCAGGTCATCACCGACCAGGCCCGGTTCGACGCCACCCTGGCCGACAACGCGCTGCTCCGGGCGGACTGCCGGCAGCGGACCGGGCCGCTGTTCGACCACGTCGACACCCGCAGCGCCGCCCGGGACCTGGACGCCGTCCGGGCGGCCCTCGGCGAGCCCCGGCTCACCTTCCACGGCAGCTCGTACGGCACCCTGCTCGGCGAGCAGTACGCCGAGGAGTTCCCGCACCGGGTCCGGGCCATGGTGCTGGAGAGCGTGGTCGACCACAGCCTCGGTACCCGGGCGTTCCTCGACACCCAGGGCGCCGCCGCCCAGGACTCCTTCGACGAGTTCGTCGCCTGGTGCGCCCGTACGCCGAGCTGCCCGTTGCACGGCGAGGACGTCCGGGCCGCCTGGGCGGGCCTGTTCCCCCGCGCGGAGCGGGGCGAACTGGCGGACCCGGACCGGCCCGGGGCGACGCTGACCCCGTACGACCTCAGCCGGCTCGCCCAGCGCGCGCTGTACGGCCCGGACTGGGCCGGACTGGCCCGGGACATCGTGGCCCTGCGGGCGACCCCGCCCGCTCCCACCGGGCTCCCGGCCACCGCCGTTGCCGCAAGCGAGGACGCGGTGCGACCGCACGCCTTCGCGGTCTTCTGCGCCGACTGGCACCTGCCGGTCCGCGACCACCGGGAGTACGCCGCCCACCTGCGCCGGATGGCCCGGATCGCGCCCGACGTGCGCTACCCGCAGGCGCTGCTGGCGATCGCGACGTGCCTCGGCACGCCGGCCCCGGTCGCCAACCCGCAGCACCGGCTGCGGGTCCGCACCGACGTGCCGCTGCTGCTCGCGAACACCCGGCACGACCCGGCGAGCGGCCACAACTGGGCGACGAACGTGGCGCGGCAGCTCGGCCGCTCGGGGGTGCTGCTGACCTACGAGGGTTGGGGGCACGGCAACTACACCCGCAGCGCCTGCGTGCAGGACACGGTCGACCGCTATCTGATCTCGGTCGACGTGCCCGCCCGCGACACCCGCTGCCCGGCCGTCCCGGTCGCCTGACGGAGCGCCGGCCGGCGTGCGCCCCGTGCCGCACGTCTGCCGGCGTGCCCGGTCAGCGCGGCTCTCGGCGGGGCACGCCGGGACTCGTCGGTGTCGCCAGCCGGGTGGCGCGCAGCTCCAGGTAGCGCTGCTCCGGCAGGCTCGTCGTGCCCCGGGCCGCCGCCAGGTACGCCGCCCGCGCCGCCCGCGGCTCGCCGGCCAGCTCGAGCAGGTGGGCGCGGACGGCGGCCAGTCGGTGGTGTCCGGCGGTGCGGTCGTCGGCGTCGAGCGGGGCGAGCAGGGCCAGACCGGCGCGGGGGCCGTCCACCATGGCCACCGCGACCGCCTGGTTGAGGGTGATCATCGGGTTCGGGGCGATCCGGGCGAGCAGCCGGTAGAGCGCCAGGATCTGCGGCCAGTCCGTCAGCTCCGCCGACGACGCCTCGGCGTGCACCGCGGCGATCGCCGCCTGGAGCTGGTACGGGCCGGGCGGCGACCACGTCAGCGCCTCGGTGACCAGGGCGATCCCCTCCGCGATGGCGGCGGCGTCCCAGCAGTCGCGGTCCTGCTCGGCGAGCGGGACCAGCTCGCCGGCCGGCCCGGTCCGGGCCGCCCGGTGCGAGTCGGTGAGCAGCATCAGCGCCAGCAGCCCGCTCACCTCGCCGTCGTCGGGGAGCAGCCGGTGCAGCGTGCGGGCCAACCGGATCGCCTCGGCGGTCAGGTTGGCCCGGTGCAGGTCCGGCCCGCTGGAGGCGGTGTAGCCCTCGTTGAAGATCAGATAGAGCACCTGGAGCACGGTCCGCAGCCGCTCCTCCCGCTCCCCGGGCGAGGGCATGCGGAACCGGGCCCCGGCGGCCTCGATCCGCTGCTTGGCCCGGCGGATGCGCTGGCTCATGGTCGCCTCGGGCACCAGGTGTGCCCTGGCGATCTGCGCGGTGGTCAGGCCGCCGACCGCGCGCAGCGTCAGCGCGACCTGCGCGGACCGGGCCAGCGCCGGGTGGCAGCAGAGGAACAGCAGGGTCAGGGTGTCGTCCCCGGCCGGCGGCTCCTCGTCGGCCGGGGACGCGACCGTCGCGTACGCCGGCTCGCGGACGGCCACCGCGACCTCCCGGTCCCGGCGGGCCCGCTCGCTGCGCCACTCGTCGGTCAACCGGCGGCCGGCGACGGTGAGCAGCCAGGCCCGGGGGTTGTCCGGCAAGCCCTGTTCCGGCCACTGCATGGCGGCGGCGAGCAGCGCCTCCTGCACGGCGTCCTCGGCCGCGTCGAACTGGCCGTGTCGGCGGACGAGCAGGCCGAGAACCTGCGGCGCCAGGTCGCGCAGCAGGTCCTCGACGCGCCGTCCGCTCACATGTCCGTCCCGGCCTCGTTCATGACCGCCCGCACCTCCAGCGCGCCGAAGCCCAGCCGTACGTCCGGCCAGCGGCTGGCGATCTCGGCGGCCCGCTCGGGGCCGTCGCAGTCGACCATCAGGTAGCCGGCGAACTGCTCCTTGCTCTCCATGAACGGCCCGTCGGTCACCTCCGGCCGGTCACCGGCCAGCCGGACCGTACGCGCCTGCGACGGGTCGGCCAGCGCCTGGCCGCCGACCAGCTCGCCGGACTCCGTCAGCTCGCGCATGATCTCGTCGACCTCGCCGAAGAGCGCGGTGCGTTCCTGCTCCGACAGCTCCTCGGCGAACCCGGGACGGTTCCAGATCAGCAGCATGTACTTCATCGGGTGCTCCTCGTCGGCTCGGCCGCGCCCATGGTGACGCGTCTTCGGTGAAGGGTCGGAGCCGACCCGCCGGATCCGACAGCGGCGCGGGAAGATTCTCAGCGCCGGCCGCGCACCTGGCGCTTCGGGCTGGGGCCGCCGCCGAGCGAGGCGCGGTCGGCGGCGGAGGTGCCGGACGACCAGCCGTCGGCGTCGCGGACGGTGAGCCGGGCCCGGGTGATGCCGGGGAAGAGCGTGTCGAGGCGTTCGCGCACCGCCTCGGCGCGGGTGGCGAGCACCGGCAGCAGCCGCTCCGGCCCGGCCTCGGTGGCCGCCTGCCGGTCCGCGTCCTCGGTGGCCGCCCGCAGCCGCTCGCCGATCCGCAGCGCGAACGCGTTGAGGAAGGACTCGTCGTAGTCCCGGGTGCGGCGGCCGGCGCCCCTGGCCCGTCGCTCGCCCCGGCCGCGCAGCATCGCGGCGGTGGCCTGCACCAGCAGCGAGGTGTAGAGCAGCTCGACCGCCTCCAGGTCGGCCGGCCAGCCCAGCACGGTGGTGAAGCCCAGGTCGTCGGACCACACCGCCTCGCAGCGGTTCGCCGCCGCCACCTCCTGCACCAGCAGCGCCTTGGCGCCCGCGTACGGGGGGTCGGTGCCGAGACGCACCCCGCCGGGCTGGTCGGCGCGCTCGGCGACGCCGGCCAGCAGCGCCTGGTCGATGCTGTGCCGGGCGATCAGCTCCTGGGCCTTGCCGGTCAGCGCCTCCGCCTCGGCCGGGTAGGTCGTCGACTCCGCCTTGGCCAGCAGCGCCCGCACCCGGTCGAGCATCCGCGACCCGCCGCCGGACCCGCCGCGCGCGGCGACCGCCCCGGTGGCGCCGGGCGGCGGGCGCAGCACGGCGACCGGCGGGAGCCCGTCGACCAGGGCCAACGCGTCGACCGCCGCGCGCAGCGCGGTGAACCGGTCCCACCCGGCGCGGGCCGACCACGCGGCCAGGTGGCCCTCGTCGGCGTCCCACCACACCCGCGCGCCCAGGTCGCGGAGCTGGTCGTCCCACCAGGGAGGCACCGGCCCGGTCAGCTCGCGGCGGTGCGCCGCGAGCGCGTCGGTCACCAGCCCGGCCGACCGGGCACCGAGCCGGCGGATGGCGAGCCGGGCCAGGTCCACCGGCTGCCAGCCGCGCGGCACCAGCCGGCCGACCCCGCGGACCAGGCGGCGCAGGAGCGCGGCGTCGACGGCCGTCGCGCCGTCCGTCGCGCCCGTGCCGATCATCAGCCGGTCCAACTGCCGCTCCGCGAGGCGTACGTCGGTGCCGCGTACCGCCGCGAGGGCGTCGCTGATCAGTTCCTCGGCGTCCGGCACGGCCGCGTCCTCCTGGGGTCTGCTCCGGCGCGTCCGGGAACGATCGTCGCCTGCCCGCCGAACGTACCCCCGGGCCTGCCCGCCGTCCGCCGGTCGTGACGGGTGCCACCGGAGCCGGCTGCGGCGCGTGGACGCGGCGGTCCCGCCCGGCCGGCGCCGGCCGCCGGTTCGGGTGCCGGCGGGCGGCTCGGGTGGCGGCTGCCGCAACAACACCGGGCGACCCGGCCATAGTGGGGTGTGAAGACCGAGACACGGCCCTGCGACGAGGAACTCTGGCCGGCCGTCGCCGCAGGCGACGAGGGCGCGTTCGGGCAGCTCTTCGACCGCCACTCGCGTGCGGTCTACAACCACGCCTTCCGGCTGACCGGCTCCTGGTGCACGGCGGAGGACATCACCCAGGCCACCTTCCTGGTCGCCTGGCGGAGGAGGGACGCGGCACGCCTGGTGGACGGGTCGGTGCTGCCCTGGCTGCTGGTGGTGGCGAGCAACGCCGTACGCACCGAGTGGCGGTCGGCGCGACGGTGGGCGGCGCTGCTGCGCCGCCTGCCGGTCGACCGGCAGGCGGCGGACGACCCGGCGGAGGAGGTCGCGCAGCGGCTGGACGACGAGCGACGGATGAGGGCGATCCTGGCCGCCGCCCGGCGGCTGCCCCGGGCGGAGCGGGAGGCCGTCGCGCTCTGCCTCTGGTCGGGGGTGCCGTACGCGAACGCGGCGGCGGCCCTCGGCGTCAGCGAGGTCGCCGTCCGGTCCCGGGTCAGCCGCGCCCGGAAACGGCTGGCGCGGCTGGTCACCGACGAGAACGAGGAGGAACAGCGATGACGAAGACCCTCGAGCCGCCCGGCGAGCGGGACCTGCCGCCCCGGGTGGCGGACCGGATGCGGGCCGACGTCCTCCGTGCGGTCCGCCGCCCGGCGACCGGACGGGTCCGCCTGCGGCTCGCGGTGGGTGCGACCGCGCTGGCGGTGGTCGCGGCCGGGTTCGCCGTACGGGCGCCCTCCGACGCCGAGACGGTGGAGGTGCTGGCGATGGGGTACGGCGAGTTGTCCCCCTCCCTCCGGGCGGCTGCCCGGCAGTGCCTGGCGTGGAGCCCGCGGGACCCGGACGTGGCACCGACAATGACCGATCTGGCCGTGGCGGCCGAGCGGGGCGACCGCGCTGTGGTGTTCTTTCTGGCCGAGACGGGCTACGTGACCTGCGACGTGCACCGGTCGGCGGGCGCGGAGGTGTCGGGCGGGCTCTCGATCGACCGCTGGCCCGCGCACGACCTGCTCCCCGGACCGGTGCAACGACTCCTGCTCACCTCCACGAAGCGGTCCGGTGGCGACGTGACGGTCAGCGGCCGGGTCAGCTCCCGGGTCGCCCGCCTGGTGCTGGAACACGGCGACGGGAAGACCACCGCCGCCCGGATCTCCGATGGTGTCTTCGCGGTCATGACGGTCGGCGCCGACCTCGACGAGGACGGGGCGCAACTGGTCAGCTACGACGCCGCCGGCACCGAGATCGACCGCCGACGGTTGTTCCAGCCCTCGGACGAGTTCGACCACTGCTACGTCGACCCCGCCGGCACGGTGGTGTACGGCCGGCCCGGCGGTGACTGCCGACCGGCCGAGCCCTGGGGGCGGTGACGCCGCGGCCGGCAGGGCGCCGGTGGGTCAGTGGGCGGCGTGCGGGTTCCCGGCCGTCAGCCGGAGCGTGAAGCCGTCGCCGTCGCCGTCGCGGTGCCAGGTCACGTGGCTGCACGACTGGTAGGTGATCCACAGGCCCAGCCCGCCCGGGGCGCCGCCGGACGCGGGGAGCAGCCCGCAGTACGGGTCCCCCGGCCCGTCGCCGCCGTCGCGGACCGTCGCCACGATGCGGTCGTCGCCGGACCAGACGCGCAGCAGGACCGGCGGCCGGCCGTGGCGCAGCGCGTTGGTGACGATCTCGCTGACCGCGACGACGAGATCGTCCACGTCGTCGGCCGACATTTGGCCCCGGTCGGCCTTGTGCACGGCGGCGCGCGCCTCGGCCGCCGTCGGGTCGGTCAGCTCGACGACCGGTGGCTCCACCTGGAGGGGGTCGGGCACGACCGGCCGGGTCTCCCGCAGGTAATCCGTCGGCGACGTCCAGGTCGTGCTCGGCACGTGCCGGCCGTCGGCGGTCGCGAACCGGGGATGCGTGCGGGCCACGTCCGCCAGCACCTCCGGCGGCGTGCACCGGGTGTCGTACGCGCACATGCTCCACAGCGGGAAGTCGTCGTAGGCGTGGTTGATCGCCGACTCGTACCGGGCCCACCAGTCCCACGTCGCGTCGAACGCGGCCGGGGGCACCTCGCCGAGGATCCGGATCTGCCGGGCGCCGGCGGCCACCTGTGCCGCGAGGAGTTCACGGTATAACCGGATGGCGGAGGCGGGCCGGGCGTAGACGTCGCCGCCGGGCAGGAACTCGACCCCGCAGCCGGCGGGCAGCGCCGAGCGGACCAGCGCGCCGGTGCGCTCGCCCAGGGCCACGTAGGTGGGCTCGCCCGCCTCGACGCCGCCGAGCAGGAACGGGACCACCACGGCGAGCAGCTCGTCGTCGGAGTCGTACCGGACGGCCTCGTGGTAGTAGCCGTGGTGCTGGGCGGCGGCGCCGGTCCTCATCGCGCGACCGCCACCCGGATGCCGGGCAGGTCCAGCAGGTCGACCAACCGGGCCGCCGCCGAGCGGGAGGTGCGCAGCACGGCGGTCGCGCCGCGGCAGCGCGCGTACTCGGCGAGGTGGGTCAGGGCACGGTGGTCGAGGAAGCGCAGCCCGGCCGCAGACAGCACCAGCTCACCGTCGGTGGGGCGCAGGTCGGCGCGGTCCAGGGCGGTGCGGAACAGCTCGTGGTTGGACAGGTCCAGCTCGCCGGCCAGCGCGGCGTGCCCGTCGGCGGGCGGGACGGCGTACAACCGGAACAGCACGTCGTCGACGTTGCTGGCCGGGTGCATGCAGGCCAGCTCGGCGACCGCCCGGTCGCCCAGCCCGGGTCGGTGGTAGGCGCACATGGCCGAGAACGGCCGGGTGCGCATGTAGCGGTCGACGAGGTGCTCGTAGCGGGTGAAGCTCTCCAGCTGGGCCGGGGTGCGGACCAGCTCGGTGGCCTCCGCGGCCACGCGCAGCCCGGTGTGCCCGGCGGCGAGCGCCTCGTCGGTGGCGGCCGCGTAGGCGGCGACCTGCGTCGGTGGGTCGACGACGTGGCCGTGCGAGTAGGTCGGGAACAGGGGGACCACGGCGGCGGCGCCCCGGCGCACGGCGGCGGCGAAGCCGGGCAGGCGGTGCAGCCGGTCGGCCACCGCGTCCGCGGGGTGCGGCGTGACGTACCAGACGCGTTCGCCGGCGGCGAGGCCCGCGAGCAGGTAGCGCTCCGCCCGGGCGGCGAGCGACCCCAGGTCCTCGTACGCCCAGCAGAGGTGCCCCCGCGGCGCGGCCCGCCGCTCTTCGCCGATCACGCTGATTGCCCCACGGCAACCAGTGTAGGTCGTCGGGAGACGGGGCCCCGGGGGCCCGAACTGCCCGGCCGGTGCGGGCGGCCCGCCGGTCAGGCGTGCCGCGCGCCGCCCAACCGGGCGGTGCGGGGGAAGGACGCCCAGATGTTCTTGGTGGTGCCGGTGGCGTACCAGCCGACGTCGAGGGAGAGGGCGCGGGCGAGTTGCAGACCGCGCCCGCCGGCACCCTCGGGCTGCGTGTCGGCGAGCTCCGGCAGGGAACCGAGGTCGTGGTCGGCGACGTCGAGGACGAGGTGGTCGTCGGTGGCGAGCAGCCGGACGATGGTCGGCGGCCTCCCGTGGCGCAGGGCGTTCGTGGCGAGTTCCGTGGCGATCAGCACGACCAGCTCGGGGACCTCCTCCAGGGCCTCGCCCTCGCCGAGCACGTCGCCCGTCAACTCCTCGTGCAGGGACGCCCGCAGGCCGCGCAGGTCCGCCCCCTCGGACAACGTCCACCGCCGCAGCTCGACGGCCTGCGGCGGGGGTGGCGAACTGCTGAGCTGACCCATGGCGGAGTGGTACCCCGTCCCCGCCCGGCTCAAGCCGGGGACGGGTCGGTCAGCGCACCGGTTCGGGTGTGCCGGGCGGCACACCGGCGGATCGGATTTCCGGTCCTCCGGAGACGAGAAGGTGTGACGATCGTGTTCTGGGAGAAGTAGGTCGGTGAGCGCGCCGGAGGGGAGGGCAGTGTGGTCGACCGGATCGCCGACCCGTGGGGGTCGCGCACGCCGTACGGGCCGGGGGAGCCGTGGCCGGTGCGGGTGGATCGCCACCTCGCCGGCGACCTGACCGAGGCGGACGTGGACCGGTGGGTGCAGTCGGCCTCGGTGCTGCACTCCAACGGCGACGCCATGGACATCGCCGTCGCCGACGGTCGGATCGTCGGGGTGCGTGGCCGCGCGGTGGACCGGATCAACCGGGGCCGCCTCGGCCCGAAGGACCTGTACGGCTGGCAGGCCAACAACAGCCCGGATCGCCTGACCCGCCCGCTGGTCCGCGACGGCGACCGCCTGGTGGAGACCGACTGGGACATCGGCCTGCTCCGCGACCTGCAGGACCTCTACCTGATGGCGGCCGAGTGCGACATCGCCTGGACCGTCGTCGGTCAGGCCGCCTACGGCGCCCGGGACGAGGAACTGCTGGCCGTCGTCGAGCGCTGCGAGGCGGAGACCGCCATCCAGCTCAAGTGGCTGCGTACCCGCATGAAGGCCGCCGCCCCGCAGGCGCTGGTCGTCGCCGACTAGCCAGGCCCAGGCCGCGACGGGCCGCCTGCTGCCCGGCCCGGGTGTCAGCCGACGTCCAGCGGTCGCCAGTGAAGGCCGTCGTCGGACAGGTACACCGTCCGCTCGTCGTGGCGGATCCAGCGGTCCGGGGCCACGGCCCGCGGCGCGTCGTGGTGCACCGGCCCGTCGACCGCCAGTGGCGCGTAGGTCCGTCCGTCCCGGCTGGTCAGTAGCCCGAACCGGGAATCGAGTTCAGCGAGCAGGACGTGGGTTCCGTCCACGGTGACCGTCGAACCGGCCTGCACGACCCAGCCATCCGGCAGCCGCGGGTCCTCCGCCTGCCAGGTGGCACCGCCGTCGACGCTGCGGTAGACCCGCCGCGGGACGCCCTGCTCGCCGGAGAGCGTCGCGAACACCGTCCTGCCGTCGGTGGTGGCGAGGTCGAACGCGCAGCCGACCGGAGGGTCGGCTTCCGGTTCCCGGTCGAAGACGGTCTTCTGCCAGCTCCGGCCGCCAGTGCGGCTCACCGCGACGGCGCTCCGCCCGGTCGCCGGATCACAGCCGCGTACCCAGTGTCCGGCCGCCGGTGGCGCGTCGACGGGCACGGCCGCGTCCAGCGGTGGCTGCGTCGCCAGCGGCACCACGGCGGCGCTCCCCGGATCGGGCACCAGAACGTCGCAGCCCTGCGGAACGTGGATCAGGCAGCCCCAGAGCCGGGTGCCCGGCACGGCCGCGGCGCGCGGCGTGCCGCCCTGGCCGGCGTCCCGCCAGGTCGCGCCGCCGTCGGTGCTGATCCGCCGGACGCTCCCGCCCGCGCCCTTTCCGGCCGATCCCACCGGGACCTGCGCCACCAGGAACTCCGGGCCGAGCACGGTCACGGTGACCGGATCGTCACCGCCGGACGGGAAATCCGCGCGGCGGTCCCAACTGCGTCCCCCGTCCGTCGAGGCGACCAGTCGCTGCGGGCAGGTCGCACAGTCGGCCAGCACCGCGTACAGGTGGGTTCGGTCGCCGCCACCGGCCCACAGCACGCGGGACTCGCCCGCCGCTGGGGCGACAGGCGTCCGTAGGAACGGCAGCACGGAGGCCGCACCGAGTGCGAGGGCGACCAGCGCCCCGAGCACGCCGGTGGCCGCCGCGACCCGGGCCCGCGTCCGCAGCCGGCCAGCCCGCTGCCGCACGGTGTCGAAGTCGGGCTGCCGCACGAACCGGTCGACCTCGTCGCGGAGTCCGTGGAAGTCCGGCTCAGGCATACCGCACCGTCCTCTCGTCGCTGATGGGTTCGTCGGTCAGGTGCCGGGCGAGTGCGGTCCGGCCCCGGGAGAGGCGGGCCTTGACAGTGCCCACGGGCACGTCCAGCGCCGCCGCCACCTCCGCCACCGGCAGGTCGGCCAGGTGGTGCAAAACCACCGCCTCGCGGGTCGGGCGAGGGAGCTTGCGCAGCGCGGCCATCAGCGCGACCCGGTCGGGCGAAAGCCCGGGATGGTCGTCGGGCGGCCCGGCCCGGCCACTGCGGATCAGCCGGTCGAGGAACCGCTGCCGCCAGTGCCGGGTCCGCGCCAGGTTCATCGCGACCGTCCGCAGCCAGGTCTCCGGGTCGTTCACGGCGAGGAAGCGCGCGGGCCGAGCCAACGCCCGCGCGAACGCCTCGTGCACCACGTCCTGCGCCTCGGGCAGGCTGCCCGTCAACGCGTACACCTGACCCACCAGCCGGCGGTAGTGCGCCCGGTATGCCTCGTGCACCGCCGTCACGCCGTCCATCCGCTCTCCTTCTGCCGCCTCTACTGAACGGACCAGCGGCAGAGCGGAGGGGTTGCATCCGCTGCAATGCGGAAGATCGGCCAATGGTAGGTGGGCCGACCTCGGCAGGCGGCAGATCCCTGCGGTTCGCACACCGCCACCTAACGGAACAATGGGAAGTATCGATCGCCGCGCGTGTCCTGGACGGAAGGCGGGCGGTTGTACCGGGCGTGACGGTGGAACCACGCACCAACATCGTGATCCCGGCGACGGCAGCCTGGCCGGCCTGGCGGGTCAGGTGGGCGGAGCGTGAGAGCGGGCGGCGGTCGCGCGCGTACGACGCCGAGGTCGAGGGCTGGCGCCGGCGCAACGACCACCTGATCCGGTTGCGGATCGAGGCCGCCGGTTTCCTCGGGTACGCGCAGCCGCGTACCGGCCTGCCGGTGGACCTCGGCGACGACGAGGTCGTGTTCCGGGTGCTGCCGGCCGCGGAGCTGGTCGAGGCGGAGGCCCGGCACGTGCCGGGGCTGCCCGCGCCGGGGCTGACGGTCGCCACGGCCGAGGTCGCGGCGACGGGCCGCGCGCTGCCGAAGGGGCTCCGGGTCGTCGACGCGGGCCCGGCCGTCGTGACCAACCGCCGGGTGGCCTTCGCCGGCCGCGCCGGGCGGCGCGAGTGGGCGTACGCGGACATGCTCGGGGCCGCGCACCACCCAGACGTCCCGCTCACCCTGCTGCACACCACCGACGGCAGTCGGCTCGCCGGGCTGCGGGTGCCGGCCACCGCCACGGTGAACTTCCGCTTCTACCTCACGCTCGCCCTCGCTGCCGCCACCGGGAAACGCGCCGCCGTCGCCGCGCAGCTCGACGCCCTGGTGGCCGCCCACCAGCACGCGCGGCCGGTCCCGCCGGCGCCGGCCGCGCCGGGCCGGGCCCCGCTGACCGCGCTGCGCCCCGATCGCCGGACGGCGCTCGCCGCCGCCGTCGCCACGCTGGCGTACGCGATGCTGACCGCCGGCGCGTTCGGGCCGGAGCGGCCCGGCCCGCCGTACCGGGCGGACGGCGGCGCCGGGAGCGTTCCCGCCGTGCCGGTGGTGCCGACCGTCACCACGACCGCTGCCGAGGAGCCGGTGGTGCCGGAGGAGGTCGGGCCGGGCACCGGCGGGACGGCGGTTCCCCGGGCCCGCGTCGCCGTGGGAGCGCGGGTGCCGGTCGTGCGGCAGGACGTGGTGAGCACGGGCGGCTCCGTTCCGCCGGCCGCCCCGGCACGGGGGCCGGCGCCCGCCCCGCCGCCGGTCCCCGTCCCGGCCCCGCCGGCCGCCCCGCCCCCTCCCGCCCCGGCGCCGACGGCCACGGCGCCGGTCGCCCCGGCGCCGGCCCCGACCACCGCGCCGTCGGCGTCGGAGCCCGCCGCGGTCGACCTCTGTCTGGACGTCCTCCGGCTGCCCCTGCTGGACCGGCTCCTCTGCCCGCCGAGCGGTCCCTGACGCCCGGCCGCCCACCCTGGCCGGCTGGCTGCGGCTTCCCGGTGCCGAGCGCGGCGACGCCCCGGTCCTCGGCCACCACGTCCTCGCGGCCGGCCAGGACCCGGCCCGCGCCGAGCACGCCCGGCAGCGCTGGGTGACGGCCCCGCCGACCGGCTGAACCACCGGCGGCGCCACCCGGCGACCCGGCGGATGACCGGGAGCGCCCTCCACCTACAGAGGATCACTTGCGGGCGGCCCCGGGCCCCTTCTTGCACATCTTTGGCAATTGCGGAATGCTGGCGGCAGCGGCGCTGGAGATCATCTGACCGCGCGACGGGCCGTTCCCGTCGCGCGGCACCGATCCGGCCCGTCGCCGGCCACGCCGCACGCCATCGGCCGCGGTCACGGCCGGCCCACCTCAGGGCCCCGGCGCGGCGAACGCCGGGGTCGTGCGACGAACAGACCGGGAGCATGTGATGGGTACGCCGGTGTCCGTGCGGGTGGCGGCGATGGCCGTCGGCGCTGTCCTGGCCGTGGCGGGCTGCTCGTCCCCGACGAGCACGTCGACGGGCCCGGGCGCGGCCGGCACCCTCGTCGTGGCGACGGCGGGGGAGCCGGAGGCGTTGAACCCCGTGCTCAACTACGGGGTCGACGGCGGCTCGCTGATCTTCGACGGGCTGGTCGAACGCGACGCGCGCAACCAGTTGGTGCCGGCGTTGGCGCGGGAGCTGCCGGCCGTCTCCGCGGACGGCAGGACCGTCACCGTGAAGCTGCGCGACGGGGTGCTGTTCCACGACGGCAGCCCCCTGACCGCCCAGGACGTGGTCTTCACCTACCAGGCGGTGCTGGACCCGAAGGTCGACTCCACGCTCCGCTCCGACCTCGACATGCTCGCCTCGGTCACCGCGCCGGACCCGTCGACCGTGGTGTTCTCCCTGAAGTACGCCTACGCGCCGTTCCCGCAGCGGCTGGCGTTGGGCATCGTGCCGGCCAAGGCGCTGGCCGGGCAGGACGTCAACAAGGCAGAGTTCAACCGCAGGCCGGTGGGCACCGGCCCGTACCGGGTGACGTCGTGGACCCCGGGCGACCGGCTCGTCCTCGCGGCCAACGAGAAGTACTGGGGCGGCAGGCCCGCCAACTCCGGCGTCGTGGTCGCGTTCGTCCCCGACGACAACGTCCGCGCGCAGCGGATGCGGGCGGGCGAGTTCGACGCGGCGGAGCTGGCGCCGAAGCTCGCCGCCGGTTTCGACGGGCTGGCCGGCCACCGGGTGGAGCGGGTGCCCACCGCCGACTACCGGGGCGTGGTGCTGCCGATGGGCAACCCGGTCACCGGCGACCCGGCGGTGCGGCGGGCGCTGAACGCGGCGGTGGACCGTGCGGCGATGGTCACCGGCCTGCTCGGCGGAGCGGGTGAGCCGGCGTTCGGGCCGGTCCCGCCGTCGTCGGAGTTCGCCGAGCCGTCGATCGTCGGCAAGCCCGCCGCCGACCCGGCCGCCGCGACCGCCGCCCTCGACGCCGCCGGCTGGAAGCCGGGCCCGGACGGCATCCGCGCGAAGGACGGCCGGCGCGCGGCCTTCGCGCTGATGTACCCGGCCACCGACAGCCTGCGCAAGGAACTCGCCCTCGCGGTGACCGCCGACGCGAAGAAGGTCGGCATCGAGATCACCCCGGAGGGCCTGACCTGGGACGCGATCACCCCGCGGATGAAGAGTGACGCGGTGGTCATGGGCTTCGGCACCCCGTACGACCCGGACTTCCTCTCCTACAAGCTGTTTCGCTCCGACTTCGCCGGCCAGGGCTTCTTCAACCCCGGCTCCTACCGGTCCGCCGTTGTGGACAAGGCGTTGCAGGACGCCCGCGACAACGCCGACCCGGCCACCCGCAAGGCCGCGTACGCCACCTTCCAGAAGCAGCTCGCCACCGACCTGCCGTGGGTGTTCCTCACCTACCTCCAGCACACCTACGTCGTGAAGGACGGCCTCGCCGGGGTGACGCCGCGGGTGGAGCCGCACGAGCACGACGTGGCCAACAGCCTCTGGTGGAACATCCACACCTGGACGAGGAAGTGACCGCACCGGCCACCCCCGCCCGCCGCCGACGGCTGGCGGGAGCCGGTGCCGTGGTCCGCCGGCGCCTGCTGGTGGCCGTGCCGATCCTCGCCGCCACCAGCGTCGGCATGTTCGCCCTCGGCGCGGCCTCGCCGATCGACCCCGCCCACCAGTACGCGGGCGCGGCGGCGTTCACCACCAGCGAGGAGAACCTGGCGCAGATCCGCGCCAACTGGGGGGTCGACGACCCGCTGCCGGTGCAGTACCTCCGCTGGGTGGGCAACCTGCTCCAGGGTGACCTGGGCTGGTCGACCAGCCGGCACGAACCCGTCACCTCCGTGCTGGCCGCCCGCGCCGGCTGGACCCTGCTGCTCGTCGGCGCCGCCCTCGCCCTCGTCCTCGTGGCGAGCCTGCTGCTGGGCACCCTGGCCGCGTACCAGCGCGGCGGCTGGTTCGACCGGGTGCTGCGCGCCGGCGCGTACGCGGTGCAGTCCATGCCGGTCTTCTGGATCGGGTTGGCCGCGATCGCCCTGTTCGCCCTGACCCTCGGCTGGCTGCCGGCGGGCGGGCTCACCGACGTCACCGCCACCACCACCGACCCCGCCGACGTGGCCCGGCACCTGGTCCTGCCGGTGACGGTGCTGGCAGTCGCCCAGGCGCCGTGGTTCGTCCTGTTCATCCGCGACGCCGTCGCCGAGAGCCTCCGCGACGACCACGTCCTCGCCGCCCGGGCCCGGGGCCTGCCCGGGCGCACCGTCCTGTTCGGCCACGCCCTGCGCACCGCGCTGCTGCCGTTCCTCACCCTCGTCGGCACCCACCTGCCGGAGCTGATCGGGGGTGCCGTCCTGGTCGAGACCGTGTTCTCCCTGCCCGGTCTCGGCGCGGTGACGGTGCAGGCCGCGCTGGGCAGCGACTTCCCGCTGCTGGCCGCGACCACCCTCGCCACCACCGTCGTGGTGCTGGCCGCGAACCTGGCCACCGACCTCGCCTACTCCGCCGCCGATCCCCGGGTACGCCTCGATGACTGACCTCGCCCGCCCCGCCCGCGTCCGGCGGCCGAAGCCGCGGGCCGGCCGCGCCGGTACCGCCGTCGCCTGGGCCGTGCTCGTCGGCGCGGTCGCCGCCTGCCTGCTCGCCCCCGTCCTGTGGCCGCTCGACGAGAGCGCCGTCGACCTGGCGCGTACCCGGCTCGCGCCCTCGGCCGCGCACCCGGCCGGCACCGACGACCTGGGCCGCGACGTGGCCCACCGCGGCCTCTACGGCCTGCGTGTCTCCCTGCTCGTCGGCGCGGTCGCCGCGCTCGTGGCGACCGTGATCGGTGGTTTCGTCGGGGCGGTCGCCGGCACCCTCGGCGGCTGGGTCGACCGGGCGCTGATGCGGGTGGTCGACACCATCGCGGCGCTGCCGCACCTGCTGCTGGGCATCTTCATCGTCGCGATGCTGCGCCCCAGCCTCGGCGCGGTGATCGTGTCGATCGGGCTGACGCACTGGCTGTCCACCGCCCGCATCGTCCGCTCCGAGCTGCTCAGCCTGCGCACCCGGCCGTTCGTCGACGCCGCGATCGCCGGCGGCGCCAGCCGCGCGCGGGTAATCACCCGGCACCTGCTCCCGCACGTGCTGCCCCGGCTGGCCCTGGCCACCACGCTGATGGTGCCGCACGCCGTCTGGCACGAGACCGCGCTGTCCTTCCTCGGTCTCGGCCTGCCCCCGCACCTGGCCTCCATCGGCAACATGATCAACGACGGGCAGCGCTCCCTGCTCACCGGCGCCTGGTGGGCCAGCCTCGTCCCCGGCCTGCTCCTCGTCGTCGTCACGCTGGCCCTGGCCACCCTCACCGGCCGGTGGCGCGACCGCCTCGACCCGCGCGTACGAGCGGAGCTGAACCTTTGACCACCACCCGCGAGCCCCACGCCGCCACGGCCGGCACCGCCGCCACCGGCGACGCCACGCCCGTCACGGTCGGCAGCGCCGCCTCCACGGTCGGCAGCGCGGCCGGTCCTCGTCCCGCCCTGCTGGAGGTCGACGGGCTGACCGTCCGCTTCCAGCTCCGTGACGCCGTGGTGCGGGCCGTCACCGACCTGCGCCTGACCGTCCACCCCGGCGAACTGGTGGCCGTGGTGGGGGAGTCCGGCTGCGGCAAGTCGGTGCTCGCCCACGCCCTGCTCGGCCTGCTCCCCGGCAACGCCACCGTCTCCGGCCACGCCCGGCTGCGCCCGCCCGGCGGGGACCAGGTCGACCTGATCGGCTGCACCGAGCGCCACCTCGCCCGCGTCGTACGCGGCCGCGCGGTCGGGCTGGTGCCGCAGAGCCCCGCCACCGCGCTGACCCCCGTACGCACCGGCCGGCGGCTGCTGGCAGAGACCCTGCGCGCCCACGGGCACGCCCGCCGCGACGCGCCCTCGGCGGCCGAGCGGGTCGCCGCCGACGTCGGGCTAGACCCCGCCGACCTCGACCGCTACCCCCACGAGCTCTCCGGCGGCATGGCGCAACGCCTGGCCACCGCCCTCGCGCTCGCCCCCGACCCGCCGCTGCTGCTCGCCGACGAACCGACCACGGGCCTCGACCGGCCCCTGGTCGACCACACCCTCGACCTGCTGCGCCGCCGCTGCGACGCCGGCAACGCCGTCCTGCTCATCACCCACGACCTGGCCGCCGCCCGCCGTGTCGCCGACACCGTCGCCGTCATGTACGCCAGCCGGGTCGTCGAGCGCCGGCCCACCGAGGCGCTGTTCGCCGCGCCCGCCCACCCCTACACCGCCGGCCTGCTCGACGCCCTGCCCGAGCGGGCGTTCCGCCCCGTGCCCGGCCACCCGCCGATGCTCACCGACCTGCCCGCCGGCTGCGCCTTCGCCCCGCGCTGCGACCGCGCCACCGACACCTGCCGCACGCCGCCCACCCCGGTCGTGGACGGCTCCGGCCAGGTCGCCTGCCACCACCCGCTGCCCGTCGGAGCGCCGGCATGACCACGACCACGGCCACCCGTCGACACCTCGGCCCGGAGGCGACCGCCACCGCGCTCGCCGCCCACCAGGTCACCGTCGCCTACGGTCGGCAGCGCGTCCTCGACCGCGTCGACCTGCACGTCGCCCCCGGCGAGACGGTCGGGCTGCACGGGCCCTCGGGCAGCGGCAAGTCCACCCTGGCCCGGGTACTCGCCCTGCTGCACGCCCCCGACGCCGGGCACGTCACCCTCGACGGCCACCGGGTCGCCGGAGTCCGCCACCGGCTGCCGGCGGCCGTCCGCACCCGCGTCGCGATCCTGTTCCAGAGCCCACGCGCCGCCACCGACCCGCGGCTCAGCCTCGCGGACATCGTCGCCGAACCGCTCCGCGCCACCGGCGTACCGGCCGAGCAGGCCAGGGCCCACGCGGCCGAGCTGGCCGACCTCGTCGGCCTCACCGCGGACCTGCTCGCCCGCCGCCCGCACGCGGTCAGCGACGGGCAGCTGCAACGGGCCTGCCTCGCCCGGGCGCTCGTGCACCGGCCGGCCTACCTGCTCTGCGACGAGGCCACCGCCATGCTCGACGCCTCCACCCAGGCCCACCTCGCCGCCGTCATCACCGACTACCAGCGGCAGCGCGGCGCCGGGGTCCTGCTGATCACCCACGACCCGGCCCTGATGGCCCGCTGGGCGACCCGGGTCGTCGACCTTCCGCCCCCGCCGGGAGCGTGAACCGCCGCGCGCCGCACCGTCCACAGTGGTGAAGCCGGCCGCTCCATGGCATTCGTCACCGTGGCATTCGGGGCCGGGCGCAGGCTAGGGTGACGCTGCCGTGGTGTTCGGGAAGCCGGTGGAAGACCGGTGCGGCCCTCGCCACTGTGATCGGGAAGTCCGCGGCCCTCGTCGTCAGAGGTCACTGGGCGTGTCGCACGCCTGGGAAGGCCGGCCACGGACGCACCTCCCGTCAGCCAGGAGACCGGCCACGGCACTGCGATGACCCGTCCACGAGGTGCTGGAAGGCGGTCCCGATGCGCGTGCGCGCTGTGCGGTCCACCCTGTCCCGGCGCGTAGCCGCGCCCCTGTCCGTCCTCCTCGTCCTGCTCGGCGCCTGCGCCACGGACGACGACCCCGCCCCGGCATCCGGCGCGCCGGCCACCCTGACCAACTGCGGCACGCCGGTCACCGTCGCCGCCCCGCCCCAGCGGGCGGTGACCCTGAACCAGCCCGCCACCGAGATCATGCTGGCGCTCGGCCTGGCCGACCGCATGGCCGGCACGGCGTACCTGGACGACGCGATCCTGCCGGAGCACGCCGCCGCGTACGCATCGGTGCCGGTGCTGTCCGGAAAGTACCCGGCCAAGGAGAAACTCCTGGAGACGGCGCCGGACTTCGTCTACGCCTCGTTCCACAGCGCCTTCGGCGACGAGGGCGTCGGCGACCGGGCCGCCCTGGCGGGGCTCGGCATCGGCACCTATCTCTCACCCGCCGGGTGCCCGAAGCCGCACCGGCCGGGAAAGCTCACCGTCGAGGACGTGTTCGCCGAGATCCGGGACGTCGCGGCCGTCTTCGGGGTGCCGGAGCGGGCCGAGACGCTCATCGCCGACCACCGCGCCCGGATCGCCGCCGCTGCCGCCAGGCTCGACGGCACGCGGGACGTCTCCGTGCTCTGGTGGGACGCCGGCACCGACGCCCCGAGCGTGGGCGCCTGCTGCGGCAGCCCCAACATGATCATGTCGGCGGTCGGGATCGGCAACGCCTTCGGCGACCTCGCCGGCGGCTGGGCCGACACCAGTTGGGAGAGCGCCGTCGCGCGCGACCCCGACGCGGTCGTGCTGGTCGACGCGACCTGGGACCCGGCCGCCGCGAAGCAGGCGTTCCTGGCCCGGCACCCCACCCTCAAGGACCTGCCCGCGGTGGCCGGGCAGCGGTTCGTCGTCATTCCGTTCTCGTCCACCACCGCCGGGGTGCGGGCGGTGCTCGGCGTCGAGGCGCTCGCCGCGGGGATGGCGCAGCTTCCCGCCCGAGCGGGCCGCTGACCGCCGTGGCGCGCCGTACCGCCGTGGCCCGCCGTCTCGCCGTGGCCCGCCGTCTCGCCGTGCGCGGTCGGGCCGGCGCGGATCCCGGCGCCACTGCCTCCGGGGTCCGGCGCGGCCGGCCCGTCCGTCCCGTCGGCACCGTCGCGCTGCTGGTCACGTTGCTGGCGGTGCTGGTCGTGTCGATCGGGGCGGCCGTCACCGTCGGGCCGGCCGACATCCCCGTGTCGACGGTCTGGGCCGTCGTGGCCGACCGCCTGGGCCTGGCCCACGCCGACGTGCCGCTGCTGCGCGAGCACATCGTCTGGCGGCTGCGCCTGCCCCGGGTGCTCGGCGCCGCAGTGCTGGGCGCCGGGCTGGCGGCCGTCGGGGCGGTGACACAGACCGTCACCCGCAACCCGCTGGCCGACCCGTACCTGCTCGGGGTCTCCTCCGGGGCGTCGCTCGGCGCGGTCGCGGTGCTCGTCCTCGGCGTCGGCGGCGGGGTCGCGGCGCTCACCGGGGGCGCCTTCACCGGCGCGCTGGCCGCGTTCGCCGTCGTGGCGGCGGTGGCCGGCCGGCGGGCCGCGCTGGCGCCCACCCGGGTGGTGCTGGCCGGGGTCGCCGTCGCGCAGCTGTGCGGGGCGGCGACGTCGTTCGTCATCGTCTGGGTCGCCGACCCGCACGCCACGCAGAGCATCACCTTCTGGCTCTCCGGCTCGCTGGCGCGCGTCGACTGGCCCGCCCTGGCCTGGGTGGTACCGGTGCTGGCCGCCGTGCTCGCCCTCGTGGCGGCGCACGCCCGCACGCTCAACGCCTTCGCCTTCGGCGAGGACGCCGCCGAGACCCTCGGCGTGCCCGTCACCCGGGTCCGGTGGCTGCTGCTGGTCGCCACCGCGCTGCTCACCGCGGCGCTGGTCGCCGTCAGCGGCGCGGTGGGTTTCGTCGGGCTGATCCTGCCGCACGCCGCCCGGTTCCTCACCGGCGCGGACCACCGGCGCCTGCTGCCCGTCGTCGTCCTCGCCGGCGCGATCTTCATGGTCTGGGTGGACACCGCCGCGCGGACCCTGTTCGCGCCCCGCGAACTGCCGGTGGGCGTGCTGACGGCGCTGCTCGGGGTGCCCGCCTTCGTGGTCCTGCTGCACCGGGCCCGGCCGGCAGAGTCGCGGCGACCCCGGGGACGGTGGGCCGGGTGCCGGAAGGCGGGCGACTGATGCTCGCCGTCACCGACGTGTCCTGGGCCGTCGCGGCCCGGCGGATCCTCGACGACGTCACCTGCGCCGTGCCGGCGGGCAGCCTCGTCGGGCTGCTCGGCCCCAACGGCTGCGGCAAGACCACCCTGCTGCGGATCGTCGCCCGGCTCGTCGCGCCCGACAACGGGCGGGTCACCATCGGCGGCGACGACGTCGCCACCCTGCCCCGCGCGGCGCTGGCCCGCCGCGCCGCGCTGCTCGCCCAGCACGCCGACACCGACCTGGACCTCACCGTCGAGGAGGTGGTGCTGCTCGGCCGTACCCCGCACCGCCGCTCGCGATGGTCGGACAGCGACGCCGACCGTGCCGCCGCGGCCGACGCGCTGGCCCGGGTCGACCTCGACGGGTACGCCGGCCGCCGCTGGCACACCCTCTCCGGCGGCGAACGGCAGCGGGTCCAGCTGGCCCGCGCGCTCGCCCAGCAACCGCACCTGCTGCTGCTCGACGAGCCCACCAACCACCTCGACATCGGCCACCAGTTGCAACTGCTGCACCTGGTCCGCCGCGCCGGGGTCACCACCCTCGCCGCGCTGCACGACCTCAACCTGGCCGCCATGTTCTGCGACACGGTGGTCGTCCTGGCCGCCGGCCGGGTCGTCACCGCCGGCCCGCCCGCCGAGGTCCTCACTCCCGGGCTGCTCGCCGACGTCTACGGCGTCCAGGCCGACGTGGCGACGCACCCGGGCACCGGTCGGCCCACCATCACCTACCACCCGCCCGCGTCGTGACCCGGCACGTGCCGCCGGGCTCGACCGGGACCAAGGAGTCGGACATGACCGCCACACCGGGCTGTCTGGTCACCGTGTGCCGCGACTGCTGCTGTGGCAGCACCCGCAAACACCCCGCCGTCGACCACGACGCGCAGCTGCGGCGACTGCGGGCCGCGCTGCCGGCGCCGCACCGGGTACGCGTCAGCGCCTGCCTCGACCTCTGCGCGCAGTCCAACCTGGTCGTCGTCCACCCCGCGCCGTCGGCGCGACGGGCCGGCGCGCGGCCGGTCTGGTTCGGTCTCGTCCTGCACGACTCCGTGGTCGACGACATCACCGACTGGGTGCGCGCCGGGGGGCCGGGCGTCGCGCCGCTGCCCGCCACCCTGGAGCTGTCGGTGGTCACCCCGACGCTCCCCACCGGCGGGTGAGACGGCCGGGGCTGCCCGGGCCGTCGTGCCGACGACCTGACTTTCGGCAGTAACGACGCAGGTGGTGGCTTTGTAACCTGGCCCCGTGGCAGGTTGGTGGCGCGGCGGACGGCAGCGGTGGATGCCTTTTCCCCGCTCCGGAGGGCCGCCTTCCGGTGGGCAGGCCGGATCGTGGGTGAAGGTCCTGTCCGACGTGTCGCTCTGGGCGGTCCTGTCGGCGCCGATCGCCTGGGACCTGGTCGTCGCCCCGACCGGCCCGTACGCCGGCTGGCGGCTGGTGGGCTGCCTCCTGCTGATGGCCCTCGCGGTGGTGGTCAGCCGGCACCACCCGACGGTCTCCCTGCTGATCGTCGTGGTGCCGACCGCGTTCGAGGGCAACTTCGTGTTCGCCGTCCCCGTGATGAGCTACCTGGTGGGCCTGCGGATGCCCCGGGCCCGCCCGGCCGCGTATACGTTCGCCGTGATCGCGGCGGGAGGCACCGCGCTGACGGTCGGCGTCCTCGGCTCGGGCGTGACCACCTGGTTCTTCCTCACCACCACCCTGCTTTTCGTCGGGGTGTTCCCCTGGCTGGTCGGCCGCCACCGCCGCCAGCAGCGGGCGCTCGTCCACGCCGGCTGGGAACACGCCGATCTGCTCGAACGGCAGCAGCGCGCCGCCGCCGAGCGGGCCCGGATGCGGGAGCGGGCCCGTATCGCCCAGGACATGCACGACTCCCTGGGCCACGACCTGGCCCTGATCGCGTTGAAGGCCGGCGGGCTGGAGGTGGCCACCGACCTCGACGAGCGGCACCGGCGGGCGGCGGGGGAGCTGCGTGCCAGCGTCACCGCCGCGACCGAGCAGCTCGCCCAGATCATCGGCGTGCTCCGGGAGGACGGTGCGCCGGCTCCGACCCGGCCGGCCGCCGAGGGCGTCGCCGACCTGGTGGGGCGGGCCCGCGACGCCGGGATGACGGTCCGGCTCAGGTGGGACGGGTCCGAGGCGCCGGCACCGCCGATGGTCGAGCGGGCGGTGCACCGGGTGGTCCAGGAGGCGCTGACCAACGCCACCCGGCACGCGCCGGGCGCCGCCGTGACCGTCCTGCTGACCCGCTCGGCCGAGCAGACGGTGGTGAGCGTGGCGAACGAGCCCCCGCCGGGCGGTCTGCCGCCCGGTGTGGCCTCGACGGGTTCCGGCCTGCTGGGCCTGCGGGAGCGGGTACGGCTGGCCGGCGGCGCGCTGAGCGCCGGGCCACGAGGCGGCGGTTTCGAGGTCACCGCCCGCCTGCCCCACGCCGCCGGCGCCGTGTCGGTCGACGCCGACGAGGGCGTACGCCCGGTCCGGCCGGCGTCGGCGACCCGGTTGCGTGAGGCGCGGCGGCGGGTGCGGCGCAGCCTCGTGGTGGCCGTGGCCGCCCCGGTGGTGGCCGCCGGCGTGCTGTCACTGGCCTACTACCCGTTCGCCACCTTCGACGCGGTCCTCGAACCGGCGGACTTCGACCGGATGCGGATCGGCCAGCACCGCACCGAACTGCGGGGCCTGCTGCCGGAGCGCCAGGTCGTCGAACGGCCGGACCCGACGGGGTGGTCGCTACCCCCGGGCGCCTCCTGTGAGTTCTACACCGACGGCAACTTCCCCCTCGGCCAGGCCGCCTACCGGCTCTGCTTCGCCGAGGGCCGGCTGCTGACCAAGGACCGGATGTCCGACTGACGGCGGTCGGCGGCCGGCGACGACCTGGCTCGGCTGCCGGGCTCGTCATTCACGCGATGCGTTCCCGCGCGGGCCGAATGCCGTCCGCGCCCGACCCCGAGGAGATGCGGTGATCCCGGTCCTGCTGGCCGACGACGAGGCGATGATCCGGGCCGGGGTGCGCGTGATCCTGGCGGCGGATCCCGAGATCGAGGTGGTGGCGGAGGCCGCGGACGGGCGGGCCGCCGTCGACCTGGCCCGGGCGCACCGGCCGCGGGTGGCGCTGCTGGACATCCGGATGCCGAAGCTGGACGGGCTCGCGGCCGCCGTGGAGATCCGTCGGCTCGTGCCCGACACCGCGGTGCTCATGCTCACCACCTTCGGTGAGGACGACTACGTCGCGCGGGCGCTCGGTGACGGGGCCAGCGGTTTTCTGCTCAAGGCCGGAGATCCGCGTGAACTGCTGGCCGGGGTGCGCGCGGCGGCCGACGGCGGCGCCTACCTGTCGCCGCGGATCGCCCGGCGGGTGATCGAGCTGGGCGGCGCGCGGATGGCCCGCGGCCCGGCCGCCTGGGCCCGCATCGGGACGCTCACCGACCGGGAACGTGAGGTGCTGGCGCTGGTCGGGGCGGGGCTGTCCAACGCGGAGATCGCCCGGCGGCTGTTCCTGGTGGAGGGCACGGTGAAGAGCTACCTGAGCACGATCTTCGCCCGGCTCGGCGTGCGGAACCGGGTGCAGGCCGCGATCGTCGCGTACGACGCCGGCCTGGTGGACGACGCCGGGTGACGGCGGTCGTGTCGGACCGCCGCCACCCGGCTCCGGATCAGGCGTCCCGGGACCGCAGCACCGCGTAACCGGCGAGCATCGCCGCGAGGGCCCACGCGGCGAGCAGGGCGAGGCCGGCCGCCGGCGGGTACGGGTCGGTGTCGCCACTCATGAAGTGGGATCCGGCCACCCCCGGCAGCCCGTCGACGAGCCGGTTGACGAACTCGATGTCGAGGGCGCCGAGCGAGATCGGCACCACCATGAGGATCATGAACACGGTGGTCAGCGTGCCGACCGCGCTACGCAGCACCGTCCCGAGCCCGAGGGTGAAGACGCTGATCAAGGAGAGGTACGCGGCCACCGCCAGCACGTCGCCGACGGTTTCCCCCGCCCGGAACCGGCCCCACCCACCGAGCACCGGGTCGGCGACGGCGGAGCCCAGCGCCCCGAGCAGCGCGCCCACCACGAACGTGACCACGGCGACCACGGC
The DNA here is from genome assembly GCF_043202855.1 of Micromonospora sp. NPDC048063. Classification (NCBI taxonomy): domain Bacteria; kingdom Bacillati; phylum Actinomycetota; class Actinomycetes; order Micromonosporales; family Micromonosporaceae; genus Micromonospora; species Micromonospora sp. NPDC048063. The sequence continues at coordinate 360,080 of NZ_JBIDBG010000004.1, read as the reverse complement.
GGTCTTGGCCAGCAGCAGTCGGCCCCGTGACGGGGTCCACTGCAGCGTGCTCCGGATCGTGCCCGTCGCGTACTCGGCGGTGATCACCAGCATCGCCAGCGCGACCACCGTGAACTGCGCCAGGAGCACGGAGCTGATCGCGACGGTACCGACACCGACCACCCCCGGGTCGTCGGCGGGGTCGGTGTTGGTGTTCTCGTTGACCACGTAGATGGCCTCCTGCCCGGCCGCCGCCGCCATCAGCAGGGCGCTGGCGAGCAGGTTCCACCAGACCGAGCGCACCGACCAGAGCTTGGTCCACTCGCTGGCGACAGCACCGGTCAGGCCGCCGCCGGTCGGGTCGCCGCGTCGGGTCGACCGGTCGGCGGCGGGCAGGGTTGTCGTGGCCGTCGTCATCTCCGCGCCCCCGATCGGGTGGTCGCCAGCGCGCCATACTCGACGTCGTCGGCGGTCAGTTCCATGTACGCCTCCTCCAGTGACGCCTCGCGCACGCTCAACTCGTGCAGGCGTACGCCGATCTCGTGCGCCAGGTCGCCGACCCGCTCGACGCCGGCGCCGGTGACGACGAGCGCGCCGTCCGCCTCCTGCTGGACCGCGACGCCCGCCGCGACGAGCCGGCGCCGCAGCTCGGCCAGGCCGGCCGGTTGTGGGCTGCGGACCAGCACCGCCGTCGACGAACTGCCCCCGATGACCTCGGCTATCGGGGCGTCGGCGAGGAGCCGGCCCTTGCCGACCACCACGAGTTGGTCGGCGGTGAGCTGCATCTCGCTCATCAGGTGGCTGGAGACGAAGACGGTCCGTCCCTCGGCGGCCAGGGACCGCATGAGCTGGCGGACCCAGCGCACCCCGTCCGGGTCGAGTCCGTTGACCGGCTCGTCGAACATCAGCACCCCGGGGTCGCCGAGCAGGGCGCCGGCGATGCCGAGGCGCTGGCCCATGCCGAGGGAGTAGGTGCCGGCCCGCTTGCCGGCGACGGTGGTCAGGCCCACCGTGGCGAGCACCTCGTCCACGCGTCGGGTGGGGATGCCGTTGCTGCGGGCCATCGCCAGCAGGTGGTTGCGGGCGTTCCGCCCCGGGTGCACCGCCTTGGCGTCGAGCAGCGCACCGACCTCGCGCAGCGGGTGCCGCAGGGTCGCGTACCGCCGGCCCTCGATGAGCGCCTCGCCGGCGGTGGGCCGGTCCAGACCGACGATCATGCGCATCGTGGTGGACTTCCCGGCCCCGTTCGGGCCGAGGAAACCGGTGACCCGGCCCGGGGCGAGGTCCAGGGTCAGGTTGTCGACGGCTGTCGTCGCGCCGAAGCGTTTCGTCAACCCGCGTAATGTGATCATTGTTCTCCCGGTGAAGGTGCCATCTCGACGTCGACGCTAGGAATCGGCGGGGCGGGGCACAGCCGCCGATCGGCATCGGTCGGCCCTGACGAAAGTCAGGACCCGGGTGCGCCCGCCGTCGAGAAGCGCGGGGCCGGGCCCGTGACCGGCCCGACCTGCCGTCCACTGTGGTGTCTCCCGGCCCGAGGCCCGCCGCCCCTGAGATTTCTCAGGGCCGACATGGTTACTTCCGGCAGATGCCGTCGGCGAGCGCCCCGGGCGAGCCTTGCCGCATGCGAACGATTTCTCGACGATGGCTGTTGGGCGGCGCCGCGGTCGCGGTGTCGGCGGCGATGGTGTCGACCGCGCCGGCGGCTCCCGCCCTGGCCGCACCGGACCCGGGAGCAGGCTCGACCCCGCCGCCGGCCACGAGCGCGCCGCTGCGGTTGCGTCTTCCCGCACCGACCGGCCCGCACCCCGTCGCCGCCACCGAACTGCATCTGGTCGACCGCGGCCGGCCCGATCCGTGGGTGGCCGCCAAGCCGCGGGAACTCATGGTCACCGTCTGGTACCCGGCTCGCCCGGCGGGCGGCGAACCACTCGCGCCGTACCTGCCGCCGCTGGCCGCGCAGCGGTACGGCGAGAATCTCGGCGGCATGCTCGGCGTCCCCGCCGGGCAGGTCGACTGGGCGGGCATCACCACCCATGCCCGGGCCGGCGCGCCCGCCCGCGCCAGGCGCGGAGGATTCCCGGTGGTCGTGTACTCGCCCGGCGGCGAGCGGCCCCGCGCGGAGGGCACGGTCCTCGTCGAGGAACTGGCCAGCCGGGGCTACGTCGTGGTGACGGTCGACCACACGTACGAGGCGCCGGTCGTCGAGTTCCCCGGCGGACGCGTGGAGACGCAGCGCCTACCCGACCTGGAACCCGCCGACCTCATGCGCGCACAGATCCACACCCGGATCCAGGACACCCGGTTCGTCCTCGACCAGCTCGCCGTCCTCGCCCGCGGCGGCAACCCCGACGCCGGCGAGCGCCCGCTACCACGCGGCCTCGGCGCCGCGCTGGACCTGTCCCGCGCGGGCATGTTCGGCCACTCGGCCGGTGGCTTCACCACCGCCGAGGCGATGCTCGCCGACCGGCGGTTGGACGCGGGAGCGGACCTGGACGGCAGCATGGCGTACGGCAGGGACGACCTCGGCGACGTGGCCGAGCACGGGCTGGACCGCCCGTTCCTGCTGATGGGCGCCGGTCTCGTCGGCGGCAGGCCGTACACCCACCTGGACGCCCCGGACTGGCGGTCGTTCTGGGCGAACTCGACCGGCTGGAAGCTCGACCTGTACGTCCCCGAGGGCCAGCACTTCACCTTCACCGACCACCAGGTGCTGCTGCCGCAGCTCGACGCGGCGTTCCCGCTGCCGGAGGGACTCGTCACCGGCCTGATCGGCACCGTCGACCCGGGCCGGATCGTCGCCGCCCAACGCGCCTACCTCACCGCCTTCTTCGACCAGCACCTCCGCCAGCGACCCCGGGCGCTGCTCGACCGCCCGTCGCCGAGGCACCCCGACGTGACCTTCGTCCGCTGACCAACCGTCGAGGACGCCGCCGGCCCGTCAAGGCGGGCCGGCGGCGTCGTCGGCCCTACGCCCCAGCGCCTGCCAGGCGGGAGCGGCGTTGTCCGTCGTCGCTCAGGGCCGACCCACCTGGACCTTCGTCGACGTCGCCGCCGACGTCGCCGCGGGGCGTTGCGGCACCACCACGAGCCCGTAGTTGTAGTTGGCCATCAGCAGATCCTTCAGGCCGTCGTCGTTGATGTCGGCCACCGCGAGACCGCGCGGGGTGAAGGAGCTGGCGGGCGGCAGCTGGGAGACGCGGAACTCGTTGCCCAGCCAGCCGTCCGGCCGTTGCAGCAGGACGCCCGCCGAGCTCCAGCCGCCGTGGGTGACGGCGACGTCGTCACGACCGTCGTTGTTCACGTCGGCGATGGCGATCGCGTCCGGCACCTCGTAGACCGGGTAGCGGATCCACTGTCCGAGCACGCCTGCGCCGTCGTGGGTGAGCACCTGCACCTGGGCGTCCGGCGCGTTGCCGGACACGGTGACGACGACGTCCTTCCTGCCGTCCCCGGTCACGTCGCCGACGGCCATGGAACCGACCACGCGCAGGTACCCGGCGGGAGCCTGGTATCCCACCGGGTCGGCGAACGATCGAGGCGCCGTCTGGGTGCTGATCCGGATCAGTTGTCCGAGCTGCGCCACCAGGTCCGGCCGGCCGTCCCCGGTCATGTCGACCACGTCCAGCACGAAGCCGCGGTGCGGCGAGACGAGAGCCGCGGGGGCGAAGCCACCGGTGTCGTCGCCGTACCGCACGAGGACGCCGTTGTCGCTCACCGCGACGATGTCCGTCCGGCCGTCACCGTCCAGGTCGCGGAGCTTGAGGTCGATCAGGTCGTCGGCGAACGACAGGTGCTCGGCGGCGGAAAGCCCGGTCCCGGTACGGCGGAACACGTCGACCCCGTCGCCCGTCGCGACGACCAGTTCGTTGGCGCCGTCACCGTCCACGTCACCGATGACCGGGTACATGCTGCCGCCGGTGGGCGTCGACATCGCCACCTGCTGCCTCAGCATGAGCTGGTTCTCCGCTTCCTGCACGAACAGGAACGCGGAGTGGTCGTGGGCGTCGTCGGAGTACTCGGTCGTCGTGACCACCACGTCGGAGAGCCCGTCGCCGGTCAGGTCGCCGGCGGCGACGGCTTCCTCCCGGGAGCCGAGCTTCAGCCACGAGGGGCCGTCGAAGACCACCGAGCCGTACGGCTGGGTGACCACGGGCACGGCGTCGGCGGACGCGCTCGCCCCGGCCGGTTGCCAGTCGTACCCCTGGAACTGCGCGTAGACCGGCTTCGGGGTCCATCCGCTGCCGTCGACCATGGCGATCGCCGTGCCGTCGGTGCCGTGGACGCTGGCGAACGCGACCGCGCCGGCCGCGGACATGAACGCCACCTCACCGCTGGGAATCCGACCGTCCGCGTAGCGCACGCTCGCGATGAGCAGGATCCGCTGCCCCTGCTCCACCGAGCCCGGGGACACGGTGACCGTCGTCGTCGTGGCAGGGCCGGTGTAGACCCGTACGGCGTCGGACGTGGCCGTGGCGCCGCCCGCCGCGACCGCCCGGATCCAGTAGACGTAGCGGGTGGCGACCGTGAGGCCGGTGTCCACGTACTCCGTCGACGTCGTGGTGCCGACCACCGTCTCCACCGGTGCCGCGCTGCTCAGCCGGACGATCTCGTACCGCGCGGCGCCGGACACGCCCTGCCAACGCAGGGTCATGCTCGTCTCCGCCCCGGTCGCCCGCACGCCGACGGGCTTCGGAAGCGAGGTCAGCACCGACGCCTCGGTCGAGTAGCCCGACGCCCGCTTGTCGGAACGGGACCGCACGACGTAGTAGTACGTCGTCTCCGGCGCGACGGTGTCGTCGACGTAGGACGTCCCCGTGGCCGTTCCCACCGGCGCGTACGGGCCACCCGACACGGTTCCGCGCCGTACCTCGTAGCTGCTGGCACCGGCCGCGGCCTGCCAGCTCACCTCGACCCGGGACGCGGAAACCGCCGCCGCGCTGACCGAGGCCGGTGGCGTCAGGGCCGCCGCGAACGCCGGTGTGGTGGACGCCATCACCGCGAGCAGGGCCGTCAGCAGGGCCATCACGACACGGCCTGGCCTTCGCTTCTGCGACAACATGCACTCTCCAGATCCCGGGGATTCCGTCGTACGCAACAGCGCTGACGCATATGGGAACGTCACTGCCGGCACGGGTCCACCGCCGGCCGTCCGAACGCAGCGCCGGGTAGCGCCTCGCCCCCGCTGGAACGGCAGCCGACGAGAGAAGTCGGCTCAGATGATGATCTCTACACAGTCTGCGGGACCCAGTCAGGCGGCCGGGCGGGCTGGCCGTCCCGATCTTGTTCGACCGGTGGATGACCTCCGGCGAGGACAGTGTCGCGGCGTGACTCGGCACGCACGAGCCGGCGGCTGACCAGGTGCTCCCAGGCCCGCTGGGCGACCGACGCGGGCACGGCGGCTAGGGCCGACTCCGCCTCCGGCAGGGTGCGCGGCACGGTGAAGAGCTGGAGCAGCGGCACCAGACCGTCCGGGATGAAGTGCAACTGGCCGTCGACGCGGCGGAAGGCGAACCGGCCGGGCGGGGTCGCGCCGGCGGATGCAGACCACTGGAAGTAGTACCGGTAGGCCTGCGCGACCTCCGGCTCCGGCCGGGGGATCACCGTGCCGTTGAGGACGTAGCTGACCTCGCGGTCCGGCTGGGCGAGGCCCACCACGGTCATGATGTCCATGCCGTACCGGTCCTGATAGAAGTACGTGTGCGCGCAGTCCGTGCCGCCCACCCAGGGCCGCCCGAGGTCGTTGCCGGTCAGCGCCGCCTTGGCCTTCTCCAACTCGGCCAGCGCGCGGTCGCCCGGCGCGCCGCCGACCTGCTCGAAGCTCAGTGCCCGGGCGATGTCGTGGCCGGGATAGGGCACGACGTTGCGCAGCCCGAACCGTTCGGGCTGTTTGGCGACGATCGACCCCGAGGTGAGCATGAACGTGCCCAGCCCGCCGAACGTCCACTTGTCACGGTGCTCACGCAGGAAGTCGACGGACTCCATCGCCTCCTCCACCGTCTCGGAGGGGAAGCCGGTGAATCCCATCATCTGCACGCCGATCCCGGCCCTCGTCATGGCGTCGATCGTCTGCGACACGCGGGCCGGCGTGGTGCCCTTGTCGATCAGGTCGAGGACGCGCTGGTTCGCGGACTCGAACCCCACCGAGACGGAGACGCAGCCACTGTCCTTCAAGGTGCGGCACCGCTCTTCCGTCCAGTACTTCTCCAGGCGGATCTCGGCACCCCAACGGAAGTCCAGGCCGATCTCGACCACCCGCTCGGCGAACCGCAGGATCGTCGCCGGCGCCAGGACGTCGACCGAGAAGTAGATGAACTTGGCGAACTGGGAGATGGCACCGACATCGGTGACCATCTTGTCCACCGGATCCTGCCGCCACGGGCTGGTCGGGCTGTCGCCGTTCAGGCCGTAGTCGCAGAACGTGCACTTGTTCCAGTAGCAGCCTCGGGTCGGCGAATAGTAGACGAACGGCTCCGGGCTGAGGTACTGCTCCCACGGCAGCGTCGAGTAGTCCGGCGTCGGCAGAGTGGCCAGCTGCTCGTACTTGAACATCGGCAGGGCCCGGCCGATCCCGTGCCTCGGGTGCAGCCGCACGTTGGGGTGGCCGCTGGGCAGCCGGCCGGCGTCGAGGGCGTCGAGGATCTCCAGGTACGCAGTCTCACCCTCGCCCACCACCAGCGCGTCGAACACGTCGAAGATCTGGAAGACCATGTTCTTGTCGAGGGCGTACTTCCAGACGTCGGAGACCTCGGTGCCGCCGGCCATCAGGAACACGCCCGGCAGCGCCCGGCGGATCAGCCGTGCCATCCACAGCGCGAACGGCAGTTGCGAGACGAAGGTGATGTTGATGCCGACGACGTCGTGCCCGCCAGCGACCAGCCGGGGCAGCAGCCGATCCTGGTAGTAGGGGGTGAACGCGTTGCTCAGCCGGGCCAGCGTCGCCTCGTCCGTGAGGTCCCGGACCGACGAGGGGTTGAAGTGGTCGTACGGCTGGAAATCGAAGCCGTTGTGGAACTGCCCGGGCAGCCCGGCGGCGCCCAGCGTGTTCATCCAGCCGGTGACGGTCTCGACGGCGTGCTGGTACCGCGGATAGTCGTAGAACCGCACCGGGTCCTGCAACACTCGCACCGCCTCGGCCGTCTGCTCGGGCGACACCTCGCCGGCCCGCAGCCGAATGGCGGCGGCCGCGGCGGCCGGCATCCGCCCGTCGAACACCGACGGCACCGACGCCTGGCGCATCAGCCAGTCGTACGGGACGTCGGTGTAAGAGTGGTGGAACGCCTCGATGTTGGCGTCGATGATCGTCGCGGCCGCCTGCCCCTGTGCCCGGGCGTACGAGTCGAGGTAACACAGCGAGTGGTACCCGCAGGTCGGATCGGTCAGGGGCGGATAGATCAGGGCCGGACGCATGTGTCCTCCTCGTCATGGCAGTGCGGAGCGGCCTCGGCGGTTCAGCCCTGGGGCGAGCCGGCGCGCTCCCGGATGGACCGGCTCGCGCCCTCGACGTCGTCCGTGTCGAACCGGACCTCGCCGGCGTGCACCGTTTCCCGGCCCCGGATTCGCACCGGCGTCTCCCGGGCCAGGGTCACCGTGAGCACGGTGCCGCTCATGCCCGGCACCGCCACGTAGTCGTCCGCGACGGCCACCAGCCCTTTGTATTTGGGGTGGTAATCGCGCCGCACGGAGCGGATGGAACCGACGTCGACAGAAACCGCCGCCAGGTGCCCCATGCGGATTACCAGACGACTCGAGTCGATGTAATGGGGCCTCGTGTGCAGGCCGGCGTAGAAACCGAACAACCAGATCGCGCTGTATATGGCGAAAACGAGGAGCACCGTCCGCAACCAGGCCCACGGTACGAGGAACTCCACCAGCATGACCTCCACCGGAATGATCACCATCATCACGATGATGAACACCTTGTGGGTCGAACCGTATTTGATGACGGTGGCGCCGGCCGGTACGTCCTTGCGCCCGCGGACGAGCAGAGCGATCGACACGAGTGAAGCGAGTTCCTGGTGCAGCAGCATGACTATGGGCCGGGGCAGCACGGTTGCGGCCGCCTGGAACAACGCCTCCCACCGGCTCTCACCCTCGCGGCGCAACTGGCGGTAGACCACCCGCGCGGTGACGGCGAGAGCGAGCGCCAGCACGCCGCAGAGCAGTTCGAGCCCGATTGCGATCACCACCGCGTCGCCGAGATCGAGCAGGCCGGTGGCCACCAGCAGCAACTCGACGGCGATCACCGAGACGGCCGTCCATTTCAACAGCTTCGGCATCAGACGCGGGGGATCGTGCGCAGGGGAACGACCGGCGCGTTTCGGCTCGTTCACCGGTCCACCTCCTTGAGACAGGAAAGCTCGGCCGGAACAACTTGGTCCTCGTCTCCGCCGCCTGACCGGCCACGGCGAACGGTCTCACCTTCCCCGATCATTCTGTTCGCCAATTGTCGCTCACCATCTCCGGGTCGAAGTGCCGCAGGGCCCGCCCGCAGCCGCACCCGAAGTCGAGGACCGACAGGTCCGGTCCGGTGAGCGGCCGGCCGGCGGCCCGTGCGCTTCGCCGCAGGTCGTCGCACGCCATCCGGCCGATCGATTCGAACACCGGCTCGCTCCCCGCGGCGGTCGCCCGAACCCGCGGCGGCGCCGGGGGCAGCGGAGGGCGCGACCGGACCGGGGTCTGCTGGTCAACCAAGGCGCTGCCTTCCGGTGAGGGGCTCCCCGACCGGCACGCTGGCCGGGACGGTCCAGCTGTTCTCGGCGACCAGCCAGCTGTCGCCCACCAGTCCCTGTTCGATGTAGGCGTAGGGCAGCACGCCGTAGCCCCGCTCGCCCCATTCCGGTCCCCAGCTGTTACGGACGCGGAAGTGCCGGCCGGCGTCGTCGAAGCCGGTCAGCAGGGCGATGTGCCGGCCCAGCGACCGTTCGTTCTCCCGCGGCATCGGGATGACGCCAGTGCCGATCGCGGCGAATTGCGAGACGTACAGCGGGAACTCGCACGCCACCGGGAGCCCGACGCGCAGCGCGTCCCGCAGCACTGCGAGGTAGCGGGACGCGTCGATCGAGTCCCGCCGGATGCGCCAGGAGGTGACCTCCGCCGGGCAGTCCGGCGACGGCGCGAGGTCCGTCGGCGGGTCCGCGTTCACCGTCGAGGCGTCCCACGGCCAGGAGGCCTCGTCCGGCAGGCCGAACCGCTGCCAAGCGGCGATGCTCGACTCGATGTGCGCGCCGCGTCGGTCGGGCGTGCCCATCAGGCGGCGCGCCATCCGGTAGTTGAACAGTACCGACGGCTGGACCATGGTGTGCCGGGCGCGCCTGGCGAAGTAGGCGGCGAGCGCCGTCACCACCGCCGCGGTGCACAGCGGCACCGTGCCCTGGTCGATCACCGGAGGGAACCAGCGGTCCAGCGTCACCCGGCCCTCCGGTTCCGCCGGCCACGGTGGCGTGATGGCAGCGCCGTCCCAGTGGAACTGCGCCGGGTCGCGGCCGGCGCGACCCGGCGGCTCAGGCGCCGCCGACACGCTCGGTGACCCGCTCGGCGTGGACGACCTGCATGACCTTGGCCAACCGCTGGTCACGCATGAGGACCGCGTCGCGGAAGCCGCGCAGGGCCTCGGGTGTGAAGTCGGCGGCCGGCCGCTGCTCGGGCAGGAAGTGGTGGTAACGGTCCTTGCCCTGCACGAGCAGGGCACTGTCCGGCCCGTGCAGCGGCCGGATCGACGGCGACAGATAGTCCACCGCGAAGCAGATCCGCTCCTCGTCGGTGGAACTCGGCCCGCTGCTGTGCACCGTGGTCGGCTGGTGGAGCGAGGCCTGACCGGGCCCGATCTCCACGGCCACGACGTCCTTCTCCTGGACGTCGTAGTCGGCCTGTTCGCCCTGCATCAGGCCGGCGATCGTCCGGTCGACGAACTCGTGCCGGACGAGACCGGCCTCGTGCGAGCGCCGGCAGTACAGCATCGTACCGTTGCGGCGGCTCGTCGGGGTCAGCGCCAGCCAGATGCGCACCACCTTGCCGTCGGCGCCCTCCCACCCGAAGTACGGCGCGTCCTGGTGCCACGCCAGCCGGCTGTTGCTGTGCCCGGCCCGGACGAACAGGTTCGTCGACCAGACCAGCAGGTCCGGCCCAACGAGGCTGGCCGCGATTTCGAGCAGTCGTGGGTGGTGGACCAGCGCGTCCGCCCACCGGGCCACCAGGTGGATCTTGGGATAGTTCCAGCGGCGGCGCAGCAGGCCGCCGACCCGACCGGTCACCGTGCGATAGGCGCGGTAGGCGGCGAGGGCCCTGTCCACCTCGGCCGGTGTCAGCACCTCGACCGGGAACAGGTAGCCCTGCTGCCAGAAGTGCTCGATCTCAGCCGGCCTGAGCCGCGAGGGGGACTCCGCCACGGTGCACCCCCAATGCACGCTCGACCTTCTGTCCCTGGTTGCCGGCGAGGTAGTCGCGCATGGTGCGCAGCAGCAGCCGGGCGTCGTCCGCCTTGGCGTCCGGCGCGTCCGTGGCGAAGTACCGCGACAGGGCAGCGTGCTCGTCCTCGGGCACCCTGCCGCGGATGGCGAGCAGCGTCGCGCGGGCGGTCCGCTGCGGGAAGTAGATGTCCTTGGCTGCCTGCAGGAACGCCTCGGCCGTGGCCGGACGCACGACGCCGGACTCCAGCGCCGCGCGGACGGCGACACGCAGGTTCACCATCGGTTCGGAGACGGGCGCCCCGGTCTCCTCGTCGAAGGCGATGGCGACCTCGTCGTCGGCGTCCACCTCACCCGTACGGTAGGCCTCGAAGATCTTGCCGACGCCGACCATGCCCCAGTGGTGGCACTCGGCCGCCCGCAGCGCGCCCATGCTCGAGGAGCCGAAGACCTTGATGCCGCGGTCGACGACTTCCAGCACCTCCTTCGGCGACACGCACAGGGTGGACAGGAACTTGCCGTCGATGATGCCGATCGCGCGGGGCAGCACCGGCCGACGCAGGATCTCCGCCAGGTCGCCACGGGCGATCGGCGGCAGATATTCGGCTTCCAGTTCCTCAGCTGCGGCCGGGACGGGAAGACTCGGGCCCAGATAGACAACAGCGCTCATCGGTGCGCTCCTCAGCGTGCGTTCGCGGTGGCGAGGGTGCGGTGCCGTGCCGAGATCTCCTGCACCGCGCGTTTCCAGGCGGCCGTCGCTCGGTCACCCAGCTTGCAGTGGTCGACCGCCCACGACTCGAGGCCGGGCACGATCATCCGGACGACGTTGACGGGGATGTGCGGCGGCGAGAAGTCGACCACCACGGCCCGCCGGATGCCGCTGCTGCGCAGCCGGCCGAGCATCAGCCGGACATCGTCCATCACGTCGTCGTGCTGGTACGTGGGGAGGTCGGCGGCGTCCAGCACCCGGCCCATCGGCTTCCAGATCCAGGCGCCCTTGTCGAAGGTGGACGACCGGCGTACGTGGTACATGTGCTTCGGCACGTCGCTGCCCGGAAGGCTGATGTCCTCGCGCATCGCCTGGATGTCCACCACCCGGCCCTGCGCGCACTCGGTGATGGCCCGGATGATCGCCACCTCGGCATCCGGGTGCGTGCCGAACCCGCCGTGCCCCTGTGACACCGTCGGGCCCATGTCCTCGGCGGTGGCCGCCATGAAGCTCGGGATGCCGAGGTTGCTGTTCAGCTGGATGACACGCATCTCCAGGCCGGCGGCGTGGATCTTCGCGATCAGCGACTGGGCGCGCTCCGGCAGCGAGCTCACGGCCACGTGCGGGTTGAGTTCGCGCAGAAAGCCCGTCACCTCCCGGGACTGGGCGGGCACCGACGACAGGCCCTTCTCCAGGACCTGGCTGAGCTGGCTGCTGAGGACCTCGCTGATCGTGATGGCGTCCCGTTCGATCACCTCACACAGCGCGTGGCAGATGGCCTCCTCGATGGTGTTGCCCGAGGCCAGGCCGTTCGTCGTGGTGATCTTGTAGCAGGGCGCCTCGTGGAACTTCGGGGAGTAGCAGGCGCCGTCCTGCGGGACGAGCACCTCCTCCTCGTTCAGCAGGTCGTACCCGAGGGTCCAGGAGATCGGCAGGTCGTCGGTGTAGTACGGGGCCAGCTCGAAGACATATTCGCTGGGGTGCATCACCGACCGACCCTGCGCGACCAGCTCGTTGTAGGTGGCGATCGCGTCGGGGCGGCGGGGAAGCCAGGCGGAGAAGCGCTCGATGCCCTCCATCACCGCGGAGGTCTTGGCGTCCATCGCGGTCAGGCCCTTGCCGTTGTAGACAGAAATGATGTCGTTCGAGCGCGGCGAGATGGCGTTGTAGACCGGGATGCCGATCCGGTCCAGGCCGGTGATGTCGGCGACCCGGGTGATGCCGGCGCGTAGCAGGTGCGGCTGTATCCTGGCGTACGTCTGTGCGCTGGTGATCTCCCGATGGGTGCCGACACCGTTCACCTTCGGTGCGCTGGTGCGTAGTTTCACAGCGTCCCCTCCCCGTCCAGTGCGATGCGGGCGCGACCGTCGCCCTCGTAGTGATAGGTCAGCGTCAGTTCGTCACCGGGCTTCACATGGTGCCCCTCGGCGAAGGCCCAGCCCGCGGTGAACCAGTGGCTGCGGTCGCCGCCGTCCCACGGTGCGGTGGAGAGATAGGTGGTGGGCCCGATCTTCCCCTTGAAGAACACGATCGCGGCGTTCACCACACCGGGACGGGACACCGGCACCGTCACCGTGTTCGAGAACTTCCGTACGTCGTTGTGCAGGCTCAGGTTGTACAGCGGCACCGGCTCGGACAGCGGCTCCCACTCCTGCACCCGTTCCGGACGTTCGTAGAAGCCGGCGACCCGCTTCATGTCCTCGTCAAGCATCGGCGAGAAGTCGACCCCGAACCGGTCCTGCCAGCGGCTGATGTGCTCAGGCAGCACGCGGTGCCGGGCCCGCATGTCCTCGGGCATGCAGGCGAGATAGACGTACGACTCAAAGGACTCCGGGATCAGCCGGGCGTCCGGGGTGAGTAGCCGCCGACGGGCGTCCTGCAGGTTCTCCCAGATCACCATGTCGAGGCAGTCGTTGCCGACGATGTCCGTGGTCAGTACGGTCGCCCGCTCCGGCAGTTCGGTCGTGGTGGACCAGCCACGGATCATGGTCACCCGGTCGGCGTAACCGTTGTGGGCGATGACCTTGGCAGCCAGGTCACCGGAGCGGGCCGGTTCCAGGGCGTAGACGTGCCGGGCGCCGGCGCGGGCCGCAGCGATCGCCAGGATCCCGGAGCCGGTGCCGAGGTCCAGCACGACGTCGTCGGGGGTGACCGTCTCCTCGATCGCCTTGATGAACAGGTTCTTGCGCAGCGGGTCCTCGAGGATGGCGATGTTCAGGTACGCCAGCCCGTAACCGCCGATGGGGAACATCAGATCGGTGTAGCCGTCCGGCGCGTCCGTGGTGAGGATGCCGGAGTTCACCATCGCGGTCAGCGTGCCGATGAGCTCCTCCACAGCGCGGTGACCGGTGAGTCGTGGACGCAGCCGCTGGATCCCCTCGGCCACCGACCGCGGCTCGTAGAACACGTCGAGCAGCGACATCGCGTGCTGCCCGAACTCGAAGATCCGCCGGTCGTGGTGGATCCGCACCTGATGGGCGCTGTCGACCTCGACCAGGAGTTCGGGAACCCGACGGAGAACGGTGGTGGAGCCTACGGACATGTCAGTCCCCCAATGTGTTTGCTTCGGAGCGGTGATGGTCGTCCGGTGCGCCACCGGCGGCCCGGATCAAGGCGTGCAGCAACGCGGTCCGGTAGTCGCCCATGGAGCCGGTCTCCGACGTGTCGCCAGCGACCGCCAGGCCGTCCACGGGCTCGACCACGGTGAACCCGTCGTCCCTGAGTTGCTGGACGTTGCGGCGTACGGCCGGCTTCGCCCACGTGGTGGCGTTGGTCGAAGGCACCACGATCACCGGGGCGGCGACCGCCATGATCGTCGAGGTGGCGAGGTTGTCGGCGATGCCGTGGGCCAGCTTGCCGACGAAGTCCGCGGTGGCCGGCAGCACAATCGCCACGTCGGCCCACTCGGCCAGCGACACGTGCGAGCGCGCGTCGGCGGGCAGGTCGTCCCATTCGACGTACACCTCGCACCCGGCGACGCGGCGGATCGATTCGACGGTGACGAGCCGGGTGGCCATGGGCGTCAGCACGACCCGGATCCGGCTCAGCCGCAGCCGGTTCTTGAGCCACAGCAGGATGTGCGGCAGTCCGAGCACCGCGACGGATCCGGCTCCGAAGACCAGAAGGCGGATCTCGCTGAAGTCGTGACGCGTCCCGGTCACCGGTCACCCTTCGGGAGAAGATCGGCGAGTTCCCGCCACCGCCCTGTGGCGGCGGCCGCCACCTGCTCGACGTGGTCCGCCGAGCCGACCGCGACGACGCCCTGCGCGTAGTGCTCGAGCAGCCGGTCCGCGACCAGCGCCGGGAGCCGGTCGAGGCACGGCTGCCCGGCCACGGTGCGGTAGCCGGCGAGGAAGCAGCGCACGAGCGCCGGGAACCGCGCGGCGCCGGTCCCCACGGCGGCGGCCTCGATCAGCTCGGCGAGGAAGTAGGCCAGGTCGCGGTCCGGGTCGCCGACGCCGGCCTCGCGCCAGCCCATGACCACCGGGCGATCCAGCGGTACGACCAGTCCGGACGAGAACCGGCCGTGCACCAGGCAGTCCGGCCGTGCCGGGGGTCCGGCGGCGGAGGCGGCCAACGCGAGGACCCCGTCGCTGCGCCGGATCAGGTCGGTGCGCGCTGCGGCGACTCGGTGGGTGACGGCGGACGCCGCGGGCAGCCAGGCCGCCCGGCGCCGGCCCGGGAGGAACGACACCTCGGCGGCGGGTACGGCGTGCAGCCGACCGAGGAACGCGCCGAGTGCGGTACACGCGCCCTCCCACGCTCCGGCGTCCGCGTCCGGCGGAGCCCCGAACAGGGGGTCGCAGAGCAGCATCGGAGTGGGGAGAACCGGCCAGGTCGCCAGGTCGGGCCGGACCAGCTCGGCCGGCGCAGCCGGCACGTCGCCGGCGGGCAGCGAGCCGGAGAGGCGCTGCAGCTGGGCGGCGTCCAGATAGTCGCCGGGGGCGTGCGCCTGCTCGAACCACCGGTACCCGGTCCCCGAGCGCACACAGCGACGCGCCACGAACGGGCCCTCCATCGATCGCACCGTCGTCACCGTCGTGGCGCCGGCCGTCACGGCGCGGCTCCGAGGAGCGGCTGGGGCGCCTCGTACGGGCGCTCGATGGACAGGCCCTCCTGACGGAAGCGCTCGGCAACGGCCTCGATTCGGCCCTCCAGATCCGTCACACCGCCGGCGTGCGCGGCGACCAGGCCCTCCGCCACCAGCGTGCACCGGTTCTCGCCGAAGCTGACCGTGCGCCCGCTCAGTTGCGGCTCCACCGCAAACGAGATGCCGGGCAGCAGCGGCTTGACGAAGCACGGCCGGTCGTCCCGGAGCCGGCCGGTGAGCTGCCCGTGTATCTCCGGCACCATGGACTCGTGATCGAGCCAGTCGGCCTCGCGCAGGTAGAGCACGCCAGCGTCGCGCCGGACGTAGGCGCTCGGATGGTTGGCCAGCTTGAAGCTGAAGGGGACCTTCCGGCGGTTCAGCTCGCCCGTCACCACGCGCATCACGTCCGGCGCCGCGTCCGGGCCGGCCAGGGTGAAGTAGACCCGGACCATGGTGGACTCGTCGGACTTGTGCGGGGGGCCCTCGTCGCCCACCGCCATGTACCAGCCGAGCACCGCGTAGCGCCGCCAGGGCGGCAGCACGACCGCGACCTCGTCGTCGGGCGCCAGCGGGCCGTCGTGCACCAGGTCATCGGCGGCGGCCAGCACCGTGATGCCGTCCTTCTCGATCAGCCAGGCATCGTCCCGGGGGGACCGGACGCGCCAGCCCGGAACCCGGTATCCGGTGCCCGTGTTCGCCGCGTGGATCTGCTCTGTGAACGCGTAGTCCTCGTGATCCACCAACGCGGCGGCCACCTTCCCGCCGCCGATCAGCAGGCGGGCGGCGGCGTCGTCACCGGCGTAGTAGGTGAGGTAGATGACGCGGGACAGATAGGACACCACGGGATAGTCGGACCGCGCCTCCATGTCCCGTGGCGGGGTGAGACGCCCGAACCGGGGGTGCGAGAAGGTTCTCTCGTCGAGGATCACCACCTCGTCGGCGATGCGGCGGATGACGTCGCGGTACATCGTCATTTCATGATCACCTTTGGGGTCGGATCGGCGATGAGTCGCTTGCCGTAGAGCAGGCACAGGTGGCCGACCTGGGTGAGCATGCCGAGCTGCTGGAGCCGCATCGCGGCCTGGAGCAGCAGAGCGACGCCGGCATACCGCAGGATGCGCAGCTCGGTGTCGTCCGGGATGCCGGTCAGCGCGCGATAGGCGGACAGGAACGTGCGGGCGTTGCGCCGTGCCGTCCGCAGTGCCTCGACGTCGCCGTGCCGGCGGACCGACTCCACGAGGAACTGCCCGACCAGATAGCCGACGTCGTAACACGGGTCGCCGAAGCCGGCGAGCTCCCAGTCGATGAGCCGGACCGGGCAGTCACTGCCCGGGCCGCGCGGGAAGAGGATGTTGTCGTCCCGCAAGTCGTAGTGGACGATCGTGTCCGGCCGCCACTGCGCGTGGAGCTCCTGGAACTCGGGCTCGAGCTGCTGCATGACACGCAGGTAGACGTCGAAGTCGAGGCCGGCGCCACAGGCGTACTCGTACGGCGTAAGCAGCGTGTTGGTCGGCACCGGCGGGTGGAGCAGCCATTCCGGGTACTTCCGGTAGGCCTCCGCGATGGGCGCCTTGTGCAGGTCGGCCAGGGCGGCGGCCAGGTTGACCAGATGGGTCACGTCGACAGCCGGATCGCGCTGGGTCAGCTCCCGCAGGCTGTCGCAGTCCTTCACCACGTCCAGCGCGATGGCGCGGGTGCCGTCGCCGCACGCGGTGATGTGCGGCACCGCCTGCCGGGCCCGCGGCGACAGGTCGAGCTCCCGGAGCATGCCGAGCACGACCCGCTCGTAGTCGTTGTCAAGCTCGGTGTCGGTGTCCGGGAACTTCACCAGGCGTGCCGTCCCGTCGTCGAGCTCGACCATCAGGACGACGCGCCGGGAGGAGCACCGTTCCACCCGCACGATCCGCTCCTGCTCGAGGCCCAGCATCGCGAGCACCGCGTAATCGGGCCGGAAGTCCGCCAGATCGTTTCCAATCTGGCGGGGAGCCAGGCGCCGACCCGGGCGCGGGGTGAAAAACCCCAGCGCCCGGGCGCGCAGAAGCTCGAGTGCCCCTGTGCTTTCCGTCATGTCTGCTTGGTTCAGCAGTGGGTCGCAGGCGTCACGACGACCGAAACGAAAGTGCCCTGAACGCCCTCGTCCGGGTTCATTCCGACCTGCTCCTCGAGGAACTTCTGCAGTTCCTCGGAGGAGACGCCGGCCAGTTCGCTGAACGAGGCGTCGATTGAGTCGACAGCCGTGGCCGCGTTGGACTCGTCGGCCTGGATCTGGCTGATCAGATCCTCGATGCTCTCGGCTGGAGCAGTCATATTTCCTCCCAGGATAGAGATTTCGGCTCGCGGTGAGCCGGCAGGAGGAGCCTCGCACGGCGCCGCATGGCGAACGCGTCGAGCGAATGTTGGCCGGAGATCACTATTGCTTCTCCGGTCATCTGGTGCAGCCGAAACAAGCCGGCCGAGGGCGATCGTCGCCGTCGCACCGCAATGTCCTGATAAGGTCTTGTGGGCGCGTCACACCGAATCGTCGTCGCGGCGCAGAATTGACCGATGCAGTTGCTGGAGAATGGCGCCCGGCTGCACCCCGAGATCGCGGTCCAGAATGCGCCAGAATTCCTGGTAGGCGCCGAGGGCCCCGCCGATGTCGCCGGAGCGGTAGTAGGCGCGCATGAGGTGAGCCCAAAGTCCTTCCCGCATCGGGTGCTCGGCCAGCAGGGCGCGGATCTCCGGGATCATGAGCCGGTGCTCCCCGAGGCGGAACTGGAGCGACAGCAGATCCTCGTACGCCACCAGCCGCAGTTGATTGAGGGACTCGATCTGCGCCCGGAGGGCCTCGGCCACCGCCAGGTCGGTGTGGCCGGCGTCGCCCCGCCACAGTCCCAGGGCCACCCGCAGGGTGGACGCGGCGGCGGCCACCGCGCCGGCGCGGGCCTCTTCGTCGGCGTGCCGGACCAGGCGTACGAAGACGTCGGCGTCCAATTCCATGGGTTCCACACGTAACCGGTAGGAATTGCCGTCGGACTGCCCGCCCCGTTTGACCGACGACAGCCTTGGCGGACTTTCTTCGGCAATCGTGAGCGCCTTGCGCACCTGTGCCACGTAGGACCGGACGTTGGACCGCGCCGAGTCCGGCGGGTTGTCCCACAGCGAATGAATCAGCTGCGCCTGGGTGACGAACTGGTTGGCCCGTAAGAGCAGCACGGCGAGCGCGCTGCGGGCCTTGTTCTCGGAGAGCGCCTGCTCGACTTCCTTGTCACGGCCGGGGTCGGCGCTCCACGCCACGGTGGGCCCGAGAATTCCGAACCGTAATACCGATGAGTAACTTTCCCCTATCGCCGGTTTGGTCGCCCGAGCGTTCCAGGAATCGCGTATTGGTGCAGGTGACAAGGCCATTTGGTGCCAGCTCATGTGACTCCCCGTTGTCCCCATGATATGAGCGTCCAAGGTGGGCTTTACCCGTGACGCACGAGGTTACCAGGGTAAATGTGATCATGGGGGCCTGTCGTCAAGGCGCTGGAGACATAACGGACGAGGCACCGAAAGCGATTCTGAGTTTCTGCGGCGCCAACAGTGCGCCGTGGGCGCCCAACGTCTGCGACCGCTGTGGAGGTGAACCGTTCCAGCGCCACGACGACAACCCAGACCGCATCACCGCGGGCCTGCAGTCCTACCGACCAGCCGTGGCAGCCACACTCAGTCACTACCGCGCATCAGGCAAGCTGACCTCCATCGACGCCACCCTCACGCCGGCGGAGATCACCACCAAGGCAATCGCGTAGCAGCCGCATCGCTTCCTGATCGAGACGGTGGCCATCCTCACCCTGTTGATCAAGCCCTGCCATCACGACGCGAGACGCTACCTCGTCGACGTGTCACGGATCTGCGCCGTGGTCATCGCATCGACGCACGCGGCAGGCCGCGCGGAATCGTCGTCGGCCGCCCGGAACCACTACCGTCGGCGAACAGCCGGCCGTCCGCGCTCGTCTCGGTGGAGTACGCCGAGGCGAGCGCGGGAAGGATCATTCTGGAGGGCCTCTGGTGGAACCAGGCACGACTGCCGGCGGTCCAACCTGACATGCGCGCGGTCGTCTCCCTCAGCTCTGTCCTGCTGGGCCTGTTCGTCGGCGCTCTCATGCTGTGTTCCGGCTGGGAGTTGCCGGTGCGAACCTCCTGCTCAGGCGACGTGTGCACGTCGCAGTCGTGGGTCGACGTCGACTGGGACCGCGTCAACTGGGAACTGAAGCCGACCAGGATCGCCTGCTTCGAGGCCAACCCGGCCAACCACGATGTCCTGATCGGGCCCGGCGACGAATGCGTACGGTCCCGCGGCGACGTCATCGAACACCAGGCCACCTACGAAGAACTACGTGAAGAGATTCAGCAACGGCGCACCCGGGCACTTGCGTTCGCCGGCGCCGCGATCGCGCTGCCACCGATCCTCGTCGAGGTGTGGTGGCGGGTTCGCCGCAGGCCCGCACTGACGGCACACTGACTCCACGCTCCCCACCCTGATCGCGGCATGTGCGCTGGGCAGATCCATCTCTGTGTCATGCC
This sequence comes from Micromonospora sp. NPDC048063, assembly GCF_043202855.1. NCBI lineage: Bacteria > Bacillati > Actinomycetota > Actinomycetes > Micromonosporales > Micromonosporaceae > Micromonospora > Micromonospora sp. NPDC048063. The sequence goes on along the minus strand of NZ_JBIDBG010000004.1, from coordinate 340,348 downwards.
GCAACTGCGCGACCCAACTGCGCGGGGGTCTCGTGGTTGACGCCCAATTCCCGGCCCACGTCACGGATCGTGCGGCCGGAATCCAGCACCAACGCCGCGGCCTGACGCCGGAACTGCGACGGGTGCCGAGCTGATGCCGGTTCGGCGTGTCGCGTCGATGAAATCGCTCGGTTCCATCGGCGAGCGCGTGGTGCCTCGTCAGCTCGAATTCAGCTTCGACACAGGCGTGGGTGGTCGCTGCCGAAGCTTGCTAGAGGCCGAGTTGGACCGGATGCGTCGGCGTGCCGGTGGTGAGAAGCGCCCTCAACGGTGTGGCGAGGTCACGGGGCGAAAACAGATCATGGCCGGCGTAGCTGACGATCTCCGAGAGCTGCCACCAGCGGAACGCGGCCAGGTTCTCGGCGGCGAGTTGGTCGTCGGTCAGCTCGCCGCAGGGCTGGAAGTGGCTCGCGCGGATGAGGAAGTAGTCATTGATGATGCCGTCGAAACCGGACGCGTGGTCGGCGGCGACGACTTCCTGGTGCCAGACGTGCGGCGGGTCCACGGTGATCGTCAGACCTGTCTCCTCGCGAAGTTCGCGACGCAAGGCCGTCAGCGGCTCCTCGCCGGGTTCGATGCCGCCGCCCGGTGCCGCCCACACGGCCTTCGCCTGGCCCGGCACTGCCGGGTGAGGGAAGACGAACTGGCACAACAGTATGCGGTCGTCCTCGTCGAGCACGATCGCACGGACGGACCGACGCAGGTTCGGCGTCATGGTCTGTCGGACGCGGCGGCGCGGCGAACGACGATCGACATATCCGGAGACTATCAGCCCCCCACTCGGTCTTTTATGGCTTGCCGTTGGCGCTGTGCTGACCAACCTCGTTTCCCTGTCCCATTTGTGGTTCGGCGATGGGGCGGTCGGCGAAGCGGTTGTCCTCGCGGGCGGCGGCCAGTTTGTCGGCGAGGCTTCGGACCCCGGTTTCCTGATCGCGCACGGTGCGTTTGAGGGCGAGGTTCTCACTGGTCATACGAATTCGGTCGTCTTCGGCCCAGCCGGTATTCAGGTCGCGGATTTTGCCGAGGAGTTCGGCGATGTGCTCGCGCTGGCGCAGGATCTCGACGACCACGCCAGGGACACCCTTCTCGTGGCGTGGCGTGGCGCAGGCTGGCTGCGGTACCGACGGCGCCACTGCCGTGGTTGCTCGGCGTGCCAGGCAACCGTGACGGCGGTGCAGACAATTTTCTTCATGCGAGTTCGGGCCGGGGGTAAGTGGGCCGAGGGGCTCAGGCGTGTACGGGACGTGGGACACGAGCAAGCACAGTTCGCAGAGTTCTATCGGGTCCACCGGGCCGCCTGCGCGCGGGCGGTGGTGGCCAGCACGGGCGACCGCGAGGGCGCTGAGGACCTGGTGGCAGAGGCGTTCACCAGGGCTTGGATGTCCTGGCGGAAGGTCAGCCGGCACCCGGCTCCCCAGGCGTGGGTGGTGCGTACCGCCCTGAACGTGCGGGTGTCGGCCTGGCGGCGCCGCCGCCGCGAGGTCGCCCTGGCTGACGGGCACGACGTGGCGGTCGGCCAGGACGCCGGGGGCGTGGACGCGGCGCTGATGGCGGCGCTGCGACGGCTGCCCGCCCGCCAGCGAGAGGTGATCGCGCTGCGGGCGTTCCTGGACCTGGACACCGAGACCACCGCTCAGGTGCTCGGCATCGCTGCGGGAACTGTCACCGCTCACCTTTCCCGGGCCGTCGCGACGCTGCGCGGCCAGTTGGTACCCGCCGAGACTCAGGAGATTAAGCAGTGAGAGACCAAGACGTACTGCGTGCGGTGGCGGACGGCCTGTCCGGCCTGGACATGGATCGGCCGGCGGAGGACATCATCGCCGCGGGCAATACGCGGCGCCGACGGCGGCTGGCCGCAGTGACCGCGGCCGGGGTGATGCTCGCCGGGCTGGCCTTGGCCGTGCCGGCGCTCACCGGCCCGGGACCCGCCTCGCCGCCGTCCGCGGAGCGGCCGGCCAGCATGGCTCCGACGCAGCTGGTCGCCTTCTCCGTGGCCAGCAAGCCCAACGGGACGGTGCTACTCACCCTGTCGAAGAAGCAGGTCGCCGACCCGGACGCGGTTCGAAAGGCGCTGTCCGAAGCCGGCGTGCCGGCGGAAGTCAGGGTCGGCTCGATCTGCTCCTCCGTGCCCGCGCCCCGACTTAATGAAAGGATCTTCCCCTCGCATAGCGAGGCGGACGCGAACACTCTCCTGGTGATCAACCCGTCGGCCATTCCGAAGGGCGCGGTGGTGAGCATCGGCTACAAGGACTCTCACGGCCCGGTCGCGTTCGGCCTGGCCTGGAAGAACCGGATGACCTGCAGCAACATGTGATCATCCTGGCCGCCGTACCCCCTCGTCGAGCAGCTCCGGCGGCCGCGAGCCGCACGACAGAGATCGCACACCCGCCACCGCTGAAGACGCTCATCGGCGTGCGGTGCGGACCGCTCAGGTCCGCACCGCACGCGCCAGTTCTGCGCGCCCGAAAATCCGGCGTGTTCCGTCGGGAACGAGGAATCAACACGCATCGCCGAACCTCCGGTACGGCGCCGGAGAAAAACGCGACGATGCGGACGCCGCGCCGGTGAGCGGGCGCGCACCAGGTCGATCACCTCGGGCTGGACGGCTGTTTCCGAGAACTCCTACTCGGCAGTCGGCTTGCTGGCGCATGCCAGCCGCAGTGCGCTGGCGCGCGCGGCGGCCAGCGTGATCCGCACCGCCTGGTCAGCGGTCGCCTCGTCGACTGGCTCGGCGGTGATGAGCAGGCGCAGGTAGATCGGCGCGGCAAGGGTCTTGAGCAGTTCGGCCGCGTCGGTGTCCCGGGGAGTTCGCCACGCTCGATGGCGCGGGCTATTACCGGTTCGGCTGCCGCGAGTCGGGAGCCGAGTCATCCTTCCTCGTCGTCGAGCAGTTCGCGGCGCCATTCGGCGAATCGGCTTCGGAGTTTGTCCAGCGCTCGGCCGGTGACGCCGTACTGGGCGAAGTCGTCGGGATCGAGCTGGGTGGCTTGTCCGAGAGCGTCGGCGAAGATGCGCCGGTCGAAACCACGGTCGGCGCGCTGCGCGAGGCCGAGGAGGGCCTGGCGCGTGTAGCGGCCGGATCGGAGCGCGGCGTCAATGTCGATGAAGTCGCGAGCGAACGCTCGCCCGTAGAGGGCACTCATCTTGTTCGCGACCGCGTCGTCCGGGTGCAGTACCGGCCCGATCGCCATGAGGATCGGTTCGTTGGCACGCCAGTCCACACCGAGTTCGACCTTGGAAATCCGCATGCCGTCGGTGACAGCCAGCCGGGCGAACGTGTCGTACTGCCGCTCGGTCTCGATGGTCAGGCCGTCGTCCCGGTAGGCCTGTACGACGGCGGCGACCGCAGCGGTGAACTCGTCGCGGCGGTCCCAGGCGGTGAACAGGTCGACGTCCTCACTGGGCCGCTCGACAAGTCCAGCGGCCTGCACGGCGTAGCCGCCGGCCAGCGCGAAGCCGTATCGACCGGCGGCCGCGAGCCCGGTGCGGGCAAGGCGTTCGTGGAAGGGGTCCACCTCTTATCCCGCGTTGCTGCGGGTTGCGGTGAGTTCGGGGAAGGCGTCCTCCCAGCGTTGGCGGAGCTGGGGTGGCAGCCACAGGGTGGGCCAGAGCCGCCGGAGGAGGTCGGCATCGAGCCAGGTGTTCAGGTCCTCGACGGTACTGGCTTCGGTGAGTACCACCTTGTACATGCTGGCCAGGCGTGCGGCCCGGTTCAGGTCGTACTCGGCATGGCCGGACCAGTCGAGATGACGCGGAAGCGTCACCGTGCCTCCGGTGGGGCCGTGCAGTTCGGCGAGGGTTTCGGCGACCACGTAGGGCTTCCGGTCACCGTAGGGCCGGTAGTCCGCCGGCGGCCGGGGGGATGTCCGGCGCCGGCTGAGGTTGGTCGCCCGCCGGACTTCCGGTCGGAGCGCCTGACGGATCGTCTCTCGGCTGTACCCGGTGACCCGCTGCAGATCCACCGGCCGCCAGCCGGCCGCATGAAACGCTCGCAGCTGCTCGTCCCGCTCGGTCAATGCGGCCGCACGCGTCGCCTCGTACCTGGAGACAACCGCATGCAGCTCATCCTCGGAGAACCGATCCATACCGTCAGCCTACTACGCTAGGCCCAGCACGCTTGGCTTTCTGTCATATCCCTGTAACCGGCGGGACCAGTCTTGGTGACCGCGATGGGATGCACTCATGGGGTCGAGGGTCAGGTTCGCGTGCTGGGCGCCGCTGTTCTCGTGCACCGCGACCGGGTAGAGCAACTCGGGGCTGAGCTGTCCCGCATTCAGGACGAGCAGCCGGCCGCCCGGATCCGGTTTCTGGGCCCGTGGCCCCCCGTACTGCTTCAGCGCATTGCCCGCAGAAGCGGCGATCGATCACCCACGCGAGGGGCTGCCAGCCGATTCGCGACCCCAGTGACCATCCTGCACCGGGAGTGGGCACGAGGACCACCGGGCGATGCGGTGCGCTGGACAAGCTCACCTCACCCGGCGGCCCTCACCTACGTCAAGAGCCCGGTCACCAGCGTCCATGCACAGGAAACTCCCGGGACGCTCACCCTGACGGTGGTCCCCAGGTCACCGCGTCGTTCTGGTCAGTTCCTGCCCTCCGCCCAGCTCCTGGGCGTACGAGCGGGCGTTGATCGCGTCCAGCATGGCCAGCTCGGCGTTGTAGGCCGCCCATTCGGCGTAGTCGAGGGCATCCTGCGCGCCGGCTTCCGCCCAGTCTGCCTCGGCGGTGGCCGCCTGAGCGTCCATATTCTGGGTCCGCTCCTCGAACGTGGCCCGAACGTCGGCGCGCATGGCGGCGGCGTCGGCCTTCATCTGGGCCCAGACGCTGCCTCCGCCGGCGCGTACCTCGTCGGCGTGTTGCTGCGACTCGATCGCCGACCGCTCGATCTCGCTCTGGGTCGTCTCGATCCGCTGCCTGAGCTGCTCACGCGACTCGGTCTGCGCGGCGAGCACCTCTGCCCCGGTGAAGGCCAGACGCTGCTCGAGCGTCTCCAGCCGTTGGACGAAGTCCATGGTTTCACCTCACCTCCACAACCGGTTCGGCGGGTGTAGGTCTCACGCACAGCGTGACGTGGCCCGGATGAGTCCGTCTCACCTGGGACGGGTGACATTGCGACCGGGCGCACGACGCGCGAAGAGCCCGCCACGGAGGCTGGCGTTTCATCAGCCTCGCGCCCGGGAAGCCGCGCGCGATGAGCGAGGTCGACGACCGAACCACGGCCCGACAGGTGTTGATCGCCATCGGCCTGGTCCTCGCCACCGCCGCCGGACTGGCGCTGGTATGGCAGACGCGTAGGGTGCTGGGCTGGACAGTGGTGGCGGTGTTCCTGGCGGTGGCGCTGAATCCGCTGGTGGAGCGCGTGCAGCGGCGATGGGTGCGACGGCGGGCGGTGGCCACGCTTGTGGTGTTCCTCGCCTTCCTCGTCGTGCTCGGCGCGCTCGCCGCGTTGGTCCTGGTCCCCCTGGTAGAGCAGGTGGGCCGCTTCGCTGAGCGGGCGCCGGAGCTGCTGCGGGAGACCCGGGCCGGTCAGGGCCCCGTCGGTACGCTGCTGCAGCGGTTGCACCTGCGGCGGTCCGCCGGAGCGCACATCGACCAGCTGCAGCAATACGGCGGCCGAGTCGGACGGTCGACGGTCGGGGCGCTACGCGCGACGGTGCAAGGCGTTGCGGGAGCGTTGACAGTGATGGTGCTCGCATTCCTGATGGTCGTGCAGGGGCCGCGGCTGGTCGCCGGGGCGCTGGCGGTGGCCGGCGAGGGCCGGCGGGAGCGGCTACGCCGTATCGGGCGGGAGTCATCGCGCACGATCACCGGCTACGTGAGCGGCAACCTAGTGATCAGCGTGATCTGCGGGCTCGCGACATTCGTGGTGCTGGTTCTGACCGGGGTGCCGTTCGCCGGCGTCATCGCCCTCGTCGTCGCGGTGGCCGACCTGATTCCTCTCGTAGGGGCGACCCTGGGGGCGATCGCCGCCGGCGGTGCAGCATTCCTGCACTCGCCCACCGCCGGGATGGTCGTCCTGGTCTTCTTCGTCGCCTACCAGCAGGTGGAAAACCACCTGCTGCAGCCGGTCATCATGTCCCACACGGTGCAGCTCAACCCCCTGGCCGTGCTGATCAGTGTGCTGATCGCCGCGGAACTCGGCGGGCTGGTCGGCGCGCTGCTGGCCATACCGGCGGCCGGCATCATCCGCATCATGCTGCGCGAAGTCGTCCCCGTCACCCAACGCGATTCCTGCGCGGAACCGGGCGAGACATGACGGCAGGCGGGTGGATGTTTTGCTGTCTCCCCAGCGCGGCGATGCTGGTCGGCGCGCGGCTGGCGCGGCTGCCAGCCGTCGGCTACGTGTGCGTCGTCTCACGCCGCCGCTCCCGCCGCACCGGCGTCCCCGTGGAGACGTGGGCCACGTCGATCCGGCCATTCTGACCGGTACTCCCGCCCGGTCTACAACCACGCGTTCCGGCTGACCGGGTCGTGGTCAACGGCCGAGGACGTCACCCAGGCGACGTTCCTCGTGGCTTGGCGCCGCCGCGACGTCCGACTGGTGGACGGCTCGGCGTTGCCGTGGTTGCTGGTCGTCGCCACCAATGCGGTCCGCTCCGAGTGGCGGTCGGCCCGCCGGTGGCTGGCGCTGCTCCGACGCCTGCCAAACGGAGCGGCACACCGATGGCGACCTCGCCCAGTGGAGATGGAAGATGTCTTGAGCGGGAGGTCCCAGGTTGAGCCGCACCGTCGCCCCGCTGGCACCGAACGCAGCCTTCACCGCCTGCGTCGTTACCTGACGCGCAGCCAGCATGGGTGCCGCCTTCTCGGGCGGCACGTCGGCGATGCCGCCGAAGTGACCTGCCGAAACGAGAAGCAGGTGACCTCTGTTGTTCGGTCGCTGGTGCAGTGCCGGAAAAACAACGAACTCGTTGTTGACGGGCCCTACGAGGGTGGTCTCCAGTTTTCGGCGTGGGTGAAGCCGAGGGCTGACAGCGCGTCGGCCACCGCCGTCCGGTGTTCGGCCTCCACGTCGGCGGCCAGCGTCGGCGCACTGTCGGTGATGGTGACTGGGTATGCCGTGAGTGGGACGGTGCCGGAGTGGGCGACGGTCAGCTCACCTTTGCCTCGCCCCATGGTGAGGTCGAGGTGGGTCAGGTGCAGGGCGTAGGACGGCACCTGACCGGTGGCGTAGCCGTCGAACGGCGAGCGGACGGCGATCGTGCCGTCGAGGCACCACCATGGTGCCGGCGGTCGTCCCTGCCGGTGGTGGTCGGCGAACAGTTCGTGCCGCACCGACCGGTACTGCCAGGCCAGCACGACCGCGCGCCGCACGCGGGCGTCCAGAATGCCCAGCCCTTCCGCCCGGTCGGTGGCGGCCAGCAGCGCGGCGAGCCGCTGGCGTACCCAGGGGGCCAGGACCTGCTGCAGCCGGTGCGGCCAGGCCTGCTCGGCGGCCTCGGCGGCGAAGCGCAGCGCCGCGGCCAGCCGGGCCAGGCAGTCATCGACGTCGGACCAGTGTTCACCGGCGCGACCGGTGTGGTCGGGCAGCGCTGTGGCGTGACGACGGGCGACGTACTCGACGGTCGCGCGCAGCGCCCCGCCGGCGGCAAGGTCGACATCCTGCCGGTTGTCGCACCACGACCAGTCGCTCTGATGCCTCAGCATCTCCCGCGCGTAGGGATCACGCAGCGCTTCCTCGCCGTGGTCACCGTGTGGGGGGCGGGTGGCCGCATCGACCACCTCGGCGGCGAACAGCAACGCTTCGGCGTACCTTGTCGGTGCCGACGACACATCCACCCGCGTCACCTCCCCCTTGCGGTGACACGATGCCACAACCATGCGACTCACCACGGCGCTGCCGGCGGCATTCGCATTCTGCAAAGGGGATGCGGCCCTACTCTTCCTACGTGATGGAACTACCCCTGGACTCCGCGTTCGCGGTCTTCGACGCCCAGGGCTCGGGGTGCGTCTCCTACGGCGTCGAGGCGTCCGGACGCCGCTGGTTCGTCAAGACAGCCACCACCGCGCAGAGCCGCCGTTCCTTGCTGCGGGCCGCCCAGTTTCACGCCGCGGTCCGACACCCGGCGATCGTGCGCCCCGAGCATGTCCTCGACGGGCCGACGCTGGTCTACCCGTGGCATAACGGCAGCGTGCTGAACCATGCCACCACCCACGGCTCGGACCGCAGCGCACTGCACCGGTTCCAGCAACTACCCCTGCGCGACGTCGAAACGGCCATCGACACCATCCTCGACGCACACCTGGCCATCACCGCCGCCGGCTACGTCGCGGTCGACCTCTACGACGGCTGCTTCCTCTACGACTTCCACGCCCGCCAACTACGTCTGATCGACCTCGACGAGTACCGTCCCGGCCCGTTCACCCTCGACACCGACGCCTCCCCGGATCCCGCCGCTACATGGCCCCCGAAGAATTCGTCCGCGGCGCCGTCATCGACCAGCGCACCACCGTCTACACCCTCGGCCGCACCATCCACCACCTCCTCGACTCCCCACCCGGCTGGCGCGGCTCCCACCACCAACAACAGGTAGCCGTACGGACCACCACCACGACACCCGCCGACCGATACCCCGACGTGGCAGCACTTGCCGCAGCCTGGCGCAGCACCCTGCCGAACCCGTAACGCGCGCCGAGGCCTGTGACAGTGGTGGCGCACCTCCTGAGCGGAAGGATCCCGACTCAGGGGACTCGCGGGAGGGCAAGCTGCGAGAGCGGGTCCAGCGCAGCCCGTGACTGATCCGGGCGCTGAGCGTCGTGCGGGACTCATTCCGAACGCTGACCCTGCGTCGGCGTCTGACCTGAGCCTGTGAACGAAGCTCGCGGAGAGTTGCCGCCGCGCCGCGCTACTGCCGCGGGTCCAGGGCCGGGGGAGCGCACACCATGATCTTCGATGATGTGCGCGGTGTGTGCTCTCCAACGGATGCCAACCCGGGTCAACCGGTGCCAACGCGGGTCACTGCGGCGACCGCCGGTCGCAAACCGGGGTTCGTGTGCTCGGGGTGTGGTCCTGGGCTGGGAGAACGGGGGCCCGGGTGACGTGGGTGAACATGGGCCACTCCCTGCCACCCCAGGTGAACCCGCAGGTCGCTAGACTAGGCCCTCGCGCCCTCGTAGCTCAGGGGATAGAGCAACGGTTTCCTAAACCGTGTGTCGCAGGTTCGAATCCTGCCGGGGGCACCTCGAAGATCGGCAAAGAACGCTACCTGAGCTGGCAATACGCGCAGCGCTCGATTGGTCGGCTGGGCAGTCGTGGGCCACTGGAAGCCGCCGTTTGCCGCAGGTCGCGGAACATGCACGGAATGATCTTGGAGGCATCTGACCAGGTGGCCGAGGTATCCGAGGCAAGATCCGGAATGGCGACCGTCATACGGGCCAGGCCACGCCGGTCAGGGCCTCATCGATCCGGCCGTTGACGGGGCCTCTTCCCCGTCGATGCACTTGGCGTAGACCTTGAGCAGGATGTCAACAGAACTCCGGCGGGGCGCTCCGCCTCAGGATGGGCGGGGCACCGCCGGCGGCTCGCGGTCCGTGAGTGGTTGCGGTGGGGGAGCCATCCCGCCCACCGTCGACCCAGGCGAGCCGAGCAGACCACTGCCCGCCAGCGTCCGTACGAGCCGTCAAGGCCGTCTTGACGTGGCGGGTCGGGCGGAGGCTTGCTCCCAGGAGGGCGGGTTGCCGGTAGACGGTATGGCAGTAGGGCTTCCGGTGATTGGGTCAAGCTCAGTCGAACCCGGGAAGCCAACCAAGATCGCCATCGTCATCTTGAGGTTGCGGCGGCAGGATCGATGCGAGCTCTTCATCGACTTCTAAGTCATAGGCTTGGGCCAGGATGGCGATGTGGATGCCCATCATGCTGCGAAGGCCACCGAGAGCAAGCGAGAATGGGTCCGCCTGTCCGTAACGCTCTCCGTAGCTGAGGTAGCTGCCGTTTGGCCCTGCTGCTTCGATGAACCGCCTGCAGGCGGCGCGCATGGCCCGGAGGTTCTCGAAAAGATCGCTCTTGGGCTTGACTAGAACGAGTTGCTCGGTGAGGAAGGCTCTGATCTGGAGCGCCGAGGAAATGCAGTGGCTCTTGTCTTCTCGATGTCGCTGGCCGAAAAGAAGCCGACGGTCTTCAAGGAAGAGCAGGACCCGTCGAGCGACGTCCTTGTCGCCTTCGGCCTTCTGCCACTGAGCGCCGAACCCTCCAGGGATCGATAGCCCGGTCAAGCGAATACCCATGCCTCGATGGTCCCATGCCGGTGCGTCAATGCGCTCGTTCATCCGGCTGCGCTCTCCGTCGATGCATCTCGCGTACACCTTGAGCAGCAGGCCGACCGAGTGTGTACGGCCCGCTGCGCGACCTCCGGCGCCGGGAGTCCGGCGTTCAGCCAGAGCGACACCCCGGCGTGCCGCAGATCGTAGGCCGCCCGGCCAGGGGAGAGGCCAGCCGATCCGGGGTCAGGCTCAGCGTCCGCGCCTTCCCCCCAGGCGCGGGAGTATGTCGAGGATGACACCACGTTGCCGCGGCCGCTGCGGAACCATCAAGGGCGCGTCGCTACGCGACGGCCTGCGGGAACCCTTGACCCCTGTGCGCACAGAGACTGGTGGTCTCCGGGCCACGGGTCGGGTTGACCTCAAGCGCGGTTGAGGTAGTCGGATGGGGGCATGCGTGCGATTCAGCTTCACGAGTTCGGTCCCCCCGGAAACCTGGTGCTCGACGACGTGCCCGACGTGTCGCCCGGCCCCGGCCAGGTCCGGATCGCGGTGTCGGCGAGCGGTGTGCACCTGCTCGACACGAGCCTGCGCCGGGGCGAGGCCGGCGGCCCGATGCCGCTGCCCGACCTGCCCACCATCCCCGGGCGAGAGGTCGCCGGCGTCGTCGACGACCTGGGCGAGGGCGTCGACGGGTCGTGGCGCGGCAAGCGGGTCGTCGCGCACCTGGGCATGGTGCCGGGCGGGTACGCCGAGCAGGCGGTCACCACGGTCGAGTCGCTCTACGCCGTACCGCGGAATCTGACCTGCGCAGAGGCGGTGGCGGCGGTCGGGACGGGCCGGACGGCGCTCGGGATCTTCGACCTGGAGACGCCGACGGCGGACGACGTCGTCTTCGTCCCGTCCGCGGCCGGTGGGGTGGGCTGGCTGCTGGTGCAGGCCGCGCGGACGACCGGTGCCACCGTGGTGGCGGCGGCGCGTGGCGCCGACCGGACGGCGGCGCTGCGCGACCTCGGCGCGGACATGGTGGTGGACTACGGGCTGCCGGACTGGACCGATCGGGTGCGGGAGCAGGTCGGCGGCCTGAGCCTGGTCTACGACGGGGTGGGCGGCGCGGTGGGTCGGGCGGCCCTGGAGTTGTTGCGGCCGGGCGGCCGGTTCATGATGTTCGGCTGGTCGGCCGGCGAGGCGACCCGGATCGGGACGGACGACGTCATCGGGCGCGGCCTGACCGTGGGCTGGCTGGGGCAGCGGATGCGCGCCCTGCCCGGCGGCATTCCGGCGCTGGCCGCCCGGTCGCTGGAACTGGCCGGGAAGGGCTGGTGGCGCCCGTTGGTCACGACCTATCCGCTGGCCGACGCCGCCGCGGCGCACGCCGACCTGGAGGGGCGCCGGGCGCTGGGCAAGGTGGTGCTGACCGTGGAGCGTTGACCGGGCACCCGGCCGCCCCGCGCGTCGTCGGCGGGGCGGCCGGGTGGGCGGTCGTCAGAGCGCGGCGCGGATCGCCTCGGCCAGCGTGGTCGGCTGCCGGCCGATCAGCTTCGCGAGGTCGTCGCTCTCGACGTGCAGGTCACCCTGGGCGACGCCCCGGTCGCCGTCGGCGAGCACCTCCGCGTACGCCTGCGGCACGCCGGCGCCAGTGAGCACCTCGGCGTACTTCTCGACGGTGAGGTCGGTGTAGCCGACCTGGCGACCGGTTTGCCGGGACAGCTCCTCGGCCAGCTCGGTCATGGTGATCGGCGCGCCGGCCAACTCGTACACCCGGTTGGCGTGGCCCTCGGTGGTGAGCACCGCCGCGGCGGCCTCCGCGTAGTCGGCGCGGGCGGCGGCCCCGATCCGGCCGTCGCCGGACGCTCCGGCGACGCCGTGCTCCAGGTAGGCCGGGAGCTGCGGGAGGTAGTTCTCGAAGTACCAGTTGTTGCGCAGGAGGACGTACGGCAGACCGGAGGAGCGGATCTCCTGCTCCGTCGCGCGGTGCTCGGTGGCGAGAATGAGGCTGGAGGTGTCGGCCTTGGTGATGCTGGTGTAGACGACCAGCCCGACGCCGGCCTCCTTGGCGGCGTCGACGACGTTGCGGTGCTGCTGCACCCGCTGCCCGACCTCGCTGCCGGAGACGAACATCAGCTTCTCGGCCCCGGCGAGGGCGGCGCGCAGCGAGTCGGGGTCGCTGTAGTCGGCCTGCCGCACCGTCACGCCGCGCGCGGCGAGGTCGGCCAGCCGGTCGGTGTCCCGGCCGAGCGCGACGACCTGCCCGGCGGGTACGCCCCGGCGCAGCAGCGAGTCGACGATCAGTCGGCCGAGGTGGCCGGTGGCGCCGGTGACGACGATGGACATGGGCACTCCTTGCGTGCGTGCGGGATGGTGTCTGACGTCATCGGCAACGGGAATGCCACCGCGATACTTCCCGTTGGAGAGTAGGCACCTTGAAGTGCGTGACTTACCGATGGAGAGTGGCCGTGCACCCGAACGTCTACGCCCGCAACTGCGGCAGCCGGCAGGTGCTGGACCGGATCGGCGACCGGTGGAGCGTCCTGGTCGTGCTCACCCTCGCCGACGGCACGAAGCGCTACGGCGAGCTGGCCCAGCGGATCGAGGGGGTGAGCCAGAAGATGCTCACCCAGACCCTGCGGGCGCTGGAACGCGACGGCCTGGTGACCCGGACGGTGCACGCGAGCGTCCCGCCGCGGGTCGACTACGCGCTGACCGACCTCGGCCGCAGCCTGCTCGACCTGGTCGCCGGGCTCGAGTCCTGGGCCACCACCCACCTCGACGAGGTGGAGGCCGCCCGCGCCCGATACGACGCCGAGCCTCGCTAGACCGGAGGACGGGGGTGCGGGCGTGTGTCGGGGAGGGCAGCCGACGGCCCGGGCGACAGCCAGAGCCGGTGTTTCGTCGGCGCCGCGAGAAAGGCCAGCCCGTCGGGAAGGCCGGCCTCCGGATGTAACGAGATTCGCTGACAAGACGCTGCGCTTGCAGCCCGCGAATATTCCCACCTCCGGGAATAGGCTCCGCGTATCGACGGCCGCCACCTGCGGCCATCGCGTACCGCGGGTCGGACGCGGATCGAGGGGGCGCGTCCGGCGCCGGTGCCGCTTTTCGATTTGACACCGGAGGACCCTGTGCGTCGTACCGCACTCTTCGCCACGCTGACCACCGCGGCGCTCGCCGCGGCCGTCGTCGCCGCCACACCGGCATCCGCGATCAACACCTACAACGCCCTGCCGGCCCCGGAGCGCACCGAGGTCGGCGCCCTGATCGTGCAGTGGGACCGCGACGGCGATCCCGGCACGCCGGACGTCGTGGACTGGTACTGCTCCGGCACCATGATCGACCGCGACGTCTTCCTGACCGCGTCGCACTGCACCACCGACTGGTCGCCGGGCGCCCGCTTCTACGTCTCGCTCGCCCAGGACGTGGAGGCGGAGCTGGCCGCCGCGAAGGCCGCCGGGCTCAGCCCGGCGCAGGTGGCCGCCGCCGTCGGCGTCGAGGGCACCGAGCACGTCCACCCCGACTACCCGGGCAACTCCGCCGACTCGCACGACATCTCCGTGGTCACCCTCGACACCGCGCAGGCCGCCGAGCTGGACCGGCGCTGGGACTTCACCCCGGCCACCCTGCCGACGGCCGGCCAGCTCGGCGCGCTCGGCTCCCGGGCGCTCGACGCGGCCCGCTGGGAGGTCATGGGGTACGGCACGGCGGAGGCCCAGCGCGAGCCCGGCGGGCACGTCCACCCGGGCGGCGGGGTGCGGATGAAGGCGGAGGTCGGCTTCAGCGCGCTCAACAACACCTGGGTGCGGCTCGCCATGAACGAGAGCCGCGACTACGGCGGGGCCTGCTACGGCGACTCGGGCGGCCCGAACTTCGTCACCACCGGCGGGCAGCGGCTCCTCGCCGCCACGACGATCACCGGCGACGGCCCCTGCTACGCCACCAACGTCACCTACCGGCTGGACAGCGACAGCGCCCGCGACTTCCTGGACGACTTCGTCGACCTGCCCTGACGGCGGAACGCGGCGGCGGCCGGCGGGACCATCGCCGACTGCCGCCGCGCGTCACCGCCCGGCCGCCCCCCGTCGCCGCGGTGCCGGCCGCCGGGGGCCGGCCGATCCGGCTGCCGTGCCGGCTCGGCCCCGCTCGCCCGGCCGCCGCCCGACCCGGCCGGCCGGTCAGCTTTCGGGCAGCTGGGCGACCTTGGTGAGCACCTTGTCGATCAGGCCGTACTCGCGGGCCTGCTCGGCGGTGAACCACCGGTCCCGGTCCCAGTCCTGCTGGATCTCGTCGAGGGTGCGCCCGCTGTGCCGGGCGATCAGCTCCTGCATGGTCCGCTTCACGTGCAGCATGTTCTCGGCCTGGATGGTGATGTCCGCAGCCGTGCCGCCCATCCCGCCGGACGGCTGGTGCATCATGATCCGCGAGTGGGGCAGCGCGTAACGCTTCCCGGCCGCCCCGGCGCAGAGCAGGAACTGCCCCATCGAGCCGGCCAGGCCGAGCGCCAGGGTGGCCACGTCGTTCTTGACGTAGCGCATGGTGTCGTAGACGGCCATCCCCGCGCTCACCGAGCCGCCCGGCGAGTTGATGTAGAGGAAGATGTCCCGTTCCGCGTCCTCGGCGGCGAGCAGCAGGATCTGGGCGCAGATCCGGTTCGCCGACTCGTCGGTCACCTCGGTGCCGAGGAAGATGATCCGCTCCCTCAGCAGCCGGTTGAACACCTGGTCGTCGAAGGACGGATGCCCACCGTCCAACATGCGTACGCCCGTAGCGATCATCGCGCGCCCTCCCACAGTGCCGGCGGGCGACCGGAGGCGCCCGGGGGACCGGCCCCTTCAGGCTGCCCGCTGGACGGCGCGTCGCCGTAACAATTCTGCCCGCGGCAGATCCGCTGAGGGCGGAAGCGGCCGGGCCTAGACGACCGCCAGCCGCCGTCGGCCCGACCGGCACCGTCCGCAGCCGAGCACGGCACTGGTACGCGGCCCGGGGCGACCGCCGCGCGCGGAGGCGGAGCGTCCGACCCGGACGGTCGGCCCACCGGCCCGGGGAGCCAGGTGGAGCAACGGCCCGCCGGTCCGGAGACCGGCTCGCGCGACCGGCGTGGAATCGGGGGCGTCCGCCCGCTCCGGCCCGACCGGGTCGGGGCCGGCCGGAGCGGCCGCGGCGGAGGCCAGTTCCGCCCGGGGCGCCGCCGGGATGCGCGGCTCGACACGGCGCAGGTCGTCGCGCGCCTCCTCCAGCAGGTCCGACAGGTGGATGCCGAGCGCCCGGCAGATCGCCGCGAGCACCTCCGAAGAAGCTTCCTTCCGACCGCGCTCGACCTCGGACAGGTAGGGCACCGACACCCCGGCGGCCTCGGCCACCTCGCGCAGCGTGCGGCCCTGCCGCAGGCGGAGCCGGCGCAGCACCCCGCCGATCACTCGTCGCAGCAACGACATGCGGGCCTCACTCTCGTGGTCGCCGTCGGGGACACCACCCCCATCATGCCCTGTCCCGGCCCCGTGGACCGGCCCGGTCGGCGCGCCGCCGTACGGGAGCCACCGCGGCGGACCAGCGCGTCCAGGTTGCCCGCCCACCGCCACCGCCGCATCCGGGCCCGACAGGTTGCCCCGTCGCCGACCCCGCCGTGCGGATTCCCGTCGGGCCGCTATGTTGTGGGCGTGCAGGCGACGACGGAGTCGGGGCAGGTCATCAGGTGATCCACTTTCCCGCGCAGCGACGGGGCCCACTGAGCGCGCTGAGCCTCCGCCTTGCCGCCGCCATCGGCCTGGTCTTCGCCACCGTCGCCGTGGTCTACCTCGACCGCGACGGCTACCGCGACGTCAACGAGGACGGCATGACCCTCCTCGACTGCTTCTACTACACGGTGGTCACCCTCTCGACCACCGGCTACGGCGACGTCACCCCGGTCAGCCAGACGGCCCGGCTGGTCAACGTCGTCTACATCACGCCGGCCCGGGTGATCTTCCTGATCATCCTGGTCGGCACCACCCTGGAAGTGCTGACCGAGCAGTACCGCACCGGGCGCCGCCTGTCGCGGTGGAGGAGAGCCGTGAAGGACCACGTCATCATCTGCGGCTACGGCACGAAGGGCCGCAGCGCGGTCTCCGCCCTGCTGGAGAACGGGCTGGACAAGTCCCGGATCGTGGTGGTGGAACGCAGCGGCCCGGCCCTGCGGCAGGCCACCTCGGCCGGCCTGGTGGCGATCGAGGGATCGGCGACCCGCTCGTCGGTGCTGAACGAGGCGCACGTCCGCAACGCCAAGGCGGTGATCATCGCGACCGACAGCGACGACGCCTCGGTCCTGGTGGCGCTGACCGTACGGCAGCTCACCGCCGGCCAGGTGCGGATCATCGCCGCCGCCCGTGAGGCGGAGAACGCCCCGCTGCTCAAGCAGAGCGGCGCGCACCACGTGATCGTCTCCTCGGCCACCGCCGGCCGGCTGCTGGGCCTGTCCACCTCGGCCCCGCCGCTGATCGACGTGGTGGAGGACCTGCTCACTCCCGGCCAGGGCATGGCGCTGGCGATGCGCTCCGCCGAGCGGGCCGAGGTGGGCCGCTCCCCCCGGGAGCTGGACTCGCTGGTCATCGCCCTGGTCCGGCGCGGCAAGGTGGTGACGCTGGCCGACAAGGCCGGCGCGGTCATCGAGACCGGCGACATGCTCGTCCACGTCCGCGACGACCGCCCTCAGGCGACCACCGCGCCCTGACCGGCCCCGCGCGGGCCGACGCCGGAGCGGCTGACTGTGCCGGCATGGCCGGCGGTCGTCGCTGGACGGCCGCCCCGGTCCGGCCCTTTGGGCTGACCAAGAATCGTCTTCGCGGATCTTTTTCCGCGCCGGCTTGTTTGCTACCGTTTGGCGGCTTGGAATTGCCGGGGAGCGTTATCGACCGCAGTCGACGCGCCGTCAATGGCACAGGCACGACGGGGGCTTCATCTTTCGCACGTGGGCTGACGCCCGCGCGTCGATCGTCGTCTTCTCGTCCGGTCGGGCGCATCTTCGCCGAGCCGTTCCGAGCACCTCGTTAATCGAACGACGGGAAATCAATCAGTGGCTGAAGTGGCAACATCCGCAGGAGCCAGGCGGCGTTGGTCGGCCGGCGTCGTCGGCCTCGCCCTCGCCGGTGCGGCGTTCGTCGCACCCGCTACCGTCGCTCAGGCCGCCCCCGCCGGGGACGGCGTGTACGACGCGGCCAGCGAGTCCGGGACCAGGAACCTGGACAGGCTGCCGAACCTGCACAAGGGCAAGCTGGAGCTGCCCTCGCCGGGCGCCAAGGGACCTCGGTTCCAGACCGGCACGGGTCCGTCGCCGCGCATCGTGAAGGGGGAGTTCGCCAGCGCGTCGGAGTTCCCCTACATCGTCGGCGTCGTGACCAGCTTCAAGTACGCCGGAGATTTCTACTGGTACTGGTGCACCGGCACGATCATCGCCCCCAACAAGGTGCTGACGGCCGCGCACTGCACCGCCGACGGCCCGGGCACCACCCGTGTCATCGCCGGTAACGACCAGCTGGTAGACAGCAACGGCAACATCCTCGACGGCAGCGGGTTCGTCGCCGAGGTCGGTTCCACCTGGACCCACCAGAGCTGGAACATCAGCGCGGTCTACAACGACCCGACGATCCCGATCAAGCACGACGTCTCGGTGCTGACGCTCAAGCAGAACCTGCCCGCCGAGTACACGCCGGTGACGCTGAGCACGCAGGGCGACTCGACGCCGTACCAGGAGGGCACCAGCGCGGTCATCGCCGGCTACGGCGTGACCGGGGAAGAAGCCGAGGGCGAGGGGGGCGACAGCCGCCTGCGCAAGGGGACCGTTCCCATGCGGTCCGACTCGGTCTGCAGCACCTACGGGTACGACCCGAACGCGATGACCTGCGCCGGGGCGGGCACGCCCAGCGTGCCGAGCACCGACACGTGCGGCGGCGACTCCGGTGGTCCGCTGATGGTCGGCGGCAAGCAGGTCGGCATCACGAGCTGGGGCTTCGAGCCGTGCGGCGAGAGCCCGGGCTACTACGTCCGGCTGAACAACTACGTGAACACGGTCAAGGAGGACCTGACCCGTCCGCCGCTGATCAACGCCGACTGGGCCGGTGACGGTCACACCGACCTCATCGCCCGGGACACCGCCGGCAACCTCAAGCTCTTCGAGGGCGCCGGGTTCGCCAACAACGGGTACGGCGGCTTCTACTACGCGCCGAAGCAGCTCAACTCGGGCTGGGGCAGCTTCAAGCGGGTCTTCCGCGTCTACAACTGGAACGGCGACAAGCGGCCGTCCATCATGGCGATGAAGACCACCGGTGAGCTGTACATCTACAACACCGACGGGGGCGGCAACCTCGTCGGTGGCGGCAAGCTGATCGGCACCGGCTGGGCGAACTTCACCGCGCTCATGGTGACGAACAACTGGATGGGCAACAACCGCCCGAGCCTGCTGGTCCGCAAGTCCAACGGTGACCTCATCCGCTACACCAGCAACGGTGCGGGCGGCTGGGAGAACCCGTCGGGCACCCGGATCGGCACCGGCTGGAACGGGTTCAACCTGTTCCTCACGCCGGGCGCCTGGAAGGGCGACGGGCTTGAGGTGATCATCGGTCGCACCTCGACCGGTTACCTCAAGATGTACCAGTCCGACGGCAAGGGCGGCTGGACCAACCCGGCCGGCACCCAGATCGGCAGCGGCTGGGGTGGCTTCAAGAGCATCATGACGCTGGGCGACTGGAACGGCGACAACATGATGGACATGCTGGGCGTCAACAGCAGCAACCAGATGCGGCTCTACACGACCAACGGCAAGGGCCAGTGGATCGACGCGAGCGGCAAGGTGATCTCCAGCGGCTGGGGCAGCTACAACCTGATCTTCTGATCAGGGAAGCCACTCCCGCGCAGTAACGAAGGGGCCCGCAACCGACCGGTTGCGGGCCCCTTTTCGTCCTGGTGTTGCGGCGGCCGGTCGCTCCCCCTCGCGGGGCGGCGACCGGCCGCGCCGGTCAGAGGATGGTCCAGGTGTCCCCGCTGGCGAGGAGACCGGCGAGCTGCTGCTCCGGGGTCTCGGTCACCGTCGCCCTCGCCGCGGAAAGCTGCCCCTGCACCACGCTGTCGTAGGACGGGCGGTCGACCGAGCGGAACACCCCGATCGGGGTGTTGCGCAGGTCGAGGCCGGGCAGCCGGGACAGCGCGAAGGCGTACGCCGGGTCGGTGACCGTCGCGTCGTGCACGACGATCTCCCCGGGGCTGACCGAGGCGGTCTCCCGGACCTCCAGGCCGAACCCGCCGGGCGGGTGCACGACGCAGAACTGCCCGTCCTTGCCGAACGTGATGGGCTGCCCGTGCTCCAGCCGGATCAGGTAGTCGTCCCGGGTGGCCGGCTCCTTGAGCTGGTCGAACGCCCCGTCGTTGAAGATGTTGCAGTTCTGGTAGATCTCCACGAACGCCGAGCCCTGGTGCTCCGCCGCGGCCCGCAGCACGGACTGGAGGTGCTTGCGGTCGGAGTCGATGGTGCGGCCCACGAAGGTGGCCTCGGCACCGAGGGCGAGCGAGAGCGGGTTGAACGGGGCGTCGGCGGAGCCGGCCGGCGTCGACTTCGTGACCTTGCCGACCTCGGAGGTCGGCGAGTACTGCCCCTTGGTCAGGCCGTAGATCCGGTTGTTGAACAGCAGGATCTTCAGGTTGACGTTGCGGCGCAGCGCGTGGATCAGGTGGTTGCCGCCGATGGAGAGGGCGTCACCGTCGCCGGTGACCACCCAGACCGACAGGTCGGGGCGGCTGGCCGACAGGCCGGTGGCGATCGCCGGGGCGCGGCCGTGGATCGAGTGCATCCCGTAGGTGTTCATGTAGTACGGGAAGCGGGACGAGCAGCCGATGCCGGAGACGAAGACGATCCGCTCGCGCGGGATGTTCAGCTCCGGCATGAACTGCTGGATGGCGGCGAGGATCGCGTAGTCGCCGCAGCCGGGGCACCAGCGCACCTCCTGGTCGGACTTGAAGTCCTTGGCGGTGAGCTTGAGGGCGACGGGCTCAGACATTCTTCAGGACCTCTTCCAGCATCGTCTCCAGCTCGTTGGCCGTGAACGGCAGGCCGCGGACCTGGTTGTAGCCGATCGCGTCGACCAGGTACTTGGCCCGGATCACGTGGGCGAGCTGGCCGAGGTTCATCTCGGGGACGACCACGCGGTCGTAGGAGCTCAGCACCGTGCCGAGGTTGGCCGGCATCGGGGCGAGGTGCCGCAGGTGCGCCTGGGCGATGGAGTGGCCGCGCTGGCGCAGGCCCCGGCACGCCGCGCCGATCGGCCCGTACGTCGAGCCCCAGCCGAGCACCAGCACCCGGGCGTCGCCGTTCGGGTCCTCGACCTCGACGTCGGGCACCGGGATCGTCTCGATCCGGGCCGCCCGGGTGCGCACCATGAAGTCGTGGTTCGCCGGGTCGTACGAGATGTCGCCGGTCTTGTCGGCCTTCTCCAGGCCGCCGATGCGGTGCTCGAGCCCGGGGGTGCCCGGGACGGCCCACGGCCGGGCCAGGGTCTCCGGGTCGCGCAGGTACGGCAGGAAGGTGGTGCCGTCCTCGCCGTTGGGCTTCGTGGCGAACTCGACCCGCAGGTCGGGCAGCGACTCGACGTCGGGCAGCAGCCACGGCTCGGAACCGTTGGCGACGTAGTTGTCGGACAGCAGGATGACCGGCGTGCGGTAGGTCAGCGCGATCCGGGCCGCCTCGATGGCCGCGTGGAAGCAGTCCGCCGGCGACCGCGGCGCGATGACCGCGACCGGAGCCTCGCCGTGGCGGCCGTAGAGCGCCATGTTGAGGTCGGCCTGCTCGGTCTTCGTGGGCATGCCCGTGGAGGGGCCGGCCCGCTGCACGTCGACGATGACCAGCGGCAGCTCCAGCGCCACGGCGAGGGAGATCGTCTCGCTCTTGAGCGCCACGCCCGGGCCGCTGGTCGTGGTGACGCCGAGCGAGCCGCCGTAGGACGCGCCCAGCGCCGCGCCGACCGCCGCGATCTCGTCCTCGGCCTGCATGGTGAGCACGCCGAAACGCTTGTGCTTGCTCAGCTCGTGCAGGATGTCCGAGGCCGGGGTGATCGGGTAGGCGCCCAGGAAGACCGGCAGCCCGGAGCGCACGCCGGCGGCCACCAGGCCGAGTGACAGGGCCGCGTTGCCGGTGATGTTGCGGTAGGTGCCCGGTTGCATCTTCGCCGGCTTGACCTCGTAGCGGACCGCGAAGTCCTCGGTCGTCTCGCCGAAGTTCCAGCCGGCGCGGAACGCCGCGACGTTCGCCGCGACCAGCTCGGGGCGGGCGGCGAACTTGCGCTCCAGGAAGCGCAGCGTCGACTCGTAGGGCCGGTTGTACATCCAGGAGAGCAGGCCCAGGGCGAACATGTTCTTCGCCCGCTCGGCGTCCTTCTTGGACACGTCGTGCTCGGCGAGCGCGCCGACCGTCATCGACGTCAGCGCCACCGGGTGCACCACGTAGCCGGCGAGCGTGTCGTCCTCGAGCGGGTTCGCCTGGTAGCCGACCTTGGCCAGGTTGCGCTTGGTGAACTCGTCGGTGTTGACGATGATGTCCGCCCCGCGCGGCAGGTCGACGAGGTTGGCCTTGAGCGCCGCCGGGTTCATCGCCACCAGCACGTTCGGCGCGTCGCCGGGGGTCAGGATGTCGTAGTCGGCGAAGTGCACCTGGAAGCTCGACACGCCCGGCAGGGTGCCGGCGGGGGCCCGGATCTCCGCCGGGAAGTTCGGCAACGTGGAGATGTCGTTGCCCAGCTGCGCGGTCTCCGAGGTGAACCGGTCGCCGGTGAGCTGCATGCCGTCGCCGGAGTCGCCGGCGAACCGGATCACCACCCGGTCCAGTTGACGGATCTGCTTGGTCACGCCTGCACCTCGCTTCGCTGTGCGCGGTCGCGCGGGCGGCTGAACATGATGGTGACCTCGCCTAGCCCGGCCACGTGACCTCCTTGACGCACCGCTGCACCGGACCCGCGCGGGGCAGGCCCGGTCCGCCGTAGTTCCTCACCTGAGAGCCTACGTCGGATCGCCCTCCCAACTTTCTCGTAGGCCGCCCTCTGGGATGCGATCGGGCGGGGTTCCACACCGGTTTGCGGTGTTTCCGCCCGCCCGCCGTAATCCAGATCACCGGGGCGCCCGTCGATCCGGGCCGGGCGGCCGGCTTCCCCGGGTCAGTCCGTCGGCGCGGGCGCCGTCGTCGGCTCCGGCACCGGGGCGCCCAGCCGCCGCCGCAGGGAGGTGGTGGCCAGCGTGAGGGCCAGCACCACCAGCAGCGTGGAGACGGCGATCAGGATGATCGCGGTCTGCCGCACCGAGCCGCCCCCGCCGGCGCGCAGGGCGGGGGAATCGGCGGCCAGCACGCCCTGCGACCCGGTCGGGGCGGGCGGCGAGGCCACCGGGGTGGCCAGGGCGGCGGCAGCGGTGATCCGGAAGCTCATCTGCACCTGCCGGGCCCGGCCGCTGCGCGGGTCGAGCTTGCCGAGCACCGCGCCGGCCAGCGGGGCCGTCCGCTGGGCCTCGGGCGTCGCGGACACCGGCAGCCGCAGGTGGGCGGCGCGGCCGGCGGGGACGGTGCCCAGGTCGCAGCGGGTCCGCGTCGGGCCGGCGGCGGTGCAGCCCGGCGGGGGCGCCGGCACGGTCACTCCGGCCGGCAGGACCACCTCGACCCGGCCGTCGGCGTCCACCCGGCCGGTGTTGCCCAGGCGTACGTCGAGCCCGCTCGCCCCACCGCTGATGTCGAAGGCGACCTCGCCGGCCTCCAGCCTGATCCCGGGCGCCGGCGGGCCGGGCGGGAAGAGCACGGCGAAGCCTTCGTCGTCGCGCGCCGGCTCCGCGCCGGGGGCGGTCGCGGTGACCTGGACGGAGCCGCTGAGGGGCATCTGCCGCCAGGCGTCGCCGCTGACGCGTACGCGGATCAGGGTGCTGAACCGGGCACCCGGCGCGCTCGTCCACTCGCCGCAGCGGTGTGCCCCGCCGCCGACGTGGGCGCAGCCCCGGGTGCCGGCGTCGGTCAGCCCGGCCGGGAGCGTGTAGGCGAGCCGGATCCGGGCGGGCGCCGCCCCGGTGTTGGTGACGGTCACCCGCAGCGTGGTCACGGTGCTCGGCGCGTTCCAGTAGGCGGCGGTCAGGGTGATGTCGCCGGTGGTGACGCGGACCGCGGCCGGGGGAGCCGCCGGGCTGCCCGGGGCGGGCGCGCTCGGGCGCACCGGCGGCACCGACGGCGCCGTCGGCGGCGCGCTGAGGGTCGGTGCGGCGGTGGTCGGCGCCGGGTCCTCCGGGGCCGTGGTCGTCGGGGTCGGCTCGGTCGTCCCGGCCGGCGGCGTGGACTCCGGCGGCGGAGAGGTGGTCGGCGGCGCCTCGCTGGGCACCGGTCCGGTGTCCGTCGGGTCCGCCGTCGACGGCTCCGCGCCGGGCTCGCCGACCGGGTCCGTGGCGGCGGTGGCGACCCGGGCGGCGGTGGGGGCCGCAGCCGCCCAGCCCGGCACCGCGGCGACCGTGAGCCCGACCGCGAGGGAGATCGCCAGCAGGGGAACGGTACGCCGGTCACCCGCCCGCCGGCCGGGCCGTACGTCCACGCGGGCCATCTGTCCTCCGTGACGATGAGTGAGGGTTCCAATGTTCGGCAACCGTTGTCCACTGGCACTAGTCCCGCCCGGAAACAAGTCCGTAACGCTCGGCCGGCCGCGCGGGGCGGTAGGCTGATCGACCGTGACCGGTTACCTGGGCTCGTACGCGACGCTCGGGCTGCTGCTGCTCGCCAGCGTCCTCTTCTTCGTTACGGCGTTCTCGGCCAATCGGGTGTTACGTCCTGCCCGTCCGGCCGATCCCTACGGCAAGCGGGCTAGCTACGAGTGCGGCCTCGACCCCGTTGGCGCCGACTGGGCCCAGATGCAGATCCGTTACTACGTGTACGCGTATCTCTACGTGTTGTTCGCCGTGGAGTCCGTGTTCCTCTTCCCCTGGGCGGTGGTCTTCGACCGGCCGGGGTTCGGGATGGTGACGGTCGTGGAGATGGCGGTCTTCGTCGCGGTGCTGGCGCTGGGCATCCTCTACGCCTGGCGGAAGAACATCCTGCGCTGGACCTGACCTGAGCCCGGCCGGCCCGGGCGCCGGCGACCGTCCGGCTCCCACCGCCCGCGTCGGCCGCCGTGATCAGGTCGGGCCGCGCGAGGTCGTCGTGGTCAGGCCAGGCCGCGCCGGGTCGCCGCGGGCGGGCGGTCACCGCGGATCGACGCGACCATGTCGAGCACCCGGCGGGTGGGGCGTACCTGGTGCGCCCGGAACACCCGGGCGCCCAGCCAGGCGGAGACGGCGGTGGCCGCCAGCGTCCCTTCCAGCCGCTCGGCCACCGGCAGGTCCAGCGTCTCGCCGACGAAGTCCTTGTTCGACAGGGCGACCAGCAGCGGCCAGCCGGTGTCGGTGAGCTCGTCGAGCCGGCGGGTGATCTCCAGCGAGTGACGGGTGTTCTTGCCGAAGTCGTGCGCCGGGTCGATCAGGATCCCGTCGGCCCGTACGCCCAGCCCGACCGCGCGCTCGGCGAGCCCGGTCACCGTCGCGACCACGTCGGCGACCACGTCGGGGAAGGCCGCCCGGTGCGGCCGGGTCCGGGGCGCCAGACCACCGGCGTGTGAGCAGACCAGCCCGGCGCCGGTCTCCGCCGCCACCCGGGCCAGGACCGGGTCGGCGCCGGACCAGGTGTCGTTGAGCAGGTCGGCGCCCGCGGCCACCGCCTCCGCCGCGACCTCGGCCCGCCAGGTGTCGATCGAGATCACCACGTCGGGGAAGGCGGCCCGGACGGCGGCGATGGTCGCCACCGTGCGCCGGATCTCCTCGGCGACGTCGACCTCGGCGCCCGGGCCGGCCTTGACCCCGCCGATGTCGATGATCTCGGCGCCCTCCTCGACCGCCCGCTCCACGGCGCGCAGCGCGCTGTCCTGGGCGAAGGTCGCGCCCCGGTCGAAGAACGAGTCCGGCGTCCGGTTGACGATCGCCATCACCACCAGCTCGCCCGGGCCGAACGTCCGCCCACCGAGCCGAAGCGCCCCGGCCATACCGCCTCCTGAAAGGTCCGCGCCGTCGTCCCGTCCCCGTCGCCGGCCGATCACGACGCTATCCGGTCCGCCGCCGCCGGGCCCGGTCGGTCGTCGCCGTGTCGTCGCGCTCGCTCCGCCCGTCGTCGCCGCCCGCCGGGCCGGCGCCCCGGTTCCGGTGCGCCGGTGGGGTGGTGGGGTCGCTCCGGCCCCTTCGACATGCCACGATCTGTGCATGGATCAGGTTCTGCTCCTGCTTGTCGTCGCGCTGACCGTCGCGGCCGTGGTGTTCGGTGTGACCGTGCTGGTCACCGGCCGGGATCCCGGCCTGACGCCGGCCGAGCCGGACGGGCGCGCCGTGCCGCTGCCGGCCACCCGCCCGCTCCGCGAGGCCGACGTGGGTGAGGTCCGGTTCGACACGGCGCTGCGCGGCTACCGGATGGACCAGGTCGACCAGGCGATGCGCCGGGCGGCCTACGACATCGGCTACAAGTCCGAGCTCGTCGGCGTGCTGGAGGCGGAGGTCGCCGCGCTGCGCGAGGGGCGGACCGCGGACGCCGACGCCCTGCGCCGCGCCCGGGAGCAGGCGGCCGGGACGACCGCCGCCGAGGCGTCGCCGCAGGCACGGGGGGCGGTGCCGGTCGGGGCCGACCGGCCGGACGCCGCCGGGAACCGGGACCTGGTCGTCGAGCCGATCCCCGCGTTCGTAGACCCGGGCACCGCCCCGGCGACGGGTGACGCGCCGCCGGCCGGGTCGACCGGGTGGGCGGCGTCGGCTCCCGGCGCCGACTCCACCGGGCGCCCCGACGACGCACCCGCCGCCCCGGCGGGCGGCGACGGCACCGGGGACCGGACCGGCCGCGTCGCCGCCGGGGAAGAACCACGTGAGTCCCGGCGCGAGGACCTGACCGGCGGCGACGACCGGGCGATGTCACCGTCGGGCGACGATCGGGTGACGGCACCCTTGGGCGACGACGACACGACGGCGCCGGCGGGCGACGCCGGGCGGCAGGGGCCGGTGGTCCGGTCGGAGTCGGCGTGACCGGGCCCGTGGGCGGCGACAACCTGCGCGAGGCGGCACAGCCCGGCGCGGGCGAGGTCACCGCCACGGTGATCGTCGACGCGCCGGCGGAGCGGGTCTTCGCGGCGCTGACGGCCTGGGAGCGGCAGTCGGACTGGGTCCCGTTCACCACCGTCCGTGTGGTCGAGGGGGACGGCGGCGAGGGCAGCCTCGTCGAGGCGGTCACCGCGCTCGGCCCGGCCGTGCTACGCGACGAGATGCGGGTGGTCCGGGTGGACGCGCCCTACGAGGTCCGGGTGGTGCACTGCGGGAGGCTGCTGCGCGGCCCCGGCGTGCTGCGCTGCACGCCGCTGGCCCGGGACCGCACCCAGGTGGTCTGGCACGAGTGGTTCCACCTGCCCGGCGGCCCGGCCGGGCGGGTGACCTGGCCGGTGCTGTGGCCCGGCTCGAAGTTCGGCCTGACCCAGGCACTGAAGAAGTTCGGCCGGCTGGTCGAGCAGGGCCGGCTGCCCTGACCGTCGGGCGACTGCATGATCGACTCGACATCCCTGACAGTCGGGGTGTCGACCCGACCGGGACGCCCCGATCTCATTGACCTCGGGCTGACCGAGCCGTGCCCGCGGCGCGCGTACGGACGCCGGAGGGCGACCGCGGGCGACGGGGCCGTCGGGCCCGTGCCCTAGCGTGGACGCGTGACTGACCTGGTGATCGGCGCCGACGGGCTGCCGCGCTGCGGCTGGGGGACCAGCACCCCGGACTACGCCGCCTACCACGACATCGAGTGGGGCCACCCCCTGCACGGCGACGACGCGCTCTACGAACGGATCACGCTGGAGGCGTTCCAGTCGGGGCTGTCCTGGCTGACCATCCTCCGCAAGCGCCCGGCGTTCCGGCTGGCCTTCGACGATTTCCGGATCGAGACGGTGGCCGGCTACGGCGAGGCCGACGTGGCCCGGCTGCTCGCCGACGCCGGCATCGTCCGCAACCGTGCCAAGATCGAGGCGGCGATCGCCAACGCCCGGGCGGCGCTGGAGCTGCCCGAGGGGCTCTCCGCGCTGCTCTGGTCCTTCGCCCCACCGCCCCGACCGGCCCGGCCCACGTCCTTCGCGCAGGTGCCCGCGCTGACCGCCGAGTCCACCGCGATGGCCAAGGCGCTCAAGAAGCGCGGCTTCCGGTTCGTCGGCCCCACCACGGCCTACGCGCTGATGCAGGCCACCGGGATGGTCGACGACCACCTTGCGGGCTGCCACGTCGTGGCGGCGCGGGCGGCGTGATGGGATGGAGGGCATGACGACCGACACCGCGCACCGGGTGGACGGGGCGGCCCACGCCGACGGCACGGGGGCCTGGGCCGTGCTGCTTCCCGGCGGGCGCTACGAGGCCGAGCGGCTCGTCCACCACGACACGCTCGAACTGACCGGCCTGGCCGCCGCCGACCGGCCCCGTCCCGGCGACCGGGTGGCGGTGCTGGCCGACGAGCCGCCCCGGCTGGTGGCGCTGGGTCGGGTCGCCGCGGCCAGCGGACAGGAGCGGGAGGACCCGGAGGATCCGCTCTCCGACCGGGGCGAGGCGCCGCTGGTGGTGGCGTACACCCGGCGGGCCTTCGACGAGCCGGTGCCGGCCGAGGCGGTGGCGCTCGACGGGCCGGTGACCGCGCTCGACCCGACGGTGTTCCGGGAGTTGGCCGACAAGCTCGGCCCGCCGCCGCAGCGGCGCTCCTGGCTGGTCAGCCTCGACCTGCCGATCGAGGCCGCCTCGCCCGCCGAGGCGGTCCGGCTGTTCTGGGCCTACGTGCAGGAGCTGGGGCCGCGTGAGCTGCCCGCCTTCGTCTCTCCCTCCGGCGACGAGCTGGCCATGCAGGCGTTCGTGCTCGGCGCGGAGGCCAACCAGGATCCGGAGGAGGACGACTGACCTGACCGGGGCGACGTCGCCGCGACGGCGCCGGGCCGGGGCGGTTGCGCCGATGCCGGGCCACCCGGGCGGTCGCGACGCGACGCCCGGGCGGAGCCGGAGGCGTCAGCGGCCCTCGAAGGCCGGCTTCTGCTTGTTGACGAAGGCGACGGTGGCGGCCCGGTGGTCGGCGGTGCCCCCGCAGATCGCCTGCGCCTGCGCCTCGGCGGCGAGGGCGTCGGCGAGGGTGCCCGCGTCGGCGATGGAGAGCTGCCGCTTGATCGCCCCGTACGCGACGGTCGGGCCGGCGGCCAGCCGGGCGGCCAGCTCCTGCGCGGTCGGCAGCACCTGCTCGTCGTCCTCCACCAGGCGGTTGAGCAGCCCGAGCTGGCGGGCGTCCGCCGCGCGCACCGGCTCGGCCAGCATCAGCAGCTCGACCGCCTTGGCGTGGCCGACCAGCCGGGGCAGCGTCCAGGAGGCGCCGGTGTCGGCGGCGAGCCCGACCCTGGCGAAGGCCATCAGGAAGCTGGTCGACGGCCCGCCGATGCGGATGTCGGCCAGGAAGGCGAGCGAGGCGCCCGCCCCGGCGGCCATCCCCCGCACCGCCGCGACCACCGGCTTCGGCAGGTTGGCGAGCCGGGCGGCGATCGGGTTGTAGTGCGCCCGGACGGTGTGGAGCGGGTCGCCGTCGTTGGACTCCAGCGTCTGCACGTGCTCGCGCAGGTCCTGGCCCGCGCTGAACGACTGGCCCGCGCCGGCGAGCACCACCGCCCGGCAGGAGCGGTCGTTCTCCAGCTCCGCCAGGGTGTCCCGCAGCGCCTCCTTGAGCGCCACGTCGAGCGCGTTCATCGCCGTCGGGCGGTTCAGTGTCAGGGTGACGACGGCGTCGGTGCGGTCGACGAGCAGGGGCTCGGTCACGTCTCACGACCCTTCTGTCGGGCGAGGCGGTTGCCGGCGTCGAGGCACTGCTCGACGTACCGGTCTGCGGCCGGCCGCAGCCGGGCCGCGTGCCGGTCGAAGAAACTGGCCGCGGCGGTGCCGGGCCAGCGTTCGGGGAGCAGCGCCGGCGGCAGCTGCGGGTCCCGGAAGAGGAAGGTACGCCACGCGTGCACGAGCCGGAACCGGGCGGCGTACGCCTCCTCGTCCTGGCTGCGTACGGTGACGCCGGCCAACAGCGGCCGCTGCTCGGCGACGAACTGCTCGTACGCCTGGCCGATCTCGGTCAGGTTCCAGGCGCGGCGCACGACGCCCATCGCGCCGGGGGTGCCGGAGGTGTGCGCGGCGGTGAACCGTTCGTAGCGCACGCCCGCCTCGTCGAGCAGCACGTCCACGTCCTCGCCGGGGCGGGTGGCCACCCAGGTGCAGTCGTCCAGGGCCCCGTAGCCGAGGAAGGTCAGGTTGGCGGCGAGGCGTTGGCGTTCCCGCCGCGCGGCGGGTGCCTCCAGCACCAGCAGGTCGAACCGGCCGTCCCAGGTGATCCGGCCGGTCCGGTAGATCCGGGCGGCTGCCTCGTCCAGTCGGCGGGCGGCTTTCGGTGTGATCGAATATCCCGGGCCGGAGGTGAGCCGGCACGGGTCCAGCCACCCCTGGCGGACCATCCGGGAGACCGCCGTACGCACGGCGGGCGGGGCGATCCCGAGCGGCGCCAGCAGCTTGACCAGGGCGGCGACGGGTGCCCGGCCGCCCCTCGCCCGGAGGTGGTCGCCGTACAGGTCGAAGAGTGCCGACCGTGCCTGCATGACCGCACATTGTGACAGGCCTTCTCAGGATAAGCTAGATGCTGTTACATCAATGCTGCTTCGGTTTGGGTCCGGCGGTGTTCATCAGGGAAAATCGTTGGTCGACACCCCCGCGTACGTTGCGGGTGGTCAAGACGAAGTGGCTGTGGGGCAACCCACCGACCCTGGTGTAGGTCTGAGGGGAGACAACATGGCGGCGATGAAGCCGCGGACGGGCGACGGTCCGCTGGAAGTCACCAAGGAGGGCCGGGGCATCGTCATGCGGGTCCCGCTGGAGGGCGGTGGCCGGCTCGTCGTCGAGATGACTCCCGACGAGGCCAACGCGCTCGGTGACGCGCTCAAGGCGGCTGCCGGCTGACCGAGGAGCGGTCCGCGCGCCCGCGCGGGCGTTTCGTCAACCCCTGAGCCACCGGCCCGGCCGGTGGCTCAGGGTCTTCATTCCCCGCGGAGCCCGGCTCCGCGAGCTTTCCTGGAGGTACGGCTCCGCGTGCTCGCCATTCGTCTGCTCGTCGAGCCGGAACGGCCCGACGTCCTCGTGCTGCCCGTGCGGCCCGCCGCGGCCGACGACGCCCCGGCCCGGCCGGTCCCGACCGACGTGGTGCTGCCCGACGGTGTGGCCGAGGAAGCCGCCGCCCTGGTCCCGGCCGCGCGCGCGACCGGGCGGCCCGGCGAGGTCCAGGCGCACCTCCGGCCCGGGCGCGACCCCGGCCGCCTGCTGCTGCTCGGGATCGGCGAGGGCGACGAGGCGGAATGGCGGACGGCCGGCGCGGCGCTCGCCCGGGCCGCCAAGGATGAGACGCGCGTCACTCTGGTCATGCCGGCCGGGGCCACCCCGGCGGCCGTACGCGGGCTCGTCGAGGGGCTGCTGTTGGCGTCGTACCGGTTCCGGCTGACCGAGGCGGGCGCCGCCGCGGCGCTGGCCGGGGTCGACGTCGTGGTGGCCGACCCGGACGCGCACGGGCCGGCCGTGGCGGCTGCCGGCACGACCGCCCGGATGACCAGGTTCGCCCGCGACCTCACCAACACCCCGTCGTCGGTCAAGAACCCGGAGTGGTTCGCCGGCCAGGTCGCGCTCGCCGCGGCCGAGGTCGACGTGCCGGACCTGCACCTGCGGGTACGCGGCCCGGAGGAGCTGGCGGCGGAGGGCTTCGGCGGGATCCTCGCGGTCGGCGGCGGCTCGGCCAGCGCGCCGCGCCTGGTCGAGCTGGACTGGCGACCGGCCGGCGCGCGTACGCACGTGGTGCTGGTGGGCAAGGGGATCACCTTCGACACCGGCGGCATCTCGATCAAGCCGGTGCCGGCGATGAAGCTGATGCGCAAGGACATGGCCGGTGCGGCGGCGGTGGTCGCGGCCACCCTCGGCGCGGCGGCGTTGCGCCTGCCCGTCCGGGTCACCACGCTCGCGCCGCTGGCGGAGAACATGCTCAGCGGCTCGGCGTTCCGCCCCGGCGACATCGTCCGCCACTACGGCGGCACGACCAGCGAGACCACCAACTCCGACGCCGAGGGGCGGCTGGTCCTCGCCGACGCGCTCGCCTACGCCGTCGCCGAGCTCAAGCCCGACCTGCTGGTGGACCTCGCCACGCTGACCGGGGCGAACGCGGTCGCGCTGGGCAAGCGGATGGGCGCGCTCTACAGCGAGAACGACGGGCTCGCCGCCGACGTGCTGGCCGCGATCGGGGCCGCCGGCGAGGCGGCCTGGCGGATGCCGCTGCCCGCCGACTACGTCGAGCACCTCGGCAGCGACCTGGCCGACCTGCACAGTTCGCCGGACCGGGGCGCGGGCTCGGTGATGGCCGCCCTGTTCCTGCGGGAGTTCACCGGCGAGCTGCGCGACCGGTGGCTGCACGTGGACATGTCCGCGCCGTCGTGGGCCGAGGGCGACGACGCCGAGCTGACCAAGGGCGCGACCGGCTGGGGCGTACGCTCGCTGCTGCGCTGGCTGGCGACGCTGGGCTGACCGCCGGGCGGCGCCGGCCCCCGGCGGGCCGGCGCCGGCGTCAGCACTTCACGGCGGCGAGCAGCCCGTGGCCGACCGGCAGCAGCGCCGGGGTCCAGTGTTCCGACTCCCGGACCGCCTTGATCGTCTCGCGGATGGTGACCGTCTCGACGTCCCGGGCGGCGGGGTCGGCGATCCGGCCGTCGGCCAGCATGCCGTTGAGCGCCAGCACGCCGCCGGGCCGCAGCAGCCGCAGCGCCGCGTCCACGCAGGCGGCGAACCCGGTCGACTCGGCGTCCACGAAGACCAGGTCGTACGCGCCGTCGGCGAGGCGGGGGAGCACGTCCAGCGCCCGGCCGGTGATGATCCTGGTCCGGCCGGCGGCGAAGCCCGCCTCGGCGAAGATCCGGCGGGCGATGCGCTGGTGCTCCACCTCCACGTCGATGGTGGTGAGTACGCCGTCGGCGCGCATGCCGCGCAGCAGCCAGACCCCGCTGACCCCGGTGCCGGTGCCGATCTCCACCACGGCGCGGGCGCTGCCGGCGGCGGCGAGCAGCCGCAGCGCCGCGCCGGCGCCGGGGGTGACCGCGTCGAGGCCGACCTCCCGGGCCAGGCTGCGGGCGGTGCGCAGTACGAGGTCCTCGGTCACGTAGGACTCGGCGAACTGCAGGGCCTGGGTCGTCGAACTGCCGGAACCGGCGACCGTGGCGATGGGACACCTCCGGGCGGCGCGAGTGGTGCGGGGCGGGTGGGCACTGTGAGCCTAGAGGCGACGTCGAACGGACGCAGCCGCGCGTCCGCCACCCGACGATCACGGCCGGCAACCGGTGACTGAGTCCGTGGCATCCGTGTAATCCTGGAAGCGGTATTCCGTCGATCGCGACCGGGCGGCCCCCTCGCCGGTTCCGTGGCGCGCGGGATCCGGGGAAGGACTGGGAGGCACCGACGTGACCGACGGCTGGGACTGGCGCCAGCCCGGGGGGACTCCGGCACCGGCGCGACCGCCGGGGCCCGGGTACCCGCCGGCGGGGCCGCCACCGGCGCTCCAGGGCGCCGCGGGCGGCACGACATCGCCGTGGTGGTCCGACGCGCTCGCCGACCCGTGGCGCGACCCGGCCGCGCCGGCCGCCGTGGTGCTGCCGGCCGCCCCGAGCCCCGGCACCGAGCCCGAGCCGGTCAGCGACCCGGACGCACCGGGCCGGCCGACGCTGCGCCAGCTCCTGCTCATCCCGCTGATCACCGCGCTGCTCGCGGGCAGCCTCGGCGGTGCCCTCGGGTACGCCTTCGCGGTGCGCGGCGGCGCCGGGGGCGGGCCGGTGCTCGGCGCCGACCCCCAGGCCCCCGGCCTGGCCCAGCGCCGGCCCGAGTCGCTCGCCGGGGTCGCCGAGCGGGTGCTGCCCAGCGTGGTGACCGTCCGGGTGGCCAGCCTCGGCGGCACCAGCGAGGGCTCCGGCTTCGTCGCCAGCGCCGACGGGCACGTGATCACCAACGACCACGTGGTGGCGGGAGCGACCGGCGGCAAGGCGTCGGTGATCTTCAACGACGGCAGCTCGGCCCCGGCCACCGTGGTCGGGCAGGACCCGGAGTCCGACATCGCGGTGATCAAGGTCTCCCGGACGGGCCTGCGCCCGGTCGAGTTCGGCGACTCGGACGCGCTGGCCGTGGGCGACCCGGTGCTGGCCATCGGGTCGCCGCTCTCGCTGGCCAACACGGTCACCGCCGGCATCGTCAGCGCGCTGGACCGGACGATGCAGGCCGGCGAGCCGGGCGGCCCCACGCGTTACTACGCGGCGATCCAGACCGACGCGGCGGTCAACCACGGCAACTCCGGCGGCCCGTTGGTCGACGGGGCCGGCCGGGTGATCGGCGTCAACTCGACGATCAAGTCGCTGGTCTCGGACGGGCAGGAGGCGGGCAACATCGGCCTCGCCTTCGCCATCCCGATCAACCAGGCCAAGCGGGTCACCCAGGACATCATCGGCACCGGCAAGGCCCGGCGGACGGTCATCGGCGCCCAGGTGGGCGGGCAGGGCGCGGGCGCCGGCGGGGCCGGCGTACGCCTCGCGGCCGTCGAGCCGTCCGGGCCGGCGGCTGGCGCGGGGCTGAGGGCCGGCGACGTGATCCTCAAGCTCGCCGGGCGGCCGATGACCGAGCCGACCGACCTGATCGCCCTGGTGCGGAAGTTCGCGCCGGGTTCGGTGGTGACGGTGGAGTACCGCCGGGGCTCCGACCGGCAGAACGCCTCAGTGACGCTGGCCGCAGACGCCAAGTAGCAGCCGGTCACCCCCTCCCCGCGCGGCGTCCGACGTGCGTAGTCTTGCTGCTGACGCGGAGAGGAGGCCCGTGCAGTGTTCGACAACCTGAACTGGTGGGAGATCGGTGGGCTGCTGCTCCTGGCGCTGCTGATCTTCGGCGACCGGCTGCCTGCCGTGATCAGTGACGGCCTGCGGATGGTGCGCAACCTGCGCAAAATGGCCCACAGTGCCACCACCGACCTCAGCCGGGAGTTGGGCACCGACATCCAGCTGGAGGATCTGCACCCCAAGGCGTTCATCCGCAAGCACCTGCTCAGCGAGGAGGACGAGCAGGCGATCCGGAAGCCGCTGCAGGGCGTCTACGACAACCTGCGCGCGGACGTCACCGGCGTGCACAACGAGCTGAAGGACGTCGCCTCCGCAGCGGACCTGCGGTCGAAGGGCACCCGCCCGAGCACCACCACCGGCGGCGCGCCGGCCCCCGCCCCCCGCGTCAGCTACGACGACGCCACCTGAGACCCCGCGCCCACCGCTTCGGCCTGACCAGCGCCCCCGGCCTGCCCGGGCATCGTTGCGACGGGGTGCCGGGCCCGGCGCACCGGCCCGACGCCCGCGGGTCGCCGGGCCGGTGCCACGCCGTACGCCTCGTGGGAACGGCGACGGGGCGGCGCTCCCGGGGGAACGCCGCCCCGGTCGGGTGGCGACAGCGCCGGCGGGGCCGGCGGGCGGATCAGCGGCCGGCGGGCTTGAGACCCAGCGGCTTGCCGAGCAGCGACTCCCGCCGCAGGGCGAGCCGGTCGGCGACCTGGCCCAGCGCCTTCGCGGCCGGCGACTCCGGCTCGGCCAGCACGATCGGCGTGCCCTCGTCACCGGCCTCGCGGACCCGGGTGTCGAGCGGCACCTGCCCGAGCAGCGGCACCTGCGCGCCGATGGTCTTCGTCAGCGACTCGGCGACCGTCTGGCCGCCGCCCGCGCCGAAGACCTCCATCCGCGAGCCGTCCGGCAGCTCCAGCCAGGACATGTTCTCGATGACGCCGACGACGCGCTGGTGCGTCTGCAGGGCGATCGCGCCGGCCCGCTCCGCCACCTCGGCGGCGGCGGTCTGCGGCGTCGTGACGACCAGGATCTCGGAGTTGGGCAGCAGCTGGGCCAGCGAGATGGCCACGTCGCCGGTGCCCGGGGGCAGGTCGAGCAGGAGCACGTCCAGGTCGCCCCAGTAGACGTCGGCGAGGAACTGCTGCAACGCCCGGTGCAGCATCGGGCCCCGCCACACCACGGCGGCGTTGCCGGCGGTGAACATGCCGATCGAGATGACCTTCACGCCGTGCGACTGCGGCGGCATGATCATGTCCTCGACGCGGGTCGGGCGGCCGTCCGCGCCGAGCATCCGGGGCACCGAGTGGCCGTAGATGTCCGCGTCGACCACGCCGACGGAGAGCCCGCGGGCGGCCAGCGCCGCGGCCAGGTTGACCGTCACGCTGGACTTGCCGACGCCGCCCTTGCCGCTGGCGACCGCGTACACCCGGGTGCGGGAGCCCGGCTGGGCGAACGGGATGACCGGTTCCTGGGAGGCGCCGCCGCCACGCAGCTTCGCCTGGAGCTCCTGGCGCTGCTCGGGGCTCATCACACCGAACTCGATCTCCACGCCGGTCACCCCGGGCACCGCGCCGACCGCCGCCGTGATGTCCGCGCGCAGCTTGTCCTTCAGTGGGCAGCCGGCGACGGTGAGCAGCAGCTCGACCCGTACGACGCCGTCGTCGCCGACCTCGGCGGAGCGGACCATGCCCAGCTCGGTGATGGGCCGGCGGATCTCCGGGTCGTTGACGGTGGCCAGCGCGGCCTGGATCGCGTCGGAGACGGTGCTGACGGGTGCTGACATGCCCGCAATGCTACGTCGGGGGTGACCCCGCGCCGCCGCCAGCGGGGCCCGGTGTGAGCGAATCGATGACGACGGTTGGGGGTGGACCGCCTGCGGCGCGAAATGGGACGTTCAACCCGAACGCCGCCCGCCCGGCCCCCCGGGGCGAGCGGCATTTCACGCGTCCCGGGCCTCCGGCCGGCCGTCCCGGGCCCAGTCGCCGTCCAGGTCGTCGCGGGGCTCGTCGAGCCCGCCCCCGCCCTGCTCGAGCTGCGTGGACCGCTCCTGGTGGCGGCGCTCCAACCGCTGCCGGCGCTGGCTCGCCTCGTCCAGCTCCTCGGCCAGCCGGGCCAGCTCCGAGCGGAGGAAGTCCCGGGTCGCCACCTCGCCCATCGCGTTGCGCAGCGCGGCGATCTCCCGCGCCAGGTACTCCGTGTCGGCCTTCTGCATGGTCGCCCGCCGGCGGTCCTCCTCCAGCGCCACCCGGTCCCGGTCCGCCTGGCGGTTCTGCGCCAGCAGGATCAGCGGGGCCGCGTAGCTGGCCTGGAGGGACAGCACCAGGGTCAGGAACGTGAAGGTGTACGGGTCGAAACGCAGGTGCGCCGGGGCCAGGGTGTTCCAGCCGAACCAGAGCGCGATCACGACCGTCATGTAAACGATGAAGTTCGCCGTCCCCATGCCCCGGGCGATGCCCTCCGACCACCGCCCGAACGCCTCTGGGTCGAACCGGGGCAGCTTGACGCCCCGGGGCTCGCGTGGCTGGTCGAGCCGCGGCGCCCGTCGCTGGTCAGCCATCCGCGCCGCCCACCGGCTCGGTGGCGGCCGGGCTCGCGGCGGCGTCCCGGTCCCGCCAGTCCCGGGGGAGCAGGTGGTCCAGCACGTCGTCGACCGTGACCGCGCCCACCAGCCGGTTGTTGCGGTCGACCACCGGCATGGCCACCAGGTCGTACGTGGCCATCCGGCGGGTGATCTCCGGCAGCGGGGTGGTGGCCCGCAGCGGGTCGATGTCGTTGACCACCACCCCGCCGAGCAGGTCGGCCGGCGGTTCGCGGAGCAGCCGCTGGAAGTGCACCATGCCGAGGTAGCGGCCGGTCGGGGTGGTCATCGGCGCCCGGGACACGAAGACCTGCGCGGCGATCGCGGGCGACAGCTGCGGCTCCCGGATCCGGGCCAGGGCCTCGGCGACCGTGGCGTCGGGCGGCAGGATCACCGGCTCGGAGGTCATCACGCTGCCCGCCGTGCCGGGCGTGTACTTGAGCAGCTGACGCACCGGGTCGGCCTCGTCCGGCTGCATCAGGTCGAGCAGCACGTCCTGCTCCGGGGGCGGCAGCTCGCTGAGCAGGTCGGCCGCGTCGTCGGGGTCCATCTCCTCCAGGACGTCCGCGGCCCGCTCCCGGTCCAGCGCGGCCAGGATCTCCACCTGGTCGTGCTCCGGCAGCTCGCTCAGCACGTCCGCCAGGCGCTCGTCGTCGAGTGCGGCGGCGACCTCGTTGCGCCGGGCGTCGGGCAGGTCCTGGAGGGCGTTGGCGAGGTCGGCCGGGCGCATGTCCTCCAGCACCGCGAGCAGGTTGGCGGTGCCCCGGCTGTCGGCGATGCCGCTGAGCCCGCGTACCCGCTCCCACTCGACCTGGTGCAGGTGACCCCGGCGGCTCAGCCGGCCCGTCTGCTCGCGTACGGCCACCCGGGTCAGCGACCACTCGCCGCCCCGGCTGCACTCCATCGCCACGTCGACCACCGAGCCCGGCTGCCCGCCCGGCTCGACCTGCACCCGCCGGTCGAGCAGCTCCTGGAGCACGAGCAGCTCGTTCGGGCGCTTCTCGAAGCGCCGCAGGTTGAGCGTGCCGCTGCCGAGCACGACCGCGTCGGCGTCGATGGAGGTGATCCGGTTGATGGAGAGGAAGATGCGCCGCCGCATCGGCATCTCGGCGACCAGCCCGACCACCTCCGGTGGGCGCTGCGTCGGCCGCAGCCGGGCCACCGCGTCGCGGACCCGGCCCACCTGGTCACCGTTGGGGTCGAAGACGGCGACCCCGGCGAGCCGGGCGATGTAGATCCGGGTCGGCGTGCTCACGGGCACCAGCCTAAGCGCCTAGTGTTTATCAACATGTCGACCTTGGCCTACGAGATCGTGGACGTCTTCACCGACCGCCCGTTCGCCGGCAACCCGCTGGCCGTGGTGTTCGGCGCCGAAGCGCTGGCCACCGAGCAGATGCAGGCGCTCGCGTGTGAGTTCAACCTCTCCGAGACGGTGTTCGTGCTCCCGCCCACCCAGGTCGGCGCCACCTACCGGGCCCGCATCTTCACCCCGGCCGAGGAACTGCCCTTCGCCGGGCATCCCAGCGTCGGCGCGGCGGTGACCGCCAGCCGCCGGGGACTCTTCCCGGCGGGGCAGGTCACCCAGGAGTGCGGCGCGGGCGTGCTTCCGATCGAGGTGACCGCGACCGGGGCCACGCTGACCGGCGGCGTCCCCACCCTCGGCCCCGAGCTGGACCCGGAGCCGCTGCTGGAGATGGCCGGCCTGACGGCGGACGACCACGTCGGCCCGGCGCCCCGGGTGGCCGGCTGCGGGCTGGAGTTCCCGTACCTCCCGGTCCGCCCGGACGCGGTGGCCCGCGCCACGGTGAACGCGGCGGCGGCACAGCGGTACGGAGTGGAGCACGTCAGCGTCTTCTCCTGGGACGCCGCCGCGCAAACCGCGCACGCCCGGGTCTTCGTTCCCGGGCTGGGCGTGCCGGAGGACCCGGCCACCGGCTCGGCCGCCCTGGGCCTCGGGGTGTGGCTGGTCGCCAGCGGCCTGCTCCCCGCCGACGGGCGCGCGGAGTACACCGTCCACCAGGGCATCGAGATCAACCGGCCGTCCGTGCTGGCCTGCACGGTGACCGCCGCCGGCGGCCAGGCGGTGGGCGCCACCGTGGCCGGCCACGTCATGCCGGTGGCCCGGGGCGAGATCATGGTCCCCCCGTTCGTCGGCTGACCTGCGCAATCCGTGCCGCCACGGCCACCGGCCACGCGGCCGGACGCCGGGCGGCGCTGACGGGACGGGGGCGGGTGCGGGAGGATGCCGGTGTGACCGACGCGGACCGGACCAGCACGCCGCTGGTCGACGAGGCGATGAAGAAGGCCGCCGTGGCGTGGGTGAGCGTGCCCGGTGGGCCGGCGCTCGCTCTCTGGTGCGTCCCCCTGGAGGGGGCGCTCTTCGTGGTCAGCGGCCCGGGGGAGCAGTCCGCGCCGGGGCTGGCCGACGCCACCGACGCCCAGGTCACCCTGCGCGGCGACCACGGCGGGCGGATCGTCACCTGGCCGGCCCGGGTGAGCCGCCTCGTGCCGGGCACCGAGCACTGGGAGAGCACGGCCCCGCTGGTGGCCGCGAAGCGGCTCAACGCGCCCGGGCCGACCACCGAGCTGGTTGACCGCTGGGCGGCCGACGGCTGCGCGGTGAATCGGTTGGCCCCGGCCGGGGAGCCGCTCGCCGGCGCCGCGCTGCCCGCGGGCTCGCTGGCCGAGGTGCCCCGGGAGGCGCCGGTGGTCCGGGCGATCCGCAAGCCGTTCCGCCTGCACCGGGTCCGCCGCCGCTGAAACCGGGCCGGTCACGTCGTGGGCCGCGGGCACGGCCGGGTCAGGAGAGGCAGCCCGCCGGCACGGGTGGCCCCGTCGACACGGATGCCCCCGCCGGCACGGGTGCCGCCGCCGGGGTCGGCGTGCCCGCCGGCATCGGCGACCGGTCGACCAGGTCGACCACCTCGTCGAGCGAGCGCAGCACCGGCCCGCGCCAGGCCGCGTCGGCGTTGAACACCATGTGCTCGGCCAGGTCCGGCGCGGCCAGCCGCACCGCGGTCATGCCGGCCCGCTCCGCCCCGGTCAGCTCCTGGCTGCCGCCGTCGCCCACGTAGAGGCAGTCCGCCGCGGCCACGCCGAGCCGCCCGCACGCCGCCTGGTAGAGCGCCAGGTCCGGCTTGCAACGCCCGACCTGCACCGAGAAGACCCGCACGTCGAGCAGCGGGGCGACCGGCAGCTGCGGCAGGAACGCCGGCAGCTCGTGGGTGCAGTCGCTGATCACCCCGGTCCGCAGGCCGCGCCGGCGCAGCGCGGCCAGCGTGGGCACCGCCTCGTCGCGCAGCCGCGTGTCGGCGCGTACGGCCCGGTGACGGGAGGCCACCGCCGACCGGACCGCGTCGTCCGAGGGGTGCACGCCGGCCTGCTCGCAGACCCAGCGCAGAGTCGCCTCGGCGTTGCCGTACCGGCCGCAGGCCCGCTCGTAGAAGGTGCGGTCGAGCACGTCGACGAGCGTGCGGGGCGGGCAGCCGAGCAGCTCGGCGGTCGACCGGTGCGCCGCGCCCCGCTGCACGGAACGGGTCAGCGTGCCGAAGAAGTCGAACAGCACCGCCTGGTAGGTGGGCATGGGAGCGCCTCCGGGCGGTCGAGGGGGTCGCCGGCGCGGACAGGCATGATCGTAACCGAGCGTTGACGGTCCGTGGTGGCCCGTGCCGTGTGAGGATTGCTCCCCGTGTCCACCGCACCGCTCCGCCCGACGCTCGACCCGGTGACCACCGGGGCGCTCGTCCTGGCCGTCGTCGCCGTCTCGTCGTCCGCGCCGCTGGTGGCCTTCGCGGCGGCACCGGCCCTGGCCGTCGCGTTCTGGCGCAACACGCTCTCGGTCGCCGTGCTCGGCCCGTACGCGTTGTGCCGGCGGCGCGCCGAGTTCCGGTCGCTGACGGTCGGCGCCGGGCGGCGCGAGGGCCTCTACTGCGTCCTGTCCGGGGTCGCCCTCGCCGCCCACTTCGCCACCTGGATGCCGAGCGCCCAGCTCACCTCGGTCGCCGCGGCGACCGCGCTGGGCGCCACCCAGCCGGTCTGGCAGGGCCTGATCGCCCGCGGCCAGGGCCGCCGCCTGCCGGTCGCGGTGTGGGTCGGCATCGGGGTGGCGGTTGCCGGGGCGGCCCTCGCCACCGGGGCCGACTTCGGCGTCTCGGGTCGGGCCTTCGCGGGCGACCTGCTGGCGGTGGTCGGCGGGATGTTCGCGGCGGTCTACACCGCGTTCGGCGAGCGGGCCCGCACGACGATCAGCACGACCACGTACACCACCATCTGCTACGGGGTCTGCGCGCTGCTCCTGCTGGTGGTCTGCCTGGTCGGCGGGGTGCCGCTGACCGGCTTCGACACCGGCACCTGGGCCGCCGTGCTGGCCCTGGTGGCCGGCGCCCAACTGCTCGGGCACTCGATGTTCAACTACGCGCTGCGCCGGGTCTCGGCGACCACGATCAGCGTGCTGGTCCTGCTGGAGGCCCCGGGCGCGGCCCTGATCGGCTGGGCCTGGCTGGGGCAGCTGCCCCGGGCCACCGCCCTGTCCGGGCTGGCGCTGCTGCTGGCCGGCGTCGCGGTGGTGGTGCTCGGGGGCGCCCGCGTCGCCCGCCGGGTCCCGGCGTCCACCGCCGTCCCGGCCGACGTGGGCCCGCTGCGCGACTGACCCCCCGCCGCACCGTGGCCCCGGGCACGGTCGGCCGGCCGCCAACACTCTTTGCCGCGAGAACCGCCGTTCCGCCCGCCGGAGACGGCCGCGTCCGTGAGAGTGCGGGGGAGGGAAGACACGGGACGGGACGGCGGATGGCGAAGCGGGACGGCGGCGAGGGCGATCGTGGCACGGTCGTCACGCCGTCGGCCGAGTTCCCGCCACTCGACCCGGACGAGCTGCGGGCGCTGCGCCGGATCGGCGACCGCTGGCGGGCCGCCCGGCCGGGCCGACCGCCCGGCGGGGACATCCTGCCCGTCGATCCGACGCTGCGCCGTCATCCCGGCCAGCCGGCCCCGACCCGGTTCGGCCGGCTCGCCCCGATCGCGATGTTCCGGGTCGGGGAGCCGGACGAACTGGTCGCCGCCGAGCCGGCAAACCTGCCCGGCACCCGTTTCGGCCGGGCGGGCACCCGGTTGCGGCGGGTGCTGTTCGGGCCGCCGCTGAGCAGCGCCGCCGTGCTCTACGAGCGGATGCGCAAGCTGGTCGCCCTGCCGGTGCTCTCCTCCGACCTGCTCAGCTCGGTGGCGTACGGGCCGGAGGCGATGCTGGCCGTGCTGCTGCTCGCCGGCAGCGGCGCGCTCGGGCTGTCCCTGCCGCTGGCCGCCGGGCTGGCGCTGCTCATGGTCGCGGTCGGCGTCTCCTACCGGCAGACCGTGGCCGCCTACCCGCACGGGGCCGGCTCGTACATCGTGGCCGGCGACAACCTGGGCGCGGGGGCGGGCCTCGCCGCGGCGGCGGGTCTGATGATGGACTACGTGCTGACCGTGGCGGTGTCCGTCTCCGCCGGCGTCAAGGCGGTCACCTCGGCGGTCCCGGGGCTGACCGGCTGGACGGTGCCCCTCGGGCTGGCCGTGGTCGGCGTGCTGCTCGCGGGCAACCTGCGCGGCGTCCGCACCGCCGGCAACCTCTTCGTGCTGCCCACGTACGCCTTCGTGGTCGCGCTGCTGGCGCTGCTCGCGGTCGGCTGGTTCCGGGTGGCCGAGCGGGGGTTCGTCCCGGTCGACCCG
This sequence comes from Micromonospora sp. NPDC048063, assembly GCF_043202855.1. Classification (NCBI taxonomy): domain Bacteria; kingdom Bacillati; phylum Actinomycetota; class Actinomycetes; order Micromonosporales; family Micromonosporaceae; genus Micromonospora; species Micromonospora sp. NPDC048063. The sequence continues at coordinate 297,877 of NZ_JBIDBG010000004.1, read as the reverse complement.
CCGCCGGTGCCGGCCGTCGAGGGGCTGGGGCTGCTGCTGGTGCTCCGCGCGTTCTCCTCCGGCGCGGTGTCGATGACGGGCATCGAGGCGGTCTCGAACGCGGTGCCCGCGTTCCGGCCGCCGGAGTGGCGCAACGCGCGCACCACGCTGACCTGGATGGTCGCGATGCTGGTGCTGTTCTTCCTCGGGCTCATCGGGCTGATCCACCTGTCCGGGCTGGTGCCCACCGCCGAGCAGTCGATGCTCTCCCAGTTGGCCCGGGTCACGTTTCCCAGAGGTCCCTGGTACGGGCTGGTCCAGGCCGCGACGGCGATGATCCTGCTGTTGGCCGCGAACACCGCCTTCAACGACTTTCCCCGCCTGCTGTTCTTCATGGCCCGGGACGGCCACGCGCCGCGCCGGTTCCTGCACATGGGGGATCGGCTCGCCTTCAGCAACGGGCTGGTCGCGCTGACCGCCGCGGCGGCGGTGATCCTGGTGGCCTTCCGGGGGCGCACCGAGGCGCTGATCCCGCTCTACGCGGTCGGGGTGTTCCTGGCCTTCACCCTGTCCCAGACGGGGATGGTGGTGCACTGGCGCCGCCGGCGCGGGTCCGGCTGGCGACGCCGCGCGACGATCAACGCGGTGGGCGCCGTCTTCTCGGGGCTGGTCCTGGTCACCGCGGCGGTCGCCAAGTTCACCGAGGGCGCCTGGGTGGTGGTCGTCGCCGTGCCGCTGCTGATCCTGCTGTTCCGGGCCATCCAGCGGCACTACCGGACGCTGCACCGCTCCCTCGCGCTGCACCCGCCGCCGGCCGGCCCGGTGCCCGGGCCGCCGGTGGTGCCGGCGCGGCCGCCCACCGCCGGGCCCGCCGCGCCCGAGGACGAGGAACTACCCGAGCAGGTACGCCACCTCGTGGTGGTGCCGGTCGCCCGGCTCAACCGGTCCTCGCTGCGGGCCCTGGCGTACGCGGCCTCGCTCGGGCAGCCGACGCTGGCCGTGCACATCGCCCCCGAGGAGCCGGAGGCGGACCGGTTCCGGGAGCAGTGGCAGGCATGGGGCGACCACCTGCGGCTGGAGACGATCGTGTCCCCGTACCGGGCGGTGATCGGGCCGCTCGCGCACTACCTGGAGGCGCTGCACGCCTCCCGCGCCGACCTGGTGCTGACCGTCGTCGTGCCGGAGGTGGTGGTGCGCAGCCGCTGGCACCGGCTGCTGCACAGCCGCACCGAGCAGCGGCTCCGCGCGGCGCTGCGCCGGCTGCCCGGGGTGGTGGTCACCAGCCTGCCGGTGCACCCGGACGAGTAGGTTCCTCGCCGGCCGGTGGCGGCGGCCGTCAGACCTCGTGGACCTCCAGCACCCGGGCGGCCGGGGCGGCGTCGCCCAGCGCGGCCCGCAGGGCCACCCGCTCCGGGGCGGCCAGGAAGGCGTCGTAGCCGTCGCGGGTGTCGAACCGGATCAGGTGCACCTCGGTGTGCCCGTCGCCGGTCCGCAGCCGGCGCTCCAACCGCCCGCCGTGCCGCCCGAGCAGGCCCAGCACCGTGTCCTCGTACCGCCGGCCGCCCTCCACCTCGGGCAACTCCACCAGGGCGACCAGGCGCAACGCCGCAGCCGGATCGGTGACCAGCGACTTCCAGAAGTGGTGGTCGACGTGGCCGCCCGGGATGCCCTCCCGACGCCCGGTGTCGAGGTAGCCGTTGCGACGGTAGAACTCCGGCGCCTGGAACGAGAACGAGGCGACCGACATCTGGGTGCAGCCGCGCCGGCGAGCCTCCTCCTCGGTGGCGCGCAACAGCCGGCCGCCCCAGCCCTCGGCCCGCCGGTCCTCGCGCACCCACACCATGTTGATGCCGGCGCAGTCGCCCCAGGTCCAGCCGGTCAGCCCGGCGACGAGTTCGCCGGCAGCGTCGGTGACCCGGACGGAGAGGTCGGCCTCGTCGGCCTCGTCGGCCTCGTCGGCCGCGCCGGTCGCCCGGTTGTTGAAGGCGGTCAGCTCGGCGTCGAGCCGGGCCGCCAACTCCTCGTCCGCGCCGAGCACCCGTAGCGTGTCGCCGTCGCCGTCGCCGTCGCCGCTGCCGGCCGTGGCGTCGCGCGCGGCGGTGTCGTTCCCCGTCGTCATGCGGCGGAGTATGGCAGCGGGGCGGCTACGGGCGACACCGCTATCCCGCGACGCCGACCGCCTCGGCGCTGGTCGCCCAGAGCCGGGCGGCGAGCTGCGGGTCGGCCGCCTTGCGCAGCGGCCGGCGCGGCTGCCGGTCGGCGTAGTAGCCGCCGGTACGCAGCCGGGACGGATCCTGGTTGGCGAGCCAGACCAGCGTCTCGGCCCCCTTCTCGGGGCTGCGGAACGGCAGCAGCCGCATGCCCAGGGCGACCAGCCGGCTGTCGTTGGCGAACCGGGTGCGCACCACCCCGGGGTGGAGGCAGTACGCCGGGATCTCCGGCCATCGCCGGGCCGCCTCGGCCGTGAAGAGGATGTTCGCCTGCTTGCTGGTCCCGTACGCCTGCATCGGCCGGTAGCGGCGCAGCGGGGCGTTCAGGTCGTCCGGGTCGAGCGCGCCGCTGCGGTGCGCGGCGGAGGCGGTCACCACCATCCGGCCGATCCGGTCCCGCAGCAGGTTGGTGAGCAGGAACGGGGCCAGGTGGTTCGCCTGGACCGTCAGCTCGAAACCGTCGACGGTGGTGAGCGGCTGGAGGACGATCGCGCCGGCGTTGTTGGCCAGCACGTCGATCCGGTCGTACGCGGCCCGCAGCTTCTCCGCCAGCCGGCGGACGTCGTCCAGCACCGCGAAGTCGGCCCGGAACAGCTCGGGCCGCTCGCCGGACGCCTCGCGCACCTGCTCCGCCGCGGCCTGGAGCCGGGCCGGGTCCCGGCCGACCAGTACCACCTGGTCACCGCGGCGCGCCAGGTCGACGGCGGCCGCCAGCCCGATGCCCGAGCTGGCCCCGGTCACCACCACCAGCCGACGCCCAGTGAAATCTTCCACAGGTCCATTCACCCCGGTCACGGCACGAGGTTACCGTGGCGTCACAAAGCCCTTTGGGATCGTTAAGTTCTCGCCTTTCTCGTCAGGTGGCGTCGGCGTGCCCGCCGCACGCTGGAAGGAGCGCATCCATGGCCGCAGTCGGTCGCCCCCGCCGGTCCTGCCTCGCGGTACCCGGCTCCAGCGTCAAGATGCTCGGCAAGGCCCAGGGCCTCCCCGCCGACCAGGTCTTCCTGGACCTGGAGGACGCGGTCGCCCCGCTGGCCAAGCCCGACGCCCGGAAGAACATCGTCGCGGCGCTCAACGAGGGCGACTGGTCGGGCAAGACCCGGGTCGTGCGCGTCAACGACCTGACCACCCCGTGGACCTACCGGGACGTCATCGACGTGGTCGAGGGGGCCGGCGCGAACCTCGACTGCGTCATGCTGCCGAAGGTGCAGAACGCGGCCCAGGTGCAGTGGCTCGACATGACGCTGACCCAGCTGGAGAAGACGCTCGGCCTGGAGGTCGGTCGGATCGGCATCGAGGCGCAGATCGAGAACGCCGCCGGCCTGGTCAACGTGGACGCCATCGCCGCCGCCTCGCCCCGCGTCGAGACGATCATCTTCGGCCCGGCCGACTTCATGGCCTCCATCAACATGAAGTCCCTGGTGGTCGGCGCCCTCATCCCGGACTACCCGGGCGACCCCTACCACTACATCCTCATGCGCATCCTGATGGCCGCGCGGATGCACGACAAGCAGGCCATCGACGGCCCGTTCCTGCAGATCCGCGACGTGGACGCGTTCCGCGAGGTGGCGAAGCGCTCTGCGGCGCTCGGCTTCGACGGCAAGTGGGTGCTGCACCCGGGCCAGATCGACGCCGCGAACGAGGTCTACTCGCCGGCCCAGGCCGACTACGACCACGCCGAGCTGATCCTCGACGCGTACGAGCACTACACCTCGGAGGCGGGCGGTCGGCTCGGCGCCGTGATGCTCGGTGACGAGATGATCGACGAGGCGTCGCGCAAGATGGCCCTCGTGGTCGCGGCGAAGGGCCGGGCCGCGGGCATGACCCGGACCTCGTCCTTCACCCCGCCGGCGGAGTAGTCCCGCCGGGACCGACGATCCGTGCCGCCCCGGTCCACACCGGGGCGGCACCGTCGTTCAGTAGCTGCTGCTGGTGTCTGCCTGGCTGATCGCGAAGATGATGATCCCCACGTAGAAGAGGATGCCCAGCACGATCAGGCCGGTGAGGATCCAGCCGATGATGATGGCGGCCTTCGCCATGCCCTCGCCGCCCTCGCCGGTCTGCTGGATCTGCTTGGCCGCGACGTGACCGAGGATCGCGCCGACCGGCGCGGTGATGCAGGATGCGAAGCCGACCAGGGAGAGCACCAGGGCGGCGATCGCCATGCCGTTGGTTCTCTGCGGGGCGTAGCCGTACGCCGGGTAGGCCGGCGGCGGCGGGTATCCGGCGGGCGTGGACAGGTCCGCCTGCTTCATGCCGGCGTACGGGTCGCCGCCCGCGTACGGGTCCGCCGGGGCGTACGGGTCGGCGGTGGGTTGGGTGGGGATGGGCTGGCCGCTCGCCGGGTCGGCGGGCGGGCTCGACTGCTGGCCCGACCACGCCGGGTCGTTCCAGCCGCCGGACGGCGGGGGATATGTCATTCGTCTACTCCGTTGGGTGCGGGTGCGCCCGTCAGGGTAGTCACGCCGGCGCAAACCCTGGGGGGTCGCCACCGGGTGTGCCGCGTTGCCCGGGCCCCGGGAAGCGGGCAGGATCCTGGCATGGTGATTGACGCGCGAGCCGCGGACCGCTCCGGAAGCCGACCGAGACGGGACGTGAGCCGCCCCGGCCTGGCCCGGCGCACCCGGGCCGCCGCCGCGGCGAGCCCCGCCGGCACCGACGAGCCGGCGCCGCTGCCGGACCCGGTGACGATGCGACTCGACGGGAAGGTCGCCCTGGTCACCGGGGCGGGCAGCCCGGACGGCATCGGGTACGCGACGGCGCGCCGGCTGACCGATCTCGGCGCCCGGGTGGCCATCGTCTCCACCACCCGACGCATCCACGAGCGGGCCAGCGAGCTGGGCGTCACCGGTTTCGTCGCCGACCTCACCGACGAGTCGGAGGTCGGGGCGCTCGCCGACGCGGTCACCGAGCAGCTCGGCGACGTGGAGGTGCTGGTCAACAACGCCGGGCTGGCCAGCCGGGCGAGCCCCGAGGTGCTGCGCCCGGTCGCCCAGCTCAGCTACGACGAGTGGCGCGGCGAGATCGACCGGAACCTCACCACCGCGTTCCTGTGCAGCCGGGCCTTCATCGGCGGCATGGCCGAGCGGGGCTGGGGCCGGATCGTCAACCTCGCGGCCACCGCCGGGCCGGTCAACGCCCTGCCGACCGAGGCGGCGTACGCGGCGGCCAAGGCGGGCGTGGTCGGGCTGACCCGGGCACTGGCGATGGAGATGATCGCCGACGGGGTGACCGTCAACTCGGTCGCCCCGGGCACCATCCACACCGCGGCCTCGACCGTCGCCGAGATCAAGCAGGGCCTCGGCACCCCGGTCGGCCGCCCCGGCACGCCGGACGAGGTGGCCGCGGCGATTACCTTCCTCTGTTCGCCGGCCGCGTCGTACATCACCGGGCAGATGCTGGTGGTGGACGGCGGCAACAGCGTCCGCGAGGCACAGTTCCGCTGAGCCGGGCCGACGGCGGGCGTCAGTAGGTGGTGCCGTGGTCGCCGGCGACGACGACCAGGGCGATCCAGCCGCAGCAGGCGACCAGGCCCAGCCCGGTGAAGACGTAGCTGAGGACGAGGCCCCAGGTGGCGAGCTGGTCGCCCTCCTCGCCCGTGGTGCGGATCTGCCGCTTGGCCAGGTGCCCGAGCACGATGCCGGCCGGGGCGAACACGAACGCGAGCACCAGCGACAGGATGGCCAGCACGTTGGTGCCGCCGCCAGGGCGGGGGCCGGACGGCGGGCCGTACTGCCCGTAGGGCACCTGCGGGGCGTACGGCGGCTGGTGCGCCCACTGCTGGCCGTGCGGCGGCTCGCCGGGCTGCTCGTAGGAGGGCTGCCCGTACGCCGGCTGCCCGTAGGACGGCTGCTCGTGGGCGGGCGGCTGCCCGTACGGCGCCGGCGGCTCGGACCACGACGGTGGCGGCTCGGACCGTGACGGGTCGTGGCCCGGCGGGGGCTCCCAGGGCGACGGCGGCCGGTCCGGATCGGGCGGGCCCGGCGGCGGTGGCTGGCTCACGGTCTCCTCCTGCCGGTGGCGGATCACGTCCCCTCTTGCCGGACGCTACCCGCAGCGGTGAACCTTTTCACAGCGGTTGTGTGGACTGGTCACCTTGGCCTCGCCCGCCAGGCGGCTGATACTGACCGAGCGTTCAGTTACCCATGAGTAAGGCGCCGACCCCCGGAGGCTGAGATGGCCCGACTCGCCCAGACGCCCGGCCTGACCGATGTGCAGCGGTCGATCCTGGAAACGGTCCGGGAGTTCGCCGACAAGGAGATCATCCCGCACGCGCAGCGGCTGGAGCACGCCGACGAGTACCCGACCGACATCCTCGACGGGATGCGCGAGATGGGCCTCTTCGGCCTCACCATCGACGAGGAGCACGGCGGGCTCGGCGAGTCCCTGCTCACCTACGCCCTGGTGGTCGAGGAGCTGTCGCGGGGCTGGATGTCGATCTCCGGCATCGTCAACACCCACTTCATCGTCGCGTACCTGATCTCCCAGCACGGCTCGGCCGAGCAGAAGGCCCGGCTGCTGCCGAGGATGGCCACCGGCGAGGTGCGCGGCGCCTTCTCGATGTCGGAGCCGGAGTGCGGCTCCGACGTCTCGGCGATCAAGTCGAAGGCCGTACGTGAGGGCGACCGGTTCGTCATCAACGGCCAGAAGATGTGGCTGACCAACGGCGCGTACTCCTCGGTGGTGGCCACCCTGGTCAGGACCGACACCGGCGCGGACTCGGTCTACGGGAACATGAGCACGTTCCTGCTGGAGAAGGAGCCCGGCTTCGGCGAGACCGCGCCCGGCCTGACCATCCCCGGCAAGATCGACAAGATGGGCTACAAGGGCGTCGAGACCACCGAGATGGTGCTCGACGGGGTCACCGTCCCCGAGACCGCCGTCCTCGGCGGCGCGGAGAAGGTCGGCCGCGGCTTCTACCAGATGATGGACGGCATCGAGGTCGGCCGGGTCAACGTCGCCGCCCGCGCCTGCGGCATCTCCATCCGCGCCTTCGAACTCGCCGTCGCGTACGCCCAGCAACGCCGCACCTTCGGCCAGCCGCTCGCGAAGCACCAGGCGGTCGCCTTCAAGCTCGCCGAGATGGGCACCAAGATCGAAGCCGCGCACGCCCTCATGGTCAACGCCGCCCGCCTCAAGGACGCCGGCCAGCGCAACGACGTCGAGGCCGGCATGGCCAAGCTGCTCGCCTCGGAATACTGCGCCGAGGTCGTCCAGGAGGCGTTCCGCATCCACGGCGGCTACGGCTACTCCAAGGAGTACGAGATCGAGCGGCTGATGCGGGAGGCTCCGTTCCTGCTCATCGGCGAAGGCACCTCGGAGATCCAGAAGACCATCATCTCCCGCGGCCTGCTCAAGGAGTACAAGCTCTGACGGGCGCGCCGGTCACCCACCGGCCGGCTCGACGGCCGGTTCCGGTGCGGTGACCGGCCCCACCGCCAGCACCTGCGGCCGTTCCCGGTACGCCTCGATCGCGGCCACCATCATCGTCACCGCTGCGGCCACCGTCGCGGCCAGCAGCCTGCGGGACCAGAGCCCGTCGTCGCGCTTCGACCGTCGACCGAGCCGTCGGGGAGACACGGCCGCAGGGTACGGGCCGCGGACAACCGCCACGGCGGGCGGCCCTTGCCGTTGCGGCGCGACCCTTTCCCGAGCCGGGTCAGCTCAGTCGGGTGAGGCCGCCAGCGGCGCGCTCCACGATCAGGCAGCGGTCCTCGACGTAGTCGATGCCCGCCTCGGTGGCGATCCGCCGCGCCTCGGCCGAGACGATGCCGAGCTGCAACCAGACCGCCGGGGCGCCGATCGCCACCGCCTCGCGCACCACCTCGACCGCGTTCTGCGCCGGCCGGAACACGTCGACCAGGTCGACGGGGTGCGGGATTTCGGCCAGCGACCGGTAGACCCGTTCGCCGAACAGTTCGTCGGCGGTCGGGTTGACCGGGATGATCCGCCAGCCGTACCGCTGCATCTGCAACGGCACGCTGTGCGCGGCCTTGCGCGGGTCGCGGGACGCGCCCACGACGGCGATCACGGCGGAGTCGGCGAGGATCTGCTGAGCGGAACGCACCCGCCGACTCTAACCCCGCCGCTCAGCCGCCGCTCCCGAGCGCGCGGCGCAGCCGGGCGTACTCCTCGGACGTGCCGATGGCCGCGCGGTGCTCCGGGTGGGCGAGGTAGTGCCGGATCGCCCCGACCAGCGGCTCCGGCGCGACGTCCAGCTCCCCGGTCTCCATGGCCACCGCGCGGCGCACGCCGAGGCCGCGGTGCCGGATCAGCTCCGGTCGCCGCACCGGCAACCGGAGGAAGCCGGACTGCCGCGGCGAGCGGACCCGTACCGCCGGGTCCAGGGCCTCCCACGGCACGTGGAGGTGCCGCAGCGGGTCGCCCGCGGTGATCCCGTCCGGCGTCAACGCGACGGTGGGTACGCGTCGCCAGAGGGCGACCGTCAGCGTTACGGCGAACAGCCCGGACAGGAGCCCCAGGAGCCACCGCCACCCGTCCGGTGTCGAGGCAGCCGGGTGGCTCGCCTGGTACGTCGCCTGGAAGGCGAGGAAGCCGAGGAGGGAGCAGCGGTAGCCGATCCCGTGCTTGGGCGGCCCGAAGAAGGCGCGTTCCTGCTCCGCGACCCGCAGCTCGGCGGTGCTCGGCCGTCCGAACAGCCGCAGCAGGCTCCAGCAGAGCGCGAGCAACGGCGGCAGCGTGAGCAGGGCGCCGGTATCGCCCGTGCGCAGCGCCCACCCGGTCGCCACGCCCCACAGCAGCCCGACTGCCAGCGCGACCGTCACCGCGATCCGTTGCCGGCGCAGTGCCCGGTCGATCCTCTCCCGCACGGCGGCAGGGTATCGGCCGGCGTCTACAGCAGGCTGAGCTGCTCGGCGGCCGGCGGCGCGGGTGTCGGGTCGGGCAGGCGGCGGTCGTCTCCGCGCTCGCCCCGGTGCAGCCCGTGCCGGCGTGACGCGATCCGCACCCGCGCCGTCAACTCCCGCTGGTAGGACTGCGGGGCGTACGCGCCGGAGCGGTAGAGCTCGCGGTAGCGGGGGACCAGATGGGGGAACTCGCGGCCGAGCCAGCGCGCATACCACTCCCGGGCTCCGGGGCGCAGGTGCAGCGCCAACGGGGTCACGCTGGTCGCCCCGGCCGCCGCGATTGCCGCCACCGTGGCGTCGATCGAGGCGTCGTCGTCGCTGAGCCCGGGCAGGATCGGCGCCATCAGCACCCCGACGTCGAAGCCGGCGTCGGTCAGCGCCCGCACCGCGTCCAGCCGCCGCCGCGGGCTGGGCGTGCCCGGCTCGACCGCGCGCCAGAGCCGCTCGTCGACGAAGCCCACCGAGAAGGAGACGCCGACCCGGGTCACCTCGGCGGCCTGGCGCAGCAGCGGCAGGTCCCGCAGGATCAGCGTGCCCTTGGTGAGGATCGAGAACGGGTTGGCGAAGTCGCGCAGCGCCGCGATGATCTGCGGCATGAGCTGGTAGCGCCCCTCGGCCCGCTGGTAGCAGTCCACGTTGGTGCCCATCGCGACGTGCGCGCCCCGCCAGCGCGGCGCGGCCAGCTCCCGCCGGACCAGCTCACCCGCGTTGACCTTGACGATCACCTTCCGGTCGAAGTCCGTACCGGCATCGAGGTCGAGGTAGGTGTGAGAATTTCTCGCGAAACAGTAGACGCATGCATGACTGCATCCCCGGTACGGGTTGATCGTCCACTCGAAGGGGACACGGGAGGCGCCGGGCACCTTGTTGATGATCGACTTGGCCCGGATCTCGTAGAACGTCATGCCGGCGAAGCCCGGGGTGTCGAAGGTGCGGGCGATCGCGCCGGGCAGCGCCAGCGGCAGGGGTGGCGTCGCTGGCGCTGCCCGATCGGGGACCCCCTCGTCCGGGGGAGCGGAGAGGTTGTCCCAGCGCATGACCTTCATTCGAACACGCGTACGAGCGGAGTGCAAGCGAATCGCCGTGTTCCCGCCCACCTCGGCGTTCGGTCAGTGGCCGGCGGGTGGAGGATGGAGGCATGGAGAGGTCGACGTTCGTCTACGACGGGGACTGCGCGTTCTGCACCCGGTGCGCCGAGTTCATCGACCGGCGGATCCCCACGGGTGTGCACGTGGTGCCGTGGCAGTTCGCCGACCTCGACGCGCTCGGGCTGACCGAGGCGGAGTGCGAGGAGGCGGTGCAGTGGGTCGGGGCGGACGGCTCCCGCGCGGCCGGCCCCGACGCGATCGCGAAGCTGCTCGGCGACAGCGGCCCGCTCTGGCGGGTGGCCGGCACCGGCCTCCGGTTCCCGCCGGTACGCGCCGCCGCCTGGCCCGCGTACCGCTGGGTCGCCCGCAACCGGCACCGGCTCCCCGGCGGGACGGCCGCCTGCGCGCTGCCCCAGGAGGCGCGGGAGCGCCTCTACGGCCCGTCCGGTCGGCCGGCGGCGGACGCCTGACCGGCGAGTGACGGCGCGCGGCCGCCCGCGTCGGCGGGCCGTCCACCGTCCCCCGCGCGGCGGGTGAGCAGCCGGCGCGCCCAGACGACCGGCCGGACCCGTTCCAGCGGCAGGAAGCTGGTCATCGCGGCCAGGTGCGGGGCGAACGAGATGGTGATGGTCGCGACGGTGACCAGGTGGAACGAGTAGAAGAAGCCGACCGTCGCCAGCCGCCAGCGTTCCCGCAGCAGGAAGACCACCGGGCTGAGCAGCTCGAACGCGACGATGCCGAACTGCGCCACGATCAGCAGGTACGGCACCGAGGCGATCAGGTCGGCCAGTTCGGTGCCGCGCCGGAGGATCGCCCGGGCCAGCACCGAGCCGGTCAGCCAGTCCAGCCCGCCGAAGCGCAGCTTGGCCCAGGCGGCCAGGAAGTATGTGCAGATGACGGCGATCTGGGTGACCCGCAGGGCCCAGCCGCCGGCCTCGGAGCGGGTGGCGTCGCCGTGCCGAGCCCGGCCGGCGGTGGGCAGCACGGCCAGCGCGACGAGCAGGCCGAACCGGTCGTGGTCGACCTTGCCGTAGCTCATCGCGACGATCATCCACTCGAAGTAGAGCGCGAAGACGGCCCAGCCGAGCAGCCGGGGCGCCCGGCCGGTCGCGGCGAGCAGGGCGAGCAGCAGCAGGGCCCAGAAGATCACGGCGACCAGCGCCGGGGTGGGCGTGGGCAGCGGCAGCACCCGCCCGATGAGCAGCGGCTGGTAGAGCTCCCCGGGCACGGCGACCCGGGTGCGGATCCACGGGGTGAACACGACCAGGTCGGCGGCGACGAAGAGGTAGATCAGCGTCCGGAAGGCGGCCACCCGCCCGCGGGGCACCGGCTCGGTCAACCAGCGGCTCATCGGTCCGCCTGCCAGGAGACCACCGTCTCGTCGGTCCAGCGGCCGGTGGGCCGGCCGTCGCGGATGCCGTGCCAGCGGATCACGATGCGGACCTCCACCAGCTCGGCCGCGTCGGGGTGGCGTTCGGCGTACGCGTCGGCGACCTCGGTGAGCAGTTCGGGGTCGGCGGCGTAGCGGTCCTGCTGGCCCTCGATCTCGGCCCGGCGGATGCCGGTCGCGCGCTCGCCCAGGTCGACGACCGCGCCGGTGCTGTCGACGCCCTCGACCCGGGTGTCCGGGGCGGGGGAGTTCGGCGGGTTGGAGGTCGAGTACATCCGGAACGGGCCGAACGGGAAGTGGTCGTCGGTGCCCCAGACGGTGCCGGCGAGCAGGACGGCCAGGCCGAGGGCGGTGGCGGCGAGCCGGATCGCGCGTCCACGGCTGGTCAAGGTCTCCATCGGGTCGTGACGATACGGGATGTACCGCCCGCTCCGGGTCCCTCCGACGGCCACTTGTCGCCGCCGGGCGGACGGGGTCGCGGACGCGACGACGGCCGGGCCCGTGGGGCCCGGCCGTCGTGGAGTGGGTCGGCTCAGTGCTGGTGACCGGCCAGCTTCTGCCGGACGTCGTCCATGTCGAGCGCCTGGACCTGCTCGATCAGGTTCTCCAGGGCGGACTCGGGGAGGGCGCCCGGCTGGGCGAAGACGATGACGCCGTCGCGGATCGCCATGATGGTCGGGATGGAGCGGATGTCGAACTTGGCACCCAGCTCCTGCTGCGCCTCGGTGTCGACCTTGCCGAAGACGATGTCGGGGTGCTTCTCCGAGGAGCGCTCGTAGACCGGGGCGAACCGCTTGCACGGGCCGCACCACTCGGCCCAGAAGTCGACGAGCACGATGCCGTCGCTGCCGGCCACCTCGTCGAAGTTTGCCGTGGTCAGCTCTACGGTTGCCATGAAAGTCTCCGATCGGCGCGGAATAGCTACGTCTGGTGGAACCAGGGCGTACCGCGTGGAATTCCCGACAGTTGCGCGCCGAAACGCGCGCCCACGGCCCGTGAGGGTGGTCCCGCTCCCATCGACGGAGGTGGCTTTGCACGAGGTGCTGATCGCAAGTGCAACACGCATTTGCGTGACCAGCGGTGATGGGAACGCTTCCATGAAGATCGACTCAACGGATCGCCGTAATTCAGCAATCTGGCGGTTGACAAGCGGCTATCCGATGTGCGGAGATCGCCGACGGCTCCCGATGTGATGACGCAGGGTAGTGTTACGAAAAGATAAATGTGACCTCTGTCTCTGTTCGGTCCTCGTTGTCGTACGGCAGAATCTTCCGCATCAGAGCGTGGGCGGCGGGTGCCGGGGAGGGCCCCGCCGCTCATTGCGTCTCCCCTCGGTGGCGCCGGTGTGACATTTCCGCACGGCCCGCGCCCCACCCATCGCCTTAACACTCCATAAGGCATGCTGTGCCGAACTCCATCGCCGCCCGTCGAAGGGGACAAGGATGCAGTTCGGCCGCTACTACGAGGAGTTCGAGGTCGGCGCGGTCTACCGGCACTGGCCCGGCAAGACGGTCACCGAGTACGACGACCACCTCTTCTGCCTGCTCACCATGAACCACCACCCGCTGCACCTGGACGCGCACTACGCCGAGTCCGCGAGCCAGTTCAAGCGCAACGTGGTGGTCGGCAACTACATCTACTCCCTGCTGCTGGGCATGTCGGTGCCCGACGTCAGCGGCAAGGCCATCGCGAACCTCGAGGTCGAGTCGCTGCGGCACGTGGCGCCGACCTTCCACGGCGACACGATCTACGGCGAGACCACGGTGCTGGACAAGCGCGAGTCGTCCTCCAAGCCCGACCGGGGCGTGGTCTCGGTGGAGACCCGGGGTTACAACCAGGACGGCACCATGGTCTGCGTCTTCCGCCGCCGGGTGATGGTTCCCAAGAAGGAGTACGCGGCCACGACCGTGCCCGAGGGCGTGGACCCGGAGCGGCCGAGCTTCCCCGAGCCGCGCTGACGTCGACGGCCCCTTCCCGCCGGGTTCGTGTGGAAGGGGCCCTTTTCCCCTTCCGGGGCATATGCTGGCGCCGGAGGTCCCCATGAGCCACTCCGTCGCCGGAGAGCCGCCCTCTGCCGGCCGCCGCGCCGCACCGCTGACCACCGCCGTCTACTCCGCCGCCGAGTGGGATCTGCTGACCAGCCTGCCCGGTCGGGTGATCGTGGCCGCCGCCGCGCCCGGCCCCGGCCGGCCCCGCCGGGGGGTCTCCGCCGGGCTCGCCGGCCTGGACGCGGTCGCGGCGGGTCGGGCCTTCGACAGCGATCTCGTCCGCGCGGTGGTCGCCGCCATCTACGCCCGCCACGACGGGGCCTCCCCGTCGGTCGACCGGCCCGCCGACCTGGTGGACCTGCTGGCCGTCTGCCGCGCGGCGACCCGGGTGCTGCGGCGGGCCGATCCCGCCGACTCGGCGGCGTACCGGCAGTGGGTGCAGTCCGTGGCGGCCCGGGTCTGCCGGGCGGCGACGCCCGGGGCCGAGGCGCTGCCGCCGGCACCCGCCGACCGCCGCTTCCTCGACCGGCTCGGCGGCGCACTGGGGCTGGGCTGAGCCGCCGCCGGTCGACCCGTCGGCGCCCCGGGCCCGGTGGCCCGCCGATCCGGCCGCTGCCGGCCGCCCCGGGCCCGGTGGCCCGCCGATCCGGCCGCTGCCGGACCGGGCCGCCGCCGGGGGCGCGGCCCTGGGTCGGGCACGTGGGCCGTACCCTGCGTGACCGTGACCGGAGACCAGCTCGACGTCGGCGTGGGACCGTGGCCGGGGGACCCGCCGGACGACCCGCGGTACGACCCCGAGCTGCTCGCCGAGGGCGACCGGCGCAACGTGGTCGACCGGTACCGCTACTGGCGGCGCGAGGCCGTGGTGGCCGACCTGGACCGGCGCCGGCACGACTTCCACGTGGCGATCGAGAACTGGCAGCACGACTTCAACATCGGCACGGTCGTCCGCAACGCCAACGCCTTCCTCGCCGCCGAGGTGCACATCGTCGGCCGCCGCCGGTGGAACCGGCGCGGCGCGATGGTGACCGACCGCTACCAGCACGTGCGGCATCACGAGACCATCGAGGAGTTCGTGGCCTGGGCGGTCGCGCGGGAGTTGCCGGTGGTCGGCATCGACAACCTGCCCGGGTCGCGCCCGCTGGAGACCACCACCCTGCCGCGACGCTGCGTGCTGCTCTTCGGGCAGGAGGGACCGGGCCTGTCCGACCCGGCCCGTACCGCCTGCGACCAGCTCTTCTCCATCGCGCAGTACGGCTCCACCCGGTCGATCAACGCCGGCGTGGCCAGCGGCATCGCGATGCACGCCTGGATCCGCGCGCACGCCGGCCCGCCGCCCGCCTGAGCGGGTCGTTCCCGGCACCGGCCGGCGGCACCGAAACCGGCGCTCCGCTTGACGGGGCGGCGGCGCGGGGCGACGGTGGGAAGGTGAGTGTCGCGGTGAGTTGTCCGAGATGTGGCGGGCCCGTGCGGGCGCCGGACCTGATGCACACCGAATCGCGTTGCCTGGACTGCGGGCCGGTCCCCCCGCTGCACGTGCCCGAGCACATCGGCGCGGAGATCGTCGCCAGCGTGGTGGACCGCATCACCGCCGCCGCCGACCTGCCGCGCCGGCCGGCGACGCCGCTCTGGTGCCCGTGGCCGCTGCCGCCGGGCTGGACCATGACCGGGGTGGCGTACGCCGGGGACGACCGGACCGGCGTGCGCGCCACGGCGGTCGCCTGCGCCGGGCCCGCGCCGCTCGGCGAGGGCCCCGCCGATCTGGTCTTCGTGGCCGAGGAGCCGGGCGTCGGCCTGGGCACCCGGTTCGCCGGGATGGCCGGCCCGGACCCGGGGCCGGAACTGGCCGAGGCGTTGACCGACCCCGGGCCTGGTCACCCGGAGCACGTCGGGCAGGCCAGGATCAAGGTGGCCGGTCACCCGACTCCACTGTGGCTTGTGAACTCGCCTACGGATCGAAGCGCGTACGCCGGCGAGGCTCGGGGATTGTGGCTCCATGCGATAGCCTGGCCGGCGAGTGCGGGTCACCTGCTCGCGGAAGACGTCGTGCTGCACGACCTGACCGAGTGGACACCGCCCGAACTCGTGTACGGCGCACCGTCTCCGTATCTGCACGGGAAGGCTTGACAAGCTCCAGGGCTTGACAGGTCTCCCGGAATGACGGAGAACGGACGCAGATATTCACTGTACGACATCACACTGATACTCTGGGTGCCGCTGCGGTAATGGGACCCGGCGCCGCGCGAGAGGATGGCCCGCCATGGTCAAGAAGGTCCTCACCTGGGCCGGAATCGCATTCTTGATCTTCTTCGTCGCCTACCGGCCAAATTCCGCCGCGGACGTGTTCAAGTCCCTGGGCGGCGGCATCATGGACATCGCACAGGGCTTCGGCGACTTCTTCACCAGCCTCGTCGCCTAGCCGCCGATGGGTAACCCCTCCGGTCCACCGTTCGACCCCGACGACCCCGACCGGGAGCGCCGGGAGCGAGACACGGAGCCGATCCCCCGGCTCGGGCCCGACGACGGGCCGGGCTACGGCACCGGCCCGGGTCTCGGCGACGGCCCCTCCCTTTCGGACGACGCCGGCTTCGGCGACGGCCCGGCGTACGCCGGGGAGGGGCGGTCCGGTCGAGCCTGGATCCGTGATCCCGAGGCCGGCTACCAGCCGCCGCAGATCTCCGAGGACGAGCTGGCCGGCCTGCGGGCCGACGCCGCCGGCATGGCCCCGCGCCGGGTGCTGCCGCTGGAGGACGAGCCCAGCTCGCTGGTCGCGCGTTACCTCTTCCCGACCGAGCGCTACCGGGGCGAGTGGAAGCGGCACTGGATCCACCTCTCCACCCCGCTGCTGGTCGGCATCGCCGCGACGTTCGTGCTCGGCTACCTCTCCGGCTTCCTCGCCGGGCAGGACGTCGGCGCGCTCACCACGATCGCCGTGCTGCTCTGGTTCGCGGTGATGGGCTGGGTGGCGTGGAAGGTCGCCGACTGGTGGTACGACCGCTTCATCCTGACCAACAAGCGGGTGATGGTGGTCAACGGCATCATCACCCGGCGGGTCGCGATGATGCCGCTGGTCCGGGTCACCGACATGAAGTACGAGCAGACCCCGACCGGCCGGGCGCTCAACTACGGCACGTTCGTGCTGGAGTCCGCCGGTCAGGAGCAGGCGCTCCGCGAGATCAAGAATCTGCCCAACCCGAACGAGCTCTACCTGCGCGTCGTCGAGGAGATGTACGAGCCGCAGGCGGTCGAGGCGCGGCTGGGCAAGGAGGCCGACGAGGCCAAGGCCGACGACGGGGCGTGAAACTTTTCGTCCGAACATCGGAGGAACTGCGCACCATTCGCCGTCGACCCGACCTGCCCGGCCGTGGCAACCTGCCAGGGAGACGGGGCGCGGAGGTGGCTGATGGCGAGCAGGGATCCCTTGGAGGAGGAGTTCCGCGACTTCGTCGCGGCCCGCTCCGGCGCCCTGCTGCGCACCGCGTACCTGCTCAGCGGGGACTGGGCGACCGCGGAGGACCTGCTACAGACCGCGTTGACCAAGACCTACCTGGCCTGGAAGCGGCTCGGCGGGATCGAGGCGATCGAGCCGTACGCCCGCCGGGTCATGGTCAACACCTCGACGAGCTGGTGGCGCCGGCGCTGGCACGGTGAACGCCCCACCGAGGTGCTGCCGGAGCGCGCCGCGGTCGACGAGATCGAGCATCAGCTCGACCGCGACCTGCTCTGGCGCCACCTGAGCGCGCTGCCCACCCGGCAGCGGGCGGTGCTCGTGCTGCGCTACTACGAGGACATGTCCGAGGCGCAGACCGCCGCCCTGCTCGGCATCTCCCCGGGCACCGTCAAGAGCCAGACCTCGCGTGCCCTGGGCACGCTGCGCCGCCGGATGGGCGCCGAGGCCGCCCTCGACCTGCCGAGCGGGGCCGCGCCGACCCCGCCCCGGCCCCGGCGCGCTCCCGCCGACCGGCCGGCACCCGCACCCGCCGGCGCCGGACGGCCGCCGGCGTACGGCGCACCGAGGATGGTGGTGGGCGCGGACGCGGCAGCCGTGGTCGCGGCGACCAACGCCCCGCCGCGCGTCGACGCACCGGACGTCGGGCCCGCGCCCGCGTTGCCCACCTCCGCCGCCGGGCTGCCCGGGCCGGACGCCGGGCGCACGCCGCCCGTCGGCGAGCCGGCGGCGGAGCCCGTTCCCGTGTCGTCGGGGGCGGCGCGGGCGGGCCGTGGGGAAGGATCTGCCCCGGGAACCCCGGCCGGCCGGGCGGGGGCCGACCGCGACGAGGCGCGAGGCCTGCCGGTCGTACCGGCCGGCACCGGCGCCGGAGAGTGTCGGTGAGCCGCCCGGCGGGCCCTGCTGACAACCGGACCGGCGGCCCGAGGCGTCCATACGGCGTGACCGAGGACGAGCTGGAGCAGGCGGTGCGGGAGACGTTCGCCCGCCGGGTCGCCGTCGCCCACCCGCTCGCCGCCGACCCGGCGGGCCTGGCGATCCGCCGGGCCGACCGGGCCCGGCGCCGGCGCACCGTGGTCGGGCTGGCGCTGGCCGCGGTCACCACCGTGGGGATCAGCACCGGGATCGCCCAGCTGGGGCAGCAGCCCGGCCAGCCCACCCATCCGACCGTCGTGCTCGGCGACCCGTACGCCTCGCCCCTGCCGAACCTGACCCCGTCGCTGCCGGTCGCCCCACCGACCGACCCGGCGCAGGGCGCGGGCCGGGGCGAGGTGGACCTTATCCTCGGCGCGGTGCTCGCCACCACGAGCGGGCAGCGGCTGACGCTGCCCGACGTGGGCCCGGCCGAACGCGCCCAGCGGCTGCCGGACGGCACCGGCTGGGCCGTGGTCGGCGCCCCGACGGCGGCCGGCCAGGCGCTGTGGGTGGTGCAGCCCCACGGCGCGGTGCACCTGCTCCTGGCCGGGGCGCGGGACATCGCCCTCAGCCGCGACGGGCGCCAGGTCGCCTGGCGGGAGGGCGCCGAGCTGGTCGCCGCGGGGATCGTCGGCACCCAGGTCGTCGCCGCCGCCCGTACGCCGGCGCCGGCCGGGGCGGTGCCGGTCGGCTTCGCCGGCGACGCCGTCCTGGTGCGCCTCGACGCGGACCAGCCCGGCCACACCCTGTGGCGTCCGGCGCAGGGCCCGCTGAAGAGCGGGGGCGACCGCGCGACCCTGCGGGTCTACGGCACGCGCCCCGACGGCGTGGTGGTCGCGCAGGTGTCCGCGGGCACGCCGCGCCGGCCCTGTCTCGCCCTGCTCGACCCGACCCGAAACCTCGCGTCCGCCCGGACCGGCTGCGGGCCCACCCTCGGCGACGACGGGCGCGGCGGCGTCTCGGCCGACGGCCGGTGGCTGCTGGTCAACGGGCGGGTGGGCGGCGAGGACCGGGCGCTGCTGGTCGACCTGGACCGGCTGGGCGCCACCCGGGCGGTCCGCCCGGCCGGGCCGCCCGTGCACGGGCCGGTGGCGTGGACGCCCGAGGGGAGGGCGTACTACTCCGACGCCCGTGCCGGCCTGGTGCGCGTCGACGTGAGCCGGGTGCTCGCGGGCGAGGAGTCGTCGGGCGCCCCGGTCGGCGGCATGGGCGACGGGCAGCGCCCGATCCCGGTCGGCCGCGACGGTTCCTGACCACGCCCGCGCGCCGGGCGTCGGCGGTGGCCGGTAGCGTCGGGGCGGTGAGCGCGCGCCCCCGGATCGACCTGCACACCCACTCCACCGCCAGCGACGGCACGCTCGGCCCCGCCGAGCTGGTGCGGGCGGCGGCGGAGTCGGGGCTGGACGTCGTGGCGATCACCGACCACGACACCACCGCCGGCTGGGAGCCCGCGCTGCGGGCGCTGCCGGCCGGGCTCAGCCTCGTCCGTGGGGCGGAGATCTCCTGCCGCTGGTACGGCGAGGAGCCGGCGGTGCCGTTGCACCTGCTGGCGTACCTCTTCGATCCGGACGCCCCGGAGCTGGTCGCCGAGCTGGCCCGGGTGCGAGCCGCGCGGGAGGAGCGGGGCGAGCGGATCGTGGCGCTGCTGCGGGCCGACGGGATCGACGTGAACTGGCCGGAGATCCTGGCCGGCGCGGCGGGCGGCTCGGTGGGCCGGCCGCACATCGCCCAGGCGCTGATCCGGGCCGGCCTGGTGGCCACCACCACGGAGGCGTTCGGGCCGGACTGGCTGGGCGAGCGCTACCGGCTGCCGAAGGAGGACATGGACGTCTTCCACGCGGTCCGGCTCGTCCGCGCGGCGGGCGGCGTGCCGGTCTTCGCCCACCCCCGGGCGACGCGGCGGGGGCGGATCGTGCCGGACGCGCTGATCGCCGACCTGGCCGCGGTGGGCCTGGCGGGGCTGGAGGCCGACCACGAGGACCACTCCCCGGCCGAGCGGGCGCACGTCCGCGCCCTCGCCGGCGAACTGGGCCTGCTGGTGACCGGCTCGTCGGACTTCCACGGCACGCACAAGACCGTCCGGCTCGGCGCGTTCACCACGGACCCGGAGGCGTACGAACGGATCATCGCCGAGGCGAGCGGGGTGACCGGGATCGCTTCCGGCTGATCCGCGTTTCAGTCTCCGGCGGCGCGGCTACGTTGATCACGTGGATGCCAAGCTGTTCGGTGAGGTCTTCGTGACCCTGCTGGTGATCGTCGACCCGCCGGGCATGATGCCCATCTTCCTGGCGCTGACCGGCCCGCTCACGGCCCGGGACCGCAACCGGGCGGCCTGGCAGGCCGTCGCCCTGGCGCTCGGCGTGATCGTCATCTTCGCGGTGGCCGGCCAGACGCTGCTCGACTACCTGCACGTCGACCTGCCGGCGTTGCAGGCCGCCGGCGGGCTGCTGCTCATCCTGGTGGCGTTGGAGCTGCTGACCGGCAAGGCCGACGACCCGAGCCAGCAGGTCACCTCGAACATCGCGCTGGTGCCGCTGGGTACGCCGCTGCTGGCGGGTCCCGGCGCCATCGTCGCCACCATGCTCTTCGTCAAGGAGGCCGACGGCGGGTCGGACTACACCGCCATCGCCGCCGCGATCGTCGCGGTGATGGTCGCGGTCTGGGTGGTGCTCCGGTTCTCCGGAGGGATCGTCAAGATCCTGCGCCCGGGCGGGATCGAGGTGCTGACCCGGATCGCCGGCCTGCTGCTCGCGGCGATCGCGGTGCAGCTCATCGCGGACGCGGTGGCCGCCTTCGTGACCCAGTACGCCAACATGGCCTGACCGCCGCCCGGGTTTGTCGGGGCCGGATGGCAGGATCCAGGTGTGCGACGAGCCTCTTCAGCCGGACGGTCCTCCGCCACGGGCCGGGCGCCCCGCCCCCGGGGCGACCAGCCCGAGCAGCTCGGCTTCGAGGGCATGCCGGAACGGCTCTTCGTCTGCACCCCCAGCAAGCTCGGCGCCTACGCGGACTGCCCCCGGCGCTACCGCTACTCCTACGTCGACCGTCCGGCGCCGCCCAAGGGCCCGCCGTGGGCGCACAACTCCCTCGGCGCGAGTGTGCACACGGCCCTGAAGAACTGGTATGCCCTCAGCCCCGAGCGGCGCCGGCCCGAGGCGCTCGCCGCGCTGCTCAAAGGCACCTGGGTGCGCGAGGGCTACCGGGACGAGGAACAGGAGCGGGCGGCCTACCGGCGGGCGCTGGGCTGGCTGGAGTCCTACGTCGAGACCCTGGAGCCGGGGGTCGACCCGCTCGGCGTGGAGCGGGTGGTGGCGGTCAAGACCGGGGTGCTGGCGTTCAACGGCCGGGCCGACCGGATCGACTCCCGCCCCGGGCCCGAGGGCCCCGAGCTGGTCATCGTGGACTACAAGACGGGCCGCACCGGGCTGGACGCCGACGACGCACGCGGCTCCCAGGCCCTGGCGCTCTACGCGTACGCCGCCGAGCGGGTGTTCCGCCGGCCGTGCCGCCGGGTGGAGCTGCACCACCTGCCCACCGGCACGGTCGCGGCGCACGAGCACACCGTCGAGTCGCTGGCCCGGCAGCTCACCCGGGCCGAGGAGACCGCGCGCGACATCATGGCCGCCGAGCGGGCGGTCGCCGACGGGGACGACCCCGACGACGCCTTCCCCACCACGCCGGGTCCCCGCTGCGGCTGGTGCGACTACCGGCGCACCTGCCCGGCGGGGGCGCAGGCGCCCGGCAAGGAGCCGTGGGCGGCCGTCGAGCAGCCCGCCGACCGGCTGCCCGGCCGGGACTGAACGGTTCAGGCGGGGGTGTGGGCGAGGCGGGCGGCGCGTTCCTTCGCGGCCT
This sequence comes from Micromonospora sp. NPDC048063, assembly GCF_043202855.1. Taxonomy (NCBI): domain Bacteria; kingdom Bacillati; phylum Actinomycetota; class Actinomycetes; order Micromonosporales; family Micromonosporaceae; genus Micromonospora; species Micromonospora sp. NPDC048063. The sequence continues at coordinate 276,141 of NZ_JBIDBG010000004.1, read as the reverse complement.
GCTGCAACGGCCCCTCCCGCCAGCGGCGGGGCACCGCGGCGAGGGTCAGCCGGAGCGCCCGCACCGTCAGGTCGGCCGAGAGCGCGGTGGTCGGCAGGCCCAGGCCGCCGTACAGCCGCCGGGCCCAGGCGGGCAGCAGCGCGAACGCGGTGCCGGCGATGCCGAAGTACGCCCAGCGGGCCGGCCCCAGGTTGAGCCCGATCCGGGCGGGCAGGCTGAGCTTCCACGGGATCGGCGGGGCGGTCAGGAAGAGCGCCGTCTCGGCCGCCTCGCGGGTGATCCGCAGCTCCGGGCGGATCCGCCGGTAGTAGTCGGCCACCTCGGCGGCGGTGCCGGGGACCGTCTGCGGGTCGAGGCCCACCAGCGCGGCGGCGCGCCGCTGCTCGGTGTAGTAGCCGTCGATCTCGTCGGCGGTCAGCGGCAGCCCCGCCCGGCGGGCCGTGTCGAGGAACGACTCGACCTCGGTGACGTGCACCCAGCGCAGCAGGTCGGGGTCGTCGACGCGGAACTCCTCCCCGGTGGACGGGTCGGTCGCCCGCAGGCGGGCGTGCCGCCGGCGTACCCGCCGCCCGGCGGCCTCCGCCTCCGCCGTGGTGCCGTAGATGGTGGTCGCCACGTAGGTGGCGGTGCGCACCAGGCGACCCCAGGCGTCGGAGCGGTAGTCGCTGTTCTGGGCGACCCCGGCCATCGCGCGGGGATGCAGCGCCTGGAGGTAGAGCGAACGCAGGCCGGCGACGATCAGGATCGGCTCCTCGTGCACCTTCCACGTGACCGAACCCGGACCGAACAGACCGAGGTCATCGGAGTCCACCGACCAAGCGTGCCACGCCCCGCGACCCTCCGCCCCGGGCAACGGACGTCAGCCCGTCGGCCGTACCGTCGTCGACGGGGACGTTCGGTTGTCGGCGGACGTCAGCCCGTGTCGGCCGTCCCGTCTCGGCGGGGACGGTCGGTTGTCGGCGGAGCGGCAGAGCCAGGGCCCCACGGAGCGGTCAGGCGTCGGCGGCGCGGCGGATCCGGCGCGGCTGGGTCAGTCGTCGGCGGAGCGGCGGGCCTGGCAGGTGGGGCAGAGGCCCCAGAAGGTCACTTCCGCCTCGTCGACCTCGAACCCGTGAGCGATGTCCGGGTCCAGGCAGGGGGCCCTGCCGACCGCGCAGTCGATGTCGGCGATCTCGCCGCAGCCCCGGCAGACCACGTGGTGGTGGTTGTCCCCGGCCCGCGCCTCGTAGCGGGCGGGGCTGCCGGCCGGCTCGATCCGGCGGGACAGCCCGGCCCGGGACAGCGCGCCGAGCACGTCGTAGACGGCCTGGGTGGAGACGGAGTCGAGGCGCTCGCGGACCCGCCGGGTGATCTCGTCCACCTCGAGATGGCCGCCGGCGGCCAGTACGTCGAGCACGGCGAGGCGCGGCCGGGTGACCCGCAGGCCCCTCGACCGGAGCAGCTCCTCCCCGCCGGACATCTGTCAATGACAGCACGAGGTGACCGGGTCGACAACCGGCCTCCGGCAGAGGGTGGCCCCGGCCACAGCCAGCCTGCCCGTCCGGGCGGTGAACCGGACCGGTCCGGGGTGCGTGTAGCGGATCGAGAGTTCTGGGCGGGGCGGCCGGCGCACCGTACGCTGGCAACCCGCGACCGCGTACGCCGGAGGTGTGGATGTTCAAGGAGATCCTGGGCCTGCCGGCCCACGTGCTGGTGGTGCACGCGGTCGTCGTGCTCGTGCCGCTGCTGGCCCTGCTCTCCGCCGCGTACGTGGCGCTGCCCCGGTTCCGGCCCCGGCTGGACTGGGCGGTGGCGATCCTCGCCGTGACGGCGCCGGTGACGGCCTTCGTCGCGGTCGAGTCCGGCGAGGAGCTGAACGACGCGTTCCTGGCCCGGGGCATGCAGGGCCCGATCGTGGACCAGATCCTGGAGCACTCGCGCTACGGCGACCTCCTGTTCTGGTACGCCCTGCCGCTGGCCGTGGCGTCGCTGCTGCTGCTCGTGGTGACGAGCGGGCACCCGCGCGTGCCGAGGCTGCCGTCCTGGATCACGCCGGTGCTGTCGGTCGTGGTGGTCGCGCTCGGCGTCGTGAGCCTGGTCTACGCCTACCTCACCGGCCACTCCGGCGCCGAGGCCGTCTGGGGCAACACCCTCTGACACCCGCCCCTGGCCTCCGCGATCTTGCGCTTTCGGCCCGCGTTCTGTCCCCGTTCGCGCGCTTTGCCAGGGCGGTAACTGCAAGATCGCGCTGGGGAGTGGGGTGGGTCAGAAGATCAGGCGTGAGCAGAGCAGGCAGACCAGGATCACCAGCACCGCGCCGGCCAGCGCGCCGACGCCGTACGTGAGTCGCTGCGCCCGCTGTTCCGCCGTGTCGAGCCCGGCCATGTCCTGCGGCGGCAGCCGCCGGGGCGGTGGTGGTCGCAGGTGCACCGGCGGTCGCCACCCGGCCGGGGGCGGGGTGGTGGCCGGCGGGCCCGCGTAGCCGCCCCCGGGCGCCGGCGTCGGTGCGGCCCGGGTCCCGGACTGCTCCGGCGCGGTGTCGGGCCGCCGCCAGTACTCGTCCGGGGCGCTGCCGGAGGTGGGGGTCGTCACGCCGTCCGACGCTACCAACGCTCCGGCCCGGTGACCGGCCGGACGCGGCCGGCCCACCGGCGGGTCGGCGCGGACAGCCCCGGTCAGCCGTGGCCGGGCAGCCTGGAGAGCCCCGGTCAGCCATGGTCGGGCAGCCTGGCGAGCCGTGGCCGGACGCCCCTGGCCAGCCGTGTCGGCGGAGCCGCCGGGGCACCGTGGCGGACCTGGTTCGACGCGGTGACCCGGTCGCGGCTGCGCTAGTCTTGCCGCTCGTGAGCACCGAGTTCCCTCCGACGCCGGCGGTACGCGGCGACGACGACCGTACGGTCGACCTGAGCGACGACTTCGTGGTGCTGCCCGAGCAGACCGCCGACGACACCGATCGGGGCTGGGGCGAGCGTTCCGGCGGCAACGACGACTGGCTGCTCGCGGAGCGCCCGCCGCACTGGGACTGAACCGGCTGCCAGGCGACCCACCGACATCCGAGGCTGCTTCCGCGCCTGTGGAGAAACCCCGGCGGCCTGTGGACAACGCCCCCGGGCCTGTGGATGACACGGGCACCCTGTGGACAACCGCCTGCCGGCGACCGCGCGACCACCCCGTCGCGCCCACGGGCGTCACCAGGCGATCCGAGACGCCGCCGCGGTCGACCAGGGACCCGGGACGGCGAGCCAGGAGGCGGGGGCCGTGTCCCTAAACCGGTGGCCCGCACAGCGGGACGTGCCCGGGGCGGGCGGGGCCGGCCCCGGGACAGGATGTGGCGTGCGTCAGGAGGCGCTGGCGGTGCTGGCGGCCGGGGTCTTGCTCGCTCCGCCGCCGGAGCCGTTCGAGCTGGACGACGACGAGGACGACGAGGACGAGGCGGCGGTCGAGCCGCTCGACGAGCCGGAGTCGCCGCCGGAGGAGGACGAGTCGGACTTCGCCGGCTTGGCGGCGCCGCCGCTGCCGGTGTCGCTGCCCGAGGTGCGGGAGTCCGTGCGGTAGAAGCCCGAGCCCTTGAACACGATGCCGACCGAGTTGAAGAGCTTGCGCAGCTGCCCCTCACACGCGGGGCACTCCGTCAGCGGCTCGTCAGAGAAGGACTGCACCGCCTCGAGCTGGTGGCCGCACGCGGTGCAGGCGTACTGGTACGTGGGCACGTTCTCCTCCGGATCTGGCACGGCCGGTTGGCACTCGACGTCTTCGAGTGCCAATGGTGCGTCATCGCCCCCGGATTCGTCCAGCGGAAGTGTGGGGCGCGACACCGCCGCCCTCAGGCGCGACCCGCCGCGTCCCCGGGGGCGGCGTCAAGCGTACGCAGGCCGTCGGCGGGAGTGACCACCGCGCGCACCGGGCGGTCGTGCGGCTCGGCGGGCAGCGACCCGACCAGCTCCCCGTCGTGCAGCGGCACCACGGTCAGCGCGGTCGCGGGCACCCGGGCCAGCGCCCGGTCGTACGAGCCGCCGCCCCGGCCCAGCCGCAGCCCCCGGCGGTCCACCGCCAGCGCCGGCACCACCACCAGCTCGGCCGCCGCCACCGCGTCCCGGCCCAGTCGCGGCCCCGCCGGCTCGCGCATGCCCCGGCCGGCGGCCACCAGCGCGTCCGTGCCGGCCCAGGCCGCCCAGTCCAGGTCGAGGTCGGCACAGAGCACCGGCAGCAGCAGCTCGGCCCCCGGCGGCAGCGCCGCGTGCAGCACCGCCGGCAGGTCGGGCCCGCCCGGCTCGGAGCCGACCGGCACGTACGCCGTCATCCGGCGCGGGCGCAGCCGGCGGACGAGGGCCACCAGCTCGGCCTGGACGCGCCCGGCGGCCTCGGCCCGCGTCGGCGCGGTCAGCGCCCGGCGGGCGGCGAGCACGGCGGCGCGCACGTCCCGCTTCGCCGCTTCCGCTTCATGAGAAAAATCGGGCACGCAACACTCCTGACGCAACGTTTGTCACCTGGTTGCTCTGTGTCAGCATCGCAAGCGACGGCGGCGGAACTTCCGGGGGGACCGAGTGACGCTACGCGGGCGGTTGACCACAGCCTTCCTGGCGGTGGTGCTCGGCCCGGTCCTGCTCGGGGCGTTCTTCGTCGGTTCGACCGTGGTGGCCGTCGACCGGAGCCGTTCCACCGAGCGGCTGGCGGTGGCCGCCGCGACCGTGCGCACCTCGGTCGACGCCCTCTGTCAGCAGCTGCGGGCCGCCGCCGACGCGGTGGCCCTGACCGGCGACCGGCCCGGCGCCGCGGGCCAGGTGGTCAGCCGCGGCCTGGCGGCCGCCGTGCGGGTCACCGACGTGGCCGGCCGGGTCACCTACGCCTCGCCGGGCGGGCCGCCGGAGCCCTGGCGGGACTGCTCCACCGCCGCGCCGGCCGCCGGCCCGGTGCGGGCGCTCGCCGCCCGGGTCGACCTGCGCGACCGGTCCGGCGGGCCGCTGGGCACGGTCGCCGCGGCGCATCCGGTCGACCCGGCCTTCGTGGCGCGGCTCGCGGCCGTGACCGGCGTGGCGGTCACCCTGCTCGACGACGCCGAGGCGCCCGTCCGGCTCGCCCACACCACCGAGTCGACCGGGGTACGCGACGCCGTGCTCGCCGCCGCCGGCACGGTCGACGGCGAGCGGGTCACCGAGACCGCCGACGGCCGGTACGTCCGCCGGGTCGGCCCGTCCGCCGGGCAGCCCCTGCCGCTCGTGCTCTCGGTCCCCAGCGACCAGCCGCCCGGCCTGTACGCCGCCCTGGTCGCGGCGGTGCTCGTGGCGGCCCTGCTGGCCGTGGTGGCCGCCGGGCGGCTGGCCCGGGTGACCACCCGGCCGCTGGTGGAGCTGGCGGGCGCGGTGGACCGGGTGGCCCGCGGCGACCTGACCGCCCGGGTGCCGGTGCGCAGCCGCGACGAGATCGGCCAGCTGGCCGGCGCGTTCAACCGGATGACCCGGGAGACCGGCACCTACGTGGCGGCGCTGACCAGCAGCCGCGACCAGTTGCGCGGGCACCTCGCGGTGCTGGGGGACACCCTGGCCAGCACGCACGACCTGCAACGCATCCTGCGGGTGATCCTGCACAGCGCGATCGCGGCGACGGGCGCCCGGGCCGGCGCGGTGCTGCTGGTCGACGACGGCGGGGTGCTCGTGGCGCAGTGCGCGGAGGGGCTGGACGGGCGCTGCCCGCCCGAGGAGCGGGCCGGGCCGCTGCGGGTGCCGCTGGGCAGCGGCGTGCTCGGGGCCGTCGCGGCGACCGGCGAGCCGCAGCGCGGCCGGGCGGAACCCTCCGCCGTGCCGCCGGGCGAGCCACGCTGCCGGACGTACGTCGCGGTGCCGTTCGCCGCCCCGGGCGCCACGGGCGCGGTCGACGCCGCCGCCCGCGCGGACGCCCCGCCCGCCCGGCCCTGGTCGTCGGAGCCGGCCTCCCCGGCCGGGGCGCTCGGTGTACTGGCCCTCTACGACCGGCTCGGCGCGGACGAGTTCGACGACGACGACCTGGTGACCCTGCGGACCTTCGCCGGCCACGCCGCCGTGGCGGTGGACAACGTGCGGGTGCACGAGGAGGCGCAGCGGCTCTCGCTGACCGACCCGCTGACCGGGCTCTGGAACTACCGCTACCTGCGGGAGTCGATCCGCCGGGAGGTCGAGCGGGCGAACCGGTTCGGCCGGATGCTCAGCGTCCTCGCCCTCGACCTGGACCGGTTCAAGGACGTCAACGACACGCACGGGCACGCTGCCGGCGACGCCGTGCTGGCGGAGTTCGCCCGCCGGGTGCGGGGCGAGATCCGCGAGGTCGACCTGGCCTTCCGGCAGGGCGGCGAGGAGTTCGTGGTGCTGCTGCCGGAGACCGACGCCCGGGGGGCGGCGATCGTCGCGGAGCGGCTCGGCGCGGCGATCCGGGAGGCCCCGATCACGGCCGACGGGCACGGCGGGGCCGCGCCCGTGGCCATCGCGGTGACCGTCTCCATCGGCATCGCCGTCTATCCCGGCCACGCCAGCACGGGCCAGGAGGTGCTGGACGCCGCCGATGACGCGCTCTACGCCGCCAAGGCGGGCGGCCGGGACACCTGGCGGATCGCCGACGACCGGGCCGACGACGAACCGGCTGACCCGGGCCCGGCGCACGACGAGCGGGCGGACGGCGGCCGGGCGGACGACGAGCGGGCGGGCGGCGGCCGGGGCGGCGAGGAGCGGCCGGGCGGCGGCCGGGCCGGCGAGGAGCCGGTCGCCCACGGCCGGGCCGACCCGCCGGCCCGGGAGATCCCCGTCCCGGCGGGCGCGGTCAGCCCCGAGGACGGGCTGCCGCGCGCCGGCGCCCCGCGCCAGCCGGCCCGGACCCGCCCCGAACCGGCCGATCCGGTCGACGCCGAGCCGCGCGGCGCGCCGGCCGGACCCGGGGCCGAGCCCCGGACCGCGCCGGCCGGACCTGGTCCCGCGCGGCCCGGCACGAGCGGCGGCGCGTCTTCCGGTCCTCACCCTCCACGGCAGAGCCGTGGCCGATAGTCTCGCGACATGTCGGAGCACTCAGCGAACCCCTCAACGGCGACCGCCGCAACCGGTCGTTCCCGCGCGGTCAAAGCAGTCATCCCGGCCGCCGGACTGGCCACCCGGTTCCTGCCGGCCACGAAGGCGGTGCCCAAGGAGCTGCTCCCGGTGGTCGACCGGCCGGTGCTGCAGTACATCGTCGAGGAGGCCACCCAGGCCGGCATCGGCGACGTCCTGCTGATCACCGGGCGGGGCAAGACGTCGATGGTGGACCACTTCGACCGCCGCCCCGACCTGGAGGCCCGGCTGGAGGAGAAGGGCGACGCCGAGCGGCTGGCCGCCGTGCGCCGCCCCAGCGAGCTGGCCGAGATCTACACCTGCCGGCAGCCCGAGCAGCTCGGCCTCGGCCACGCCGTCGGTTACGCCGAGTCGCACGTCGGCGACCAGCCCTTCGCGGTGCTGCTCGGTGACGAGTTCGTGAAGCAGTCCGAGCCGCTGCTGCCGGCCATGTTGGAGCTCCAGGCCCGCACCGGCGGCGTCGTGCTGGCCTTCTTCGAGGTCGACCCCTCCGAGACCAAGCGCTACGGCATCGCCTCGGTCGAGCCGGCGGAGGCGGAGCTGACCGACATCGGCGAGGTCGTCCGGGTCACCGGCATGGTGGAGAAGCCGAAGCCGGAGGACGCGCCGAGCAACCTCGCGGTGCTGGGCCGCTACGTGCTGCCCGCCAGCATCTTCGACGCGATCCGGCGTACGAAGCCGGGCAGCGGTGGGGAGATCCAGCTGACCGACGCGATGGAGCTGCTGCGCAACGAGGGCACGCCGGTGCACGCGATCGTCTACCGGGGCACCCGCTACGACACCGGCATGCCGCTGGGCTACCTCCAGACCGTGGTGCAGATCGCCGCCGAGCGCGACGACCTCGGCGGCGAGTTCCGCAAGTGGCTGGCCGAGTTCGTCAACTCCGACGTGTCGGGCGTGACTGGTACATGACAGCGTCGGCCGACGCCGAGGCGGCCGCGAACGAGTTGATGCCGCTCGCCGACTACCTGGGCAGCGTGCTGCGCAGGTTACGCGCGCTGCCTCCGCTCGACCTCGACCTCACCCAGGCGCACGGCAACGTCCTCGCCGAGGACGTCGTCGCGCCGCACTCCTTCCCTGCCTTCGACCAGGCGGCCGTGGACGGGTACGCGGCCCGCTGGGAGGACATCTCCGGAGGCGGTCGGGGCGTGGGCTACGTCCCGACCCAGTCCGGCGGGCCGGGCGGGCGCAACGTCCGGCTCAACGTCGTCGGCGACCTCGGCGCGGCGAGCTGGCGCCCGGTGCGGCTCACCCCCGGCGCGTGCTTCTCCGTCGCCGCCGGGGCGCCGCTGCCGCTCGCCGCGGACGTGGTGGTCCCCGTCGAGTGGACCGACCAGGGCATGGCCGCGGTGGAGATCTTCCGCGTCCCCAAGCGCGGGTACGGGGTACGCCGGGCCGGCGAGGAGCTGCCCGCCGGGACCCTGCTGGCCCGGGCCGGCACCTACGTCTCCCCGGCGCTGGTCGCGGTGTTCGCCGCCACCGGCATCGGGCACGTGGTGGTCCGGCCCAGCCCCCGGGTGGTCATCGTGGCCACCGGCGACGAGCTGGTCGACGTGGGCCGGGGCAGCCAGCCCGGCCAGACGGTCGACGCCAACTCGCACGCGCTCACCGCGGCGGCGGCCGAGGTGGGCGCCTTGGCGTACCGGGTGGGCATCTGCGACGACGACCCGGAGGGGCTGCGCGGGCTGCTGGAGGACCAGACGCTGCGCGCCGACCTGATCATCACCACGGGGGGCACCGGCACCGGGCCGGGCGACATGGTGCGGCGGATCCTCTCCCGCCGCGAGGGCGGCCGGGCCGGGCCGGTCATGTTCACCGAGGTGGCGCTCTATCCCGGCACCTCCCTCGGCTTCGGCACGGTCGGCGCCGAGGAGGTGCCGGTGGTGTGCCTGCCCGGCGACACGGGCGCCGCCCTGATCGGCTTCGAGGTGCTGGCCCGCCCGGCGATAAACCTGCTCGCCGGGGCGGAACCGGTGTTCCGGCCCAGCGTCCGCGCGCACCTGCTGGAGACGATCTCGTCCCCGGTCGGGCTGCGCGAGTTCCGCCCCGCGCACGTCGCCGAGCGGCGCGGCGGCGGCTACACGGTCCAGCCGCTCAACGGCGGGCCGTACACCCTCTCCGGGTTGGCCGAGGCGAACGGCCTGTTGGTGCTCGGCGAGCGGGTGACCACCGCGGCGGCCGGGTCCACCGTGGACGTCCTCCTGCTGGACCGTCGCCGGTGAGCGTGGCCTCCCGGGCGCGGCTGGACGGACGGTGCGGTGCGGGCAGGAGTGCGCTTGCGATGACGCGGTCGTGAGCGGAAGCTGACGCGGTGAATCTGTTCGGGGGTGGGCGGGCGCCGGGGTGGCCGGCGGTGCTGAACGATGGCCCGGTGGTGCTGCGGCCCTACCGGCGGGCGGACGCCGCCGCCTGGTCGGAGGTGCGCCGCGCCAACCAAGAGTGGCTCGCGCCGTGGGAGTCGTCCCTGCCGGGAAGCTGGCACGAGCTGAACTCGCCGGCCGCGTTCCGCTGGGTGCACCGCGACCAGCGCCGGTCGGCGCGCAGCGGCGAGGGGATGCCGTTCGCGGTCTGCCTGCGCGAGGACGGCCGGGAGCGGCTGGTCGGCCACCTCAACGTGGGCAGCATCGTCCGGCGGGCGTTCTGCTCCGGGTACGTCGGCTACTGGGTCGACTCCCGGGTGGCCGGTCGCGGCATCATCCCGACCGCGTTGGCGCTCGCCGTCGACCACGCCTTCGGCGCGGGCGGGCTGCACCGGGTCGAGGTGAACATCCGCCCCGAGAACCGGCCGTCCCGCCGGGTGGTGGAGAAGCTGGGCTTCCGCGAGGAGTCGTACCACGTGCGCTACATGCACATCGACGGTGCGTGGCGGGACCACATCGGATACGCGATGACCAGTGAGGAGGTCGCCGCCGAGGGCGGCCTGCTGGGCCGCTGGCACCGGATCCGCGCCGTCGCGGGGTGAGCCGTCCCACGGACGGGATCGGCGCGGCGCGTCACCATCCGCGTCGGCGGCCCGTAACCTCAAGTGACTGCAAGCTGTGGCAAGCGCTGCTCCACCCGTACGATCCACGCACCCGACCACGCTCGGTGGAAGATCCTGCGGTCGGGCGGCGGTTGCTCCGAATTCGGTGACGGGAGGGGTGAGGGTGCCGACCTCGGTGCTCCTCGCCGTCCTCGCCGCCGCCGGCCTGCTCGCCCTCGCGCCGGCGCTGGTCCGCCGGTACGACGCCACCGAGCGGCTGGTGGCGGAGCGGGCGCAGTCGACGGCGCGGGTGCTCCAGCGCCGCCGGCGGCGTCGTACTGTCCCGGGGCGGAAGCCGGTCCACCCGCCCCGATCCCTCGTCGTCACCCTGAGCGAGAGCAAGGACGCGGGGGGTCTCGCGGCCCCGGTCTCCGCGCCACCTGCCGCCCGCCGGTCGAGCCGGCTGCGCGCCGTGCCGCCCGCCGGGAAGAAGAACCGCCGCCGCCCGCCGCCCCGCCGGCAGCACACCCCCGCCGTCTACCGCCGACGTCGGGTGCTCGCCGCGCTGCTCCTGCTCAACTTCGTCGAGCTGATCGGCGTGATCGTGGTCGGCCCCGGCTTCTGGATCAGCTTCGGGGTCACTGCCACCCTGCTGGTCGCGTACGTCGTACACCTGCGGGCGCGGGCGGTGGCGGATCGCCGGCGGCGGCGGGCGCAGGCCCGGGAGGCGGCATGGCTGGCCGCCCGGCAGGCCGAGGTGCGGCGGGAGCAGGCCCGTCGGGCGGCGGCCCGCCGGGAGGCGCAGCGCCGCCTGGCGGCCCAGCGCGAGGTGGTACGCCGCGCCGCGATGGGCCTGGACCGGCCGGCCGACCTGCCCGCGGCGGCCAACGGCGGCTCCGTGTCCTACCGGCGTACGGGCGGCCTGCGGGGCCGCCCGTACCAGTCCGGTCGCGGCACCCACTCGGCTTGAATGTCGGTTTCCGACGCGGCCCGGATGTCCGCTTCTGGCGTCGCCGATCCGATCCTCCGTGGTCGGTTCTCGCCAAGATCCCGCCGCGCCGGGGGTGGATTCGCGGCGGGGGCGGTCGACCTGTTAGCCTTGGCGCCGGCCCGCCCGGTGAAAGCCGGGTGGGACCGACGCCGGTTCGCCGGCGGAGGGGCTGTGGCGCAGACCGGTAGCGCACCTCGTTCGCATCGAGGGGGTCAGGGGTTCAAATCCCCTCAGCTCCACCAGTAACACCGATGAGCAGCGGAAACGCCGCTCCAAGGTCATCCGGCTCAGATCGGGCACAAGTCAGATCCGATCTTGGTACTCGGGTGGCCTTTTTCGGTTCTCCGCCGCCTGCCGCAGTGCCGTGCTGACGACGTTGCGGCGGCGGTTCTTCTTGGGCCACCAGTGCACGTAGGTCTCCAGCGTGATGCGCAGGCTGGAATGCCGTAGCGCCCGCTGAACGTCCGTCGGGTCGGCGTGGGCCGCGATCAGCGCGGTGGCGAAGTAGTGCCGCAGGGAGTGGAAGGTGCCGGTGTCGGGCCAGCCTGCCCGCTTCCGCCAGCCGCGCCACATGTCCGACCACCGCTGATCGTGGATCGGCCGGCCCCACGAATCGGCGAACAGCAGCGAGACATGTCTGCGAGTGGGGCTCTTGCCCGGGTCCGGCGTTCCAGCGGTGATGTCCGCCAGCTCGACGGTGGCCGGCGGGTGGTCGCGGACGTGATCGGCGAGGACGGCGGCCACATGGTCGTCCAGGTCGACGTCGCCCACCGAGCCCGACTTCGGCGGGGCGAGGTAGAAGCCGCCGTAGGCGACCTTGTGGAACCGCAGTTGCTGAACCACGTGGACCTCCTGGTGCTCGTAGTCGGCACCGCGAGCTGTCTTCCATGCCGAGCACTTCGCCCAGGCGTAGACCCTCGCCCGCGCCGAGCCAGATGGCCGCCCGATACTCGGCGGGGACGACTTCGACCAGGGCGAGCACGTCGTCGGCGGCCGGTACCCACTTGGGCGCCCGAGAGAATCCCCGCAGGATCGCCGACAGCCGGATCGCCTTGCAGGGGTTGTCGGGAATCACCTTGTCGATGACGGCCGCGTTCAGGATGACGTTCAGGACGTCGAAGTAGGTCTTCATCGAGGACTGCGCGACGTTGTGTTGGAGCTGCTTGGCGATCCATTCCAGGACGTCGGTGACGGTAATGGCTCGTATCGGCCGGTCACCGAAGAACGGGTAAAGGTGGTGGCGCAGGCCCGAATCGAGATGGCGTTGGTACGCCAGCGCCTGGCCGACCTGGCGGGACAGCCGCCACCGTTCCCCGTAGTCGCGGAATGTCAGCCGCCGCTCTCCCTGGTCGATCCGGGTTTCCTCGGCGAGGCCGGCACGGGCCTTGATGTCCCATGCCTCTGCGTCGGCCTTCCGTTCGAAGAGGCGTTCCCGGGGTTGCCCGGACGAGTCCTCGTATCGGCAGCGCCACCGCTTGCCGCGACCATGCCGCTTGGACTTCATGCGCTGCCCGTCGGGGCCGCGCTTGCTCAGGTACCAGAGGTCATCAACGGGCATGTCACGCCGCCTGGTCTTCCAGCCACGACCCGACAGGTCGGCGTCCTGGTCTACGGCGGGCTGTTCCTGCCCGAGTTCAACCACCAATGGGTGCCCACCCTGCGCGAGAAGGCGCTGGCCGGCGCCCAGGTCGAGCTGCTATTCGGCGACCCGGAAGGCAAGCACATCACCGAGCGCGGCGACGACGAGGGCATCGGCCACGCCATGTCTAGCAAGATCCTGAACGCGCTTGCCTTCTACAACGCGGAGACTGCCGTACGAGAGACGCGAGAGGAGACCGGGGTCGAGATCGAGGTGACTGGGGTGGTGGGGATCTACACCAACCCCAACCATGCCGTGGAGTACAGTGACGGCGAGGTGCGGCAGCAGTTCTCGATCTGCTTCCAAGGGCGATACGTTGCCGGTGAGCCCGCCCCCAGTGATGAGTCGTCAGAAGTTCGGTGGATGGGCCGATCCGAGTTAGGCGACCTGCCAATTCATCCGTCGATGCGCCTTCGGATTGAGCACGGCTTTGAGCAACGGGTGGAACCTTACATTGGGTGATCTGTCATGCGTGCTTGCGTGCGGCGTACCGCCTCCACCAATGACGGTTCAGCCTTACGCCAAAAGCGCGTGACGATATCATCGGGACCATATCGTTCACGTATTTCGGCCAGGCGATCCTCGATGGAGAGATCCTGGCCATCGGGACCAGTCGTCATATCTGCAAACCATAGTGCATCAGAGGTGACGGACTCTTTCCGCCGAAACTCGGCGGCCAGGACCTTCCCTAATCCGCGCTCGTCCGCCTCGTAAAGGGCGCACGAGTGGTGTGCGACAAGCGAAGCTATACGCGGACTAAAGCCGTGCCGAAGAAGCCAGCGTGCCCCATCAAGCGAGTGAAAACCGGTCTCCAATACATCGGGCGCATAACCAACGTCGTGGAGCCAGGCAGCGGCGATCAAGACATCGCCGTCTTCGCCCGCTAGGGCGCTGAGCCCGGCTGCTTTGGCGGCTACGGCCTTGACAGGCGCCATCGCCGCGGAAGCTGGTATTTCAGCTTCGCCTCTGAAGTGCGCGCTGCTAGCAAGACGATTGAACTCATAGAACTCAGCATACGACCGTGGGGGCCTCACCACCAGAGCCGCTCGGCCAGCCCGACATCGTCGCTAGACCACATGGCGGCCCGCGCGGTATGATCCCCGATTCGGTGTTGAACGGAGGTAGCAGCCGATATCGCAATTCCTCATCGACATGAGAGAGGACTATAAGTGCGCAAGTTTGGTTTGGCTGCAGCTGTCGTCGGCGTCGGGCTTCTCGTTGCCTTGATTATATTCACATTCGGATCGCTTCCGGCGTACATCCTTGAGCGGAACCATTCTGCCTACGCGAAGCTCCCGCTCCGGGATCAGATTCAGGCCGAGAAGGATATCCGGTCGCTGCTGCTGCAAGCGACGGCCGGGCTACTCCTAATAATGGGTGCCATTACAGCGTGGAAACAGGTCAGAGCCGCCCAGGAGCAACTAAAGATTAATCATGCCACCCGGCTCACGACCGCGTTCACTGCCGCACTTGATCAGCTAGGCGCTTCGGAGTCTCTTCCTCGTAGAGTGGGTGGCATCTATGCCCTCGCTCGCATCGCTGAGGAGTCGGCGCTTGGAGAGAACCAGCGAGTAATCAATGTCCTATCTGCCTTCGTGCGGCAGTCACCCACAAGGCCACTGGACCCGGCCCCACCTGATGTCAAAACGGCGATAGAGGTGCTTTGCTCCATTCGGGGCGGCGCACCCATCAACCTCGATGGCGCTAACCTAAGGAGCATTGATCTTAGGGGCGCTGATCTAAGTGACGCCAGTCTGCGAGGCGCGGTACTGGTTGACGCAGTATTGATCCAAGCGCGGCTGATGAACGCGGATCTCACTGGTGCCGACCTCCGGAGGGCGGACCTATCACGGGCCACGCTGAGCGGCACCATAATGGATGGGGCTGACCTCTCGGGTGCGGTTATTGATCCTCGGAGCGACTCTTGAACTGAGCGTGTCGGACTTCGATGATTCCGGAGAAGGGGATCAGTCCATCGATCAGCCGTTGCGTTCCACTGATCGCCTCCCGTAATTCTGGTTGAAGTATCTCTACCAAGCAGAGTCCGTGCTCAGTAATAGAGGGAATGAACAGACACGACGGATTTGGCGATCCATTCACACTCTCGAAGAGAGCGGCAGCTTGGCTCAATGCAGTCCGTGCCTGCTCAACATGTTGGAGACCCAAGCTGGCAATCGCTAGGTTAAACAGAAGGAGTGCATCGACACCGCCAGTGCTGCCGCCAACCTCGATCGCCTTGAGGACTTGGAGCGCTTTGTCATATTTCCCGGCGCTAATAAGCATATAACCGACGTTGTTGGCATCGTCGCTATCGAGAGGAAAGCGAGACGCGAGTTCGGCCTCATCGATGGCTTTTTGTCGCTCGCCATCAAGATAAGAAAAGGTGGCGCTAGCTGTGTGCTCCTCGCCTAGGTGTAACAATGAGTTCCTGTCGCCGGTATCGAGGAGGCGCTGAATGAACTCGCCGGAAGCGGGAACCTTGAAGCTTTTATTCATCCAATCAAGTGACCCGCCTTTTTCTGCGATCTCGACTGCAATCCGTTCAATTGCTTCGACATCATCCTCATCATGGATTGGGGCACAAATATTAGCCACGTGCGAGCCGTACTGTATTACAAATTCTCTCATAACCAGCTCGTCGCCGTTGCCGGCAGCTTCCAGGACCCAGTCGTAGACGACGTCTGTCTGGGGAGGTATTACTCTCAATGTGGGAGCAAGCAAGGCCTCGATAGTTTCCAGCACCCATGAAGTCGTCCCCGGTCCTCCAATAGGGAATTCCTTTGCAATGGCTCGGAGTCGACTTCGCACAACGTCCATCATCTGATAGGCGAAAGGCCGATCCTGTATTCGTATGTTTACGTTTCGGCTTTCGGCAAAGTACGACAAGTAGACTCGCTCAAAATCATCCCCTAGGAATGAGATGATTGCGTCGCCTCTTACTTCGAGTACCCCACCTTCGCTCAAGCGCCTGAGATGCTCAATTAGTTCCTCCCTCGTGAAGGCCTCACCGTCCGCTTCAATCGAGTGTGCGAACCAAATGTCATCGAATGTAGCGAACCCACTGCACCTCCCGAGAACGCCGAGTGCCTTTAGTTCGATCTCATTCAGTGTGCGGAGGGCCGCTAGGACTGGGCGTGAAGTGCCGGGATTCGCTACAGAGAGTTCTAGCTCTTGCATTACGTCATCAATTACATTTGCTGTTAGCGCCATTCTTTCGGCTCTCTTGTCCTGGACGCGCCGAAACATGAAATGGCACAGCAGTTGGATTTCGTAAGGCCGCCCGCCTGACAGTTGGTGGACGTGTTGATAGAACTGTCTGCCTCCGGTAATTAGCTCGTACGGCTTGAGGTTGAGAGCCTTTAGTGGTCCGTCGATGCACTCACGGCTATCGTCGAGCTCTTCGAATGGCTGAACACGAACTTTCTTGAATTGCCGAATAATGGGGGAGAAGACGTCGTCGAACAGCGGGAACATCGCTGGCGTTCCGGTTAGCACCAACATGTAGCCGGGCGTATTCATGAAGACGTTTCTCAGCATCTCCAGGGTGACCCTATTTGTAGCCAGCACGTTGCACTCGTCGAACAGTAGTACGCACGGAACCTTGCTAACCTCGTAGAGGTAGACCAAATCTCGGACGAGTTTATTCTCAGATATCTGCCTGCCGCCGTTCACGGATACGGCATAATGTGCTGGGAAGCGAAGCGGAAAACCTATGTGATCTGCTTCAGGGTTAAGCCCATCGGAGATCAGGCGATAGGTTCGTTCCTCGTCCGAGCCAGGTGGGAACAAGTGTCCTGCCTCGCTGACGGAATCCACGATTGCTTCGTAGATCTTCCAAAAGAGCCTCATCGGATCTGCGTCGCCCGAGTTCAGGTTGATCCTTGTGGCGAGGAGTCCAAGCTCCTTTGAGTCATGCTCGATGACGTTGAGCAGGCTTGTCTTGCCGGCCGCGCGCTCTCCGACCAAGGCAATGTTCACCGGGTGATGAGCGCGTCGTGCCTGCCGGAGGTAGTAGCGGAGGTCCTTCAATTCGGTGCTTCTGCCGGCGAACCGCTCTCGACTCGTCACCGGGTTCGCGAACTCATAAGGATTTGGCAGGTCTGAAAGCGGCAGGGTCTCAGGATCCACTGACGTCACCACTCTTGCCCTCATTTAACAATCCCATCGTAGGTACACTACGGCCTCCGGTCGCTCTGGACAACGACTGAATCATGACAATGGCTGTTGATACGGCTACGGCAGGCACGCGTCTCGGTCTAGCCAAGTGGCGCGCATCGGGGTGCCACTCGCAGTCTTCGCCAACTTGCTTGCTGGCTTGTCTTGGCGCGTCCCACGGCGTTCGTGTGAGGACTTTCTGTACGGGATCAAGGCGGCCCGCGTCGCGGGCCGCTCGCGCCGCCGAACCTGGGCCGGGCCGATGGCCCGCCGCCGCGCCTCTGGCCTTCGGCCGCCAGCGCGTCGGTGTTAGCCCGCCGGCGGCGCGACATACGACGAAGCCCCGGACCGCCTTGATGAAGGAAGTCCGGGGCTTCGGTGCTGTTTGGAACAAGTGCAGTGCCTCCGGCGGGGTCCTCGGGCACTCCGGGATGGTGGCGCCATCCCGACGACCTTCGTCCGGGCGGAGCCGAGCGGGCAGGGACTGCCCGGTCAAGGTCGTTCAGCCGCTGGGTGCTCCACCTTGACCGGGCAGGCCCCACCCGCTCCACAGGGGTGCGGACGAAGGCCGACGGGATGGCTAGAGGGCCAGCGAGGCTGGTGAAGATCATCAGGCACAGATCCGGCACAACCGCGAGCGACAAGCCATGTCAAACGTCGAGAGGTCTTGGCGATGGTTGACCAGGTCGCGCCGGGTATGTGCCCGACTCGTGATGATCTCTTCCCGCAGATGGTGTATGGGGTTCAAATCCCCTCAGCTCCACCCAGTTCAAAGGCCGTTTCCCGTCGTGGGAGACGGCCTTTTTGGATCTTGTACAGCAGCGAAGTGCAGCAGTCGTCGCCCCGCAGGGTCGATCTGGCTGGCCGCGAGCTAATCCGGCAGCGGCGTGGGATGCATCGTCAGGTAGATCAGCCCCTGCTCCTCGTGAATGGTGCAGCTCAGTTCGTAGGGCTCCGCAGCGCCGATGCGGAAGATGAGGGTGACCCGATCCCGCACGAAACTCTGTGTGCCGGTGGGCTCCCCAAACACGCCGGTGATCTCCTGTCGGTGCTGCCCTGCCCGCAGGGGGAGCCTCAGCGCGTCGATCATGTTCTGGACCGTTGACTCCGGCAGGGCGACGAGGTCGATCGCCACCGAACGCGTTACCTCGGGAGCCGACTCAAGACGAAGCCACTCCGTGAAGCCCGACGCCTCCCCGACCCAGCAACGGTCCAAGTACTCCCAGCCGCGAAGCTGCTCTAGGTGCTCTGCCGCTATGAAGCCGGCGAGGCGAAGTCGACCGAAGGCGTCATGCGAGATCCCCAACGGCTCCACTCTGACACTCCTTCAGTTGATCGAGATCGGGCGACAGTACCGCAGCTCACAGGAACTGGTCGCCGAGCCGGGTGAGGGCCGTCTCGGTCGCCTCGGAGGCGAAGATGTTCATGGTCACGGCGATCTGGCTGTGCCGGAGGATCCGCATCATGACCCGGGGGTGGACGTCGAGAGCCACCAGCAGGGTGGCGCAGGTGCGCCGGGTGGTGTGAAGCCGGTGTCTTGGAAGATCCTCAACGGGCACCACCAGGCACCGCGATTCCGCCGCCGAGCAGGCACTTCAGACAGAACAGGTCAGCCGAGAACGATCTTCCAAACTGGCGGTCTGGCGCTGCCATGGTGCGCCCGTGGCGGATCCCGTGACCGTTGCCGTTCTACTTCGCCCGCTCCTGGGTCGACGCCTGCTTGCGGCAACCGAGGCGCGGCACTGGTTCGACGACAGGCCAGTGATGGGAATTGTCGGCCTGCTGCATTTCTGGCTGCACTTCGAGGGAGCGCCCGCCATCATGGCCCACGGCTGCGGTGAGCTGCTGAAGCTCACAGAGGAAAAGCCCTACTCGTCGTACGGCATGCAGGGCTGGAACGCTGTACGGTCCGACCGTGTCAAGCCCAGCGCTGAGTGCCCCTACCGCGCCTTCACTGGCAGCCGCTTTCCCCGCCTACCTCCAGCGAGACGTACAGGCCGTCTTGAAGCTTCTGCCCCCGTCCAGCCTAGAACCGGCGTTGCCGTTCCGCGTCACCGTCGACGGGCAGCCGGTCATCATCCCGTACCGCATGTACCACGCCGAACCTCAAGCCCGTGTGGAGGGTGTCCTGTCACCGACCCAGTCGGCGATCCTCAACTGCCTCTATACGCGTCACCACGACGGTCGGGTGCGGCAGCGACGGCTTGCGCACGTTCTGAGGTTGAACGAGCCGTGGGTGGTCCCTTTTGTGGTCCGGCTGGTCGGAGAGTATGTCCTGGAGATCGTGCTCGACATCCGCCGTGAACTTGTCGAGATCCATGATCCCCGGACCCCACAGCACGCCGTCTACGGACAGGTCCTCGCCGCGAACCCGTCGTTCGTCGCCATCACAGCTCAGCGCGTGGCAAGCTACTGGGCCTGCTACCGGCATCTGTACTCCGACCGCCGCTACTACCCCGGATCCACACTCATTGAGTCCATGCGAGCCGCGGCCAGGTACTACAGCACCCCCACGAGGACGCGGCATCCTCATGTCTAGACAACCCGCCCACGTAGTCCACCTCCCACCCAACGTCCGCCAGGCCGTGACGATCGCGTGGGTGGTCACCCGCCGCCGTGGGCTGGGCGATCGCTGCCGCTCCGCTGTGCGGCGTGCCACCGGAGTACGTGGTCCAGGCGCGCGGTGAGCCGACGCTACGCGGATCCGCCCCCGACCCGAGCGAGCGGTGGCGGTGAGGCATACGACGCCGGACCGCCGCAGGCGGATCGAGCTGGTGACGTCGGGGGCCTGAGATCTGCTGCTCAGGCTCCTGACGTCTCGGCCGAGGCCAGTCTCCTGCTGGCGGTAGCGCTCATCTGCATCACCGGGCTCGGTCGGTCGGGCCGCCAGCCTTGCCGGAGCGCTGCCCGGATGGTGTCCGCAACCTCGGTCGGACGAACCGCCCTCCCGGAGGACACGATCCAGTTGTCCGGTCGCGGGAAGTCGGTCGTGACGACAAGTACCGAGCCCGGATCCTGCTCCAGCTCAACGGCATAGGTCAACGCCGTCTCGGCCAGTCCCTGGCTGTACGTGGGCTTCGGGCGGATCCGCCAGCGATAGGTGATGTCGTCGACCGAGATGAGGCGGCTGCCCTTCTTCGGAATGGCCATTGAATTTCTCCGCTCAGGTAATTTCCGGACGTTGCCGAAAGGGCGTAGAGGTCGACCAGGAAGGCTGCGTGCTCGTCGTGGGACTCGAACAGGTCATGCCGGGCGAGGTCGTCAACGGAGGCAATCGGCCGGACTCCCTGGGCAGTACAGCTAGCGAGCCGGGTTGCTCAGCCTTGTGGCTCGATGCTGGCGAGCAGGTCGGTGACTCGGGTCTTGATGTCGTCGCGGATCTGGCGGACGACGTCGAGGGGTTGGCCGGCGGGGTCGGTGAGCTTCCAGTCCTCGTAGCGCTTGCCGGGGAAGACGGGGCAGGCGTCGCCGCAGCCCATGGTGATGATGACGTCGCTGGCTTCGGCCGTGTCCCAGGTGAGTTGGGCCGGGGTCTGGTCGATGATGTCGATGCCGACCTCCCGCATGGCGTCGACGGCGACGGGGTTGATCTGGTCGGCGGGTGCGCTGCCAGCGGAGCGGACCTCGATGGTGTCTCCGGCGAGGTGGCGCAGCCAGGCGGCGGCCATCTGGGAGCGGCCGGCGTTGTGGACGCAGACGAACAGGATGCTGGGCTTGTCGCTCATCGGTGATGTTCTTCCTGTCAGATGAAGATCGGGCTGCGGCGTTCGATGAGGGTGACGTCGCGCCAGGTTCCGTGGTGGCGGCCGACGCGTTCGCGGGTGCCGACGGTGCGGAAGCCGCAGGCGGTATGTAGGGCGAGGCTGGCGGTGTTCTCGGGGAAGACGCCGGATTGGATGGTCCAGATGCCGGCCTGCTCGGTGGAGGCAATCAGGGCGTCGAGCAGGAGACGGCCGACTCCATGGCTGCGGGCGTCGGGGTGGACGTAGACGGAGTGCTCGACCACCCCGGCGTAGACGCACCGGTCGGACACGGCGGAGCAGGCGACCCAGCCGAGGACCCGGCCGGTGGGGTCGACGGCCACCCAGCGGTGACCGGGTAGCCGGCTGGCGGTGAACTGTTCCCAGGTGGGCGGTTCGGTTTCGAAGGTGGCATTGCCGGTGGCGATGCCGAGCCGGTAGATATCCAGCACGGCGTCGGCGTGCTGGTTGCCCATGGCGGCGATGGTGATGCCGGTGGTGCTGGCGGGGGCGGTCATCGGTTCTCCTGGACGAGGTGCGGCACGACGACGGCGTCGGCGGAGTCGGCGGCGTGGGGGTACCAGGCGGCGAGGGCGGCGACGGCGACCAGGCCGCCAACGAGCTGGGCGGCGACGAAGCCGGGCACCGAGGCCGGGGCGATTCCGGCGAAGGTGTCGGTGAAGGCCCGGCCGATGGTGACAGCGGGGTTGGCGAACGAAGTCGACGAGGTGAACCAGTAGGCCGCGCCGATGTAGGCGCCCACGGCGGCAGGGGCGGCGGAGGTGCGGGCCGAGCGGGCGAGGGCGAAGACCAGGACGACCAGGCCGGCGGTGGCGACCACCTCGGCCAGCCACAAGTTCCCCCCGGTCCGCTCGGTGCGGGACCAGGCCACGGCCGGCAGGTCGAACATCAGGCCGGCCAGCACCGCCCCGGTGATGGCTCCGCCGGTCTGGGCGGTGGTGTAGGCGGCGAGGTCGCGGGCGGTCAGGCCGGTGCCGGCGCGGCGGCCGAGCCACCAGTCGACGGCAGAGACAACCGGGTTGAAGTGCGCCCCGGACACCGGCCCGAACATGAGGATCAGCGCGCCCAGGGCGAGGGCGGTGGCAATCGCGTTTTCCAGGAGCTGGAGCCCGATGTCGGTGGGAGAGAGCCGGGCGGCGGCGATCCCGGAGCCGACGACCGCGGTGACCAGCAGTGCCGTACCGGTGAACTCAGCCGATGCCCGACGAGCCAGGGTGAGGGTCACGCGGTGGCCTGCGCGGATGTGGTGGAGATGTCCAACAGCGCGCCGAGTTGCCGAAACGCTTCCGGGCGGACCCGGTACCAGACCCAGGTGCCGCGTCGGTCGGAGTCGACCAGGCCGGCCTCGCGCAGCACCTTGAGGTGGTGGGAGATGGTCGGCCCGGACAGGTCGAACGCCGGGGTCAGGTCGCAGACGCAGATCTCCGGCACCGAGGCGATCATCGACATCAGCCGCAGCCGGATCGGGTCGCCCAGGGCCTTGAACATCGGCGCGACCACCGCCGCTTGGTCGGCATCCAGGGGGCGGACGGCGATCGGGGAGCAGCAGGCCACGGCTTGGAGGTCCACCACCGGCAGCGCTTGTTTCGACATGCCTCTAGGTTGACAGATCTCGAAACAGGGTGCAACGTAGGTCCTGCTTCGAAAATCATCTAGGCAAGGACGAAGCGATGCTCAAGCTGTTCTCCCGTCGCCGCACCACCCACGTCCAGGGCGTGACGCTCTGCGAGCCGTGCGGGCAGGTCTGCACTGCGGACTGCCATGCCGACGCCCGCTACGAGCGCACCCGCACCACCGCTCTCACCAGCCACCACATCCGCTAACCCGTCAGGAGGGGAAACCATGTCCCGTATCCAGCTCGCCCTGCGCGTGTCCGACCTCGAAGGCTCCGTCGCCTTCTACTCGAAGCTGTTCGACATCGAGCCGGCCAAGCGTCGCCCCGGCTACGCCAACTTCGCCATCGATAACCCTCCCTTGAAGCTCGTGCTGCTCGAAGGCGAGCCCGACCAGCCGACCGTGATGGACCACCTGGGCGTCGAGGTGTTCAGCACCGACGAGGTCAACGCCGCCACCAACCGCCTCACCGACGCGGGCCTGATCACCCTCGAAGAGAACAGCACGGAATGCTGCTACGCCCTCCAGGACAAGGTCTGGGTACGCGGCCCCGGCAACGAGCCCTGGGAGGTCTACACCGTCAAAGCCGACTCCGACCAACTGGAGAAGGCCACCGAGAGCGCCTGTTGCACCCCGAATGCCGAGAAGGAGCCGGCTGTCGCTGGGGCCGCGCCGAGTTGCTGCTGACCGATGGCATGTGCGCGCCTGGCGGCGACTGGCTGTCAGGCGCGCACATCCGTCGTTCGTGATCGAGCGGGGCAGGGCTCACTCCGGTCCTTGTCGGCCGGGCCGGTGGCCTGCTCCAGGCCGTCAGCCGCCGGACGGCGACGACCAATAACGACCGGAGACAACCACGTTTGCCCAGCTCACCGGCCGTGATGCAGATACCGACCAGTCGATGCGGCTAGGGCTTACCTGTAGTTGGTGAACTGGTGGCAGCCGATCAGGGCGCGTAGCTGGGGTCGGCGACGGTCTCGGCGATGCGGGTGAGCCAGTGCAGGTCGTTGGCTCGAGATTCTGGACTGGCCTCGGGGTTGAGGATGCTACGTAGAAATACGGCGACGTCGTCGAGGTGCCGCTCGCTGCGGTAGTAGCTCAGCATCGTCTGGTCCGGTTCTAGCGGCCCATAGCCTCGGCGGAAGAGTTCGGCGCGGCGCGCGTTGATCGGGTGGTCGCCGAAGTCTTGGCTGTGGATGAACATCAGGTCCCGCTCGCGCGGCGCGAGGATCGGCGCATCCCAGTCCACGACGTGCAATGGACCGTCGCCGTCAGCGATCAGGTTGCCGGGGTGGATGTCGGCGTGGCAGATCACGTGTTGGGCTTGCGTCACGCGGGAGGCCAGGTCGTCGACCGCCTCCGACAACCGATGCAGCGCGCCACCGTACCGGTCCCAGAAAGCGCCGAGGGCCTCGCTCGCCGCAGCCTGCTCGCCAAGGATTTGCAGCCGCTCGCCGGCGCTTGATCGGTAGGTCTCGACCGGCAGGACGGCTGTGATGTCGGCGCTCGGCGTAACCGCATGCAGGCGACCCAGGAACTCGCCGTACTCGAGCCACTGGCGGTCGGTGAGGCCGCGGCCCCACAGGCTGCCGCCCTCGTGGAACGGGTAGAGCAGCAGCTGGTATTCCCCGAACCCGTGACTGGCTCCGCCGTCTGGAAGGTCGATCGGTGCTACGACCTGCCTGACGCCTTGGGCTCTGAGGAACCCGGGCAGCAGGACGGCGGCTCGGGTGAACTCGCCGCGGCGCAGCTTCAGGAAATAGCGCCCACCGTCGGACGTGTCAACCCGGTACGCCCATGCATCCCCGTCGAGCCCGACCGGCATGAACACGAGATCGGCGACGTCCACGACCCAGGCGGCGGCCACCTCGGCCGCCAGAAGCCGGTCGTCAACGCCAGGCTTGTCGATCACCGACGGAGCGTTGCAGTTCGCAGGCCGGCCGGCAAGGGATTTGCCACCTGTAGGCGGAGTCAGCAGCGAGCCAGCAAACAGGCCGCCATACGACGGCGAGGGACGAGAAGGAGCGACTGGGGCCCGTGCCTGAACACGATGCCAGGCGGGGACGGCCTTTTAGATCCTGTAGAGCGGCTTGCCGAAACTGATCGCGAGCTGGTCAGGCAGTCCGTGTTCCGCTTCGACGTCTGGGCCGGACTGCGACTGGCACGTGGGGATCATCCTGCTCTAGCCGTGCTGTCGACGCGCAGCGTGAACGCCGAGTCATGGCGGGCGGGTATGCGGGGCGGCGACTTTGCCCAGCTCAGCGCCGTTCTCACTACGCGGGAAGCGGCTTCTGGGTTCGGTACGGTAGCGGCGGGCCAGGCACGCTCCGTTGCCGCTGACGCCCGAAAGGTGGAGGAAGTAGGTATGTCGGTCTACGACGTCATCGTCGTGGGGCTCGGTGGGATGGGCAGCAGCGCCGCCTACCATCTGGCCGCGCGGGGGCAGCGCGTGCTCGGTCTGGAGAGGTTCGGGCGGGCGCACGACCGCGGGTCGAGCCACGGCGGCTCGCGCATCATCCGGCAGTCGTACTTCGAGGACCCGGCCTACGTACCGCTCCTGCTCCGGGCGTACGAACTGTGGGAGAAGCTGGAACACGACGCCGGGCGGGAGATCATCTCGCTCACCGGCGGGGTGTTCGTCGGCCGACCGGAGAGCCTCGCGTTCGCCGGCAGCCTGCGTGCGTCGCGCGAGTGGAACCTGCCGCACGAGATCCTCGACGCGGGTGAGCTGCGCCGCCGCTTCCCGACGTTCAGCCCCCGGGACGACGAGCTGGCGCTCTTCGAGGCCAAGGCGGGCTTCGTGCGCCCCGAGGCGACCGTCACCGCTCACCTCGACCTCGCTGCCCGGCACGGCACCGACCTGCGCTACGGCGAGCCGGTGGCGCGCTGGCAGGCGCTGCCCGAGGGCGGCGTACGCGTGACGACCGAGAAGGGTTCCTACACCGCCGGCCGGCTCGTCGTCTGCCCGGGTGCCTGGGCGCCCGAACTCCTCGCCGACCTCGGTGTGCCGTTGACGGTCGAGCGGCAGATCATGTACTGGTTCCAGCCGGAGACCGGGGTCGGCCCCTTCGAGCCCGGGCGGCATCCCATCTACATCCACGAGGACGCCGCCGGCACGCAGGTGTACGGCTTCCCGGCCATCGACGGGCCCGACGGCGGCGCCAAGGTGGCCTTCTTCCGTGGCGGTGCGGTCTGCACGCCGGACACCATCGACCGGCAGGTGCACCCGGAGGAGGTGCAGGACATGCGGCAACATCTCGCCGGAGTCCTGCCGACCCTTCCCGGCCGGTTCCTGCGGGCCGCGACCTGCATGTACACCAACACGCCGGACCAGCACTTCGTGATCGCGACGCACCCGCGGCACCCGCAGGTCACCGTCGCGTGCGGGTTCTCCGGGCACGGCTTCAAGTTCGTCCCGGTCGTCGGGGAGATCCTCGCCGACCTGGCGACGAGCGGCGCGACCGCACACCCCATCGGGCTCTTCGATCCGCGACGCGACTTCTCCGGATAGCCCCCGACACGGAGCACCGCCCCCGGCGCGGCCGGGGGCGTGGCGACGAGCCGGGTCAGGTGGTGAAGTTGTCCCGCGCGTCCCGAGCGTCCTCCTGAACGTGCTCGCCGGGCTGGTTGCCCCGTATCTCGTCCCGCTTCGCCACCTGCTCCGCCTGTGCCCGCTCGCCCTGTGCCATGTCGCCCATCCGCGCCCTGGCGGCGCCGGCGACCCGCTCGACCTTGTCCTTCGCCCTCTCCAAGCTCATGTCGCCTCCCTGTCGCTTCGGCGGACCAGGGTGCTGTCCGCGCCTCCCGACCCTGCGTCCCCGCCCGTCCCCCGTTGAAAACCCTGATCAGCGGCTCGGGCCGGTCACCGAGGCGGTTGAGTGCCGGCTGAGTGTCTTCGGCTGGAACGGGCCTTTTCCGACGCCGGCGCCGCTGCGGGCGGGTCCGCGTTCGTGCAGGCCGGCGCGCGAATCCTTGCCCGGCCGGAACCAGGGGCCGGTCAGGGACCGACCGGGGTTGGTCCCGATGTCCCCGCGCCGCCCGCGTCGGAAAGCTGGATACAGACGGCTGGCAGGTCGTCTGCGTCCATTTCGTCCCAGAGGGGCTACCGTGACCGCCCGAACACCCACAAGCAGTCGCAACACCACCGAGCGGAGGTCGGCCGGCCTGACCTTCCGGTCGCTGCGTACCTTCTTCCTCGCCACATTCGGCCTGTCCTGGGGTGCGGGCATGCTGTACGTGCTGTTTCAGGCGAAGGTCGAGGCCATTTTCGGGCCCATGGGCTACACCAACCCGGTCTTCGTTTTCATGGTCTACGCACCCGGCATCGTGGGCGTGTTCATGGTGTGGCGCCATTACGGCGTGTCGGGCCTGGGCGCCTTCTTCCGTCGCTTCGCGTCGTGGCGGATGTCGCGGTCGTGGTGGCTGGTGCTGATCGTCGGCATGCCCGCGGTGTTCTATGCCGGAGCCGCGATCGAGGGCAACCTCGCCGACCCGTTCCCCTTCTCGCCGTGGCACGCCGTGCTGCCGGCCCTGCTGGCGATGTTCTTCATCGGCCCCATCGAGGAGCTCGGCTGGCGGGGCGTGGCGCTGCCGCTGCTCCAGCGGCGCTTCTCGCCGCTGTGGGCCGGGCTCCTGCTCGGCCTGGTGGTGGCGGTCTGGCACACGCCGTCGTTCCTGGTGAGCGGGACGAAACAGTCGGCGTGGGCGTTCTGGCCGTTCTTCTTCGGGGTCGTGGCGATCAGCGTCATCCTCACGCCGATGTTCAACGCCGCACGAGGGAGCCTGCTTGTGCCGTTCCTGTTCCACGCGCAGATGAACAACCCGGTCTGGCCCGACGCCCAGCCGTGGGACATGTGGCTGTTCGTCGTGGCGGCCGTTCTGGTGGCCGCGGTGAGCCGCAAGGCCATGCTGAACCGCGGTGCGGCGGTGACCACGATCCTCGCCGGGGGCGACGACCCGGGCGACGCCGGGAACGACGCCGCGCCGGTGGACCGGTCGCCCGGGACGGCGGCCGGCCGGCGCGCCGGGTGATGGTCCATGTCGTCCGGTGAACCCACCGAATCCCACGTGTCCCGCTCGCTGTCATCGGGCGAGCAGGACACGTGGGAGGGCGTCGTCGGTCAGGCGTAGTAGTTGACGCTGACCGGCCAGGTGCCGGTCCACGGCGTCCAGCCCTGGAGCGTGGCGGGGATGCCCACGCGGGTGCTGCAGTTGATGACCTGGAAGTGCAGGTGCGGCGCGGTGGACGCGCCGGTGCTGCCCGACCAGCCGATGACCCGGCCCTGCGGGACCCAGGTGCCGGCGTTGTAGATCGCCCGGTTCAGGTGCGCGTAGTGGGTGCACTGGCCGTTCGAGTGCCGGATGATCACCTCGATGCCGTTCTGCCAGTACGGCGACCAGTTCGACATGATGATGGTGCCCGCCTGGGAGGCGGAGACCTCGTAGTTCGCCGGCAGCCCGAAGTCCCAGGCGTACTCGTTGTACGCGCCGACGTGCGAGTACGTGCCCTCCGGCCCCTGGGTGACCAGGTAGGACTCGCCGGCCGGGTACGGCAGCTCGTAGTAGTAGTTCGCGGCCGAGGCCGGGGTGGCCCCGACGACCACGGCCCCGGCGACCAGCAGCATCGCGCTCACGGTCGCGCCGATCCGGCGCAGGACCGTCTTCCCTCTGTTCACTGTGGATCCCTCTTCGGTGTGCCAGCAGAGATTCAGCACCGTCATCGTCGACCGCACCGGTGGGAACTGAACAGCACGCCGGGGGGCGGTTCAACGAACCGGGTGGACGACAGGGGTGGGATCAGGGGTCGCCGCGACTGCGGGTGACGAAGGCGAGGCATCGCGTCGAGATGAACCCCGCCCGGCGTCCCGACGGCCGGCGCTCGTGCGGGCGGTCACTACGCTGCCGCCCGTGGATCGATTGATGAGCGTTTTCCTGTTCGCCGGCTGCGGGGCGTTCGCCGTCCTCCTCGGGGTCGGGCTCACCGCGCTGGTCGTGACGACCCACCGTCAGGAGCGGGAACGGCGGGACCGGTGGCGGCAGTGGGCCGCCCGGTACGGCTGGACGTACGCCGAGAGACCGCAGGTCGCCTGGACCGACCGGGTGCCGGGCCGCAGCCGCCGGGGCGTGCGGTTCGCGCTGGCCGGGATGCTGCACGGTCGCCCGGTGGGGGTGGCCGAGTACGCGTACACGGAGACGCAGACCTCGACCGGCGCGGACGGCAACCAGACGACCACCTCGCAGACCCACACGTACGTCGTCTGTTCGGTGTGGCTGCGGCGGCAGTTCCCGCCGCTGGCGGTCGCGCCGCGCCACGTCTTCTCGAAGCTGGGCCGCGCGCTGTTCGGCAGCGACAGCTACGCCACCGGGCACGAGGAGTTCGACCGGCAGTGGCGGGTGGGCGCGGCGGCCCCGGGTCAGCAGGCCCTGGTCGGGCCGACCCTGATCGGCGCGCACCTGGCGGGGGCGGTGCCGGCCTGGAGCGTGCGCGGCGCGGAGCTGATCACCTACCGGCGTGGCCGGCTGGCCGACCCGGCCCTGGTGCCGTCCCTGGTGACTCCGCTGATCACGGTCGCCGACCTGCTGGAGCAGGGCCGCTGACCGCGCACCGGCATGCCGGCGGGGAACGGTCCGGGACAGCGCGGGAGGCCGGCCCCCGAGGGGACCGGCCTCCCGTCAGCAGGTGCGGACTACGGCTTCCAGGAGCCGGCGCTCTCGAACCTGTGCTTGTACTCCAGCGCGCCGTTCTTGTCGCGGACGTCGAACACCACGGTGCCCGTGCGCTTGCTGCCCTCGCGCAGGTTGTTGCCGGAGCTCAGCGTGTCGCCGCAGCCGGAGAGCGCGCTGGCCAGGCCGTTGGTCGTGGTGCCGTCCGAGGCCACCCACTCGAAGTAGAACGGGTTGATCGAGCCCTTGCCCTTGGTCACCGTGGCGGTGACGTGGGCGATCAGGTACATGCCCTTGTCGGGGTCCGGAGCGTACTCCCGGCAGCCCTTGGTGGCGGTGGTGAACCGGGTGACCGTGACCTCGAGGGTCCCCTCGTCGTCGGAGAGGACCAGCGTGTCACCGGGCTTCATGTTGTAGGTCTCGTCGTCCTCGCCCGGCGTGGCGCTGGTGGCGGGCGAGCCACTCGGCGCGGCGTTGGTGGTCGCCGGGGTGGGCAGGGCCTTCTCCAGGTCGTCCTTCGCCTTGTCGGCACCGGCGACGACCGCCGCGATGCCGCCGACGCAGCAGAGCAGGGTCAGCACGACCGCCACGATCGCGATGATCAGGACGGTCTTCTTCTTGTTGTTCGGCGGCGCGACCGGCTGCGGCGGGCCGAGCGGGTAGCCGGGCGCGCCGGACGTCACCTGCGGGTACGGCGTGCCGGAGATCGGCGGCTGCGGCATCCCGGACGTCGGCTGGTGCGGTGGGGCCCACGGCTCGCCCGGCGTCCCGGACACCGGCGGCTGCGGCGCGCCGGAGACCGGCGGCTGCGCCCACGGCTCGCCGGGCACGCCCGACACCGGGGGCTGCGGGGCGCCGGAGACCGGCGGCTGGGGCGCGGCCCACGGGTCGTTGGCCGGCTGCTGCGGCACGGGCGGGAGCGGGGACCACGGGTCGCCCGCGGACTGGGGGCCGCCGGAGACCGGCGGCTGGGGCGGGTAACCGCCCTGGTTGGCGGGGAACTGCGGTGCCGGCGGGTACGGCTGCTGCTCCGGGCTCGGCTGGTAGGGATCCTGCGGCCCGTATGGGGGCTGGGGGTGACTCACCGTACTCCTAGGCACCTGACGACGACGGCAAACGCGGCTGACGCTACCGTGCGCGGACAACGGAACATCTTCGCGTCTCCGGCGGCCCGGCGTCGTCCCCTGAACGGGTCACGTGCCGGATCGAAGGGGCCAGGAGGCCGGTGGCGGGTCAGCGGGGCAGCAGCACGGCGGCGGTGCGCACCAGGGCGTCGTCGACGCTGAACCGGCCGGTGACCAGGGCCGGCGGGTCGGCCACCGGGGCGGCGTCGATCCGGGCCGGCGTGATGCGGGCGGTGAACGTGCCGGCGTCGGGGTCGAGCTCCACCAGGGCGTCGTGGAAGTCCAGCCAGGTGCCGACGACCGGATGCCACACCTTGTAGATCGTCTCCTTGGCGCTGAACACCACCGCCGGCCAGGAGGTCCCCGCCGGCAGGCGGGCGAACCGGTCCTCCTCCTCGGGCAGGCAGATCAGCCGGCGTACGCCCGAGTTGAGCTCCTTGTGCCGCTCGGCGTCGATGCCGACCGACCGGACCTCGGCGCCGCGGGCCGCGACGGCCGCGCAGTAGTCCCGGGTGTGGGTGATGGCGCCGACCACGCCCGCTGGCCAGACCGGCGACCGGTCGGCCGCCGCCGGCACCGGGACCGGGGGCACGCCGAGCGTCGCCATCGCGCGGCGGGCGCACACCCGCCCGGCGGTGAAGTCGCGGCGGCGGCTCTCCACCGCCCGCTCGCTGAGGCAGGCCCGCTCGGCCGGCAGCAACTCACCCGTCCAGTCCGCCGGCCCGGCCACCGCCACCGCCACCGACGGCGGCAGCAGGTCACGCATCGCCGCCCCCCGAGAGGTACGCCCGCACGCGCGCCCGCTCGGCGTCGAGCCCGCCGGCCGGCACCGGCGGCGACTCCGGCCACAGGTCCACCACCGGCTCGCCGTCGCGGGCCTCCCAGGTGCCCACCACCCGCCCCCGGTGCAGCACCACCGGCGAGATCCAGCCGGCGGCCCGACTGACGGAGGCGCGCCGGTCGGCCGGGACGATCGTGGTGTCCTTCGTGCCCGGCCCGAGCACCCACTGGTCGAAGGCGGGCAGCAGGCGTACGGCGTCGTCGGGGCGGGCGGCGGCGATCTCGTCCACGTCGACTGCCCGGGCGTACGCGGGCCGCTCGTCAACGGTCACCGGCACCAGCTCGCCCGCGTCGACGAGCCGGGCGAACCAGCCGCGCAGCGCGGCCCGCTTCGAGCCGCCCCGGCTCAGCCACTGGTCGAAGGTCTCCGCGCTCGACGGCCCGTACGCGCCCAGCCAGGCCGGCACCACCCGGGACGCGGCCTCCTCGGGGTCGGGCAGGCCGGGCCAGTCGGGCCGCAGCGTCTCCGGCCGGGTGAAGGTGACCCGGTTGCCCTCGGTCGGCCCCTGCACCAGCAGGCCCTGCCAGGCCAGCGGCTTGAGCACGGCCCCCCACCCGGATTCGAGGTGCGCGGCGACCGTCCCGTCGCCGGTGCGTTCCACGATTTCGGCGGTGAGCTGCTCCCGGGTCAGCGTCCGGCCGTCGAGCGCGGCGGCGGCCGACTCGGCGATCGCCGCGAGCTGGTCCACGGTCACGAAGGTGCGCTGCCACGAGCCCTTCTCCCAGAACCGGCCGGCGGCCAGCAGGGACAGGCAGGCGGGCGCGTCCTCGACGCGCAGCACGTGCAGGGTGCCGCGCATCGCCCAGGTGCGCAGCAGCCGACGCCCCGCGAGCGCGGCCGCGACCGCCCCGGGCCGGGGATCGGCCTGCCGGGCGGCGACGGCCTGCTCGGCGGCGGAGGCGACCTGCGCCTGCACGCCGACGAGGCGGCCGACCACGTCGACCGGGTCCACGCCCGCCGGCCGGTGCAGCAGGTGCCGGCCGGCCCGCCAGGCCAGCACCTGGTCCACGGTCAGCGTCGCGATGGCCATGGTTGGTGAACGTACCGCAACCGCGTAACGCCGTAGCGTTCGGTGGCGCTGATGGGGCGTCGCAGGGGGGACGGCTCTCATCCATTGTCGACTCTGGTCCGCCGGGGGCGGGCCGCCACGTGAACCGGAGAGGGAGTGCGATGACCGGTGGTGTGGAAGGCTCAACGTCCCCCGTGGACGATCACGCGCCGGTGACGCCGGGCTGGACCTGCGGCACCTGCGGCGCCGACTGGCCGTGCACCGTCAAGCGCGCCCGGTTGCTGGAGGAGTACCGGGTCGACCGCGCCATGCTCAGCGTCTACCTGGGTTCCTGCCTCGCGGCCGCCGCCCAGGACCTGACGCCGGCGTCCGGGACCACCCTCCAGGACCGGTTCATGGGCTGGCTGCCCCGGCAGCACCGGCGCGAGTGACGGCGCGGCCGATCAGCTCCCACCGGACGCCGGGGCCCACCCGTCCACCGTGCTCCGCACCAGGTCATGGCCCAGGTCGAGGCGGATGCCGTCCGGGTTGGTCAGCTCGGCGTCGGCGTACCACGACCGGTCGGCTTCGGGATGCGGTCCCACGAGTCCGACCCGCCCGGCGCCGAAGGCGGTGACGACGGCGGCGGGCGCGCCGGTGTCGTAGGTGGCGAGCACGATGCCCGGCGCCCCGGGTCGCAGCTCGAGCGTCGGCCCGTCCTGGAAGAACATGTGCCGGGACCTGCCGCGCCACCGGACGGGGACCACCGCGTCGTCGGCGCTGTCGACGCTCGCCCCGGCCGTCCTGATGTACTGGTCGACCTTCCCGTCGAGCAGCCCGAAGCCGGGGCGGGTGGCGGCGAGGTACGCCCCCAGGCAGAAACCGAGGTAGTGGCCGCCGTCGCGGACGAAGCCACGGATGTCCTCGGCGTGGTCCCGCAGCCTGCGCCAGGCCGGGCCGACGTTGCCGCCGCCGGGTTGGGCGTAGACCGTCGCTTCGGCCAGCGTGCTCCGCGAGATCTGCCGCTGCTCGCCGGGGCCGCAGTATTCGGTGCGGAACCCGCCGGGTGCGCTGCGCAGGAGGGCGGCCACGGCCTCGGCGCAGCCGGAACAGGCGGCCGGCCCCCGGTAGACCAGTGCCAGCGGCCGGTTGCCGTCCCCGGTGACCGCCGACACGCCGGCCCACCCGAGGGCGGCCAGGGTGCCGGCGGCGCCGGCACCGACGACGAGGCGTCGCCGGCTGATCCGCCGCTCTCTACGCAGCAGGCCCGAGCTGGTCCGTCCCATGTCGCACCCCTGCCGTTCAGCCGCGCCGCCAGGCGGTCGCGTGCCGGTCGGCGGAGGGCGGCGCCGGTCGTGCGTACATCGACATGCCGGCCCGACCTCGTGATGCTCGGCCTGGCCAGGTGACCAGTCGACCGGCGCCGCGCGAGAGCAGCGTCACGAGCCCTTCCAGCGGGCCACGGCCCGCAGTGGCCCACCAGGCGGTCGCGACCAGCACGACGACCAGGACCTGCGCGAGGTATCCGGCCGTGGGCTCGAGAGTGTCGAGTTCGGAATTGATGAACACGATGTGCGCGGTGTAGAGCGTCAGCGTCATGCTGCCGGCCGCCGCGAGGGGCACCAGCAGCACGGAGGTCGCCCGCCGTGCGAGCTGGCCGAGGAGCAGCAGGGCGGCGAGCACGGCGATCGCGCTTCCGATCGTGCCGAGCAGGTCGAGCGGGGTGCTGGTGTGCGGCGCGTCGACCGCGAGCCACCACCACGTCGAGGTGGGCGTGCTGCCGTCCCCGCCGAGCGCGAGGAGTCCGCTCGTCTCGGCCACGGTCAACCCGCTCTTCGGCTGCGTGAACCAGATCTGCTGCAGACCCTCGTATCGGTTCAGCAGGACCCACGACGCCACCGGCGCCGCCGCGGCCAGCGCGACCCCGGTGTAGAGCAGGCCGAGGAGCACCGACATCCGGGTGAGGGTCAGCCGCCCGACCACCAGCCCGGCGCAGAGGTACGCCAGCCACGTCACCGCGGGGAACTCCCCCGTCATCGACAGCTCGGTGAGCAGCGCGCCGGGAGCGTCGACGAGCTGCGCGAACGCCGGGTTGTCGTAGGTCGGTCCCGGCAGCTGCGGCAGCAGGAGCTGGCGGAGCACGGGACTGCCGGCGGCCACGGCCAGGCAGGTGACCGCCACCAACCAGGTCGGCAGGAACACCAGCGGGATGGCCAGCACGAACATCACCGCGTAGTACGGCAGGATCACCGACGCCAGGGACGCGTCGGCGTAGCCCAGTGCCAAGCCGATCGCGCCGATGACCAGGGCCCGGACGACGAGCGCCGCCACCGGGCCCGCGCCGTCGGCCAGGCGGACCCGCCGTCGACCGGTCATGAACGCGATGCCGACCCCGGCCAGCACCGCGAACAGGGCGGCCGCCCGGCCGCCGAAGATGGTGAACGACCAGGTCGGTCGGCCCAGGGCGTCGGACTGGTACAACGAGTGCACGGCGATCATCCCGAACAGCGCGACGCCACGCGCGGCGTCCACGCCGAGCAGCCGGGAGCGCCCGGCCGTCGCGGGCGGAGC
The DNA here is from genome assembly GCF_043202855.1 of Micromonospora sp. NPDC048063. NCBI lineage: Bacteria > Bacillati > Actinomycetota > Actinomycetes > Micromonosporales > Micromonosporaceae > Micromonospora > Micromonospora sp. NPDC048063. The sequence continues at coordinate 241,789 of NZ_JBIDBG010000004.1, read as the reverse complement.
GTCGCCGGCCCGGTCCAGGGCGGTGCGGCTGAGGTAAACGGTCTGTGTCATGGCCTCATCACGGTGTCGATCAGGTCGCAGCCGAGATCCGTGCCGAGCCGGTCGGCGATCGGCAACCCGGCGTCGACGTACCAGTCGTCGGTGGCTTCGGGGTGGGGGCCGACGACCCCGACCCGGCCCGCGCCGAAGGGGGCGACCATCGCGGCGACGGTGCCGTTCGGGTAGGTCGCGAGGACGTCGGCCTCGGCCTTCGGGCGCAGCCAGAAGTACGGGCCGTCCTGGAAGAAGAGCGTCCGCCGCCGGCCGCGCCAGGAGACCTGGACGACGGTGTTCCGCTCCGAGTCGACCGTGGCGGCGGACGAGGCGATGTACTGGTCGGTGTCCCCGGGCAGGAGGCCGAAGCCGGGGGTGGCCCCCGCGAGGTAGCCGCCGAGGCAGATGCCGAGGTACCTGCCGCCGGAGTGGACGAACTGCCTGATCTCGTCGCGGTGGCGCTTCAGGTGGCGGTAGCCGCGGTTGAGGGTGCCGCCCCCGGGTTGGGCGTAGAGCGTCGCCCCGGCCAGGGCCCGCCGGGTCAGCGGCAGGTCGTCCGCGTCCGGGCCGACGTAGCGGACGTCGAAGCCCCAGCGGCTGGACTTGAGCAGCGCCGCCACCGCCTCCGGGCAGCCGGGCAGCGTCGCCGGCCCCCGGTAGACCAGCGCCACCGGCGGCTCCGGCGACCCGGGCAGTGGCGCGCGGACCGTCAGGCCACGGCCGGCGAGTGCCCGCCCGCCGGCGGCGAGCAGCCGACCGACGTTTCCCATCGCCATCACGGCCTCGCCGGCAGCGGGGCGTCGAGGGTCAGCGCGGTGCAGCGGACCCCGCCTCCGCCCTTGGCGAGCTCGGTCGTGTCGAGTTCGACGACCCGCAGGCCGCGCTCGCGCAGCGCGGTTGCCAGCCGCGGCGCCCCCCTGGTCATGGTCACGGCGGTGCCGTCACTGATCAGGTTGAGCGCGAAGCGCGTCGCCTCCTCGACGCAGACCTCGATCAGGTCCATGCCGAGGCCGCGCAGCCGCTGGCGGCTCGGCTCGTCGAGGGCCTCCGGGCAGTAGGCGAGCGTTCGTCCCGGCTCGACGACGCCGACCGCCAGGTCGAGGTCGTACCACTGGTGGCTCACCGTCCGCAGCGGCACGATCTCGTAGCCCAGCTCCTCCGCGAGCACGGCATGCATCCGCCGGTCGGTCCGCTGGCCGTAGCCGGCGAGCAGCAGGTCGCCGCAGGCCAGGGCGTCGCCCTGCCCGCTGAACGGGTACGGCGCCTCCAGGACCTCGAAGTCGTGGTCGATCAGCCACCCCTGGAAGTACGGCAGCTCCGCCTTGCGCTCGGGTGGTGGTGCTCCCAGCACGGCCCGACGGCCCCGCACCAGGGCGGCGTTCGCGGTGAAGACCATGTCCGGGCACTCCGGCGCCGACGTCACGTACTCGATGCGGCGTCCCGCCGCCCGGTGCGCGGCGACGATGCGCTCGTGTTCGAGGATCGCCACCGCGTGATCGGGCTGGATCTCGGTGTGCATGTACGGGTTGATCTCGTAGTCGACGCGGAAGTGGGCCGCGTCGGAAACCAGCAGTGCCTTGTTCATCGAGCGTTCTTCCCTTTCGGTGAGCGGATGGTGGACGGGCTGCGGCGCAGTGCGAGCCGCAGCCGTACGGCGCGGCATCAGGCCGCCCGTTGGCTGGTGGTGTCGTGGGTGAGCACGCCCTGGGCGGGGATCCCGCGCCATCGGGTCCCGGCGACCAGGTGTTCGCCCTTCATCAGCAGCGAGAGCGAGCCCAACATGACGTCGTCGCCGACGACCGCGTCGTAGAGCACGATGGCGCGGGTGCCGATCGTGGCGCCGGCGCCGACCGTGACGACGGACATCTTCATCACCCGGTCCTCGAACAGGTGGGTCTGCAGCGACACCTCGGTGCCCACGGTCGCGTCGTCGCCGATCTCGACGAGGTCGAACTCGGTGAGGTACGTCGTGCCGATCCAGGTGCGTCTGCCGACGCGGACCCCGAACCAGCGCAGCAGCGGCGGCAGGAACGGCGTGCCGACCAGGAGCCCGATGCCGGCGGGAACCGCCGCGGCCTCGTAGAGGCCGGTGACGAACTCGGTGCGCCGGACGAAGCCGCTCCACAGCGGTTCCACCCGGGGTCGGTAGGTGCCGACGACGTTGCGCTTGGTCGCCGCGCAGAAGGCGATCACCGCGACGCTCGACGTCATCGCGACGAACGGCGACACCAGCGCCGGCACGAGCAGGTCCCGACCGTTGGCGAGTTGGGACAGCGCCAGGAGGTAGAGGTAGAAGCTGGCGCCGAGCACCGATGCGGGCAGGGTCGCGCGGAAGAACTCGACGAACAGCCGGCGGGCCACCACGGGGCGCGGCGGGCGGTACGTCACCTCCTCGGAGAAGGAGCCGCTGCTCTGGCGCGCCGGCAGGTGCATCGCCGGTGAACCCAACCACGACGTGCCCTCCGGGACGCCGTCGTCGGGCGGCAGCGTGCCGACGCCGATCAGGGACCCCTCGCCCAGCACCGTGCCGGCCGGTACGAACGCGGCGTTGCCGACGAAGGCTCGGCTGCCGACCGTGGTGGGCAGGAACGCCATGCGGCCGTTGGCGAACGTCGCGGCGCCGAGGCTGGCCATGTCGGCGACGAAGCTCTCCGATCCCAGGGTGAGCAGGTCCGGGTCCAGGTGCGCGGCGGTGGAGACCTCGGCGCCGCGGCCGACCCGGGCACCGAGCAGTCGCAGCCAGGGCCCGGTGTAGAGGGTCGCGTAGAGCGAGTTGGTGAACATGAGGCTCGACTCGAGCAGCTTGTCGGCGATCCACTTGCGCACGCCGAGCATCGAGTGGATGCGGTGGTGAATGCCGACCGGCACCCGCGGCAGCACGAGACGCTTGCCGGCGGCGACCAACACGCAGACGGTGAGCACGTAGACGATCCCGGCCGGTAGGGTCGCGACCAGGCCGGCGAGCAGACCACGGGTCAGCAGCACCCACCACACCAGCGCCACGCTGGGCAGGACCATCGCGATCGCCCCGAGTTCCAGCCCGACCAGGCCGACCAGCGCGGCGGCGATGTGGTGCACGCGCCAGCCACGCCGCAGGCGGCGGTAGCTGAGCAGCGATTCCACGGTGGGAGCGAGCCGGGGGGTCGGTGCCGGCGGCGAGCCCGCCCAACGCTCCCCGGGTGGCACCGTCTCGCCGTGGACGAGGACGGACTGTTCGCCGAGGCCGGCGTCCACCCCGACCGAGGCGCCGGGCTCGAGGACCGCGTTCGCGCCGACGAAGGCGTCCGCCCCGATCGTGACCGGCCCGACGACGACCCAGCCGTCCTCCGCCCGCCACGGCCGCAGCGAGACGCCGTACCCGACCGAGGCGTCCCGCCCGACGGAGATCAGGGTCGGCAGGCTGATCGCGCTGGTCGCGATCATGGTCCGGCGGCCGATCCGGGCACCGAGCAGCCGCAGGTAGGTCGCCATCAGCGGAGAACCGCTGAGCACGGGCAGCGGCCCGACCGCCAGCAGCGTGTTCAGCGCCCAGAGCCGGACGTAGGTGGGGCCCCACAGGCGGTACCGGCCGGGCCGGATGCCCGCGGCCAACGGCCGGGCCAGCAGCACCGGCAGCACCCACCGCACGCCGAGGTAGCTGAGCAGGATCGCGACCATCAGCTCCACGAGGACGCGGACCGACACGAAACCGTCGTTGCGGGTGTAGACGTAGGAGACGGGGAGCGTGACCGCCAGCAGCAGCAGGTAGATCACCGCCGCCTGGCCCGAACCGGCCAGCGCGATCCGCCGGCTGCTGTGCCGCACCGGGGCGGGGCGGGGCGGAGCGCTGGGCGCGACGGTCCGATCGGCGGCGCCGAGATGAGCCGCCATGCCTCGTACGGTCGGGTGGGCGTACAGGTCGCGGACCGCCGGGCTTACGCCGACCTTGCGGGCGCGCAGCAGCGACACCACCCGCGCCGCCAGCAGCGAATGCCCTCCGAGGTCGGCGAAGAAGTCCGCCTCGACCGACAGCGCCTCGGACTCGATGCCGAACGCCTCCGCCCACGCCGCGCGTACCTGCTCCTCCAGTTCGCCCTCGGCGGCCACGACGGGGCCGGTGGCGAGGGCGAGCCGGCGGTTCGGCGGGGGCAGCCGCTTCCGGTCGACCTTTCCGCTGGGCATGGTCGGCAGCGCGGTGACGACGTCCAGGAAGGACGGCACCATGTAATTGGGCAGCCGGGTCTGCAGGGTCCGGCACAGCCGGGCGATCAGCTCCGCGTGCCCGCCCTCGTCACCCTCGTGTGCGACGAGGTAGGCGGCCAGCTCGTGGGGGGCGTCCGGGGCGTCGGCGACCGGGACCAGCGCCGCCACGGCCTCGGCCACCCCCGGGTCCTCCAGCAGCACGCTCTCGATCTCACCGAGGTCCACCCGATGGCCACGGATCTTGACCTCGGAGTCCGCCCGGCCCAGGTATTCGATCTCGCCGTCCTCGGTGATCCGCCCGAGGTCCCCGGTGCGGTACAGCCGACCGCCGGGCGGCGCCAGGGCGTGCGCGATGAACCGGTCGGCGGTCAGGTCCGGCCGCCCCACGTACCCGCGCGCCACCCCCGGGCCGCCGATGCAGATCTCACCCACCTCGCCGTCGGCGACCGGCTGCCGCTGCTCGTCCAGCAGCACCACGGAGTAGGTCGGCAGGGGCCGCCCGATGGTGACCGGTCGCCCGGGGAGCAGCTCGCCCCAGGTCGCGGTGACCGTGGCCTCGGTCGGCCCGTAGGTGTTGAGGATTCGCCGGCCGGGCCGGCTCCACCGCTCGACCAGCTGCCCCGGGCAGGCCTCCCCGCCGACGAGCAGGTTGCGGATCCGGGGCAGGTCGCGCGGAACGGTGGCCAGCAGGGTGGGCACGCAGTAGAGGACGGTGACGCGTGCCTCGTCCAGGAAGTCCGCCAGCTCCGCGCCGAGGCGACGCGAGTCGTTCGGACCGGCCACCAGGGTGGCGCCGACCGACCACGTCGGCCAGATCTCCTCGATCGCGAAGTCGAACGCGATCGTCATGCCCTGGTAGACCCGGTCCGTCGGGCGCACGTCGTACACGCCGGGCACCACGTCGAGGAAGTTGCAGATGCTCGACTGCGCGACGTCGACGCCCTTGGGCCGACCGCTCGACCCGGAGGTGTAGATCACGTAGGCGCCCGGGTCCTGGCTCCCGTCGCCGCCGATTTCCGGCCGGTCGCCGGGCGCGGCGGCGAGTTCGGCAGCGCACTCGTCGACGACGAGGGCCGGCCGGTCGCCCACCCGGTCGGCGAGCGCCGTGGACGTCAACACCAGGTCGACGGCGGAATCCTCGGCGATGTAGGCGACCCGGTCGGCCGGGGACTCGGGGTCGATCGGCACGAACGCCGCGCCGGCCTTCCCCACGCCCAGCAACGCCACGTACGTCTCGACGGAGCGCCGCAGCAGGATGGCCACCCGCGAGCCGTCGCCGACACCGAGCGTGCGCAGGTGGTGGGCCAGCCGGTTGGCGCGCTCGTCCAGCTCGCGGTAGGTCAACCGCGCATCGCCGCACTCGAGCGCGATGGCCGACGGGTTCCGGTCGCACGCGGACTCGAACACGTGGTGCAGGCGCCGCGTACGCCTGACGCCGCCCTCGTCCCACGGCTTCCGCACGGCATCGACGACCAGCGAGCCGATCGCGACGCGCGCCTCCGCGTCCGGAAGACGCTCCGGCGCCGGGGGAGACGTGGGCGTACCGGTGAGACCTACCTGTTCCACGGAACCGCGAACCTCCTGCGTCGATTACGAGCAAGCAACCGGTGCCGTGCGGTGGACGCCTGTGCGGACCCCGTCATCACCGGACCGGTGGCAGGGATGTCCGACAGAAGCCCTCCGCAGGGCAGGTGCGATGGACAGCGATATCGCCGTGAAGCCCGCGAGGCGTCACGGAAGTGCCAAATCGTCGTGACGGGTGTCGGCTGGACCGCCGACCGCCGCCGGGATCAGTCGGCGCTTGCGCCTGCTACCGGCCGGGGCTGATCGGTCGCGTGCAGGTGTGGCTGGGCGTCGACACACCGAGGGCCGCGGGTCGGGAGCGCCGGTCCCGACCGGACAGTGGTCGCGACGACCGAGAGGTGCGTCAGGGGGCCTGCCGTGGCGCGGACGCCGCTGCGCCGGGCCGGTCGATGTCGCCGCCGGGTGGCGTCGACGAGGTCCGGGTCGGCGCCGGAGCGGGCGGCGCCGGAAAGTCCCTTGAGGACGGCGGGTGACCCACCGTCGTGAATGTAAACGACCACTCGGACGAGAGTAGGGAGGCAATTAGAGCTTTATGTCGGGTTATGCGGTGTTGCGTGACTCGCGGTCTCCAGAAGGTGAACATCCGGATGAACGGGCTGTCCGACGACGCCGACGACGATCGACGCAGGGGGTCGAATATGGAATGACGAGGCATGAATCGCGCGCCGGCCAGGGGCGGCCGGCCGGGGAAGTTCGATCGGCTGCCGGCTTGCGATGGCCGTCGATCCGCACCGTTTGTGCAGGATGACGGACCGTAAGATGTCGGATGTAAACCATCCGTTCGGTGTCGCGTAGGTCGGAAATCTGACCGAAGTCGACCCGTTGTGCCAGTGGTGTGGGGTGGTTAAGCTCTTCATGCGCGCCCCAATCGCCCGCTTCCCCCGTGGCAGGCGATCGGGGCGCGCTTCTACGTCGACGGGCCCGCACGCCACGCGTGCGGGCCCGTTCTCGCGCGCCCGCCGCGCCCCCGGGGCCCCGGAGCCGCGGCGGGACGCGCGTCTTCGGTCAGATCCAGCGGCCGTCCAGCCACATCCGCGCCGACCACTCGGCGTACGGGAGCAGCTTGCCGACGAAGATCGGATGGAAGTACGCGAAGCAGAGCGCGACCAGCAGCACGTACGCCCCGGCGATCACCCCGCCCACGAGCCGGCGGTCCTGGCCGGCGTCGAGCGGCGCGACGGTGCCGCCTCCGGTCGGGCCGGCGGGTGTGACGATCGCACCGAGCACGTAGACCACCGCCAGCACCAGGAACGGCAGCACCGGCGCGGTGTAGAAGGAGAACATCGTCCGGCCGTCCAGCGCGAACCAGAACCAGGGCAGCAGGCCGGCCGCCACGACGAGCAGGATCGCGCCGGCCCGCCAGTCCCGCCGGGCCAGGCCTAGCCACGCCAGCGCCACCAGGGCGGGCAGGAACGACCACCAGAGCAGGGGCGTGCCGAGCAGCAGGACCTCCGAGGCGCAGCTCGGCGCGCCGCAGGCCCCGTTGCCCGACCAGTAGAAGGCGACCGGTCGGCCCAGCAGCAGCCACTGCCACGGCCACGACTGGTACTTGTGCCCCTCGTCCAGAGTCCGGTGGAAGCCGTACGCCGCCTTGTGGTACTCGACGAGGTTGTGCAGCGCGCCGATGACCGGGGTGTCGCTCAGCGGCGCGTTCGGGTACCGCTCCGCGAGCCGGTAGTAGCCGTCGTCGCCGAGCAGCCAGCCGGACCAGGTGGCGAGGTAGGTGACCACCATCAGCACCCCGGCCAGCACCAGCCAGGGCAGCTCGTCGAGGAGGGTGTCCCGCCACGGCCGACGGGCACCCGCGGAGCGGCGGACCCCGACCTCCCAGAGGATCACCAGCAGCGCGAACACGGGCAGGAAGTAGAGCGCGCTCCACTTCACCGCGCAGGCACCGCCGAACAGCACCCCGGCGGCCAGCCGCCACCACGGCCAGTTCCGCCAGCCGCCCGCCGGCCGCCCGGCCCGCCCCGGCCGGCCCGGGTCGAGGCCCGCCTCCAGCGCCCGGGCCCACCGGCGGCGCCGGGCGTCCCGGTCCAGCACCAGGGCGCCGAACGTGGCCAGCACGAAGAACAGCAGGAAGATGTCGAGCAGCGCCGTGCGGGACAGCACCAGATGGAAGCCGTCCAGCGCGAGCAGCAGGCCGGCCGCGCAGCCGAGCGCGGTCGAGCGGAACATCCGCCGGCCGATGCGGACCAACATCAGCACCGACAGGGTGCCGACGACCGCCGCCGAGAACCGCCAGCCGAACTCCGGGGTGGTGGTCATCAGGTGCCCCGGCACGGAGATGCCGTGCTCGGCGTCCGAGTAGCCGAAGGCCCACTCGCCGAGCCCGATCAGCCACTTGCCGAGCGGCGGGTGGACCACGTACGAGGGGCCGTTGTCCTGGTAGTTCCACTCGACGCCCTTGTCGACCAGGGCCCAGCCCTCGCGGGCGTAGTAGATCTCGTCGAAGATCTTCCCGGGCGGATGGCTCAGGCCGACGAACCGCAGGATCGCCGCGATCGCGACGATCACGCCGGTGGCCAGCCAGGAGCGCCCGTCCAGCCGGGCCTCCACGGTCGCCAGCCGGCGCCGGACGATGCCGGGAACGCCGCCGCCGGGAGCCGGGGACGATCCTTCCGGTGGCGATCCCGTCGTGGGATCGGGTCCCGCCTGGTCCGCGCTCTGTGCTGTCGACGCACTCGTCACCCGGCGATCGTAGGCTGCCAAGGTGCCCGGTGGCGCCCGTCGTCTCCGATACCGGCACCCCTGTCGATGAAGGAGCCGTTCCCGTGGGTGAAATGTCCGACACCGGGCGCCTGATCCTCCTCGGCGCGCCGCTCGGCAACCCGGCCGACGCCTCGGCCCGCTTCCGTGAGGTGCTCGCCGCCGCCGACGTGGTGGCCGCCGAGGACACCCGCCGGCTCACCCGCCTGGCCCGCGACCTGGACGTCACCGTGGCGGGGCGGATCGTCTCCTACTTCGAGGGCAACGAGGAGCGGCGCACCCCCGAGCTGGCCGACGTATTGACCGCCGGCTACGTGGTCGCCCTGGTCACCGACGGCGGCATGCCGAGCGTCTCCGACCCCGGCTACCGGCTGGTGCGGGCCGCCCTGGACGCCGGCGTGCCGGTCACCGCCGCGCCCGGCCCGAGCGCCGTCACCACCGCGCTGGCGCTGTCCGGGCTGCCCTGCGACCGGTTCTGCTTCGAGGGCTTCCTGCCGCGCACCCCCGGCGCCCGCCGGTCCCGGCTGCGGGCGCTCGCCGCCGAGGAACGGACGTTGGTCTTCTTCGAGGCGCCGCACCGGATCGCGGGCGCGCTCGCCGACCTGGCCGCCGCGTTCGGCGCCGACCGGCCCGCCGCGCTGTGCCGCGAGCTGACCAAGACGTACGAGGAGATCGTCCGCCGCCCGCTCGGCGAGCTGGCCGACTGGGCCGCCGCGGGGGAGCCCCGCGGCGAGATCACCCTCGTGGTGGCGGGCGCGCCCGAGACGGCCCCGGAACGCCCCGACGACGACACCCTGCGGGCCGCCGTCGCCGCCCGGGAGGCCGCTGGCCTGTCCCGGCGGGACGCGATCACCGAGGTCGCCACGGAGTACGGCCTGCGCCGGCGCGACGTCTACGGCGTCGTGCACGCCTGAGCCCCGGCCGGCACCACGCCGGCTGCTCGGGTGTGTCCTCGGGCCCGGCGCTCGGCCCGCCCCGGCTGTGCACTCCGGCCCGGCGCTTGGCTGCTCGGCGCACCGTGGGCCTCGCCGGGCCGTCCCGGGGCGCTCGGGGCACCATCGGGGTTCACCAGGCGGCGACGAGGAAACCGGCGGTGATCACCAGCGGGCCGGCCAGCGCGCCGGCCACCGCCCAGCGGCGGGCGCGAGGATCGGCGAACCGGGTCGAACCCGTCCACCGGGCGATCCCGGCGGCGCAGCCCAGCACCACCAGCAGGCCGAGCAGCCAGCGCAGGTGCGCGGCCCGGCCGGTGTCCGCGTACGCGGTGCCGCCCTGCGGGCCCGTCATCCGGGCCGGCAGCGTCGTGCCGGTCGCGGTGCGCTCCGCGGTCACCCCGCTCACCCGCACGCCGTGCGCGGTCCACGTCTCGTCGGCGGAGACGAAGTTGCCCCGGCAGCGCTGCGTGAGCCCACCGCCGGTGCAGTCGGCGATCACCACCGTGCCCCGGGTGGCGTGCCCCACCGCCAGCCAGAACGGGCCGGCGCTGACCCAGGCGAAGAACGCCGCCACCAGGCTCAACGCCAGCAGCGCGGCCAACCCCGGCAGCGGATCGGGCGGACGCGGGGTGCGCCGGAACCGTCGCCGCGCGGCATCCTCCCGGGTGGACCGCTGCCGCTCGTGCGGCGACTCCTCCCGGATCGGCGTGCCGTCCCAGTGCACCAACTCGATCGGCGGCCAGTACGCCGCGTCGCCGCCGTCGGTCCCTTCCCCGGCCCCGCCCTCGCCGTCCGGCGTACGCCCGCCGTCGTCCCGGTCAGGCGTACCGTCGGCCAGGGATCGGCCCCGGCGGGGCCAGCGGTTCGGCTGCCGGACCGGGGCCCGGCGGGGCAGGGCGTCAACCGGCGCCCCGGTCGTGGGCTCCACCTCGACGGCGGGCGCGGGAGGCGGCGAGGCCGCGACCGCGCCGGCGGGCGGTTGCGGCGGCGGCTCCGGCGGCGGCTCCGGCGGCGCGGCGGCCGGAACCACCCGCGGGTGCGGCGCGAGGGTGCCGCGCGCCGCCCTTGTCCCGCCGCCGTCCGCCGGGCCGGAGGGACGGTCGTCACGATCCCGGGCCGCTCGTCTGCTAGTCACGGCGTTCATTGCACCCCGCAACCCGCACGCGAACGGGCAGCTCAGGCCGCGTGTCGGCGACAAATCGGACAAATAGCGGACCCGATCCGGCCGGTCCGCCGACCCGCGAGCCCTATTGATTCGCGATCACCCGAAGCGGGTCACTAGGCTTGCTGGCCATGAGTCACGTTCTCGCGGCGGTTGCCTGGCCGTATGCCAACGGCCCGCGCCACATCGGCCACGTCTCCGGTTTCGGCGTTCCCTCCGACGTCTTCAGCCGGTACATGCGGATGGCCGGCCACGACGTGCTCATGGTGTCGGGCACCGACGAGCACGGCACCCCCATCCAGGTGCAGGCGGACGCCGACGGCGTCACCCCGCGCGAGCTGGCCGACCGCTACAACCGGGTGATCGTCGAGGACCTGCACGGCCTCGGGCTCTCCTACGACCTGTTCACCCGCACCACCACCCGCAACCACTACGCGGTGGTGCAGGAGCTGTTCGAGGGGATGTACCGCAACGGGTACATCGTCCCGAAGACCACCATGGGCGCGATCTCCCCGTCCACCGGCCGGACCCTGCCCGACCGCTACATCGAGGGCACCTGCCCGATCTGCGGCTACGACAGCGCCCGCGGCGACCAGTGTGACAACTGCGGCAACCAGCTCGACCCGATCGACCTGATCGACCCGAAGTCGCGGATCAACGGGGAGACCCCGAAGTTCGTCGAGACCGAGCACTTCTTCCTGGACCTGCCCGCCCTGGCCGACGTGCTGCGGCGGTGGCTGGACACCCGCGAGGGCTGGCGGCCCAACGTGCTGCGCTTCTCGCGGAACCTGCTCGACGACCTCCAGCCCCGGGCCATCACCCGGGACCTGGAGTGGGGCGTGCCGATCCCGCTCGACGGCTGGCGGGACCGCCCCGACAAGCGCATCTACGTCTGGTTCGACGCGGTGATTGGCTACCTCTCCGCCTCGATCGAGTGGGCCCGCCGCTCCGGCGACCCCGAGGCGTGGCGCAGGTGGTGGTCCGCCGACGCCGAAGGCAAGGACGCCCGCGCCTACTACTTCATGGGCAAGGACAACATCGTCTTCCACTCGGTGATCTGGCCGGCGCTGCTCTCCGGCTACTCCGGCGAGGGTGACCGCGACGGCCAGCCGGGCGAGCTGGGCCGGCTCAACCTGCCCACCGAGGTGGTCTCCAGCGAGTACCTGACCATGGAGGGGCGCAAGTTCTCCTCCTCCCGGCGGGTCGTCATCTACGTCCGGGACTTCCTGGAGCGGTACGACGCCGACGCGCTGCGCTACTTCATCGCCGCCGCCGGCCCGGAGAGCAACGACACCGACTTCACCTGGGCCGAATTCCTCCGCCGCAACAACGACGAGCTGGTCGCCGGCTGGGGCAACCTGGTCAACCGCTCCATCTCGATGGCGGCGAAGAACTTCGGCGCGATCCCGCCCGTCGACCCGGCCGGGCTCACCGAGGCCGACGAGGCGCTGCTCGCGGTCGCCCGGGCCGGCTTCGCGACGGTCGGCGACCTGATCGCCCGGCACCGGCAGAAGCAGGCCATCGGCGAGGCGATGCGGGTGGTCGCCGAGGCCAACAAGTACCTCTCCGAGCAGGCCCCGTGGAAGCTCAAGGGCGAGGCCGACAAGCCCCGGATGGGCACCATCCTGCACGTCGCCCTCCAGGTGGTCAGCGACGCCAACACGCTGCTCACCCCGTTCCTGCCGCACTCCGCGCAGAAGGTGCACGAGCTGCTCGGCGGCACCGGCGTGCACGCCCCGATGCCGGTCATCGAGGAGGTCGACGACCTCGACGGCGGGCCCGCGTACCCGGTGCTGACCGGTGACTACTCGGTCGGCGCGCGCTGGGAGCCCGTGCCGCTGGAGGTGGGCCGGGCGTTGGCCGCACCGAAGCCGGTCTTCCGCAAGCTCGACCCGTCGATCGTCGACGAGGAGCTGGCCCGCCTGGCCGGCTGATCCCCGAGCGTGCCGACGGGCGCGACCCGAGGGGGTCGCGCCCGTCGTCGTCCGTGCCAGGCCGTGCGGCTGTGCTTCCCGGGCGGGGCGGTCAGGCCCGCGCCATCGCCGGCGCGCCGATGAAGTCCATGATGCTGCGGTTCACCTCGGGCGCGTTCGTCCAGGGGATGCCGTGCGGCGCGCCCTTCAGGGTGACCAACTGGCTGCCGGCCAGCATCGGTTGCAGCCGCTGACCGGTCTTCGGGTACGGCAGCACCGCGTCGGAGTCACCCTGCACGATCAGTACCGGCACGTCGATGCGGGACACGTCGCCCCGGAAGTCGGTCTGCCAGGCGTCCACGCTGTCGTGGGTGCCCTTCGCCGAGGCCCGGGCGCCGATCTCCCAGTGCGCCCGGAACGCCTCCTCGCTGACCAGCCTGCCCCTGTTCTCCTGATAGTTGAAGAACGCCTCGCAGAAGGTGGTGAGGTACGCGAAACGGTCGTCGAGGATGGCCTGCTGGAAGCCCTGGAAGAGGCTCTTCTCGACCCCCTCCGGGTTGTCCGAGGTCTTCAGCAGGAACGGCGCGAGCGGGGCCAGCAGCACCGCCCGGTCGACCCGCTGCGAGCCGTACACGCCCAGGTAGCGGGTCACCTCGCCGGTGCCCATCGAGTGGCCGACCAGGATCGCGTCGCGCAGGTCCAGCTCGGTCATCAGCACGTCCAGGTCGGCGGCGAACGTGTCGTAGTCGTACCCGAACGCCGGTTGGGCGGAAGCGCCGAAACCCCGCCGGTCGTACGTGATCGTCCGGTATCCGGCGGCCAGCAGCGGCCCGGTCTGCTTCTCCCAGGTCGCCCCGTTGAACGGGAAGCCGTGGATCAGCACGATCGGCTGACCGGAGCCGTGGTCCTCGTAGTACAGGTCGATGGGGGCCGAGTTCTCCGTCCCCACGGTGATGAAAGGCATGCGCGTCTCCTGGTCACATGACGGCTGGACGCGTGCGGGTTCCCGCCCCGTCCCCGGTTATGCCGGCGAGATCCGGCACGCGTCGGGTCAGAGCCGGTACGGCAGGTCCACCACCCGGTCCTCGGTGACCTCGGCGGCCGGCGCCCACGCCTCGTAGACGCCCCGCTCCTGGCACTGCGCCCCGGTCTCCGCCACCGCGTCCGGATCCGGTCGGCGCAGCCGCAGGCGGAGCCAGCCGGTTTCCTCCCGCAGCACCAGGCAGGGCACGCCCCGCCAGTCGGCCAGCCGCAGCCGGCGGGCCGCCCACTCGACCGGGTACCGGGCGGCGCGGGTCATCGCCAGCACCCGGAACCCGCCGGGCAGGTCGGCCACCGCCTCGTAGTCACCGCCGGCGTAGCCGCCGACCAGCCGGGTGGAGTGGGGCGCCTCGCCCGTCGGCACGTACTCCTGGTCGGGGGAGAGCCCCGGCACCGCCGCGAGCAGGTGCCGCCACTGCGGGCCGACCATCCGCAGCCAGCCGCGCTGCTCGGCCTGGTAGCTGTAGAGCACCACCTCCACGCCGTCGGCCGGGTAGGCGAGCAGGGTGGCGTTCGCCGGCATCGGCAGGTCCGCGAAGTCCCGCGTGACGAACTCCGGGACGAGCTGACCGTTGCTCGGCACGAACCCCGTGCCGAGGACCGCCGCGCCGAGCCGGTCGCGGGGCGCCAGCGCCGTCAGGCCGCGGTGCGCCGCGCCGACCGGCACGTCGTAGTCGCCCGGGTCGGCGGCCCGCCAGCGCAGCGCGTACGTCACGTCCGCGCCGTCCCGGGCGTCCGCGCCGTCGGTGCGCAGCACCGTCGTCGCCGCCGGGGTACGCAGGTGCGCCACGTCGTGCTCCCGGTAGCAGAAGCCGTGCGGCAGCCACCCGCGCACGTAACCGGCGAGCTGCCGGGCGGAGAGCACCTTCACCATCCGGGTGCCGCGCCGGACCACCGCCGAGGCGCGCACCGCCGCCAGCGTCGGGTCGCCGGCCGCCGTCGGCTGCTGGCTGAGCTGCTGCACGTACGACCAGCCCCGCTCCCGGTGCAGCGGCACCAGCAGCGGCGCCTCCGGCTCCTCGACCGGCTCCATCGCCGGATGCACGTCGCTGACCTCGGTGGCGTGCACGAACCTGCGCCACGGCCGGGTCGTGCCGGGCCGGGACCACTCGAAGCCGGGCGCCTCGGCCGCGCTGGACAACTCGTACGCCGCGCCCCGGGCGATCTCCTCCGCCGGGTACACCGCGCCCCCGTACGTGACGAAAAGGCCGTTTCCGCTGGTCTGAGGGGTGACGGTCACCCCGCTGACGCTAGGCCCGACATGTGCCGAGTCGGTGAACGGCCGGTGGCGTCCCCGCGACGCGGGCCGCCGACGGTGTGTGATGCTGGCCTGCGATGAGCGAGCCCACCGAAACCCGCAAGCAGCGCGCCGCCCGCCGGGCCGGGGAGTTCCCGCCCGCCCCCGAGCCGCTGCCCCGCCCCGTGCTGGACAGCCACACCCACCTCGACATCACCGTCAGCGAGGCCGGTGTGCCCCCGCACGGCGCGACGGGCGAGCCGGGGGCGCGGGCAGCTGCCGACTCGAGCGGCGGCCCCGCCGCGGACCCCGTCGCCGCGGTCGTCGCCGTCGCCGCCTCTGTGGGCGTCGACCGGCTGGTGCAGGTCGGGGTGGACGTGGCGTCGTCCCGTTGGGGCGCCGACGTCGCCGACGCCCATCCGGCCGTGCTGGCCACCGTGGCGCTGCACCCGAACGAGGCGCCCCGCCTGGCCGACCTCGACGAGGCGCTGCGCGAGATCGAGGCGCTCGCCGCCCGCGACCGGGTACGCGGCATCGGCGAGACCGGGATGGACTTCTTCCGCACCGGCGAGGAGGGGCGGGCCGTGCAGGAGGAGAGCTTCCGCGCGCACATCGCCATCGCCAAGCGGTACGGCAAGGCGCTGGTCATCCACGACCGGGACGCGCACGCCGACGTGCTGCGGATCCTCGACGACGAGGGTGCGCCCGACACCGTGGTGCTGCACTGCTTCTCCGGCGACGCCGACTTCGCCGCCGAGTGCGTCCGCCGCGGCTACCTGCTCAGCTTCGCCGGCACCGTCACCTTCGGCAGCGCCGGGGCGCTGCGCGAGGCCGCCGCGCTGACCCCGCTCGACCAGATCCTGGTGGAGACCGACGCGCCGTACCTGACCCCGATGCCGCACCGCGGCCGGCCCAACGCGTCGTACCTGATCCCGCTGACCGTCCGGGCGCTGGCCGAGACGACCGGCGCGGACCTGGACGATCTCTGCGCCGCCATCTCCGCCACCGGCGACCGCGTCTTCGGCCCGTGGTGACCGGCAGGTCCCCCGCCACGGGCCCCCTCCGCACGCCCGTGTCGGCCCGCATAGGCTACGGGGCGTGACCGGTCTCCTCGGCCCGGCGGAGATCCGGGAACTGGCCGCCCGGCTGGGCGTCGCCCCCACCAAGAGGCTCGGCCAGAACTTCGTGCACGACCCCAACACGGTGCGGCGCATCGTCACCGCCGCCGGGCTGACCCCGGACGACGTGGCGCTGGAGGTCGGCCCCGGCCTCGGCTCGCTCACCCTGGCCCTGCTCCCCGCCGCCGCCCACGTGCACGCCGTGGAGATCGATTCGACGCTGGCCGGCGCGCTGCCGGAGACCGCCGCCCGGCACGCCGGCCCGGACGCCGCCCGGCTCACCGTGCACCACGCCGACGCGCTGCGCGTACGCGCCGCCGACCTGGCCGACCCGGCACCGACCGCGCTGGTGGCGAACCTGCCCTACAACGTGGCCGTGCCGGTGGTGCTGCACCTGCTCGCCGAGCTGCCCAGCCTCCGGCACGGCCTGGTGATGGTGCAGAAGGAGGTCGCCGACCGGCTCGTCGCCGGTCCCGGCTCCAAGGTGTACGGCGTCCCGTCGGTCAAGCTCGCCTGGTACTCCCGCGCCCGCGCCGCCGGGAAGGTCCCGCCGAACGTGTTCTGGCCGGTGCCGAACGTCGACTCCGGACTGGTCGCCTTCACCCGCCGCGAGCCGCCCCGCGACGACGTACCCCGGGAACGGGTCTTCGCCGTGGTGGACGCGGCGTTCGCGCAGCGCCGCAAGACCCTGCGCGCCGCGCTGGCCGGCTGGGCCGGCGGCGCGGACCGGGCCGCCGCCGCGCTCACCGCCGCCGGCGTCGACCCCGGCGCGCGCGGCGAGTCACTCTCCGTCGAGCAGTTCGCCGCCATCGCCGCGTCGGCCCCGGCCGCCCCGTCCGCCGCACAGTAGGCTGACGCCGTGCCCGCCCCGGGCCATCCGCACGTGTACGCGTACGACCTGGTCGACGGCCGGTGCGTGCCGGCCGCCGACGCCGCCGAGGAGCTGATCGTGGAGAAGCCGTTCGACATCCGCCTGCGCCCGCGGGACACCGCCCCGTGACCGAGGCCTGGGGACCGGACGACGAGGACGAGCAGCGGCGGCGCGGCGCCAGCGGACCGGTGCGGGTCCGGGTACCCGCCAAGGTCAACCTGCACCTCGGGGTGGGGCCGCTGCGCCGCGACGGCTACCACGAGCTGAACACCGTCTACCACGCCATCTCCATCCACGACGAGCTGACCGCCCGCCGGGGCGACACGCTCACCCTCACCATGGAGGGCGAGGGCGCCGGCGAGCTGGCCCTGGACGACTCCAACCTGGTCATCCGGGCGGCCCACGCCCTCGCCGGGTACGCCGGGGTGACGCCGCACGCCCGGCTGCACCTGCGCAAGCAGATCCCGCTGGCCGGCGGGCTGGCCGGGGGCAGCGCCGACGCCGCCGCCGCACTGGTCGCCTGCGACGCGCTCTGGGGCACCGGGCTGTCCCGCGACGAGCTGGCCGGGATCGCCGCCGACCTGGGCTCCGACGTGCCGTTCCTGATCCACGGCGGCACGGCGCTCGGCACCGGCCGGGGAGAGGCGGTCAGCCCCGTGCTGGCCCGCCCCACGTCCTGGCACTGGGTGGTCGCCGTCGCCGACGGCGGTCTCTCCACCCCGGCCGCCTACCGCGAACTGGACCGGCTCCGCGACGCCGGCACCGCCGGGGCGCCGCTGGGCAGCACCGACGGGCTGCTCGCGGCGCTGCGCCAGCGGGACCCGCGGGTGCTCGCCGCGACCCTCGGCAACGACCTCCAGGACGCCGCCCTGGCCATGCGCCCGTCGCTGGCGGCGACGCTGAAGGCCGGCGAGGCGGCCGGCGCGCTCGCCGGCATCGTCTCCGGCTCGGGGCCGACCTGCGTCTTCCTCGCGCTGGACGCCGCCGACGCCGAGCGGATCGCCGCCGAGCTGGCGTCGGCCGGGGTGTGCCGCGAGGCACGGACCGCCCACGGCCCGGTCGCCGGCGCCCGCATCGTCTGACCGCCGGCGCTCCGGCGCCCGCTGACCAGGAACAAGCCGGCCGCCCCGCCGGTTGACCCGCGGCGGGCCCGGCTCCGGCCGGGGCGGGCCCCGGCGCCCGCGTACGCTGGGAGGCTCAGGCGTCCCAGGTGCCGACCGGCACGGGGACGCCTTGATCATGGGAGGTGAGGTCGTGGCCAACATCGTCAACCTGGACCGGGTGTCCAAGGGCTACGGCGCCGCCGGGCCACTGCTCACCGACGTCTCGCTCGGCCTCGACGACGCCGACCGGATCGGCGTGGTCGGCCTCAACGGCGCCGGCAAGTCCACCCTGCTGCGGCTGCTCACCAAGCAGGAGGAACCGGACGACGGGCGGGTCACCCACCGCCGTGACCTGCGGGTCGCCTGGCTGCCGCAGAGCCTGACGCTCGCCCCCGACGCCACCGTTCGGGACGTGGTGCTCGGCACGGCCTGGCTCGGCGAGAGCATGGGCGCCGAGCACGAGTGGGCCGGCGACGCCGGCGTCCGCGCCATCCTCGACGGCCTCGGCATGCCCCATCTCGGGCTCGACCAGCCGGTCGGCCCGATGTCCGGCGGCGAGCGGCGGCGCGTGGCGCTGGCCGCGCTGCTGGTCCGCGAGTCCGACCTGCTCATCCTCGACGAGCCCACCAACCACCTCGACGTCGGCGGCGTCGACTGGCTGGCCCGCCACCTCGTCGGCCGCAAGGGCGCGCTCGTCGTGGTCACCCACGACCGGTGGTTCCTCGACGCCGTCTGCACCACCACCTGGGAGGTCGCCGACCAGACCGTCCGGGCGTACGAGGGCGGCTTCGCCGCCTGGACCCTCGCCCGCGCGGAGCGCGAGCGGGTCGCCGCGGCCACCGAGGCCCGCCGGCAGAACCTGCTCCGCAAGGAGATCGCGTGGCTGCGCCGCGGCCCGCCCGCCCGCACCTCCAAGCCGCGGTTCCGCATCGATGCGGCCAACGCGCTCATCGCCGACGTCCCGCCGCCGCGCGACACCATGTCGCTGCAACGGCTCGCCACCGCCCGGCTCGGCAAGCAGGTGTACGACCTGGAGCAGGTGACCCTGCACGCCGGCCCGAAGGAGATCCTGCGCGACGTCACCTGGCAGGTCGGGCCCGGCGACCGCATCGCGATCCTCGGCCGCAACGGCGCCGGCAAGACCACCCTGCTGCGGATGCTGGCCGGTGTCACCCGCCCCGACGGCGGGCGCCTCGCCACGGGCTCGACCGTCCGGCCGGCCTTCCTCTCCCAGGAGCTGGCCGAGCTGCCCGGTCACCTGCGGGTCCTCGAAGCCGTCGAGGAGGTCGCCCGCCGGGTGCAACTCGGTGACCGGGAGGTCTCCGCCGCCCAGCTCGCCGAGGTGTTCGGCTTCGACGACCGGCGGCTATGGACCCCGGTCAGCGACCTCTCCGGCGGCGAGCGCCGCCGGTTGCAGATGCTCCGGCTGCTCGCCGGGGAGCCCAACGTGCTCCTGTTCGACGAGCCCACCAACGACCTCGACACCGACACCCTCGCCGCGCTGGAGGACCTGCTCGACTCCTGGCCCGGCACCATCGTCGTGGCCAGCCACGACCGCTACCTCATCGAGCGGGTCACGGACGTCGCGTACGGGATGTTCGGCGACGGGCGGCTGGTGCACCTGCCCGGTGGCGTCGACGAGTATCTCGCCCGGGCCGCCGGCCGACCCGGACCGGCCCCGACCGAGCCGGCCGCCGCGGTCAGCTCCGACGCGCCGGCCGAGGTCGGCATGTCCGCCGCCGAGGCACGCCAGGCCCGCAAGGAACTGGCCCGGCTGGAACGGCAGATCGCCAAGCTGGAGCAGAAGGAGGCCGCCCTGCTCGACCAGCTCGCCGCGCACGCCACCGACTACGCCAAGGTCGCGGAACTCGACGCGCAACTCAAGGAGCTGCGGGCCGAGCGGGAGCGGACCGAGGAGACCTGGCTGGCCCTGGCGGACGAGATCCCGGCGATCTGAGCCGGCCCTCGTCGTGGCGTCGCACGCGGGAGGCCCCCCGTGTGCGGCGTCACACCGCCACGTGCGGGACAATCGTCCGCGACCCCTCACCCGAACGGCGTTGGAGACACAGACATGGCCCACACCCCCGTCAACCACCCCGCGCGGCCGGTCTACCGGGCGATCGGCGGGCTGACCGGTCTGTACCTGGTGGCCTTCGGCGTGCTCGGCATCATCGCGAGCGCCGGCAACGAGGTCCTCGCCCAGGATGACACCCAGGTCCTCGGCCAGGGCACGAACCTCGGCTTCTCGCTGCTCACCGCCCTGCTCGGGGCGGCGGTGCTGGCCGGCACCGTGATCGGTCGCAACATCGACGTCATGATCAACCAGTGGCTGGCGTACACCATCATGGTGATCAGCCTCGCCGGTCTCGCCTTCATCCAGACCGAGGCCAACATCTTCAACTTCAGCATCATCACCGTCATCGTGCTGATGGTGGTCAGCCTGGTCCTGCTGACGGCCGGCATGTACGGCAAGGTCGGCACCGACGAGGAGCAGGAGGCCTGGCAGAAGGCCCGCCTCGTGCTCTGAGTCGTCGCTGGTTGCTCTCCGGGTTGTCGCCGGAGCCCGACCCGCTCCGGGCGGTCAGGCCTGATCCCTCCGCCGGTCGGGCTCCGGCGAAACCTGTCAGGGTCCCGCTCCAGCCCGGCCCTGCGGCCCGGTGGGGGTGGGACCTTTTGGTTTGCCTCCGCCGGGCGAGGCCTTCGGGCGTTTTGACGGACATCGGCCTTCTGTCCGGGTGACAATCGGGTGATTGTCACTACTCGGGCGGAGGGGTCATGGTCCACTTTCCGGTAAACCACCCGGCGCGGCCGATCTACCGGGTCCTCGCCGGGCTGGTCGGGCTCTACATCCTGGTCTTCGGGGTCTGGGGCACCGTCCAGACGCTGGGCGAACCACTCTTCGACCGGGGCGACACCTGGGTCCTCGGGCTCCGCACCAACCTGGCGTTCTCGCTGGTCTCGGTGATCTTCGGAATCGTGCTGATCATCGGCGCCTCCCGGCGCGGCAACCTCGGCCACTACATGAACCTGACCGCCGGAGTCGTCTTCCTGGTGACCAGCATCCTCATGATGGCCGTGCTCCAGACCGAGGCCAACTTCCTCAACTTCTCGATGTCCACCGTCATCGTGTCGATGTTCTTCGGCCTCCTCCTGCTCGGCACCGGCCTGTACGACAAGGTCGGCACCGACGAGCACGCCGCGGAGGAGCGGCGTCACCGCCACCACCCCGTCTCCGAGGCGCACACCCGCTGACCGCGGCGGACTCAGCGCCCCCGCACCGTGATCAGGCCCGGCTTGGCCTCCAGGTGCGACAGCCCGTTCCAGGCCAGGTTGACCAGGTGCGCCGCCACCGTCTCCTTCCGCGGCTTGCGAACCTCCAGCCACCAGCGGCCCGTCAGCGCCACCATGCCCACCAGCGCCTGCGAGTAGAGCTCGGCCAGCTTCGGGTCGTACCCGCGGCCGGAGAACTCCGCGCCCAGGATGTGCTCCACCTGGTGCGCCACGTCGTTCATCACGCTGCTGAAGTTGCCCGTCGCCGACAGCACCGGAGACTCGCGCACCAGCACCCGGAAGCCGCTGGTCTCCTCCTCGATGTACGTCAGCAGGGCCATCGCCGCCTGCTCCAGCAGCTCCCGCGGGTGGCCGGCGGTCAGGGCCGTGGTGATCCGGTCCAGCAGGGCCCGGACCTCCCGGTCCACCACCACCGCGTAGAGCCCCTCCTTGCCGCCGAAGTGCTCGTAGACCACCGGCTTGGAGACCTTCGCGCGGGCCGCCACCTCCTCTATCGAGGTGGCGTCGAAACCGCGCTCGGCGAAGATCTGCCGGGCGATCGAGATCAACTGCTCGCGGCGCTGGGCGGCCGACATGCGTACCCGTGAGGAGGGCTTGCCGGCGGGACCCGCTCGCCGCCGGCCGGTGCTGCCGTCGCTGCCAGGGGCATCCGCCATGTCGTCACTCCGCTGGCGCTCGGTGACGCCCTGTCGTGGGATGGTGCCGCCGGTGTGCTGGCTCATCTGGTCGCCCCACCGGCGGCCGGTCGGGTGGCGCTACGCCGCCCGACCGTATCCCCGCCGGGCCCGGCTCCCATGGTGCCGGGCCGTCCGTCGTTGCCCCCGCTGTGCTCGGTCACCCGGCCATACTGCCAGGTAGCCTTCGTCGGCACCGCCCGGTTTACCGCTCGCTGACCGGCTTGACGAGCTTCGCCGCGATGCGTTCGGGCTTCGGCCACCGCACGTCCCAGGCCGCGCCGACCTTCTCGAACAACCAGATCACCCGCGCCGAGATGTCCACCTGACCCCGCAGCACGCCGTGTCGGGCGCTGGTCGGGTCGGCGTGGTGCAGGTTGTGCCAGCTCTCGCCGAGCGACAGGATCGCCAGCGGCCAGAAGTTCGACGCCCGGTCGCCCTGGCGCATCGCGAACGGCCGCTCCCCGTAGACGTGGCACACCGAGTTGATCGACCAGGTCACGTGGTGCAGCAGCGCGATGCGGACGAGGCCGCCCCAGAAGAGGGCGGTCAGCGCGCCCTGCCACGACCAGGTGAGCAGGCCGCCCATCAGCGCGGGCCCCAGCACCGAGACGGTCACCAGCAGCGGGAAGAGCCGGTCCACCCGGTTGATGTCGCGGTCGGCGAGCAGGTCCGGGGCGAACCGCTTCCGGTTGGACAACTCCCGGCCGAAGAGCCAGCCGACGTGCGCGTGGAACAGGCCCTTGACCAGGCCACGGACGCTCTCCCCGAACCGCCACGGCGAGTGCGGGTCGCCGTCGAGGTCGGAGAAGGCGTGATGGCGCCGGTGGTCGGCCACCCACTGGATGATCTCGCCCTGCACCGCCAGCGAGCCCGAGACCGCCAGCGCCACCCGCAGCCACCGCCTCGCCTTGAACGAGCCGTGCGTGAAGTACCGGTGGTAGCCGACGGTGATGCCCAGCCCCGAGATCACGTACCAGACCGCGGCCACGGCCACGTCGGTCCAGCTCAGCCAGCCGCCCCAGGCGACCGGTACGGCGGCGACGAGGGCCAGGAAGGGGACCACCACGAACGCCCAGAGGGCGACGAGGATGCCTCGGGACTGGCTGCCCTGGGTAAGGGGTTTGGGGCCACTGGCGGCGGGCTCGAGGAGGGTGGTGGACATGGCACCTCGCAGAGGGACGGGAGATCACGAAGTTACGCCTACGTCACCGTAACTTAGGTTCCCGGGAAGCGCAGCGGACAGCGTCGGGCATGAATGCCCAGCAGTGTCGTACGCACGTTCTAACGTGCTGCTCGTGACAGATTCGCTCGCCGCCGAGGTGCGTCGGCTGCGTACCGTCGAGCAGCTCTCCGTCCGCGAGATCCGGGCGCGCACCGGCCTTGGCCGTGACCGGGTGCACGAGTTGCTCCGGGGCGTCCCGCCGCCGGAGCGGACACGCCGGCCGCGCGCCAAGGACGACCTCAGGTCCGCGGCCGCGGAGCTGCGCGCCGAGGGGCGGTCGGTCAATGACATCGCCCGGCAGCTCGGCGTGGCCAAGTCCACCGCGTACCAGTGGGTCAGGCACCTGCCGCTGGACGCGGACGAGGCGGTCGCCGAGCGGCGGCGGGCGCATTCGGCGCTGATGACCGAGGCGCGATGGGCGGCGCACCGCGAGGCCCGGGACGCCGCCCAGGCCGCGGAGCGGGGGCGGGCGGCGGGCGTGGTGGGGTCCCTCGGCGAACGGGATCTGCTCCTCCTCGGCGCGGCGATCTACTGGTGCGAGGGGACCAAGTCGAAGCCGTGGCGGCGGGACGACCGCCTCCAGTTCGTCAACAGCGATCCGGGCCTGCTCGTGCTCTTCCTGCGCTTCCTTGAGGTGTGCGGGGTCGGCCGAGACGTCCCCGGCTATCGCGTCAGCATCCACGAGACGGCCGACGCCGAGGCTGCCGTGACCTGGTGGGCGCGGGAACTCGATCTGCCGGTCGAGCGCTTCCAGCCCGCCAGTCTCAAGAAACACAAGGCGGCGACGGTGCGCCGCAACGTCGGTGATGACTATCGTGGCTGTCTGGTGATCACGGTGCCGCGCAGTCGCGAGCTCTACTGGCGGATCGAAGGTATGATCGCCGAGCTGTTCCGGATCGCGGGCGGTAGCAACAGAAATTGACGGCTCGTGCAGCTTGACATTCAATGGGGTGTGGGGTAACGGCAACCCGCAGGCCTTTGGAGCCTTGAGCTCCTGGTTCGAATCCAGGCACCCCAGCTCAAACCGCATCTACCGGCATTCGTGCGGCCGTGCCAGACGCCGGCCCACTGTCTGGTTAGCATGGCCGCGAGAGTGTCCGCCGTCCCGACGGGAGCCCGCGTCGTGTCCCAGCCCCACCTCCGCACCGTTGTCGTGCTCGCCGCCGGGGAGGGCAAGCGGATGAAGTCGGCGCTGCCCAAGGTGCTGCACCCGCTGCTCGGTCGTACCCTCGTCGGCCACGTGCTCGCCGCGGCCGCGCCACTGGCCGCCGACCGCACGGTGGTCGTGGTGGGTCACGGCGCCGACCAGGTCCGCGCGCACCTGGCGGAGATCGCCCCCCCGGCCACGCCGGTGCTCCAGGCCGAGCAGCTCGGCACCGGGCACGCCGTCCGGATCGCCCTGGACGCCGCGCCGGACGCGACGGGCACCGTGGTCGTGATCAACGGCGACGTGCCGCTGCTCCGCCCGGAGACGGTGGCCGCGCTCGTCGAGGCGCACGAGGGCGCGGGCGCGGCGGCGACCGTGCTCGCCGCGGAGGTGCCCGACCCGACCGGCCTGGGCCGGATCGTGCGGGACGCCGACGGGCGGCTGGAGCAGATCGTCGAGGAGCGGGACGCCACCCCGGCGCAGCGCGCGATCCGGGAGATCAACGCCGGCATCTACGCGTTCGACGCGGCCCGGCTGCGCGACGCGCTCGGCAAGCTGTCGACCGACAACGACCAGGGCGAGGAGTACCTGACGGACGTCTTCGGCCTGCTGGTCTCGGCCGGCGAGCCGGTGGCGGTGCACGTCGCTGCCGACCATGTCGAGACGCTGGGCTGCAACGACCGGGTCGAGTTGGCCGCGCTGCGCCGCCTGCTGCGCGACCGGGTCAACGAGGCCTGGATGCGGACCGGGGTCAGCCTGCTCGACCCGGACACCACGTGGATCGACGTGACGGTCGCCCTGGACCGGGACGCGGTGGTCGACCAGAACACCCAGCTGCGCGGCGGCACGGTGGTCGGCACCGGCGCGGTCGTGGGGCCGGACGTGACGCTGATCGACACCGTGGTCGGCCCGGGCGCCACCGTGCTGCGCAGCCACGCGGTGGGCGCGGAGGTCGGTCCGGGCGCCACCGTCGGGCCGTACGCGTACCTGCGGCCGGACGCCCGGCTGGCGGAGAAGGCCAAGGTGGGCACGTTCGTCGAGGTGAAGAACTCCGAGGTGGGCGCGGGCGCGAAGGTGCCGCACCTGTCGTACGTGGGGGACGCGACGATCGGCGCGAAGGCCAACATCGGCGCGGCGACGATCTTCGTGAACTACGACGGGGTGAACAAGCACCGCACGACGGTCGGCGAGGCCGCCTTCATCGGCTGCGACACCAGCCTGATCGCGCCGGTCGAGGTGGGCGCGGGGGCGTACGTGGCGGCGGGCAGCGCGATCACCCAGGACGTGCCGCCCGGCGCGCTCGGGGTGACCCGGGCGCCGCAGCGCAGCATCGACGGTTGGGTGGCCCGCAAGCGGGCCGGCACGGTCTCCGCCGAGGCGGCACAGCGGGCCGGCGGTGCTGGTCGGGCCGACGAGGATGCGTCGGCGCGCGCTTTCGGGGCAAGTGAAGGTGAGGCAATCCACGGGGATGCCGAGGCGGTCAACCCGGCGTCCGGCGCGGGGGATACTGCAACCGAATAGTCCCCGGCCCACCACCACCGTGCCGGGTACCACCGACCAACGGGAGCAGACGGGCCCATGGGCAGCATCGTCGCCGAAAACCGCAAGAGCCTGATGCTTTTTTCCGGACGTGGCTTTCCGGAGTTGGCCAAGGAGATCGGTGAGGTGCTCGGCGTCGCGCCGACGCCGGCCGACGCGTACGAGTTCGCCAACGGCGAGATCTTCGTACGGTTCAAGGACTCGGTGCGTGGTTCGGACGCCTTCGTGGTGCAGTCCGTGACGCACGGGGTCAACACCTGGGTCATGGAGACCCTGATCATGATCGACGCGCTGAAGCGCGGTTCGGCCAAGCGGATCACCGTGGTCCTGCCGTTCTACCCGTACGCCCGGCAGGACAAGAAGCACCGCGGCCGGGAGCCGATCTCGGCGCGCCTGATCGCCGACCTGTTGAAGACAGCCGGGGCCAACCGCATCCTCACCGTCGACCTGCACACCGCGCAGATCCAGGGCTTCTTCGACGGCCCGGTCGACCACCTGTTCGCGATGGACATCCTGGCCGAGTACGTCCAGCACAAGTACGCGGGCCGCCCGATGACGGTGGTCGCGCCGGACTCGGGCCGGGTGCGGGTGGCGGAGCGGTGGACCGACCGGTTGGGCGGCTGCCCGCTGGCCTTCATCCACAAGACCCGGGACCCGTTGAAGCCGAACCAGGTGGTGGCGAACCGCGTGGTCGGCGAGGTCGAGGGGCGGGTCTGCCTGATCGTCGACGACATGATCGACACGGGCGGCACGATCTGCAAGGCGGCGGACATCCTCCGGGAGTCCGGCGCCGCCGACGTGATCGTCGCCTCCACCCACGCCCTGCTCTCCGACCCGGCGACCGAGCGGCTGAAGAACAGCCCGATCAGCGAGGTCGTGGTGACCAACACGCTGCCGCTGCCGCCGGAGAAGCAGCTCGACAAGCTCACGGTGCTGTCGATCGCGCCGCTGCTGGCGCGGGCGATCCGCGAGGTGTTCGACGACGGCTCGGTGACCACCCTCTTCGGTGGCCTGAGCTGACCACCCGACGCGCGTGAGCCGGGCGGGGGCGGTGCCCCGGCCCGGCGTCCGCGTCGCCCTGCGGGCCGGCGGGAACGGTGATATGGGGACTGCCGGAAAGCGCGGAATCAGCTCGGGTAGACTGGTGCGGTTGCCACGGCGAGGGTGCCCGGCGGGCCGCTGACAAGCGCCGCACGGAGGCACCGTCATCGACGCGGTGCTCCGGGCAGTCGTTCTCGACGCATGAGCCCCAGCGAGCCCCTCGCCCCAGCACCGCCAGTCGACAAGCCGCCGCAGCGAAGCATCAGGAGTTTCCCCGTGTCCGAGGTAAAGATCAGCGCCGAGCCCCGTACCGAGTTCGGCAAGGGTGGTGCCCGTCGTACCCGCCGGGCCGGCAAGGTGCCCGCCGTGCTGTACGGCCACGGCGAGAAGCCCAAGCACATCGCGCTGCCGGCCCGTGAGTTCGCGGCCGCGATCCGCAAGGGCGGCGCCAACCAGCTCTTCGCGATCGAGGTCAGCGACGGCACCCAGGTGCTGGCGCTGCCGAAGGCGATCCAGCGTGACCCGATCAAGGACACCTTCGAGCACGTGGACCTGCTGCTGGTCCGCCGGGGCGAGAAGGTCACCGTCGAGGTCCCGGTCCAGCTGACCGGTGAGGCCGCGAAGGACACGCTGATCGTGCACGACCACGACACCCTCTCGGTGACCGCCGACGCCACCAAGGTGCCGGACCACCTGGAGGCGTCGATCGAGGGCCTGGAGGCGGGCACCCAGATCACCGCCGGCGACGTGGAGCTGCCGGCCGGCGTCGAGCTGGTCGCCGACCCGGAGCTGCCGGTCGCCGCCGTGACCGCCGCGCCGACCGCCGAGCAGCTCGAGGCCACCCTCCCCGAGGTCGAGGAGGCCGCCGAGGAGGCCGAGGCCGAGGTCGGCGAGGAGACCGCCGAGGGCGCCGAGGCTCCGGCCGCCGAGGGCGAGGAGACCGCCGAGGCGAAGACCGAGGCCTGATCGGTCCGCATCGTTGCCACAGGCGTCCCCGCACGGTCGGGGGCGCCTGTCGGCGTATCGGTGCCCGGGCAGGTGGGTGAGGGTGAGCAGCGGGAGGGGCGGGGCGTGACGGACGAGGCGGGGCCGTGGCTGGTGGTCGGCCTGGGCAACCCCGGTCGGGAGTACGCCGGCAACCGGCACAACGTCGGCTTCATGGTGGCCGACCTGCTGGCGGGTCGGCTCGGCGCGAGGTTCGGCCGGCACAAGCGGGCGGTGGCGGAGGTCGCCGAGGGGCGGCTCGGGCTCGGTGGGCCGAAGCTGGTGCTGGTGAAGCCGCTGACCTACATGAACCTCTCCGGCGGGCCGGTGACCGGCCTGGCCCAGTTCCACAAGGTGCCGCCTGGCCGGGTGATCGCCGTGCACGACGAGCTGGACATCGGCTACGGCCAGGTGCGGGTGAAGTGCGGCGGCGGCGAGGGCGGGCACAACGGCCTGCGGTCGATGTCGAAGTCGCTGGGCACGAAGGAGTACGTCCGGGTGCGGTTCGGCATCGGCCGGCCGCCGGGACGGCAGGATCCGGCGGACTACGTACTGTCGGATTTCAGTGCGGCCGAGCGTAAGGAACTGGAGTTCCTGGTGGACCGGGCGGCGGACGTGGTGGAGTCGGTGATCACCAGGGGCGTGGAGCCGACGCAGAATCTCTACCACGGGGTGTGAGCGCCGGATCGCCCGCGGTGAGCCGGTAGTCTTCGCCTTTCGGCGTGGCGCACCGGCGACGCGGCTCGGCGTGCCGGCGCGGAGCGTGGCGAGGCGACGGGAGCGGGAATCATGGGCAGTCCTCCGATGATCGACGGCGCGTTCGCCCGGTGGCTGGCGGCGCGGGCCAGTGTGGCGCTGGTCCGCCTGCGGTCCGAGATGGGTTTCGCCGACGCGGGGGCGTTGAAAGCCGCGGGCGACAAGGTCTCGCACGACCTGATCCGCACCGAGTTGGCGAAGTGGCGGCCGGGCGACGCGGTCCTCTCCGAGGAGGACGAGGGGTCGCGGCTGGCCTGGGCGGCGGAGGTGAACGCCGGGGCGGTGTCCCGGCTGACCGCCGACCGGGTGTGGATCGTCGACCCGCTGGACGGCACCCGGGAGTTCGCCGAGGAGGGGCGTTCGGACTGGGCGGTGCATGTGGCGCTCTGGTCGCGGGCCGCGCCGACGCCGCACGGCCTGGTCGCGGGCGCGGTCGCGCTGCCGGCGCAGCAGCGGTTGCTGGGCACCGACTATCCGCCGGCGTACCCGCCGATGATGGTGGAGGCGGCGACCGCGCCCGGCGGGCGGACGATCCGCCTGGCGGCGAGCCGGAGCCGGCCGCCGGTGTTCCTGACCGACCTGGCGGAGGACGTCGGGGCGCACCTGGTGCCGATGGGCTCGGCCGGGGCCAAGATCGCCGCGGTGGTGACCGGTGAGGTGGACGCCTACATCCACGCGGGCGGGCAGTACGAGTGGGATTCGGCGGCGCCGGTGGCTGTGGCGACGGCCACCGGACTGCACGCTTCCCGGATCGACGGTTCTGCGCTGAAATACAACGAGGCGGATCCGCGTCTGCCGGACCTGCTGGTCTGTCGCAAGGATCTCGCCAGTCGGTTGCTTGCAGCGCTGCAGCGTCATTCCGGGTAGCCTGAGCGGCACTTCTTGGCATACCCGACCGGAAAGGTCTGGAATCAGATGAGCGGATTCGACCGAAGCGAGCCCGTGTCATGACCGCCCCCGCCGCCTACCAGGTGTCCCACCTCGACGCGCTGGAGGCCGAGAGCATCTTCGTGATGCGCGAGGTGGTCGCCGAGATGGAGCGGCCGGTGCTGCTCTTCTCCGGCGGCAAGGACTCGATCGTCATGCTCCGGCTGGCCCAGAAGGCGTTCGCCCCGGCCAACATCCCGTTCCCGGTGATGCACGTGGACACCGGCCACAACTTCCCGGAGGTCCTCGAATACCGGGACCAGCGGGTCGCGGAGCTGGGGCTGCAACTGGTGGTGGCGAGCGTGCCGGAGGCCCTGGCCAGCGGCCTGGTCCGCGAGTCGGCCGACGGGATGCGCAACCGGATCCAGACCCCGGTGCTGCTGGAGGCGGTGGAGAAGCACCGCTTCGACGCGCTCTTCGGCGGCGCCCGCCGCGACGAGGAGAAGGCCCGCGCCAAGGAGCGGGTGTTCAGCTTCCGCGACGAGTTCGGCCAGTGGGACCCGAAGAACCAGCGTCCCGAGCTGTGGGCGCTCTACAACGGCCGCCACCACCCGGGCGAGTCGATCCGGGTCTTCCCGCTGTCCAACTGGACCGAGCTGGACGTGTGGCACTACATCGCCCGCGAGCGGATCGCCCTGCCGTCGATCTACTACGCGCACGAGCGCGAGGTGATCGAGCGGGACGGGATGCTCTACGCGGTCAACGAGTTCTTCCGCCCCCGGGCGGGCGAGGAGCGGTTCAAGGCGCGGGTGCGCTACCGGACGGTGGGCGACGCGTCCTGCACCGCGGCCGTCCGCTCCGACGCCGACACCGTGGAGAAGGTCATCGAGGAGGTCGCCGCCACCCGGATCACCGAGCGTGGCGCGACCCGCGGCGACGACCGGGTCAGCGAGGCCGCCATGGAGGACCGCAAGCGGGAGGGCTACTTCTGATGACCACCGAGACCGTCGCGCAGGCGACCACCGAGACGGCCGGTCGCCCCATGGACCTGCTGCGCTTCGCGACCGCCGGCAGCGTGGACGACGGCAAGTCGACCCTGATCGGGCGGCTGCTGTACGACACCAAGTCGCTCTTCACCGACCAGCTCGCCGCCGTGGAGGCGGTCAGCGCGGCGCGGGGCGACGAGTACACCAACCTGGCGCTGCTCACCGACGGACTGCGGGCCGAGCGGGAGCAGGGCATCACCATCGACGTGGCGTACCGCTACTTCGCCACGCCGCGGCGGAAGTTCATCATCGCCGACACCCCCGGGCACATCCAGTACACCCGCAACATGGTCACCGGGGCGTCGACGGCCGACCTGGCGCTGATCCTGGTGGACGCCCGCAAGGGCCTGGTCGAGCAGTCCCGCCGGCACGCGTTCCTCTGCTCGCTGCTGCGGGTGCCGCACCTGGTCCTCTGCGTCAACAAGATGGACCTGGTCGACTACTCGCAGGAGGTCTTCGAGCGGATCGCGGACGAGTTCACGGCGTTCGCCGCGAAGCTCGACGCCCCCGACCTGACCGTGGTGCCGATCTCCGCGCTCAAGGGCGACAACATCGTCAGCCGGTCGGAGAACATGCCCTGGTACGAGGGGCCGTCGCTGCTGCACCACCTGGAGCGGGTGCACATCGCCAGCGACCGCAACCTGGTCGACGTCCGGTTCCCCGTGCAGTACGTGATCCGGCCGCAGTCCACCACCGTGACCGACTACCGGGGCTACGCCGGTCAGGTCGCCTCCGGCGTGCTCAAGCCGGGTGACGAGGTGATGGTGCTGCCGTCCGGCTTCACCAGCCGGATCTCCGCCGTGGAGACCGCCGACGGGCCGGTCGCGGAGGCGTTCCCGCCGATGTCGGTGACCGTACGCCTCGAGGACGAGATCGACATTTCGCGGGGCGACATGATCTGCCGGCCGAACAACGCCCCGGCGGTGGCCCAGGACATCGAGGCGATGGTCTGCTGGCTGGACGAGACCCGCCCGCTCCAGGTCGGCGGCAGGTACGCCGTCAAGCACACGACCCGCTCGGCGCGGGCCATCGTGCGCGGCCTGCACTACCGGCTGGACATCAACTCGCTGCACCGGGACGACTCGGCCGGCGAGCTGCGGCTCAACGAGATCGGCCGGGTGCGGCTGCGCACCACCGTGCCGCTGCTCGCGGACGAGTACCGGCGCAACCGCACCACCGGCGGGTTCGTCATCATCGACGAGACCACCAACCGTACGGTCGGCGCGGGGATGATCGTCGAGGCGCAGTGAGCCTCATCGGCGGGCGGGCGCCGACGCCCGCCCGTCGTCCGCCGCGCTGACCACGCCGGCCGCCGGGTCGGCCGTGCCCTCCGCCGGGCTGGCCGTGCCGGCGACCGTGGCCCGCGCGGCCGCGCGGGCCACGAGGCGCGTCCAGATCCGGTAGCCGATCCAGCGGACCACCGGGACGGCCCGGCGCGTGAGCTGCCGCCAGGCGCGGAAGGCGAAGACAGCGCCGGCCGGCATCAGCAGCAGCGCGGCCAGCCCGCCGGCAGGGGTGTCCCTCGCCGGGGCGAGGCCGCTGACCACCAGCCCGCCGAGTGCCGTCGCGGTGAGCGCCAGACAGAGCAGGACGGACGTCGAGCCGAGCTGGCGGCGCAGTTGGAGGCGGAGCGCCGGCGGCTGCCGCCGCCACACCGGCAGGGCCGACCCGGCGACGACCGCCAGGAGCGCCAGGGCGGCGGCGAGCCGCCCGGCCCGCCCGCTGTCGACCAGCGCGAAGAGCGCCCAGTGGCCGATGCCGGCCAGCGCCGCCGCGTCGAACAGGCGCCAGCACAGGGCCACCGCGACGGCCTCGTGCGCCGCGGCGGCCCCCCGCGCGTGCGGGTTGGCGGCCAGGGCGTCGGTGAACCCCCGGGCGGCCCGGCCGACCCGGTCCCGCGACGCGTCCATCCGCGCCAGCAGGGCCAGGGCCGGCTCGTACGCCGGGTCCAGGACGAGGGCCTGCCGGCAGGCCTCCCGGGCCGCCCGGAGCCGGCCCATCCGCAGGTGGATCCGGGCGTCCAGCAGGTGGATGTCGGGGATGTCGTGGCGGATCTCCCGCGCGGTGTCGGCGTGCCGGCGGGCGACCACGACGCGGGTGGGGTTGCCGAGGGTCAGCAGTGCCTCCGCGAGCAGCGCGTGGGCCTCCCAGGACCGCGGCGCCAACTCCAGGGCGCGTCGGGCGGCGGCCGCCGCGTGGCCGGGGTGCCCGGCCGCCAGCAGGATCCGGGCCTTCTCCGCGAGCAGGTGCTCCTGGGCGCGGGCGACGCCGAGGGCCTGGTCCACCAGGCGCATGGCCTCCGCCAGCTGGCCAGTCGACCGGTGACAGCGGGCCAGGTGGAGCAGCAACCCGGCGTGCTGGGGTTGCTCGGCCAGCGCGCCGCGCAGCACCTGAGCCGCCTCGGCGTGCCGTCCGACGCGGCTCAGCGCCTGGGCGCGCTCCTGCGCGACCGTTCCGGCATCGCTCACGTCGCCTCCCGTGGGTGACAGCCTGAGCACCCCGATGAAGTTCGGCGGCGGCGTTCCGGCACGATCCGGTCGATGCCACACCCTACCGACCGTCCTGACCGGATGGTCGAGCCGCGCAGTCAGTCCAGCCGGGTCGCTCCCGCCCCGGGCAGGGCGGTGACGTGGCCGGGCGCGGCGAAGCCGCGTTCGGCGTACGCGGTCGTGACGGCGGCGGCGACCGTGTCGGCGCGCTCCGCGTCGACCAGGGCGAGGACGCAGCCGCCGAAGCCGCCGCCGGTCATCCGTGCCCCCAGGGCACCGGCCGACAGGGCCGCCTCGACCGCCGTGTCGACCTCCGGCACCGTGATCTCGAAGTCGTCGCGCATCGAGGCGTGCGAGGCGGTCAGCAGCGGGCCGATCTCGCGTACCTTGCCGGCGCGCAGCAGGGCGACGGTGTCGAGCACCCGCTGGTCCTCGGTCACCACGTGCCGCACCCGGCGGCGGGTCTCGGCGTCGTCGAGCCGGGCCAGCGCGTCGGCCAGCCCGTCGGTGGGTACGTCCCGCAGCGCCGCGACGCCGAGCAGCCCGGCCGCCGCCTCGCAGGACCTGCGGCGGGCGGCGTACTCGCCGTCGGCGTGCCGGTGCGGGGCCCGGCTGTCGACCACCAGCACGGCTAGGCCGGCCGCGTCCAGGTCGAACGGGATGTGCTCGACGGACTCGTCGCGGCAGTCCAGGAAGAGCGCGTGCCCGGCGCGGCAGCGGATCACCGCCGACTGGTCCATGATCCCGGTCGGCGCGCCGACGTAGCCGTTCTCGGCGCGCTGGGCCAGCCGGGGCTGCCGGTCGGCGGGCAGGTCCAGCCCGCCCAGGTCGACCAGGGCGGCCAGCACGGCGGCCTCCAGCGCCGCCGAGGAGGAGAGCCCCGAGCCCAGCGGCACGTCGGAGGCGATCGCCAGCCGGGCGCCGGGCACGGCGTGCCCCGCCTCCCGCAGCGCCCAGACCACCCCGGCCACGTACGCGCCCCAGCCGGTGACCCGGCCCGGCCCGGCGACCTCGTCGGCGTCGAAGGCGATCGTCTCGCCGGACAGCTCGGACCAGACCGTCCAGCACTCGCCGGGCTGCGGCGCGGCGGCGACGACCGTGCGCAGCGGCAGGGCGAAGGGCAGCACGAAGCCGTCGTTGTAGTCGGTGTGCTCGCCGATCAGGTTGGCCCGGCCGGGCGCCGTCCAGCGGCCGGCGGGCGGCTCGGCGTACGCCGAACGGAAGCCGGCGGCGGCGCGCGCCGCGACGTCGTCGGTCACCGCGGCGCCACGAGGTGGGTGCGGTAGAAGGCCCAGGCGTCGCCCACCATGTCGTGCAGGGTCGGCTTCTGCGGCACCCAACCCAGCTCCTCGCGGGCCAGCGCGGACGAGGCGACCAGCTCGGCGGGGTCGCCCTCGCGGCGCGGGGCCACCTCGACGGGCACCGGGTGCCCGGTGACCTCGCGGACCACGTCGACGACCTGGCGGTTGGTGAAGCCGTTGCCGTTGCCCAGGTTGTAGATCCGGTGCTGGCCGGCGGTCGCCGCGTCGAGCGCGAGCAGGTGGGCGCGGGCCAGGTCGGCGACGTGGATGTAGTCGCGCACGCAGGTGCCGTCGACGGTGGGGTAGTCGTCGCCGAAGAGCTGGAGCTTCTCCCGGCGCCCGGCGGCCACCTCCAGCGCGATCGGGATCAGGTGGGTCTCCGGGTCGTGCCGCTCGCCGAGCGCGACGTCGCCGTCGAGGTGCGCCCCGGCCACGTTGAAGTAGCGCAGCGACACGGCGGCCAGGCCGTGCGCGACCGCCTCGGAGGTGAGCGCCATGTCGACGGCGAGCTTGGTGGCTCCGTAGGTGTTGGTGGGGGCCTTGACCGCGCTCTCCGGGATCGGCAGCTCGGTGGGGTTGCCGTAGACGGCGGCGGTGGAGGAGAAGACCAGCCGGGGCACGCGTGCGGCCCGGACGGCGTCGATCAGGGCGAGCGAGCCGACGGTGTTGGTGTGCCAGTAGAGCTCCGGCTTCACCATCGACTCGCCGGCGGCGATGAGGGCGGCGAAGTGCAGCACCCCGTCGAAGCCCGCCTCCGGGGTGAGCACCCGCGCGGCGTCGTGGAGGCCGGCGTCGACGTGGGTGGCGTCGGGGGCGAGCGCCTCCCGGTGGCCGGTGCGCAGGTCGTCGAGGACGACCACCTGGTGGCCGGCGTCGAGCAGCATCCGGGTCACCACGCTGCCGATGAAGCCGGCGCCGCCGGTGACGAGCAGTTTCACGTCGGTCTCCTCCCGCCCGGCCGTCCGCGTCGCGGCCATGTCGTGATCACCCTACGGCCGGTCGCCGTGCTTCCGCGCTCCGTCGACGCCCCGCCATTCCACCACAATCTCCCATGTTCGAACAGAGGTGAACATGAAGCCCCCGGCGGCCCGGCGCTGTCTACCATCACTGTCATGCGGGAAGCGGATGGTCCCGGGCCGCGTCGACGCGCCCGGACGCGACCGCGCCGCGAGCCGGGCCCGCTGGCCCGGGCCGTCGCCCGGATCGTGGTCCGCGCCGCCGACGGCGCCACCCGCGCGGTGACGGCCCTGCTCGGCGCCAGCCCCGCGGCCGGTCGGGAGCGGATCAGCGAGGCGGAGCTGCGTGACCTGGTCGCCGCCAACACCCTGCTCGACCCGGTCGAGCGCCGGATCATCGACGAGGTGCTGGTCGCCGGCGCGAGCCTGGTCCGCGAGGTGATGATGCCCCGCACCGAGGTGGTCTTCCTCTCCGCCCGGCTGACCATCGCCGAGGCGGAGCGGCTGGTCCGGGCCGAGACGCACACCCGCTACCCGGTCGTCGACGGCACCCACGACGACGTGGTCGGCTTCGTGCACCTGCGCGACGTGCTGCTGCGCCCCGACCTCGACCCCTGCACCACCGTCGGCGAGCTGACCCGGGAG
Organism: Micromonospora sp. NPDC048063; assembly: GCF_043202855.1. Classification (NCBI taxonomy): domain Bacteria; kingdom Bacillati; phylum Actinomycetota; class Actinomycetes; order Micromonosporales; family Micromonosporaceae; genus Micromonospora; species Micromonospora sp. NPDC048063. The sequence continues at coordinate 205,940 of NZ_JBIDBG010000004.1, read as the reverse complement.
GTGAAGCGGCTGCCCGGCAGCAAGCGGGTGCTCGCCGCGCTCAGCGAGATGCGCCGGGAGCGCCACCACCTCGCCGTGGTGGTCGACGAGTACGGCGGCACCGCCGGCATCGTCACCCTCGAGGACCTGATCGAGGAGCTGATCGGGGAGATCCACGACGAGTACGACACCGCCCCCGACCCGGTGCACGCCGGCCTGCCCGCCGTGGTGGACGGCCGGCTCAACCTCGCCGACTTCGCCGAGCGCACCGGGGTGACCCTGCCCCCGGGGCCGTACGAGACGGTGGGCGGCTTCGTGATGGCGGCGCTCGGCCGGCTCCCGGTCGCCGGCGACGAGGTGCCGGTGGCCGGCGGCCCGGCCGGCGCCGGCGGCCCGGCAGCCGACGACCCGCCCGGCGGCTGGCTGCTGCGGGTACACACGCTGGAGGGTCGCCGCGTGGCCCGGCTCACCGTCTCCGCCGTGCGCGTGCCGGAACCCCGGCGCGAGGTCACCGCTCCGGCGCCGGTGGGTCCGAGCCGACCCGCCGGCCCGTCATGACGTACGCCAGGCGTTGCTGACAGAATTGCCGGCATGTCCGACGTTCCCGCCCGCCCCCGCGTCTTCTCCGGCATCCAGCCGACGGCCGACTCGTTCCACCTCGGCAACTACCTGGGCGCGGTGCGGCACTGGGTGGCCCTGCAGGACACCCACGACGCCTACTACTGCGTGGTCGACCTGCACGCGATCACCGCCGGCCACGACCCGAAGGTGCTCACGCAGCGTTCCCGGCTGGCCGCCGCGCAGTTGTTCGCCGTGGGCCTCGACCCGGAGCGCAGCACGCTGTTCGTGCAGTCGCAGGTGCCCGAGCACCCGATGCTCGCCTGGGTCCTGGGCTGCATCACCGGGTTCGGCGAGGCGAGCCGGATGACCCAGTTCAAGGACAAGTCGCAGAAGCAGGGCGGCGAGCGGGCCAGCGTCGGCCTGTTCACCTACCCGATCCTCCAGGCCGCCGACATCCTGCTCTACCAGGCCCACGCCGTGCCGGTGGGCGAGGACCAGCGCCAGCACCTGGAGCTCTCCCGCGACCTGGCCCAGCGGTTCAACTCGCTGTTCGGGCAGACCTTCACCGTGCCCGCGCCGCACATCGTCAAGGACACCGCGAAGATCACCGACCTGCAGGACCCGACGGCGAAGATGTCGAAGTCGTCGTCCTCGCCCGCCGGCATCATCGACCTGCTGGAGGACCCGGCCCGCTCGGCCAAGAAGATCCGCTCGGCGGTCACCGACACCGGCCGGGAGATCGTCTTCGACGCCGAGACCAAGCCGGGCGTCTCCAACCTGCTCACCATCTACTCCGCCCTGACCGGGCGGAGCATCGACGACCTGGTGGCCGCGTACGCCGGCAAGGGCTACGGCGACCTGAAGAAGGACCTCGCCGAGGTGGTGCGGGAGTTCGTCACGCCGATCCAGGAGCGCACCCGGACCTACCTCGACGACCCGGCGCAGCTGGACAAGCTGCTCGCCGCCGGCGCGGAGAAGGCCCGCGTGGTCGCCGCGGCGACGCTGCGGGCCGCGTACGAGCGGGTGGGTTTCTTCCCGCCGGTGCGCGGCGAGTAGCGCCGCGGCGCGACGGGTGAGGGTGGACAGGTCGGTGGCCGGAGGGATGGCGCGGAGCGTGGATCGCAGGGACGGGGCGCCGGACGCCGGTGACACCATCCAGATCGGCATCGCGGTGGACATCCCGGAGCCGTGGGGCGGCACACTCACCCGACGCCGGGTCGAGGCCGGCGACCCCCAGGTCGTGCCCGCGCACGTGACCCTGCTCGGGCCGACCGAGATCCCGGTGGCGGCGCTGCCGGCGGTGGAGCGGCACCTCACCGCGGTCGCCGCCGCCCACCTGCCGTTCACGCTGCACCTGCGGGGCACCGGCACGTTCCGGCCGGTGACCCAGGTGGTCTTCGTGGCGGTGGCCGCCGGGATCAGCGAGTGCGAGCTGCTCGCCGCCGCGATCAGCGCCGCCCCGGAGCTGCGCCGCGAGGCGCGCTTCCCGTACCACCCGCACGTCACCGTGGCGCAGGACGTCGCGCCGGAGGCGCTGGACAAGGCGTACGAGGACCTGGCCGACTTCTCCGCGATGTTCGAGGTGGAGGCGTTCACCCTCTTCTCGCACAGCGGGCAGACCCGGTGGCAGCCGCGCCGGGACTTCCGGCTGGGCGGCTGACCCCGTCCGGCCGGCGCGTCGGGCGGCCGGGGCGACGACGCCGACCGGGCGACGCGCCGGGCCGGCGAGGGCCGGCGGCAGGTTGCCCCCGTGACGGCGATGGATCGGCGAGGATGACGGCGTGAACGTGTGGGGCCGCATCGAGGCGGGCGTGGACCGCCGGATCAGCGCCGCGCGCCGCCGGTCCGGTGCCGTCGACCACCTGTGGCGGGCCGGCGTGCTCTACGCCGAGGTGCTGGGCGGGCGGCTGGCCGCGGCGATCGCCTACTACGGCTTCTTCGCGGTGTTCGCGCTCGCGCTGGTCGCGTACTCGATCTTCGGGGCCATCCTGGAGGACAACGACGAGGTCAGCGCCGCCGCCGCCGAATTCCTGCGGGAGAACCTGCCGTTCCTCGACCCGGTGCAGATCGCCGACAGCAGCGGCACGGTCGGGGTGGTCGGCCTGGTCATCCTCGTCCTGACCGGCATCGGCTGGGTGGAGGCCATCCGCTCCTCGCAGCGGCTGATGTACGGGCTCAACCAGCAGCCCGGCAACCTGGTGGTGCGCCGCCTGGTCGACCTGGGCGTGCTGCTCGTCGTCTTCGTGCTGCTCGGCGTCTCGGTGGCGGCGGTGGACGCGCTGGAGTCGCTGCTGCGCTTCCTGCTGCGCAGCACCGGCTCGGTCGGCCTGACCACGGTCAGCGCGGTGCTCAGCGTGCTGGTCAACGCGGTGCTGGCCACCCTGCTGCTGGTGGCGGTGCCGAGGCTGCGGATGAGCCGGGTCCGGCTGCGCCCGGTGGTGCTGCTCGTCGCGGTCGGCATCACGCTGCTGAACACCGTCGGGCGCTACTACGTCGTGCGCACCGAGCGCAATCCGGCGTACACGGTGGTGGCGGGGGCGGTGGGGCTGCTGCTCTACCTCTACCTGCTCAACCAGCTGGTGCTCTTCGGCGCGGCGCTCGCCGCGACGAGCCGGCGCGGCCGGGTGGTGGACCTGGCGGAGGGCCCACCGCCGGCCGACCTCGACGCGGACATGGATCCCGGCGCCCCCGGCGGGGCCGGATGAACGGGGGAGCGGGCGTGCGGATCTCGGTCGACGCGGGCTCGGCGGTGCCGCCGTACGAGCAGGTGCGCGGGCAGCTCGCGGAGCTGATCGGGACGGGCCGGCTGGCGGTCGGCACCCGGCTGCCGACGGTGCGGCAGTTCGCGGCGGACCTCGGGCTGGCGGTCAACACGGTGGCCCGGGCCTACCGGGAGCTGGAGGCGGCCGGCCTGCTGGAGACCCGGGGCCGGCACGGCACCTTCGTCGCCCCCGGCCGCGATGACGCGCTGGACCGGTTGCAGCGGGTGGCGGCCGACTACGCCGCCGAGGCCGCCCGGTTGGGGGTGCCGCCGCCGGCGGCGCTCGCCCTGGTCCGCGCGGCCCTGGACGCGGCGCGGCCGGGCTGACGGCGCGACGGCGGGGGCGGGTGGCCGCGCGGACGAGGATCGGACCGTCACGGTGACGGCGATTGAGCCGAATGCCACCCGCGTTTCCGGTGGGACGGACGATGATGGGCGCGTGGGCGCACTCGTGACACTGGACCTGCCGGAAGACTCCCCGATGCTCGGCCTGCCGTGGATCATCACCTTCGGCCCGCTCGGCGACGCCGACGAGTGGGAGCCGGTGGTCTGCGGCCCCTACGAGCGACCGCACGCCCTCGCGCTGGCCGAGGCGGTGGTCGCCGAGGAGCAGCTGATGGCGGTGGTCGAGCCGCTGCTGCCGGCGGTGTCGGCGGAGGAGATCCGGGGCGAGATCGCCGCCGCGCAGGTCGCCGCCGAGGACGAGTCGGCCCGGATCGAGGAGGCCGACCTCTACGGCGACTTCGAGGACACCATCGACGAGGAACTCGAGGCGACGGCTGCGGAGGAGCACCGCACCGAGCCGCTCGCCCCGCCCAGCGAGGCCGAGCTGCGGGCCGGCTTCAGCCGTATCGCCGCGAAGCTCACCGGCGGCGCCGCCTGAGCCGATCGGCAGGGACCCGGGCGCACCTGTCCAGGATGGACGCCGGCGCCCCGGGGAGCGGACTCCACGAGGCGCCGGCGCCACCTCACCCCCCACCACAAGGGGTCGGTGGCCCAGCCGCCCGTCGGCGCGGGGCACAACGGACGACCAGGTCGATGACGGGTTACCCGCTCAGCGCCGTTCGAACCAGGCGGCCGCGTCGACCGGGAGCAGGTGACCCGTGCCCTGGCCGGTGAGCGCCTCGCTGGCGGCGATCGGCTCGCCGTACCCGTCGATCAGGGCCGGGGCACCGCTGATGTTGACCACGCAGGTCAGCACGGTGTCGCCGGCGGCGCGGCTGAAGGCGAGCACGCCCGGCCCGGTCTCCAGCCAGGTGACCCCGCCCGCGTCGGCGGCCAGCGCCGGGTGCGCGTGACGGATCCGCAGGGCGGTGCGGTAGAGCTCCAGCGTCGAGCCGGGCACGCCGGCCTGGGCGGCGACCGAGAGGGCGCGCCAGGTCGCCGGGGCCGGCAGCCAGCTCAGCTCGCTGCCCTCCGGCCCGAAGCCGTACGGGGCCAGCTCGCCGCTCCACGGGATCGGCACCCGGCAGCCGTCCCGGCTTTCGCCGGTGCGCAGGAACGCCGGGTCCTGGCGCAGCTCGTCCGGCAGGTCGAGCACCTCCGGCAGGCCCAGCTCCTCGCCCTGGTAGACGTAGGCACAGCCGGGCAGGGCGAGCATCAGCAGGGTGGCGGCCCGCGCCCGGCGCAGCCCCTCGGCGCCGTCGCCGTAGCGGGTGACGTGCCGCTGCTTGTCGTGGTTCGAGAGCACCCAGGTCGTCGGCGCGCCGACGATGGCCGACTCGGCGAGCGCGGTGTCGATCACCTTGCGGAACGATTCGGCCGACCACGTCGCGTCGAGGAAGTCGAAGCTGAACGCCTGGTGCAGCTCGTCCGGGCCGATGTAGCGGGCCAGCCGCTGCGGGGTCTCGGCCCACGCCTCGGCGACGGCCATCCGGCCGCCGGGGTAGCTGTCCAGGATCGGCCGCCAGGCGCGGTAGATCTCGTGCACCTCGTCCTGGTCGAAGTAGGGGAGCCGGCCCTTGCCGAGCAGCTCCACCTGGCGCTGCCCCGTGGTCATCGTGCTGAAGCCGACGTCGGGCAGGCCCTCGGCCTTGATCATGCCGTGCGCCACGTCGATCCGGAAGCCGTCCACGCCCCGGTCCAGCCAGAAGCGCAGGATGTCCTCGAACTCGGCGCGGACCTCGGGGTGGCGCCAGTTCAGGTCCGGCTGGGCCGGGTCGAACAGGTGCAGGTACCACTGGCCGTCGTCCACCCGCGTCCAGGCGGGGCCGCCGAAGATGCTCTCCCAGTCGTTCGGGGGCAGCTCGCCGTCCGCGCCCCTGCCGTCGGCGAAGAGGTAGCGTTCGCGCTCGGCGGAGCCCGGGCCGGCGGCCAGGGCGGCCTGGAACCACGGGTGCCGGTCGGAGGTGTGGTTGGGCACCAGGTCGACGATGATCCGCAGGCCGAGCGCGTGCGCGTCGGTGATCATCGCGTCGAAGTCGGCGAGGGTGCCGAACATCGGGTCGACGTCGCGGTAGTCGGCGACGTCGTAGCCGCCGTCGACCATCGGGGAGGTGTAGAAGGGGGTCAGCCAGAGCGCGTCCACGCCGAGTTCGCGCAGGTACGGCAGGCGCTCGCGGATGCCCTGCAGGTCGCCGATCCCGTCGCCGTTGGAGTCGGCGAAGCTGCGGACGTAGACCTGGTAGACGACCGCGGAACGCCACCAGTCGTCGTCGGCGGTCAGCGGCGTGGGGTTGCTGACGGTCATCGGAGGCGGTTTCCCCGTTCTGTGACGCGCGGGACAAGCACACCCGGCGCGGTGCGGGTGGAAGGCGCGGTCTGAGCAGGATGCCGCCCGGGTGCTGCAAGAGTCAAGCATTTCTTGCGCAAGGGATGGCCCCGGTCACGCCCCGCGCGAGCGCCCACGGCCGGTCCGCCGGGTCCCGGGCGGGGCGGCAGCCGCAGCGGGCGGTCAGGCGGGGACGGCGAGCGCGGGCGGTGCGGGGCGCTGGCGGCCCGGGGCGCCGCCGCTGGCCGGACGGGTGCCGCCGGCCGGGGCAACCGCGGTGGAGCCGCGCACCACCAGCTCGGGCCGGAACACGTACTCCGAGTGCGGGGCGGCGTGCCCGTTGATCTCGTCGACCAGGGCCCGGACGGCGGCGACCGCCATCGCGGCCACCGGCTGGCGCATGGTGGTCAGCGGCGGGTCCGTGAAGGCCATCAGCGGGGAGTCGTCGTAGCCGACCACCGAGAGGTCGGTCGGCACGGACAGGCCGCGCTGCCGGGCGGCCCGGATCGCGCCGAGCGCCATCAGGTCCGAGCCGCAGACGATGCCGGTGACGCCCCGGTCCAGCAGTCGTGCGGCGGCCGCCTCGCCACCCTCCACACCGAACAGGGAGAGCTCGGCCAGCTCGCCGAGGTCCGCCTCGGCCGCGCCGGCCAGCCGGCCCATCGCGGCCCGGAAGCCGGCCACCCGCCGCTGCACCGGCACGAACCGGTCCGGGCCGGTGATCAGGCCGATGCGGCGGTGCCCGAACGCCACCAGGTGGGCCACGGCCAGTTCGGTGGCCTCGCCGTCGTCGCAGGAGACGAAGGGGGCGGGGATGCCCGGCGCGTACCCGTTGATCATGACGATGGGCAGCGGACGGGCGATCAGGGCGCGGTACCTGTCGTGGTTGGCGGCGGTGTCGGCGTGCAGGCCGGAGACGAAGACGATCCCGGAGACCTGCCGGTCCAGCAGCATCTCGACGTACTCGTCCTCGGTGACTCCGCCCGGCGTCTGCGTGCACAGCACCGGGGTGAACCCGCTCTGCGCCAGCGTCGACTCGATCACCTGGGCGAAGGCGGGGAAGATCGGGTTGTCCAGTTCGGGCACCACCAGGCCCACCAGGCCGGCGCTGCGCTTGCGCAGCCGGGCGGGGCGCTCGTAGCCGAGCACGTCGAGGGCGGTCAGGACGGCCTGCCGGGTCTCGGGGGCCACGCCCGGGCGGTCGTTGAGCACCCGCGACACCGTGGCCTCGCTGACTTCGGCCTGCTGGGCGATGTCGGACAGTCGAGCGCGCATGGCCGGCACTTTAGCTCACGAGCAAGATCTTGCGTACACTCCTGCAAGCCCTTCCATTCTCTGAAACCCCTTGCTAACGTCCCCGCAACACGCGAGAGCAGCGGCGCAGCACATCGGGCGCCGGTTTGGCAAGAAACTTACAGAGGTTTCCAGGCGGGTCGCCCTTCCCCCGGCGGGCCGCCATGACGACAGGAGTACCGATGCGCATCCGTACCGCGGGTGTGGTCGCCGTCCTCGGCCTGGCGCTCGCCGCCTCCGGCTGCGGCAGCGACAGCAGCGACGAGCCGGCCGCGAAGGAATCCACCAAGGCCGCCGCCGGCGGCAAGCTGGTGATCTGGGCCGACGACAAGCGCACCGCCGCCCTCAAGCCGTTCGCCGAGAAGTTCGGCCAGGAGAACGGCGTCACGGTCGAGGTCCAGGCCGTCTCCAAGGACCTCCAGACCAACTTCGTCACCGCCTCGCAGCAGGGCAGCGGCCCGGACGTCGTGGTCGGCGCGCACGACTGGATCGGCAACCTCGTCCAGAACGGCGCCATCGACCCGGTGCAGCTCGCCGCCGAGCAGAAGAGCGGCTTCAACGAGACCGCCGTCAAGGCCGTGACCTTCAACGGCCAGCTCTACGGCGTGCCCTACGCCATGGAGAACCTGGCGCTGATCCGCAACACCGAGCTGGCCCCCGAGGCGCCGAAGACGATCGAGGACCTGGTCGCCGCCGGCAAGAAGCTCAAGGCCGAGAAGAAGGCCAGCGAGATCCTCTGCCTCCAGTCCGGCCAGAACGGCGACGCGTACCACATCTACCCGCTCTACACCTCCGGTGGCGGGTACCTCTTCGGCACCGCCGCCAACGGCGACTACGACCCGAAGGACCTGGGCGTCGGCAAGCCGGAGTCGATCGAGGCGTTCAAGAAGATCGCCGCGCTCGGTGAGAAGGGCGAGGGCGCGCTCAAGCGTTCCATCACCCCCGAGAACTCGATCGCCACCTTCACCGGCAAGAAGTGCGCCTTCCTGGTCTCCGGCCCGTGGGCCGTCGCGGACGCCAAGAAGGCCAACATCAAGTACGACATCTCCCCGGTCCCCGGCTTCGCCGGTGGCAAGGAGGCCCAGCCGTTCGTGGGCGTCCAGGCGTTCTACGTGGCGTCGAAGGGCAAGAACAAGGCCCTGGCCCAGGAGTTCGTGGCCAACCACGTCACCACCCCCGAGCTGGCCGTGGCGCTCTACAACGCCGAGCCCCGTCCGCCGGCGCTGACCGCCGCGCTGGACCAGGTCAAGGGCACCGACCCGGACCTGGCCAAGTTCCAGGAGGCCGGCAAGAACGGTCAGGTGCTCCCGGCGATCCCCGCCATGGCCACCATCTGGGACCCGTTCGGTAAGGCCGAGGCCGCCATCATCGGCGGCGCCGACCCGACCAAGACGATCACCGCGGCCGGCAAGACCATCTCCGGCCAGATCAAGTAATGAGCACGTCGCTGTCCGGCCCGGGACCTGCCACACAGGACCCGGGCCGGGAGCCCGTCGGCTCCGGGCTCCCGCGCCCGTCCCGCACCGCGCGGCACCACGCGCCGATCACCGCGACCGGTCTACTCGTCAAGGTGATCCTGCTCGGCCTGACCGCCGGGATCGCGATCTGGGCGGCCTTCCCGCTCGTCGAGGCGGAGAAGTGGATCGGGCTGGCAGTCCTGGCCGCCACCACCGCCGGGCTGTTCTACCTCTACCTGACCCGGCGGCACATCCCGGCGAAGTACCTGGTCCCCGGCACGCTCTTCCTGATCGCGTTCCAGGTGGTCCCGGTGCTCTACACGGCGAGCACCGCCTTCACGAACTTCGGCGACGGTCACCGCGGCACCAAGGACGAGGCCGTCGTCGCCATCCAGACCGCCTCGGTCAAGCAGGTGCCCGGCTCCACCGAGTACGCCCTGTCGATCGCCACCAAGGGCGACCCGGCGACCGGGCCGCTCGTCTTCCTGGTCTCCGACCCGGCCACCGGCGTGGTCTCCGCCGGCGACAGCGGGGGGCTGCGCCAGCTCGACGCCGGCCAGGTCACCGTCGCGCCCGGCGGCAAGGTCACCGCCGCCGAGGGCTACACCGTGCTCAACTTCGGTCAGGCCAGCGCGCGCAGCCAGGAGATCACCGACCTGGTGGTGCCGACCTCCGGGGGCGCGGTGCGCTCCGCCGGCCTGTCCCGCGCCTACGAGGGCAAGGCGGTCCGGGCGTACGACGCCGGCTGCGACTGCATCCGGGACACCGAGACCGGCAAGACCTGGACGGCGGACGAGGAGACCGGCGCCTTCGTCGCCGCCGACGGCGAGCGGCTGGCCCAGGGCTGGAAGGTCACCGTCGGGCTCAAGAACTTCTCCCGGGTGCTCACCGACCCGGCCATCTCCGGGCCGTTCTTCGGCACCCTGCTGTGGAACTTCGCCTTCGCGATCGGCTCGACCGGCGGCACGTTCCTGCTGGGCATGTTCATCGCCCTGGCGCTGCACTCGCCCCGGATGCGGGGCACCAACCTCTACCGGGTCCTGCTGATCCTGCCGTACGCCATGCCGTCCTTCGCGATGCTGCTGGTCTGGCGGGACATGTTCAACACGGACTTCGGCCTGATCAACAACCTGTTCGGGATCGGGGTGGACTGGTTCGGCCAGGAATGGTCGGCCCGGATCGCGGTGATCCTGGTGCAGCTCTGGCTGGGCTACCCGTACATGTTCCTGGTCGCCACGGGCGCGTTGCAGGCCATTCCGAAGGAGCTGACCGAGGCGACGTCGGTCGACGGCGCGTCGCCCTGGCAGTCGTTCCGGTCGGTCACCCTGCCGCTGCTGCTGGTCGCGCTCTCCCCGCTGCTGATCGCGTCGTTCGCGTACAACTTCAACAACTTCAACGCGATCTACCTGACCACCGAGGGTGGCCCCTTCCCGGCGGACAACCCGACCGCGGGGGCGACCGACCTGCTCATCACGTACACCTACCGGCTGGCCTTCGGCGCCCAGGGAGCCCAGTTCGGCCTGGCGGCCGCGGTGTCGATCTTCATCTTCACCATCGTCGCGGTGGTCTCGGCGGTGAGCTTCCGGCGCACCCGCAAGCAGGAGGAGGTGTACTCGTGACCTCGCTGCACGGCACTTCGGTCGCGGGCGGCGGCACCGGCGCCGCCCCGGCCGCCAACCGCAACGCGGGCCGGGGCCGCAACCGGTGGTTCGCCCGGGTCGGCTGGCGCCATCTCGTCGGCGTGCTGGCGGTCGCGTTCAGCCTCTTCCCGATCCTGTTCGTGCTCTCGGCCGCGCTCAACCCGCTCGGCACGCTCTCCTCGACCGAGCTGGTGCCGACCGGCGCGTCCTTCGACAACTTCGTGGACCTGTTCGACCGCACGGCGTTCGGGTGGTGGTTCCTCAACTCGCTGCTGATCGCCGGGGTGGCCTCGTTCGCGTCGGTCTTCCTGTCGGCGCTGGCGGCGTACGCCTTCTCGCGGATGCGGTTCTCCGGGCGGCGCGTCGGGCTGCTGTCGCTCCTGCTGATCCAGATGTTCCCGCAGTTCCTGGCGATCGTGGCGATCTTCCTGATCTTCACCACGATCACCGACCTGTGGCCGGCGATCGGCTTCAACACGCCGTGGGGGCTGCTGCTGCTCTACCTGGGCGGCGCGCTCGGCGTGAACACCTGGCTGATGAAGGGCTTCTTCGACACGCTCCCCCGGGAGCTGGACGAGTCGGCCACGATGGACGGCGCCACGCACGCCCAGGTCTTCTTCCGGATCATGCTGCCGCTGGTGGCGCCGATCCTGGCGGTGACCGGCCTGCTCGCCTTCATCGGCACCATCAACGAGTTCCTGATGGCGAACGTCTTCCTGACCAACAGCGAGTCCAAGACCCTCGCGGTCGGCATGTTCGGTCTGGTGGCCGGGGAGCGGAACAACAACTTCGGCATCTTCGCGGCGGGCACCCTGCTCACCGCCATTCCCACGGTGCTGGTCTTCCAACTGGTCCAGCGCTACATCGTCTCCGGCCTCACCGCCGGAGCTGTCAAAGGCTGAGCCTCCTCGGCTCACCGCTGCGGCAAGGGCGTTGGCGTCCGACGTACACCGGAGCAGTCGCGGGTCGACCGCCGCGGTCGGGAAACCGGCCGCGGCGGGTGGCCCCTTTCTCTCCCCGTCCGATCGACGCGAAAGGCACCGCCATGTCCCTGTTGCCGCACCACGACGGATCCGCCCTGTACGTCCCCGAGCAGGAGCCCTCGCTCGGCGACACCGTCGACGTCTTCGTTCGGGTGCCTGCCGGCGCCGACGTCCGCCAGGTGCACGTGCGCACCACCGGCGACGGCGAGCCGCGGTTCACCGAGGCGGTCGTCGACCGCACCGACGGCGACGACGTCTGGTGGCGGGTCCCGGTCGAGGCCCGCAACCCGGTCAGCAACTACCGGTTCATGCTCACCGGCCGCCGCGGCTACCGCTGGCTGAACGCCGCCGGCGTGGCGCACCACGACGTGCCGGACAACGGCGACTTCAAGCTGGTCACCCACACCCCGCCGCCGGCCTGGGCCCGGGACGCGGTGATCTACCAGATCTTCCCGGACCGGTTCGCCCGCTCCGCCGCCGCCGACGGGCGCGACCTGCCGGACTGGGCGATCCCGTGCGACTGGGACACCCCGGTGATCGGGCGCGGCCCGGAGACCCCCTACCAGTTCTACGGCGGCGACCTGGACGGCGTCACCGGGCGGCTGGACCACCTGGACCGGCTCGGCGTGAACACGGTCTACCTGACGCCGATCTTCCCGGCCCGCTCCAACCACCGCTACGACGCGTCCAGCTTCGACACCGTCGATCCGCTGCTCGGCGGGAACGCCGCGCTGGCCCGGCTCGCCGACGCCGTACGCGCCCGCGGCTGGCGGCTGCTCGGCGACATCACCAGCAACCACACCGGCGACGCGCACGAGTGGTTCACCCGGGCCGCCTCGGACGTGTCCGCGCCGGAGCGGGAGCTGTACTACTTCGACGAGGTCACCGGAGACTACGAGTCCTGGAACGGGGTCAAGTCGCTGCCGAAGCTGAACTGGGGCAGCGCCGAGCTGCGCCGGCGCTTCGCCACCGCCGAGGACTCGCTGCTGCGCCGCTGGCTGCGCCCGCCGTACGGGCTGGACGGCTGGCGGGTGGACGTGGCGAACATGACCGGGCGGCGGGGCGCCGACGCGTACACCCACGAGGTGGCGGCGCTGCTGCGCCGGGTGGTCGCCGAGACCCGCGCCGACGGCCTGCTGCTGGCCGAGCACGGCCACGACCACACCGGCGACCTGGACCGCGACGGCTGGCACGGGACGATGAACTACGTCGGCTTCACCGACCCCGTCTGGTCCTGGCTGCGGCACGGCGACGACCCGCTGCCGAACTTCCTCGGCACCCCGGGCGGGGTGCTGCGGCGGGACGCCGACGCCGTGCTGGCCACCATGAACGCCTACCGGTCGCTGGTCTCGTGGCGGTCGTACACGCACTCGTGGCAACTGCTCGGCTCGCACGACTCGGCCCGGATCCGCACCGTGGTCGGCGACGCCGCGCGGCAGGAGGTCGCCGCCGGTCTGCTCGCCACCATGCCGGGCACCCCGGTGATCTTCGCCGGCGACGAGCTGGGCCTGACCGGCACCAACGGGGAGGGCTCCCGGACCCCGATGCCGTGGCACCGGCCCGAGACCTGGGACGAGTCGACGTTCGCCGGCTACCGGGCGCTGGTCGCGCTGCGCCGTGCCGAGCCCGCGCTGCGCCACGGCGGCCTGCGCTGGCTGCACCACGACGCGGACACCCTGGTCTTCCTGCGGGAGGCGGCGACCGGCACCGTGCTGGTGCTGGCCCGCCGGGCCGCCGGCGTTCCGGTCCGCCTGGCCGGGCTGCGGGCGGCGGAGAACGTCTACGGCGGCGCCCCCGCCCTCCGCCCCGACCCGGACGGCGTCGTCACCCTGCCCGCCGACGGCCCCACCTTTCAGGCCTGGCGCCTCCCCTGACCTGGGGCCGCCCGCGCTCCGCCCTGCCCTGCGCACGCCGCCGGGGCGGGGTGGGGTGGGGTAGGGGTCGGTCAGGGGGCGAGGAGGGCGCGGACGCCGGCGAGGTAGGTGGCGCGGTCCGGGCGGCCGGTGAGGAGCCGCTGGAGGAACCAGCCGGGAACCAGGCCGAAAAGGGCCGCGGCGACGGCCTCCGGGTCGGCGTCGGCGGCCACCTCGCCGGTGCGCTGGGCGCGCCGGACGAGCGCCTCGAAGTGGCGGCGGATGTCGTCGTACTTGCCGGCGACGAACTCGGCCAGCGCCGGGTCCCGCTGCGCCTCGCCCCAGACCTGGATCGCGATCCGCAGCACGCCGTCGTCGCCGAGCTGGGTCTCCACGTACGCCAGCGCGCGGTCGAGCGCCTCGACCAGGGGAAGCGGTGGCTCCTGCCGGAGCACCTCGTCGAGCACGACCTCGGCACCGCCGACCGCGTCCTCGGCGATCGCGTTGATCAGATGCGCCTTGCTCGGGAAGTAGCGGTAGACGGCGCCGACCGAGAGGCCGGCCTCGGCGATCACGTCCTGCATCGTCGTGCGGTGGAAGCCCTCCCGCAGGAAGCACCGGCGGGCCGCGTCGACGATCTGGCGGCGGCGGGCGGCGAGGTGTTCCGGGGAGACGCGTGGCACGGGATACATCGTAAAGCGAACGTTCGTTCTTGACAGTCGGCCAGGGAGGAGAGGAGCCTGAATCAATAAGAGAACGAGCGTTCGTTTTAGGAGTTCACCATGTCGACCCGTACCCGGCCGCCCCTGTCGGTCGCCCTCAACGTCGCCGTCCTGGCGGCCGTCCTGCTGGCACTGCTCGTACCCCTCTTCTCCGCTCCGGCGGTCAACCTGGCACCGCGCGACCTGCCCCTCGCCGTCGCGGGCCCGGCGCCCGCCGCCGACGGCCTCGCCGCCCGGCTCGCCGCCGCCCGGCCCGGAGCCTTCGACGTGACCACCCTGCCGGACGCCGCGGCCGCCGACCGGGCGCTGCGCGACCGGCAGGTGTACGCGGCCTTCGTCGCCGGCCCCGAGGGCGTCTCCCTGCACACCGCGCCGGCCGCCAGTCCGACGGTCGCCGCGCTGCTCACCGAGGCGGCGGCTCAGCTCTCCGCCGGCCACCCGGTGCCGGTGGTCGAGGTAGTGCCCGCCGACCCGGACGATCCTCGGGGCGCCGGATTCGCGGCCGGCTTCCTGCCGTTCGCGATGGCGAGCGTGCTGGCCGGCGCGCTGCTGACCCTCGCCGTCGCCAACCGGGTCGCCCGGCTGCTCGGCCTGGTGGTCTTCGCCGTCCTCGCCGGAGGTGTCGGCGCGGCCGTGCTGCACGGTTGGCTCGGCGTGCTCGACGGCGACCCGCTCGCCGAGGCGGCGGCGGTCGGGCTCTTCGCGTTGGCCGGCGCGGCCACGGTGGCGGGGCTCGGGGCGCTGCTCGGCCGGCCGGGCCTCGGCCTGGGCGCACTGCTGGTCTTCCTGGTCGGCAACCCGCTCTCGGCGGTCAGCGCGGCACCCGAGCTGCTGCCGCAGCCGTGGGGCGCGGTCGGTCAGTTCCTGCCGGTGGGCGCCGGCGGCACCCTGCTGCGCTCGGTGGCCTTCTTCGACGGCGCCGGGTCCGCCCGGTCGCTCGCCGTCCTGGCCGGGTACGCGCTGGCCGGGCTGGTGCTGGTCCTGGTGGGACGCCGGCCCTCCGGCGCCACCGCGGCCGGGTCGCCGCGCCCGGCCGCCGCCGGGTCGCCGCGCCCGGTCGGCCCCCGGGCGGTGGCTGACACGCCCTGAACCGCCCCGCTACTACGATCCGTCGTTGGTGGGGGAGGATGTGCGCGTGGAAGCTCTCAGACTGATACTGCGCTACGTCCATCTGATCGGTTTCGCCCTGCTGCTCGGCGGCGCGATCGTCCAATACATCAGCGGAAAGCTGCGGATCAACCCGGCCATGCTCTGGGGGTCCGTGATCATGCTGGTGACCGGCATCGGCCTCTCCGCGCCGCTGCGCGACGGTAACGAGCCGGACCCGGCCAAACTTGTTACCAAGTTGGTGCTCGCCCTACTGATCTTCGTCATGGTCTTCTTTTCCCGAAAGCGCGACGTGGTCAACCGCGGCCACTTCCTTGCGATCGTCGGGTTGACCCTGGTCAACGCGGCGGTGGCGGTTTTCTGGCGGTAACGTTTCCGCCAGGGGCCGACCAGGAAAATCGGGCGTTTCCGCGACGTCCCGGCGCCCACCTACCAGCACTCAGAGTGATCTGCCCCACCTAAGGGTTACGTAGGGGTAACAAGCGCTCAACGTTCGTGCACGATTGTCGGCCGGTGGGTGGGCGCGGGCGTACGCTCCCGTCCGTAACGTGGGACGCCGGCGGCGCAGCGCAGCCGGCTCATAGGGCTGCCACCGTGCAGGACGCGGTGTGCAATGGGAAGGAGACGTCTTGCGCTCGGTGCGTGGGATGCGGATTGCCTCGGTCTTCGCGGTGGGTGGGCTCGTGCTGAGCGCCGCCGCGTGCGGTGAGGCTCCCGACGACAGCAACAACGCCGGCAGCGGCGACAAGAAGTACAGCGCCTGCATGGTGACCGACGTCGGCGGCATCGACGACAAGTCGTTCAACACCTCGGCGTGGCAGGGCCTCGAGGCGGCCAAGAAGGCCAACGACAACATCGACATCAAGTACGTCGCGTCGAAGGCCGAGGCCGACTACGAGGTCAACCTGACCCAGTACGTCAACCAGAAGTGCGACTTCATCCTGGCCGTCGGCGGCCTGATGGGTGACGCCACCTCCAAGATCGCCAAGGCGAACCCGAACCAGCAGTTCGGCATCGTCGACGCGAAGCTGCCGGAGAGCAACGTCTTCCCGATGCAGTTCGACACCGCGCAGGCCGGCTTCCTCGCCGGTTACCTGGCCGCCGGCATGACCAAGAGCGGCACGGTGGGCACCTACGGCGGCCTGCCGATCCCGCCGGTCACCATCTTCATGGACGGCTACGTCGACGGCGTCGCCCACTACAACAAGACGAAGAGCAAGACCGTCAAGGTCGTCGGCTGGGACAAGGCCGCCCAGAAGGGCTCCTTCACCAACGACTTCGTCAAGCAGGACGAGGGCAAGAAGGTCAGCGACGCGCTGTTCGCCCAGGGCGCCGACATCATCATGCCGGTCGCCGGCGGCTCGGGCCTCGGCACCACCGGCGCGGCCAAGGCGTCGGGCGGCAAGTACAACACCATCTGGGTGGACGTCGACGGCTGCGAGAGCACCCCGGACTGCTCGGCCATCATCACCACGGTCGAGAAGAACATCCCGGAGGCCGTCAAGGAGGCCGTCGTCAAGGCCGCCAACGGCGAGAAGCTCTCGCACGACCCGGGCTACCTGGGCAACCTCGCCAACAACGGCGTCGGGCTCGCCCCGTACCACGAGTTCGACAGCAAGGTCCCGGCCGAGCTGAAGGCGGAGATCGACAAGCTGAAGGCGGACATCGCCGCCGGCACCGTCACCGTCACCTCCGCAGCCCAGCCGAAGTGAAGCACCGCCGGCCCACCCCGGTGAGACGATCACCGGGGTAGGGCCGGCGAGCGGTACAGCACGACGTCCGGCCGTCCCGGCGTCGCGGGGAACCCCCACGGCGCCGGGGCGGCCGATCCGCTCCACCCCCGACGACGGCCCTGCGCCGCGAGCGGTCCCCCGGCAGCTACGCTGCACCATCGCTTCGCACTCCAGGAGGTTGCGCTGAGACTCGAACTGCGCGGCATCACCAAGCGGTTCGGTGATCTGGTCGCCAACGACCACATCGACCTGACGGTGGAGCCTGGAGAGATCCACGCCCTGCTCGGCGAGAACGGCGCGGGCAAGTCGACCCTGATGAACGTGCTCTACGGGCTCTACCAGCCCGACGAGGGCGAGATCCTGGTCGACGGCGAGCCGTTGAAGCTGCGGGGGCCGTCCGACGCGATCGCGGCGGGGATCGGCATGGTGCACCAGCACTTCATGCTGGTGCCGGTCTTCACCGTCGCCGAGAACATCATGCTCGGCGCCGAGCAGGTCAGGGGCGGCATCGCCGGCTTCCTGGACCGGCGGCGGGCCCGGCGCGAGGTCGCCGAGGTCTCGGAGCGCTACAACCTGCGGGTCGACCCGGACGCGGTGATCGAGGACCTGCCGGTCGGCATCCAGCAGCGGGTGGAGATCGTCAAGGCGCTCACCCGCGACGTCGACCTGCTCATCCTCGACGAGCCGACGGCGGTGCTCACCCCGCAGGAGACCGAGGAACTGCTCACCGTCATGCGGTCGCTCAAGGCCGCCGGCAAGTCGATCGTCTTCATCACGCACAAGCTGGGCGAGGTCAAGGCGATCGCCGACCGGATCACCGTCATCCGGCGCGGGAAGACCGTCGGCACCGCCTCGCCCGAGGCCAGCCGGGACGAGTTGGCCGCGCTCATGGTCGGCCGCAGCGTCCGGCTCACCGTGGAGAAGGAGCCGGCCACCCCCGGCAAGCCGATCCTGGAGGTCGCCGGCCTGGTCGTCGACGACGACCGGCAGATCCGGGCGGTCGACGGGATCGACCTGACCGTACGCGCGGGCGAGGTGCTCGGGGTGGCGGGCGTGCAGGGCAACGGCCAGACCGAGCTGATCGAGGCGATCATGGGGCTGCGCCCGACGCTCGCCGGCACGATCACGCTCGACGGGCAGCAGGTCAACGGCTGGTCGACCAAGAAGGTGCTCCGCGCCGGCGTCGGCTACGTGCCGGAGGACCGCAGCGTCGATGGCGTGGTCAAGGAGTTCTCCGTCGCGGAGAACCTGGTGCTCGACATCTACGACCGGCCGCCCTTCGGCAAGGGCCTGGCGCTCAAGCCGGACGCCATCGCGAAGTCGGCGAAGGAGCGGATCGCGCAGTTCGACGTCCGCACCTCCTCGGCCGACGCGCCGGTCGGCACCCTCTCCGGCGGCAACCAGCAGAAGGTGATCGTGGCCCGGGAGCTGTCCCGGCCGCTGAAGCTCTTCATCGCCGCCCAGCCGACCCGCGGCGTCGACGTCGGGTCCATCGAGTTCATCCACAGCCGGGTCATCCGCGAGCGGGACGTCGGCACCGCGGTCATGGTGGTCTCCAGCGAACTCGACGAGGTGATCGGCCTGGCCGACCGGATCGCCGTGATGTACCGCGGCCGGATCATCGGCATCGTCGGCCCGGACACCCCGCGCGAGGAGATCGGCCTGCTGATGGCCGGCATCACCCCCGACGCGGCGGCCGACGGCGCGGCGGCCCCCGCCGCCGAGGGCCCTGGTAGCGAGGACAAGGCATGACGAACCCGAACCCCCCGTCGGGCTCCCCGGACAAGGAGCCGGCGACCGAGGGGCAGGCCGCGCAGACCGCGCTCGGCAACACCGAGCGCGCCGAGGCGGCCACCTCCCCGAAGCAGCCGGCCCCGGAGGCGAAGCCCTCGCTGGGGCGGCTGTTCCTGGACAACCTCTGGGCGGCCAACACCTTCACGGTGACCCTGCTGTCGCTGGTCCTGGCGATGCTCGTCGGCGCCGTGCTGATGGTCGTCTCCGACCCCGAGGTGCTGGCCACCTACAGCTACATCACCGCCCGGCCGTCCGACGCGCTCAACGCGAGCTGGACGCTGGTCAGCGAGGCGTACGGCAACCTGTTCAAGGGCGCCGTCTTCGACCCCGAGGCGGTCGGCTTCCAGGCCGTGATGAGCCCGATCTCCGAGACGCTCACCTACACCGCGCCGCTGGTCTTCACCGGCCTGTCGGTGGCGCTGGCGTTCCGGGGCGGCCTGTTCAACATCGGCGCCCAGGGCCAGGCCACGATGGGCGTGATCCTGGCCGCGCTGGCCGGCTTCCTGCTGCCGCTGCCGCCCGGCCTGCACCTGCTCGTCGCGGTGCTCGCCGGTGCGCTCGGCGGGGCGATCTGGGGCTTCATCCCGGGCATCCTCAAGGCGCGCGCCGGCGCCCACGAGGTGATCAACACGATCATGCTCAACTACATCGCCACGTACTTCCTGACCTGGATCATCGTGCAGAACGGCATCCAGGACCCGAACCGTACGGACGCGATCAGCCGGCCGGTCGACCCGTCGGCCCAGCTGCCCCGGCTGCTCGGCGACGGGCTACGGGTGCACGCCGGCATCATCCTGGCGGTGCTGGCCACCTGGGCCGTCTGGTGGCTGCTGAACCGCTCCACGCTCGGCTTCGAGCTGCGCGCGGTGGGCGCCAACCCGGACGCCGCGCGGACCGCCGGCATCAGCGTCACCCGGACGTACGTCCTGATCATGGTCTTCGCCGGGATCCTGGCCGGCCTCGGCGGCTCGAACATGGTGCTCGGCACCACCGCCAGCGCGCTGACCCCGCTGGTGGTCGCGCAGATCGGCTTCGACGGCATCCTGGTGGCGCTGCTCGGCCGGGTGAAGCCGTGGGGCGTGGCGCTGGCCGCGCTGCTCTTCGGCGCCCTCCAGGCCGGCGGCAACCGGATGCAGTCGTACTCGGGGATCTCGCTGGAGCTGGTCACCGTGCTCCAGGCGCTGATCGTCATCTTCATCGCCGCGCCGGCCCTGGTGAAGGCGATCTTCCAGCTCCGGGCCGCCCGTGCCGCCCGGTTGCAGACGAGCCTGGCGAAGGGCTGGTAACTCATGTCCACCATGGCTGTCGAAGACGTCGCCGTCGCCCCCGTCGACCTGGGATTCTGGACCCGCACCCGCAAGGTCGGCGCCGTGCTGCTCGGGCTCGGCCTGCTGGCGACGGTGCTGTTCGGGGCACTCGCCACCGGCGAGCAGGCCCGGTTCACCCTCAGCGAGGACGCCGCCGGCGCCGCGCTGAAGATCGACGGCACGCTCGGCGCGATTCTCTTCGGAATCGTCGCGGTGGCCGCGGGCGTCGCGATGCTCGCCGGGCTGCCGAAGCGCTGGTTCACCCTCGTGCTCGGCGTCGGCCTGGTCGGCTTCGTGCTGTCGTTCCTCTGCTGGCAGGTCTCGGCCGCGCCGAACGGGCAGAACTTCATGCCGCTGGTCAACATCGTCCGGGGCACGTTCTTCCTGGCCCTGCCGCTGATCTTCGGCGCGCTGGCCGGCGTGCTCTGCGAGCGCTCCGGCGTGGTCAACGTGGCCATCGAGGGGCAGTTGCTGATGGGCGCCTTCAGCGGCGCGCTGTTCGGCAGCCTCTCCGGCAACGTCTGGGTGGGCCTGGTCGCGGCGGCGCTCGGCGGCGCGTTCATCTCGCTGCTGCTGGCCGTCTTCTCGATCCGCTACCTGGTCGACCAGGTGGTCATGGGCATCGTGCTCAACCTGCTGGCGGTCGGCGTCACCGGCTTCCTCTACGAGCGGCTGATGCAGACCAACGCGCAGAAGTACAACAGCGCGCCCCGGTTCAGCAACTGGGAGATCCCGCTGTTGTCGGACATCCCGCTGATCGGGCCGGCGCTGTTCCGGGGCAACATCTTCCTCTACCTCGGCCTGCTGCTCGTGCTGGTCATCCACATCGCACTGTTCCGCACCCGGTGGGGCCTGCGGACCCGCTCGGTCGGCGAGCACCCGACCGCCGCCGACACGCTGGGCGTCCGGGTGCTCGGGCTGCGCTACCGCAACGTGCTGCTCGCCGGGGTGGTCGCCGGCATCGGCGGCGCCTCGTACACGCTGGCGCTCTACTCGTTCACCAAGAACATGATCGGCGGCAAGGGCTTCATCGCCCTGGCCGCGCTGATCTTCGGCCGGTGGAGCCCGACGGGAGCGCTGCTCGCGGCGCTCTTCTTCGGCTTCGCCGACCAGCTCGCCACCTACCTGGGCGCGATCAACAGCGCCATCCCGAGCCAGTTCCTGGCCATGCTGCCCTACCTGGCGACGATCCTCGCGGTGGCCGGTCTGGTCGGCCGGGTCCGGGCGCCGGCCGCCGACGGCAAGCCGTACATCAAGGGCTGACGGGGGAGCACGACATGGAGATCGACTGGGAGCGGCTGCGGGCCGCCGCCACGGACGTGATGCGGCACGCGTACGTGCCGTACTCGAAGTTCCCCGTCGGGGCGGCCGCCCTGGTCGACGACGGCCGCGTGGTGGTCGGCTGCAACGTGGAGAACGCCGCGTACGGCGTGGTGCTCTGCGCCGAGTGCGGCGTGGTCTCCTCGCTGCACGCCACCGGCGGCGGCCGGATCGTCGCCCTGTCCTGCGTCGACGCCACCGGCGAGCCGCTGATGCCGTGCGGCCGGTGCCGCCAGCTGCTGTGGGAGCAGGGCGGCCCGGAGTGCCTGATCGAGGCCAAGGGCGGCCCGCTGCGGATGGCCGAGCTGCTGCCGCACGCCTTCGACGTGGCCGACCTCGAGGCGGTCACCGGGGAGGCGCCGGTGCCGGTGGTGCCGGAGCGGCTGGCGGCCTGGCGCGGCCGGGGCACGGTCTTCGTGCACCCCGACCTGTCCGCCGGCCAGCAGGTCTGGACGGCCTACTGGGAGCGGTCCGCGGGGGACAGCGAGGGCGCCGAGACCGGCGTGCTGGAGGAGGGCCCGAGCTGGGACGACCCGGCGGAGGCGATCGCCTGGGGGCATGCCCGCACGCCCCGGGTCGTGGTCGTGGACGCCTCGGGCACGATCTTCTGGGCGGGCGAGGGCGAGCCGCCGATGGAGATCCCGGTCCGCTGGAATGGTTGAGCTTTACGGCTGGGGCCTGCCGTGCCCGGCTCCGGGCGGTCAGGCTTGATCCCTCCGCCGGGCACGGCAGGCCCCAGCCGTCGGTGGTCACGGTTCGCGGATCGGTATCTGCACACGACTAGGGAAGATCTTTTGTGATGAGTGGTTTTGCGGCGGTTGACGTCATCCGGGTCAAGCGGGACGGGGGTGTGCTCTCCGACGCGCAGATCGACTGGGTGGTGGACGCGTACACCCGGGGGCTGGTCGCCGACGAGCAGATGTCGGCGTTGGCCATGGCGATCCTGCTCCGTGGCATGACCGCGCCGGAGATCGCCCGGTGGACCGCCGCGATGATCGCCAGCGGGGAGCGGCTCGACCTCTCCGCCGTCGACCGGCCGACCGTCGACAAGCACTCCACCGGCGGCGTCGGCGACAAGATCACCCTCCCGCTGACCCCGTTGGTGGCGGCGTGCGGCGCGGCCGTGCCGCAGCTCAGCGGCCGTGGCCTCGGCCACACGGGCGGCACGCTCGACAAGCTGGAGTCCATCCCCGGCTGGCGGGCGGCGCTGCGCAACGACGAGTTCATCGCCCAGCTCCGGGACGTGGGCGCGGTGATCTGCGCGGCCGGCGCGGGGCTCGCCCCGGCCGACCGCAAGCTGTACGCGCTGCGCGACGTGACCGGCACCGTCGAGGCCATCCCGCTGATCGCCAGCTCGATCATGAGCAAGAAGATCGCCGAGGGCACCGGGGCGCTGGTGCTCGACGTGAAGGTCGGCTCCGGCGCGTTCATGAAGTCCGTCGAGCAGGCCCGCGAGCTGGCCCGGACGATGGTGGAGCTGGGCGGCGCGCACGGCGTGCGGACCGTCGCCCTGCTCACCGACATGTCGACCCCGCTCGGCCTGACCATCGGCAACGCCGTCGAGGTGACCGAGTCGGTCGAGGTGCTGGCCGGGGGCGGCCCCGCCGACGTGGTCGAGCTGACCCTGGCGCTGGCCCGCGAGATGCTCGACGCGGCCGGGCTGCCGGACGCCGACCCGGAGGCCGCGCTGCGCGACGGCCGGGCCATGGACTCCTGGCGCGCGATGATCCGCGCCCAGGGCGGCGACCCGGACGCCCCGATGCCGACCGCGAACGAGGTCGAGGTGGTCCGCGCGGACGCGGACGGCTTCGTCGCCTCGGTCGACGCGTACGCCATGGGGGTGGCCGCCTGGCGGCTCGGCGCCGGACGGGCGCGCAAGGAGGACCCGGTCAGCGTGCCGGCGGGGGTGGTGCTGCACAAGCGGCCCGGCGACCCGGTGCGGGCCGGCGACCCCCTCTACGAGCTGCGCGCAGAGCACGCCGCCCGGATCCCGGCGGCGCGGGACGACGCCGCGCGGGCGGTGCGGATCTCGCCGACCGCGCCCGCCGTGACGCCGTTGGTCATCGAGCGCATCGGCTGAGCGGGGCGGTCGCCGGGCCGGCATGGTGCCGGCCGGCTCGGAGCGCTATCCTCCCTGGCCAGGGGGACAACCGGCGCCGAGTCGTCGCGAGCAGACAGGACATTTCCGCCGTGACCGTACCTGCCCCCGATCCACGGGAGGTGCGTGAGGCGAGCCTGGACGAGTTGTCCCGGCTGCGTCTTCCGCTGCCGCCACCCCAGTTCCCGCTCGTGTGGGAGCCCGGCGACCAGATCGAACTGCGACCCACCGCGGAGATCGAGGCCCGGATCGCCGTGCTGCACCTGATCCTCGCGCGCTGCTTCGGGATGCCGCCACAGGCCGCGATGAGCTGGCTGCTCGCCTCGCACCTGGTCGAGATGGTCACGCCGCCGGAGTTCCAGTTCGTCACCGGCGGCAAGGGCGACCACCGGTCGTTCGTGCTGCACCACGACGCGCTCTTCGCGCTGGCCTGGGTGCTCGGCCTGACCAAGCAGCTCGACCCGACCCTGCCGGTGGACGAGCGGCTGGTGGAGCGGATGCCGCACATTCCCGGCGGGGAGACCTTCGGCCAGTGGCGTGCCCGGATCCTCGCGGCCCCGCAGCATCCCGCCGACGCGGCCGCGCTGCTCGACCTGCACTACTGCCTCGACTGGGCGTACCTGGAGACGGAACGGGCCGGCCGCACGCCGCCCGGTGTGGTCGACGCCAACGCCATCGGTCAGCGCCGGTGGGCGCTGGAGTGGGCGGTGATCCTGCGGGGGCCCTACCACGAGGAGCCCCCGGGCTGGGAAGAGGTCGACCTCTCCACCTGACCCGGCGGACTGAGGTGTAAGGAAGGGCACCTTCCTAACGCCTGAGGTAGAGGAAGGGTCCCTTCCTTACACCTCAGTGCGGGGCCGGGCGCCAGACGGTGAGGTCCACCGCGACGGTCACCCGGACCGGCTCGGGCAGCGCGGCGACCCGGGCGGCGAGCCCGGCCGGGTCGGTGTGCCACGCGCTCGGGCCCATCCCGACCAGCGTCGCGACCTCCGGCCCGGTCAGCGTCAGCTCCCGCCGGTGCCCGGTCGACGCCACCTGCGCGAAGCGCCCGCCCAGGCTCTCGGCGACCCGGTCCGCCTTGGCCGGGTCCACCCGGAGCAGGCCGAGCGTGCCGACCAGCTCGGCGAGGTGGTCGGCGGCCGGCGTCACCACCAGCAGGGACCCGGCCGGGTCGAGGACCCGGTGGAACTCCGCGCCGTTGCGCGGGGCGAAGACGTTCAGCAGCACGGCGGTGCCGGCGTCGGCCAGCGGCAGCCGCTGCCAGGTGTCGGCCAGCGCCGCCGCCGCGCGGGGATGCGCCCGCGCCGCCCGGCGCAGTGCCGGCTTCGACACGTCCAGGGCCAGGCCCACCGCGTCCGGCAGCGCCGCCAGCGCCGCCGCGAGGTGCCGGCCGGTCCCCGCACCGGCGTCCACCACCAGGGGGTACGCCTCGGGCCGCGCCGCGCGGACCCGGTCCGCGGCCTCCGTCGCGGCGGTGGCGAGGGCGGTCGAGATCAGGTCGTAGTGGCCGGCGGCCAGGAAGTCGGCGCGGGCGGCCACCATCTCGGCGGTGTCCCCGGCGTGCGGGGCGCGGCCGGCGAGCAGGTTGACGTAGCCCTGCCGGGCGACGTCGAAGCTGTGCCGGCGCGGGCAGCGCAGCGCGGTGGCGGTGCCGGCGGCGGCCTCCGCCAGCGGCTCGCCGCAGACCGGGCAGCGGAGCCGGTCGACGATGCGGGTGTCCACGTCAGGCGTCCAGGTAGGTCAGCACCGCGCGGACCCGCCGGTGGTCGTCGTCGCAGTCGCGCAGGTCGAGCTTCGTGAAGATCGAGTTGATGTGTTTGCTGACCGCCTTCTCGGTGACCACCAGGCGCTGCGCGATCGCGCCGTTGGAGCGGCCCTCGGCCATCAGCGCCAGCACCTCGTGCTCGCGCGGGGTGAGCCGGCCCAGCGGCGCGGCGTGGGCCGGCCGGGCGAGCAGCTGCGAGACCACCTCCGGGTCCATCGCCATGCCGCCCCCGGCCACCCGGTGCACCGCGGCGACGAACTGCGCCACGTCGGCCACCCGGTCCTTGAGCAGGTAGCCCACCGCGCCCGCGCCGTCGGAGAGCAGCTCCCGGGCGTAGAGCTGCTCGACGTACTGGGAGAGGACCAGCACCGGCAGGCCGGGCACCCGGGCGCGGGCGGCCAGCGCCGCCCGCAGCCCCTCGTCGGTGTGCCCGGGCGGCAGCCGGACGTCCACCACGGCTACGTCGGGGCGGTGCTCCAGCAGGGCGGCGAGCAGGTCGTCGCCGGTCTCCACGGCGGCCACCACCTCGTCGCCGTACGCGGTGAAGAGCCGGATCAGCCCGTCGCGCAGCAGCACCAGGTCCTCGGCGATCACGATGCGCACGGCAGCTCCACGTCGACCACGGTAGGCCCACCGTCCGGGGAGCTGATCCGCACCCGCCCGTCGAAGACCGCGAGCCGCCGCCGGATGCCGGCCAGGCCCGTGCCCCGCGCCGGGTCGGCGCCGCCCCGACCGTCGTCGGAGACGGTCAGCCGGACCGTGCCGTCGACCCGGTGCAGCCGCACCGCCACCCGGGCCGCGCCGCTGTGCCGGGCGGCGTTGGTGATCAGCTCGGCGACGGTGAAGTAGAGCGCCGACTCCAGCGGGGGCGCCAGCCGCTCGGGCAGGTCGACGTCCAGGTCGACCGGGAGGGGCGCGCCGAGGGCGAGGGCGGCGACGCCGCCGGCGAGCCCCCGGTCCGCCAGCACCGGCGGGTGGATGCCGCGTACGACGTCGCGCAGCTCGGACAGGGCGGTGCCGGCGGCGGAGCGGGCCTCGGTGACCAGCCCACGGGCCGCCTCCGGGTCCCGGGCCAGCAGTTCCTCGGCGAGGCCGAGGTTCATCGCCATCGCGACCAGCCGCGCCTGCGCGCCGTCGTGCAGGTCGCGCTCGATCCGGCGCAGCTCGGCCGCCTGGGCGTCGACGGTCTGGGCGCGGGTGTCGGCCAGCTCCTCCACCCGCTCGGCGAGGGCCGCCCGGGCGGTCGGCGCGAGCAGTGCCCGGGTCAGCCGGTGCTCCAGGTGGAGCAGCCCCCGGGGCAGCCAGTACGCCCCGACCCCCACCAGCAGCCCGGCCACGACGGCCAGCCCGGCGTTGCGGGGGGAGTCGACCGGGATGCCGAGGTAGTTGTCGACGGCGCCCGGCCACACCGCGTGGATCAGCGGCATGACCAGGCCCTGCGCGGCGCCGAGCCAGAGCCCCGCGGCGAGGCACGCGGCCGCCGGGGCGTACGCGAAGTGGGCGAAGAGGAACGCCAGGTCCCGATAGGTGGCCGGATCCCCGGCCGCCGTCCGCAACCGGGCCGCCAGCCCGCCGGTCACCGGCCGGTACGGGGACCGGACCGGTGGGCCCGGCACCCGGCGGCGCTGCCGGTCCAGCAGCGTCCGGGTGCCGGCGAGGGTGCGGTCGAGCAGGGGCAGGCCGACGCCGAGCAGACTGAGCCCGGCGGTGAGGAGCGTGGCCAGCGCGAACCCGATGCCCGCCCCGGCCAGCCCCGCCGCGACGGCCAACTGGTGTATCTCCCGCCATGCCCGCCGCACCCCGCTCATCGGGCCATTGTCCCAGCTCGCACCGCATCCCCCGTCGGCGCGGGGACCGGTCGGGCCTCCGGCGTGACGCCCGGCAGGAAGGCGGGGCCGGGCCCGGGGCGGGTACGGGCCGGCCAGAAGGCGGCCCGACCGGTGAGCGCGGCCAGCGCCGGCACCAGGAGCCAGGAGAGCCCGAACGTCGTGATCAGCACGCCGACCGCGACGGCGAGCCCGATCTGGGCCAGCATCGGCGACGCCACGAGCACCCCGAAGCTGCCGGCCAGGATGACCCCGGCGGCGGCGACCGCCGGGCCGGCCCGGCGTACCGCCTCCGCGGCGGCCTGACGGGGCGGCCGTCCCGCACGCAGTTCCTCCCGGAACCGGGCGATCATCAGGATGTTGTAGTCGGTCCCGATCGCGGTGACGAAGAGGAACACGACCAGCGGCAGTTGGAAGTTGAGCCCCGACTGGCCGCCGATGACCTGGAACACCAGCACGCTGGTGCCGAGGGTGGCGGCGAAGCCGAGCGCGACCGCCGCGAGCAGGCCCAGCGAGGCGAGCAGGCCGCGCAGCATCAGCAGCAGGAGCAGCCCGATCAGCCCGGCGGCCACCGGGAAGATCAGCCGTAGGTCCTCGTCGAGCACGGTCCGGATGTCGGCGAAGGTGGCGGTCTCCCCACCGACGTACGCCCGGGTGCCGGCCGGTGCGGCGGCGTGCGCGGCCGGGCGTAGTTGGTCCTCCACCGCGTCCATCGCCCGCTGCGAGTACGGCGGCTCGGTGAGCAGCAGCCGCACCCGGGCCACGTCCCCCTCGATCTCGACCCCGCCTGGGGCCGCCACGATCGGCACCTCGGCGAGCCGTGCGGCGAACCGTTCGGTGGTGGCCGCGTCCACCCCGGCGCCGGTGAGGTACACGACCGTCGGGGAGAGCGTCCCGGCGGGCAGGCCCGAGTGGAGCCACTCCAGGGCCCGGGCCGACTCGGAGCCGGGCGGCAGCGTGTCGAGTTCGTAGCTGGGCCGGTGCTGCAGCGCGCCGAGACCGAGCAGCAGGAGGGCGGCGACCGTGGCCAGCGCGACCCGGGCCGGCCGGCGGGCGACCAGGCGGGCGGTCCGGGCCGATCGCCCGGTCGGCTCGTCGCCGCCGTGGCCGGGCGTCGACCCGGCGCCCGGCGCGACCAGCTTCGCCGGCCACCAGGCCCGGCGGCCGAGCAGGGAGTAGACCGCGGGGAACAGGGTCAGCGCGGCGGCCACCATGAGCAGGACGGCGACGGCCAGCGCCGGGCCGAGCACCTGGAAGGAGGCGAGCTGGGAGAGCACCAACGCGCCGAACGCCACCGCCACGACCAGCGCGGACACGGTGACCACCCCGCCGATCCGGCTGGCCGCGTGGACCATCGCGGTCCGGCGGTCGTCGCCGGCCCGGAGACGTTCCCGGTAGCGGAAGAGCAGGAAGACGGCGTAGTCGGTGCCGATGCCGAGCAGCACGACCGGAAGCAGGCCCGTGGTGGAGGCGTCCAGGGCGTATCCGAAGACCTTCCCGCTCAGGGCGAGCAGGCCGGTGGCGGCCTGCGCGACCAGCAGCACGAGGAACAGGTTGAGCAGCGCGATCGCCGGGCTGCGGAAGACGACCAGCAGCAGGACCAGGATCACCAGCATCATGGCGCCGTGGACGATCATGTCGAGCAGGAAGCTGTCGGCCGCGCCGGCGGCCTCCCCGGTCCAGCCGCCGACCAGGCCGGTTCCCGCCAGCGCGTCGTCGGTGGCCGCCCGCAGCCGCTTGACCGTCTGGACGGTCGGCTCCGCGTGCGCGGCGTCGGGCAGGCGCGCCTCGGCCAGGCGTAGCCGTCCGTCCGGGGCGGTCGCGCCGGCGGTCACCCCGGTGACGCCGACGACTCGCAGTTGCTGCGGCAGCCGGTCGATCCGGGCGCTGTCGTCGGCGGTCAGCGCCGCCCCGTCGGCCCGTCGGACGACCAGCACCGCGCTGCTGCCCGGTGGTTCGGGGAAGATCCGCGATCCGATCCCGGCGGCCCGCGCGGACTCGTACCGGTCGGGCAGGAACTCGGCCTGGCTGTCAGCGGGCCGAGGTCCCTCCGGCCCGTAGACGACGAAGGTGGCGGCGGTCAGCGCGGCGATGGCGAGCAGCCAGCCGGCGATCACCCGCCCCGGACGCCGGACCACCGCCGTGGCCAATGTCGTGAACACGTGCAACTCTCCCCACGTCGGCTTCTGGTGATGCCGCTGACGCTAGGCAGCCGGACGGGTCACTTCGATGGTGCGCGCACGCCGGTCGGATGGTGGTGCCTGCACCACCATCGGTTCACCGTCGGGCCCGGTCCATCCCGGTCAGGTGGTCGACCACGCGGTGGGTCAGCGCGTCCAGCGCGGCGACCTCGTCGGGGGTCAGCAGGTCGATGAGGTGCCGGCGGACGGCCGCCACGTGGCCCGGGGCGGCGGCCTCGATCGCGCGCCGGCCCTCGGGGGTGAGCGCGACGACCGCGCCCCGGCCGTCCGTCGCGCACTCCTCGCGGGTGACCAGGCCGCGTTGCTGCATCCGGGTGAGGTGGTGGGAGAGCCGGCTGCGGGACCAGAGCATCCGGTCGGCCAGCTCGCTGAGCCGCAGCCGCTGGTCGGGGGTCTCCGAGAGGTCGGACAGGACGTCGTAGTCCGGCTCGGACAGGCCCGCGTCCCGCGCGAGCTCGCGGGCCAGCTCCAGGTCGAGCAGGCGGCGCATCCGCCGGTAGCCCCGCCAGGCGCGCTGCTCCCGGTCGTCGAGCCAGCGTGGTTGCTCCATGCCGGTCATCGTAGCCATCTGGTTGACATGTCATCAACCCGCTCCTAGGGTGCGTGACATGTCAACCAGATTGCCCGGCCGGCTGGTCCGGCTGCTGACCGGCCTCGTGCTGTCCGGCGTCAGCGTGGCCCTCATGGTCCGCGCCGACCTGGGCCTCGCGTCCCGGGACGTGCTGCACCAGGGGCTCGCCGAGCGGACCGGGCTGCCCCTCGACGAGGCCGCCCGGCTCACCGCCGCCCGCGCCCCGCTGCGGGTGTCGGCGTGACCGCCCGGCTGTGGGAGCTGTTCGGCGAACGCGGCCGGGGCGTGCTGGTCACCCTGCGCCGAGACGGCCGACCGCAACTCTCCAACGTCGACTACCTGGCCGAGCCCGGCCTGATCCGGTGCTCCACCACCGCCGGCCGGGCCAAGGTGCGCAACCTGCGCCGCGACCCCCGGGTCAGCTTCCACGTCACCACGGCCGACGGCGGGGCGTACGCCGTGGCGGAGGGGACGGCCGCGCTCACCCCGCCGGCGGCGGCGCCCGACGACGCCACCGTCGAGGAACTGGTCGAGGTCTACCGGCGGATCCGCGGCGAGCACCCCGACTGGGCCGACTACCGGGCGGCGATGGTCGCCGACGGCCGGCTGGTGCTCCGGCTCACCGTCGACCGGCTCTACGGCTGGCGCCCCTGACCGACGCGGCGTCGCCCGGTCGGGCCGGCGTGGCACGGGCGGCCTCCCGGGACGCGTGACCCCGGCCCCCGCCGGTCGCCGGCGCGGTCTGGGGCCTCTCGGTCTGGCTCTGCGAGTACGGCAGCGTGGGCCGGGAGGGCGGGGCCGACTAGGGTCTGGGCATGGTCGCGACAATCCGTTACGAGGACATCGTCAAGGTCCCGAAGGCGCTGCTGCACGATCACCTCGACGGCGGCCTGCGGCCGGCGACAATCGTCGAGCTGGCCGCCGAGGCGGGCCACGAGCTGCCCACCACCGACCCCGAGGCGCTCGGCCGGTGGTTCGTCGAGGCGGCCAACTCCGGCTCCCTGGAGCGCTACCTGGAGACGTTCGCGCACACCGTCGCCGTCATGCAGACCGCGCCGGCGCTGCGCCGGGTGGCCCGGGAGTGCGCGCAGGACCTGGCCGCCGACGGGGTGGTCTACGCCGAGGTGCGGTTCGCCCCCGAGCAGCACCTGGAGCGGGACCTGACCCTGGACGAGGTGGTGGAGGCGGTGCTGGCCGGCTTCGTCGAGGGCAGCGCGCTGGCCGCCGAGGCGGGCACCCCCATCCGGGTCGGTACCCTGCTCACCGCCATGCGGCACGCCGCCCGGTCGCAGGAGATCGCCGAGCTGGCCGTCCGGCACCGGGACGCCGGGGTGGTCGGCTTCGACATCGCCGGCGCCGAGGCCGGCTTCCCGCCCACCCGGCACCTGGACGCCTTCGAGTACCTCCAGCGGGAGAACTTCCACTTCACCATCCACGCCGGCGAGGCGTTCGGCCTGCCGTCGATCTGGCAGGCGATCCAGTGGTGCGGGGCGGACCGGCTCGGCCACGGGGTGCGGATCGTCGACGACATCACACCCGGCCCGGAGCCGGTGCTCGGCCGGCTGGCCGCGTACGTGCGGGACAAGCGCATCCCGCTGGAGCTGTGCCCGTCGTCGAACGTGCAGACCGGCGCCGCCGCCTCGATCGCCGACCACCCGATCGGGCTGCTGCGGGACCTGCGCTTCCGGGTGACGGTGAACACCGACAACCGGCTGATGAGCGGCACCTCGATGTCGCGGGAGATGGCCCTGCTGGCGGACGCCTTCGGCTACGGCTGGAAGGAGTTCCAGTGGTTCACCATCAACGCGATGAAGAGCGCCTTCATCCCGTTCGACGAGCGGCTGAAGATCATCGACGAGGTGATCAAGCCGGCGTACGCCAAGCTGCTGGGCTGAGCGCGGGCCGCGCGGCCAGCGTCAGGGGCGGTGCGGGTGGCCGGCGAGCAGGCCGGCCACCCGGCGCAACACCTCGCCCGCCCGGGCGGCCTCCGCGCCGAGGCCGGTCTGCCGGCGCAGCACGGCCGGCTCGCTGCGCAGCAGCGTCAGCCCCCGGCGCACCAGCACCCGGGGCGCCTTGCGCTGCTCGGCGAGGTCGCGGGCCAGCCGGCGGACGAAGGTCGCGCCGCGCGGCCGGCGCAGGGCGTACGCCCCGGCGAGCAGCCCCCGCCGGCGGCACTCCTCGACGATGTCGGCAGCGAAGATCCCTTCGGCAACGAAAAGTGGCGAACCAGCGATGTCGAATGGCCGGGTGGACACGCGGCGGTCCTCACCGATCGCATAGACCGGCACATCGGCCTTGCCCTCCCTGGCCAGGCAGGCAATCGTTTCCACGGCCGCTTCGGCGTCCCAGGACCGGGGTGACTCCCAGTCGACCAGGCCGTCGCGTCGCGGCAACGTAGGGTCGTCGCCGTCCTTGTAGAAGTCGTCCAGGCAGAGCACGGGGAGGCCGGTTCGCTGGGCTATGTACGACTTTCCCGAGCCGGAGGGGCCGGCGAGCAGGACAACGCGGTGGGGGTGATCCATTACCTTCAGTGACTCCGGCCAGACGGACTGCGATCAAATTGCATCAACATCTCATCACACCTCGAGTGACGGCCAACCTGGGCTTTCTCTTTCAGGGGTAGCGTGATGGAATCTCGGATGGTCCGACCCGCCGGGTCGGCCGCTGGGCGTTGCCCGAGGGCGACGCGGACGCTAATCGCGAGGGCGGTGACGTGAGCAAACGGCCAAAGGCGGCGGGCTCCTTCCTGTCGCGGCTGCGCCGGCCGGCCGGCCGGCTCCGTGACATGCCGATCTGGTCCAAGCTCGGTCTCATCATGATCGTGCCGACCATCGCCACGGTCGTCGTGGGCACCAGCGGTCTGGTGGACCACCTGGAGACCCTCAACAATGCCAACCGGGCCGGTGACCTGGCCAATCTCGTCGGCTACTCGGGTGACCTGGTCGACACGCTCCAGGACGAGCGGACCAACGCGCTGCGCCTGCTGGGCGTGCCGAAGGGCCAGGACGCGGCCCGCTTCAAGAAGGCGTACGAGGAGGCCAACGGCCGGGTCGACAAGGCATGGGGGCCGTACTCCCAGCAGCGGGGCAAGGTCGAGGACCTCCCGGCCAACCTCGAGACCCTGCTGGGCGAGATCGACCAGACCCTGACCGACCTTCCCGGCACCCGCAGCCAGGTCTTCAACGGCAAGCTCGGGCTCGTCCCGGCGATGCAGGCGTACGACGGCCTGATCGACAACCTGCTGAGCGTCCGCGACTCGGCCACCCAACTCGCCGGCGACAACGAGCTGAGCGACCAGATGCGTGCCGCGACCGCCACCGCCCGGAACAAGGAGTTCCTGTCCCGCCGCCGGGACGTGGTGCACCGCGCGTTCATCCAGCAGCGGCTCACGCCGAACCTGCGCAACGAGTACATCGCCGCCAGCACCGGCTCCAGCCAGTGGCTGCAGAGCTTCCGGGTGGTGGCCTCCCAGTCCGAGCAGGAGTACTACGCGCAGGTGGTCGCCGGCCCCGACCTGCGCGAGGCGAACACCTACAACAGCTGGCTCAACGGCATCACCACCGCCGACACCCTGACCGGCGCGCCGTTCGACGCGGACGAGTGGGACGCGGCCATGGTGGCCAACGCCAAGCTCATCCGCACGGTCGAGTCGAAGATCGACGGCGACGTCGTCGCGGTCGCCGACGACCTGCGCTCGGACGTGCAGCGCCAGGTGTTCCTGGAGACCGGCCTGCTGCTCAGCATGCTGCTGCTGGCCATCCTCTTCGCCTACCTGGTCGCCCGCTCGATGGCCCGCTCGCTGCGCGACCTGCGGCAGGGCGCCCTCTCGATCGCCCAGTACGGCCTGCCCCAGGCGGTGGCCCGGCTGCGTGATCCCCAGGTCACCGGCCAGCTCTCCCCGGTGCAGCTCGCCAACCAGATCGCCGAGCCGCTGCCGGTGCGCAGCAAGGACGAGTTCGGCCAGGTGACGGAGGCGTTCAACGCGGTGCACCTGGAGGCGGTCCGCACCGCCGCCGAGCAGGCCGCGCTGCGCGCGTCCGTCGCCACGATGTTCGTCAACCTGGCCCGCCGGTCGCAGATCCTGGTCGACCGCCTGATCGGTCACCTGGACCGGCTGGAGCGCGGCGAGGAGGACCCGGACCGGCTGGCCGAGCTGTTCCAGCTCGACCACCTGGCCACCCGGATGCGCCGCAACGACGAGAACCTGCTGGTGCTGGCCGGCGCCGACTCCACCCGCGTGCAGCGCGAGCCGGCCGCGCTGATCGACGTGCTCCGGGCCGCCCAGTCCGAGGTCGAGCACTACACCCGGATCGAGTTCGGGGTGATCGACCGGGACATCGAGGTGGCCGCGCACGCCGTCAACGACCTGGTGCACCTGGTCGCCGAGCTGTTCGACAACGCCACCGCGTTCTCGCCGCCGGACTCGCACGTCATGGTCGAGGCCCGCCGGGTCGGCGACCGCGCGTCGCTCTACGTCGAGGACCGGGGCATCGGCATCAGCTCCGAGCAGCTCAACGAGCTCAACGAGCGTCTCGCGACGCCGCCGCAGGTGGACGTGGCGGTCTCGCGGATGATGGGCCTGGTCGTGGTCGCCCGGCTGGCATCCCGCCACGGCGTCAAGGTCGAGCTGCGTCCCGGCACCGACCGGGGCACCGTCGCCGAGGTGGTCATGCCCACGTCGGTGCTCGTACCCCGGGCCCTCTCCGGCCGCGCGCAGTCGTCGCCCGCCCTGCCCGTCTCCGGCGCCCCGTCGTCGGCGTTCGGCGGGCCGTCCTCCGGCCCCGCGTCGGCGTTCGGCGGGCCGTCGTCCGGCCCCGCCCCGGCCTTCGGGGCGCTGCCGGCGCTCGGCAGCCGCCCGGCCAACCCGACGCCGACCCAGCGCCCCGGCGAGTCCGGCAACCAGGTCACCCTGGGCGGCCGGCCGTTCGACCCGGCGCCGCGCAACGGGGCCGGCACGTCGGCCTCGACGGGTGGGACGCGGTCCATGCCGGCCTGGTCCGACCTGACCGGCGCCAGCGGCACCACCAACGGCGAGGCATTCCGGCCGCGCACCTCCAACGGCCAGCCGATCGACCCGCTGCCGCAGCGGCGGTCCAGCGACGACCCGGACGCGACCGGCCAGCAGTCCGCCGTCCCGCGGCAGCTGCCCAGCAGCCCCGAGGCCCGGCCGTACTCGGCCCCGCCGGTCCCGCCGATCTCCGCGCCGCCGGCGCCCTACGCGGGCCCGCCGGTGTCGACCCCGCCGATTCCCTACTCCGCGCCCCCGGTGTCCAGCCCGCCGGTCTCCGGCATGCCGGTCTCGGCGTCGCCGGTCTCCGGCCACCCGGTCTCGGCCGCGCCGTTCTCCGGCCCGCCGGTCTCCGGCCACCCGGTTTCGGCCGCGCCGTTCTCCGGCCCGCCGGTCTCGGCGCCGCCGAGCGGCCCGCTGCCGCAGCGCCCGGTCCCCGGCGCGCAGGGCCCGGCCGCGCCGGCACCGCCGGCCTGGCCGCCGGTCGCCGGGGCGGAGCGTGACGCCGTGACCCCGCCGGTGCCCGAGCGCCTCGCCGCCGCGCTGGACATGACCACCGAGCTGCCGCGGGTGCCTCGCCCCGGCGCGGAGCACCCGGCCGCCCAGGCGCCGGAGCCGGAGCCGGCCGCCGCGCCGGCCCGGCCGGCCGCCCCGCAGCAGGCCCAGAACCGGCAGCGGTACGCGGACGAGACGATGGAGCTGCCGATCTTCCGGGAGCTCGAGTCGGCCTGGTTCCGGACCCGTCGGCCGGGCCCGGAGGAGGCGGCAGCGCCCGCCGCGAAGACGGCGGCCAACGGCGCCGCGACCCAGCAGTTCGCCCGGGTCGACGCCGGCGGCCGGGGCCCGCAGCAGACACCACCCGGGACAGGTAACGCACCGATGGCAGAGAAGCCGACGGCCGGAGGAGCGCCGAGCGAGAACGGATCGACGGTCAACGGGGCTGCCCGCCCCGGTGTCGCCGACAGCTTCGGTCATCGCCGGCCCTCGCCGCAGCAGGGCATTGGTTGGCAGACCGCCGCCGACGACGGGTGGCGCGCGGCCTCGGCGGCGACCGAGGTACCCGTGGCGGCGACCACCTCGACGGGGCTGCCCAAGCGCACCCCCATGGCACAGTTGGTGCCGGGCGCGGTGGAGAAGCCCACCACCTCCGTGCAGCGGCGCACGCCGGAGGGTGTCCGTGGCCTGCTCTCGGCATACCACCGGGGCGTGCAGCGGGGGCGTACGTCCCCGTCGGACAGCAACCCGACCAACCCGGAGGCGACTCCGGGAGGGCAGCAATCCTCGCAGTCTGGCTCAGGCCCGGTGGCCGGGAGCAGGCAGAAGGAGCAAGAAGGATGACAACTACGCAGGATCTCGGTTGGCTGCTGGCCAACTTCGCGGACCGGGTGCCCGGTGTCGCGCACGCGGTCGCCGTCTCCGCGGACGGCCTGCTCCTCGCGTCGTCTCGGGACCTCCCGCGTGACCGGGCCGACCAGTTGGCCGCGATCGCGTCCGGCCTGGTCAGCCTCACCCAGGGCGCGGCCCGCTGCTTCGAGGGAGGCGCGGTGCTGCAGACGGTCGTCGAGATGGACAACGGCTTCCTGTTCCTGATGTCCATCTCGGACGGCTCGTCGTTCGCGGTGCTCGCCGCCCGTAGCTGCGACGTCGGGCAGGTCGGCTACGAGATGGCCCTGCTGGTCGACCGGGTGGGCGACGCGTTGACCCCGCAGCCGCGTGCGGCCGCGGGCATGCTGGGTTGACGACCTGCTGACCGGTGAGGTCGGCGGGGCGGCAACGACAACGACGGGCTCCATCCGGAGCCGGTGCCGGGTACGAAGGAGGTGAGCGGCGACATGGCCGATCGTGACGAACCGACCGGAGCGTTGGTCCGTCCATACGCCGTGACCCGCGGTCGTACCCGCCCCCGTCTCGACATCGCGCTGGAGGCGCTCGTCGAGACGACGGTGCGCGGCCGGGCCGCTGCCAATGGCAACGGCGGCCAGGGCCGCGAGCACCAGTACATCGCCGCGCTGTGTGACGGACGTGTGCAGTCGCTCGCCGAGATCGCGGCGCGGATGCAGCTCCCGCTCGGTGTGGCCCGGGTGCTCATCGCCGACATGGCGACGGACGGCCTGGTCGCGGTCCACGAGCCGACCATTCTGGACGACTCGGACGACGCGGTGGGCACTGAACTGCTGGAGAGGGTGCTGAGTGGACTTCGCAGGCTCTGACATGTCGCACCGGCCGCCGGCCCCGAGCGGGCGCGTGACGTCGGCGAAGATCGTTATCGCCGGTGGATTCGGCGTCGGCAAGACGACGCTGGTCGGCTCGGTCTCGGAGATCACGCCGCTGACGACCGAGGCGATCATGACCTCCGCCGGCGTGGGCGTCGACGACACCCGGCAGGTGCCGGGCAAGACGACGACCACGGTGGCGATGGACTTCGGCCGTATCTCGATCGACCGCGATTTGATCCTGTACCTGTTCGGTACGCCGGGTCAGACCCGGTTCTGGTTCATGTGGGACGAGCTGGTGCGCGGCGCGATCGGCGCGGTCGTGCTGGTGGACACCCGCCGACTGGCCGACTGCTTCGCGGCGATCGACTTCTTCGAGCACCGGCGGCTGCCGTACCTGGTGGCCATCAACTGCTTCGACGGGATGCAGTACCACGACCCGCAGGACGTCCGGGACGCGCTCGCGATCTCGAGCGACGTGCCGGTGGTGGCCTGTGACGCCCGGAACCGGGAGTCGACGAAGCACGTGCTGATCTCGCTGGTCGAGTACGTGCTCACCATGCGGCGCTCGCGCGCCGTTGCCCCGGCCTGATCGGCTCGACGAGCGCCCGGCGTCGGCTTCGGCCGTCGCCGGGCGCTCGTCGCTGCCCGCCTGTCGGTAGACGACTTGGCGGCGTTGTGGTCGTCGGGTGCAACGGCTGTCCTCATTGGAGCGCCCCAAACCTGTTGGGTCTGACTAGGCTTAGGACTCCCGCGACGAGGTGGCACGGCCCACTGTCCTGATCGGAGTCCTGATGCACGCAGAGGCAGGCGCGACCGCGCCCACCCTGACCTTTCTGGTGAGTCTCGATGACACGGCGACCACCGTCGGCGACAAGGCGATCTTCGGCCGAGGCGACGAGCCGGCCCTCTGCCAGATCCCGGTGGCGGCACTCAAGGCGCAGCTTCAGGAGACGGTTGGGAACCTGCGCGAGCTGTTCCAGGAGCTTGCCGCCCACACCGACGGAATTTCGCTCAAGGAGGTGCAGGTCGGCTTCGAGGTTACCGCCGCCGGGAAGTTCGCCCTGCTCGGCACCTCTCTGCAATCGGGCGGGAAAGGTGCCATCACCCTCACCTTCGGCAGGTGACCGTGGTGCCCGAGCGTCAGGCGCTCCTCATCGGGGTGTCACGCTACCGCGATGAGAACATCGTCGACCTTCCGTTCGTCGAGGACGACCTGATCGAGGTGCGCCGGGCGCTCGAGGACGCGGGTTACCAGACTGAGCTGCACGACAGCTCCGCGACGGACGCGCAGAGTATCGACTCGGCGGTGGAACTCTTCCTCGCCGACGCCGCGCCTGGAGCCACGATCCTGATCTTTCTGAGCGGCCACGGTGTCCACAACGACGGAATGGATTTCCTCGTTCCGTCCGGCGCGCCGACCCGCTCGTACAACTTCGCCGAACGCTGCGTGCCGATCAACTTCGATCGGTACGTCGAGCGCAGCCGGGCCGGCGACGTCGTCGTCGTGGTCGACGCCTGCCGTGAGGGCATCCATGTACGCGAGAAGGGGGTTGCGAGCGCCGCGCAGTGGTCGCGCCGGAAGACGCTCATGGCGGCGGAGCGCCGCATCTCCTACCTGTACGCGTGCTCGCCCGGTGAGCGTGCTCGGTACGTCAGCGACGGCCCGACCGCCTTCAGTCTCTTTTCGCGGGCCTTCAGCCATGTGCTCGGAGACCCGCAGGCGCCGGCGACGCTCGACGGCATCGTGGGAGCGATCCAGGAGGCGCTGGACAAGCTCACCGCCGACTTCGAGTGCCCACGGCAGCGGATCAGGGTGATCGGCGAGCCTGCCGACGACATACGCATCGCACTGCGGCCGGCTCGGGTCGAGAAGGGGCTGGGCGGGGAGCATCCCTGGGTCGTGGCCGTTCGCGAACACATCGCGTGGGACAGGGTGGCCGAACGGTACGACACCGTCGATCTGCGGGAGGCCACCACGGAGCTGATCCGCCACCTGGCCGAGGTGCACGCCCCCGACGTCTCGGCGCTGGCTGACGACCCCTGGATCGATCCGGACTTCAGCCTTCGCATGACGGCACGGGTGCGTTGGCTTCTGGCTACGGTGCTCAACGCGGACAAGCTGGCGCTCTCGGCGGCCGAGGCCGCCTATCTCGTCGCCTTCCCCTTCCTCCAGGAGGCCTTCTGGACACGGAACGCGGCGGTGCTCGCGGCCACCACCGTTCCCGGCCAGCTCGACGTGCCTGACGACGATCCCGTGCGCGAGCGTTTCCGGCGTTTCTTCCACACGCATGGACGACTGGTCCGAAGAGCCGCCCGGTTGGCCGCGTCAGGGGACGTCGAGGCCGCTCGTGGCATCAGGTGGTGGGTCTTCCACCGGTGGCTGACCCG
Organism: Micromonospora sp. NPDC048063; assembly: GCF_043202855.1. Taxonomy (NCBI): domain Bacteria; kingdom Bacillati; phylum Actinomycetota; class Actinomycetes; order Micromonosporales; family Micromonosporaceae; genus Micromonospora; species Micromonospora sp. NPDC048063. Next base: position 166,647 of record NZ_JBIDBG010000004.1, on the reverse strand, counting down.
GCAGCCCCACTGCTACGACGCGCAGCTGGTCACGGCGCTCGCCGGGGTGGCTGTCCCCACGGGCAAGCCCGAGGGCGCGGTGCTCGAGGAGGTCCTCTCCTCGGCCAGCCTGGTACGGATGCTCCGGGCGCTCCGGTCCAACGTGTGGTCGATCAGCTCTCCCGACGAGGAGAAGGACCTGCCGGCGTGCCGTTACGTGGCCAGCGCGACGGAGTGTGAGCAACCGGTCCGAGAGCAGTTGCTGGGCTACCTGCTCGTCGCGGCGCACCGGTTCGCCGTGGAGGCGACCTCCCTACCCGAGGTGATAGCCGACCACCTGGGTGTCACGCAGGGCGTGACGCCGCAGGACGTGATCGCCACCCTCCGTGCGGCAACCTGGGAGGCGCGGGGACGCACCCGCACCCTCGCTGCGGAGTGCACCCACCCGGCAGTCGATGTCGCCCTCAGAGAGCATGTCGGCGCGGTGGATGAGCTGCTGGCGGCCATCGACACCCAGACGGACGGTGCGACGCTGCTCGCCCCGCTCATGGACATGCCCACACACGCCGCCAGCGATCGGGTCAGGGCGGTCAGCGGCCCCGACGGTCGCCGACTCTACGACTCGACGGGGCTGCGCTTCCATCTCGCGGACGACCGCATCCAGGAACTGCTCATGGGCGAGCAGCTCTACGGCGACCCCGCGCTGGCCATTCGCGAGCTGTATCAGAACGCACTCGACGCCTGCCGCTACAAGACCGCACGGCTGGAGTTCCTCCGTCGAGAAGGCCGAGCTGTCCCGCAGTGGCAGGGCAGGATCTCGATCCGGCTGGGAGAGGACGCGGACGGCCGGGCGTACCTCGAATGCGCCGACAACGGCATCGGGATGGGTGTCCGGGAACTCCGGGACGTGTTCTCCCACGCCGGAGTCAGGTTCGCCGACCTGCCGGAGTACATCGAGGAACAGGCGGAGTGGAAGCGGCACGGCATCGAGCTGCACCCGAACAGCAGGTTCGGGATCGGTGTACTCAGCTACTTCATGCTGGCCGACGACATCAGCATCTCGACCTGTCGGTTGCGTCGCTCCGGGATACCCGGTGACCGGCTGGAGGTGCAGATCGCCGGGCCGGGATCGCTGTTCCGGGTGACCGACCTGGGCCGTGGGTACGAAACCGGGACCACGGTACGGCTCTACCTGCGCCCCGGCGCGGCCAAGCCGTCCCCCGTCGAACTCCTTCGGCGCAACCTCTGGATCTCCGACTTCGATGTCACCGTCACGGAGCCGCACGCTGCCCTCGCCTGGACGGCGGGCCAGCTTTCGGGCGATGCGATCGAATCGAACGCCAGGGAGCGCGAAAACGACATCGATGTCGCGGAGACGTCGACAGCGTCCGTCTGGTGGTGCGACGCCATGGGCGGCGTGGTCGCGGACGGGCTGTGGGTCGACGAGCCCATCTACGGCGCCGTCGTCAATCTGACCGGCCCGGCTGCTCCACAGCTCACCATCGACCGTAAACGGATGCTCTCGTACGACACGGAAGAGGTCGGTCGACTCCTCGAACAGGAATTGGAGGCGCTCGTCTCCTCCTACCCGTCCGTCTTCTCGTACGAGTGGTTGAACGTACTCGCCCTGACCAACCCCCGCCTGGCGGATCTGGCCTTCGCCAAGGCACTGGCGACCCCCGTCGAGGCCTGGAGCATCGGGGGGATGCCGAACGACATCCGGATCGTCGGCTGTTTCCCCGTCGACCGTCGGGTCTTCTTCACCGATCAGGAAGCCGCGAGCGTCGACGGCCTTTCGTACCGGCCGGCGCTGCCCGCGCTGCCGGAGCCCCTGCTCGCATGGCGCCTCGCGGCGTGGGCGAAATGTGGCAACGTCGCGGGTGTCCACGTGCCGGCCGAGGAGGAGGTGCCGCTGGCTCTGCCGAGCGACGTGCACCTGCTGTCGACGAACCCCTCCGTGTCGCGTCCGGAGCATCTGATGGGCGAGGAGGACGAGTTCGGCGTCGACGACGACTACATCGACAATCCTTCGCGGGACTGGCTCAGCGACGCCACCGCCGTTCCGCTCGGTCACCTCGCGCTGGTCTCGTCGCTCACCGGCCGGAGCCCCCGAGAGTTGGCGAGCCGGCTGACCGTGCTCGGCTACGAGGTGCCTGACGCCGCGGCGCTGCCCGAGCTGCCGACGCCGACCGACGTCGCACTGCTGGCGGCCAGGGGCCGCTCCGGCTGGCTCCGTCACGGTGAGATGGTGCCTCCCGGCCACATCGTGCGGCATGCCGTGACGAACGAGATACCCGTCGCCGAGGTGGCAGCGATGCTCGCCGCGTACGGGTTCACGGTGCCCGACGTCAGCCGCTGGCCCGAGGAGGTCGGGGAGCAGGACCTGGGGATCCTGGGCCTCCACGAGTCGGACAGGACGGGGTGGTTGCAACTCACCCAGCCGGTGCCCTACCGGCACGTGTTGCTCCTCAGGCGAAAGCTGGGTCTGCCGATCGACCAGGTGGTGGACCGGCTCGAACGGTACGGTTTCTCGGTCGACCACCTGCGCGGGCTTCCCGTCGGCTTCGAGGACGACGGTCTCGTGATCCTCAGCAAGGACCGCGACGGAGTGGGGCCCTGGCTCGAGGAAGGGAGTTTCATCCCCCTCACCCACCTGATTCGCACGAGTGCCGTCACCGGGACAGGTCTGGCCCACGTGGCGGAGCGGTTCCGCCTCCTCGGGTTCCACACGCCCGACCTGTCGTCCCTGCACGCGATCGGGAGCGAGTCCACGATCACGCTGCTGGGCGGGGCCGACTACGCCGATCAGGTCGACCCGGCCCGTCCGATTCCCTCCGCCTGCGTCGTGCGCGCGGCGTACACCCTGGGCATGTCGTTGCGGCGGGTGGCTGCCGAGCTGGTCGGCCTCGGTTTCCGCGTGTCCGACGTCGACGGCCTGGCCCGCTTCACGGAGCGGGAACTGGTCGAGGTCCTGCGGCCGGGCGGCACGACGTGGCTCCGCGTGGACCGGGAGGTGACCGCGGCACGGCAGCTCGCGGCCATGACGGAGCTGAACGTCGACCTCGCGTACGTCCGATCGGCGTTGGAAGCGCTGGGCCTCACCGCCGCGGAGGCGTCCATCCCCGAGGCGCTCTCCGCGGAGGACAGGGCGATCGTGGAGAGCGCGCTTGAGGTCTCGGCCGCCCAGCCGGTCACGGTCCGCCAACGGATCGGCGGGTCGACCGCGAGGACGAGGCCGGTCGTCGCGCGACGCCCCCCGCTGCTGCGGATCTTCCGCGCCGCACAGCGCGCGAACCTGGGACTGGACGAGGTCGCCCGGCGCCTGAGGCTCTTCGGCTTCACCCTTCCTGGGGACGAGTTCTCGGCACACGTGCCGGATCGTGACGACGTCGCCATCGTCGTGGCGCTCGACGGCATACGCCAGTACTGCCCGCCCACCTCGGTGACCGCGATCGCCGTCGCCGCGGACCGCTGTGGCCTTCCGGTACCCACGGTGGTGGAGCACATCGACCGTTTCGGGCTCCGCCCGGACGACGCCTCGGCCCTGCCGGAACGGATCTCCTCGATCGACGCCCGCATCCTGGCCCTCGACTTCGGTCGGGACGGATGGACGATCGAGAAGGCCGTTCCGCTGCGGCACGTCATGGAGTTGTCGCAGGAACTGGAGCTCAGTTTGGTCGAGGTCTGTGACCGGCTGCAGCTTTTCGGGATGCGGGCGCCGGATGTCGTCCTGCGCTATGCCGCCGTCCGGGGCGGCGGGTGTCAGGACACCCGCGTCCAGGCGCCCGAGCTGACGGTGTAGAGGCCCAGCGACCCCTGGTCCATGCCGCCGTGCCGGATGGGGGTGAAGGAGTACATCCCCACCATCCCCTCGGTGACCTGGTTCTGCAGGAACGCCCGCAGCCGTCCACGGTCGACACTGGTGGACAGCCGGGCCGCGTCGGCGATCAGCTGCACGGCGTCGGACGCGTACGGGGCGAAGCCGCTGAACCCGCCGTGCAGCTGCACGTAGCGGTAGACGAAGTCCTTGCGCTGCAGCGCCGACATGGTGGTGTTGGCGAGCATGGCCCCGCCCAGCGAGACGGGGTGGACCGCGTACGCACCCTCCATCAGGGAGGCGTTCGTGCCCTCCAGGGTCTCCTCGGCGACCGCGCCCGCATCGAGGAACACCGGCCCGTCGTAACCGGCCCGGCGCAGCGCCCCGACGGCGGCGGCGGAGTCCGGGGCGGTCGCCCAGACCACCACGCCGTCCGGGCGGGCGGCGGCCGTCGAGCGGGCGGCGCGACGGAATTCCTCGCCGGTGCGGGGCAGCCGGATGCTGGCCGCCGGTTCCACCCCGGCAGTCCGCAGGGCCCCTGTCATGGCCCGTACGCCGGAGTCGCCGTGCAGCCCGTGCGCGGCCAGCACCGCCACCCGACGCAGCCGCTGCGAGGCGACCAGCCGGGCCAGCCGCCGGGCCATGTCACCGGCGTCCGGGGTCAGCTTGTAGACGTACGTCCGCTGCGGCAGCGGCAGCACGATGCCGTCGCCGAAGCCGAGCGAGAGGAACGGCACCCGCTGCTGCTGCGCCACCTCGGCGAGGGCGATCGAGGTCTCGGCCATGGTGCCGCCGAGCAGGGCGTGCACGCCGGTTCCGCGGGCCAGCTCGGTGGCCTGCCGGGCCGCCAGCCGGGGATCGCCGGCGTTGTCCCGCACCTCCAGCCGTACGGTGCGGCGCAGGTTGCCGACCGGCACACCCTTGTCGTTGAGCGCCTCGACGGTGATGTCCAGCGCCCGCTGCTGGAGTACGCCGAGCGCGGCACCGGGCCCGGTCAGCTCCAGGCTGGCCCCGATCAGCAGCTCCTGACCGCCCGGCGCGGCCGTCCTGACGGGATCCCCCTCGGCCGCATCGCCGCGCCCGCAGGCGCTGAGCAGCAGACTGCCCGCCGTCGCGGCCAGCAGGCCGCGACGGGTGAGCACGGAGGGGTTGGTTGCCGATGTCGCCACGAGTCGCCTTCCCGCCCCGGCGACCCCTGCCGCCGGCTGTTCCGCCGGGTATGCTCCCGGCCGCCGCGACCCGGCGTCAAATTACCCGGGTGTGGGCAGGAACACGCAGGTGGAAGGCGGTTTCCCGCTCAGGAGCGGTAGCCGGCGGAGCGGTACTCGTATTCCCGGTCGTCGTCGCGGTCGCCGGTGTCGCGGCTGAAGTCCCAGCCCCCGGCGGCCTCCCGGCCGGGTCGGCCGCCGACTGCGAACCCGCCGATCTCCTGCCCGCGGCGCCAGCCGCGGAAGTAGCCGGTGGTGTTCTCGGCGAGGCTCGCCGCATCCCGGACGATCCGTAGCGGACGCTCGTCCCGCAACGGCGACCCGGGGACGAGGTTGGCCTGCGGAACCCGCTTGGGCAGCCCGGCCGGGGTCTCCGCGCCGACCGCCGGGCGGGCGGCCTGCTCGGCGGCCTGCCAGCCGGTGTCGGCCGTGGTGGACCAGTCCAGGTCGGACTCCTCGGCGTGCCCGACGAACCAGGCGGACTTCGCCTGGGCGAAGATCAGCAGGTCGCCGTCGCCCTCGTCGGAGACCGGCGGGGGCCGCCGCTCCACCGGCGGCGCCGGTCGGTGCTCGGCCACCGGGCGCTCGGCGCGGGGGGCCGGCCGGCCGTTGCGTCCGGGCTCCTCGCGGTCGACCAGCCGCAGCGGCGGCGTCTCCGGGTCCGCGGCCTGGGCCGGCCCGCCGCGCAGCGCGCGGTCGGCCAGCGGCGGTGGCTCGACCAGGCGCAGCATCGGCGGTTCCTGGGGCAGGTCGTCGGCGAGCCAGGGCGGGGTGACCCGACGCTCGGCGCCCGGGTCGGTCGGCGCGTCGATGCCGCTCCCGCCCCGGTCGCCGTAGGAGCCGGCGACCGGGTTCTTGGCCGGGCTGTCGGACGGGTCCTCCGGGTTGTTGACCAGTGGCCAGTTGGCCCGGGACCCGGGGGGAGCGGACTCCTGGTCGGGCCGCGGCGTGGGCACGGGCACGCTGTGGTCGGTGGCGCTGAAGCCACCCGTGGGCGCGGGGGGCTCGCCGGTGGTCTTGGGCCGGGGCGGGATCACTGTGCGCTGCCGCTCGGCGCGGGCGCTCTGGATCGCCGCGGTGGTCAGCGTGGGCCGGAACGGCTCCCCGGCCTCGGCCGGGGGCACGGTGCCACGCTGTGCCGGGGCGATCGGGGTGATGCCGGGCGGCGGGGGCGGCGGCGCGGAGACCGGGCGGTTGGTCGGGCCGTCGATCCGGCTCGGCGCCGAGGCCGGCCGCGAGGGCGGCGCGGAGACGGGCGGACCGGCCACCGCGGCCGGGGTCACCGGCGCCGGGGCGACCGGCGGCGGCGCGACGGGCGCCGGGGCGACCGGTGGCGGGCCGAGTGGCCGGGGCGCCGGGGGCGGCGTCGCGCCGGAGACGGGTTCCGGCCGGCTCCGGCGACCGCCGGACGGGGCCGGCTCGGGCTCCGTGGCCCGGACGGGACGCACGCCCGCTCCGGTGGGGGCGAGGCCGGGCAGGTCGCCGACCGGCTCGCCGCGTCGGGCCGCGGCCCGACGTCCGGGGGCCGCCGCGGCGGGCGTGCCGGCGCGGGCGTTGAGCGCGCCGACCAGGGCCTCGCAGCCGGCGTCGCACGCCCGGACGGAGGCGACGGCCTGCCGCACGGTCTCCGCCACGGCGGAGGTGAGGACGCGGTTGACCGTGGCGCGCCGCGGCGTCTCGCTGATGGCGACCCGCAGGGCCGTCACGGCGTCGGTGAGCTCCTCGGCGCCCGCGACTCCGTCGGCCGCGAGCTGCGCCGCGATCGCGTCGGCGGCGACCGGGACCTCGCGGCCGCTCAGCATGCCCGGCTCGGGCAGCGCGTCCAGGACGGCCAGCGAGACCGGCTCGGCCGGGTCCGGGTACGCGCGTAACGCGGCCGGGTAGAGCTCGCGGAGCACCTCGCGCAGCGCGACGGCGGCGGAGTGTCGCCCGCTGGCCAGCGCGGCGTGCGCGGCGAGCACCTGCTTGTATCCGGCGAGGTCCCGGGGGGCCGGGAGGGTGACGGCGGAGAGCGCGCCGGCCTGCAGGGCGCGGGCCAGGCCGACGGCGCGCCGCTCGGCCGGGGGCGACTGCATCTCCTCCAGGGAGTCGTCGTCGGCGAACCGCTCGGCGAAGTCGTCGACGGAGTCGTCGTCGGCGATCGCCAGGGGGCGACCCGCGGCGCTGAGCAGCGAGGTGACCGTGTGGTCGTCGCTGTCGGCGGCGATCGCCGCACCGCTCGGCCCGCCCGACCGCTCCACGAGCAGCGCGACCAGCTGGGCGTAGCCAGCCGGGTCGTCGCCGATCTCGCAGACATGCAGCAGACGGCCTGCGTCGTCGACCACAGCGGACGTCAGCGTCGAACCGGCCGAAGCCGGTCGGTCGGCCGGATCCGCCGAGGCCAGACCGCAGTACACGCGCACGAGCGCCACGGCGTCGTCCTCCTCCCGGGACACAAGGCTTTCTCTGCCAGAGACTGATGCTCCCCGTAAAGGGTCAGTCGCGCCAGTCCACGACCGCAGAGATCTTGCCGACAATGGTGCGCCAACCCAGACTTGCGGTTTGTGCCCCGATTTTCTTCAGCCGCCGACGGCCGAAGAACCCACCGACGCCGCCGTCGACCGTGGCGCGCAGCGCCTCGTCCAGGTCGTCCAGGCTGGAGCCGGCGGAGAGCATGTCCAGCACCGCGGGCAGGCGCAGCGCGTACGCCAGGTCACGGGCCACCTCGCCGGCCTCGATGAGCAGCGTCGGGTCCCAGGTGTCGTGCCCGCCGCGGAGGTTCTCCACCACCAGGTCGAGCTCGTAGATGTCCTCCTCCAGCGGCGCGATGTCGGCCGGCTCCACCCGTTCGGACAGCTCGCTCCAACTGTCCAGTTGGGACAGGTCGTTGGGCGCGCCGGAACGGATGAAACTGACCAGCGACTCGGGCGTCTTGAACAGCAGCAGCTTGCCGCGATGGCTGAGGAAGACCGGGACCTCCTCGTCGCCCGCCTCGTCCTCGGCCTCGGCGGACGCCTCGGCGTCCTCGTCGTCGGCCTTGCCTCGGCGGGCCTTGCCGTCCTCCTCGTCGCTCTCGGCGAACTCCTGGGCGACCTCCTCGTCGAGGATGACGACCGTCTCGTCGTCCTCGTCCTCCTCGACGACCTGGCGGCGGGCGAGGAACGGGTCGTCCTGGTCGCGCTCGGCGACGTCGGTGGGGGTCAGCTCCCGAGCCGGCCGGTACGCCCGGAGCGTGTAGCCGGTGCCGGCGGGCAGCGCGATCTCCACCGGGTCGATCCGCAGCTCGTCCCAGAGGGCGCGGGCGGCCTCGGCCGAGACGGTTGCGGTGTCGGACTCGGCCGTGTCGTCCACGTCGTCGAGCTCGGGCTCGTCGGCGTCGGGCCGTTGGGGCGACTGGCGGGCCACGCTGACCTCCGTGTGCTTCGGGTTGCCCACCCGCCGGCGTGCGCCGCCGACGAGTGACTCTGGGCACATACCCTAGTGGGCGACTCCGGGTGACCGTGGCCGCACCCCGGTGGCGGAGCGGCCCGCCAACAAGTAGCCTCTCTACGTATGAAGGCCCAGGCGCTGCACGGACACCTCGACGCGCTGCTGCTCGCCGTGCTGGAGCAGGGCTCGATGCACGGCTACGCGATCATCGAGGCGCTGCGGAACCGCAGCGACGGCCAGCTCGACCTGCCCACCGGCACCATCTACCCGGCGCTGCGCCGTCTGGAGCGGGCCGGCCACGTCGCCAGCACCTGGAGCACCGTCAACGGGCGCGAGCGGCGGACCTACCAGCTCACCGACGCGGGGCGGCGGGCGCTGGCCGGGGAGCGGTCCGGGTGGCGCGAGTTCAGCAGCACCGTCGGTCGGTTCCTCGACACCGACGCCCCACCCACCGCGCCCGCCTGACGACGCCCGGCCGGGCCCGCCGACGGCCGGCACCGCGATCGCGGGCACCTCGGCGGGGCGGTCGGCCCGCGGGGTCAGCGGGTGGCGAGCAGCCAGGTGCGGGCGGCCCGGCCGAGCCACACGTAGCCGGCGGCGGCCGCCACGGCCCCGACGAGCATCGGCGGCCAGGTGAGCGCGCCCTCCCACAGCCCGATCGACCACGCGAAGAGGGCCGCGCCGGCCAGCACGCCGAGGGCGAGGACCCCGGTCAGCGCCGCGCCCACCGCCCGGCCGACCGCGCCGTTGCCGCGCAACGCCCACCGGCCGGCCCCGGCCAGCAGCAGCCCGACCGCCGCCAGCACGAACGCGGCGACCCAGATCCAGTTCACCGAGGCCGACAGGAGCTGGTAGCCGGCCGGCGGGCGGGGCCCGTCGCTCCAGCTCGCCCCCCGCCAGGTGAGGTCGCCGGCGACGAACGCGACCGCGGCCAGCCCGAGCACCCGCAGCGACAGCCCGCGCAGCGCGCCCACCGCCAGCTCCGCCTGGTAGGCCGGGGCCAGCAGCGCCGCGGAGCCGAACTCGGCCACCGCCCGGCGCTGGGCCTCCGCCGCCGGCAGCCCGTCCTCCCGGTACGCGTCGACGGCGTCCAGCAGGCCGTGCCGCGCCTCGGTCAGCAGGTCGGACTTCAACCGGCGTGGCCCGCGCAGGCACCCGTCCAGCTCCCGCAGCCGCTCCTCCACCATGGTCGCGTCGTCGCACCGCATGGCACCACCCTGTCACGGATGGCCGCCGGGCGGCCTCCGGGGCAACCCTGGCCCGACCCGGAGGTGGGGGCCGGGGAGGAACGGGTCGGGCTCAGGGGCGCAGCGCCAGGTACCCGCGTTCGGCGGCCTCCTGGAGCAGCCACTGGTCCCGGTACCAGCCGGGGGCCGCGACGAGGTCGGCGTGCCGGCCGCGCTGGGCCACCCGGCCGGCGTCCAGCACCACGATCTCGTCGAGGTCGGCCAGCCCGCTGAGCCGGTGGCTGATCAGCAGCACGGAGTGCCCGGCCGGGGTGGCCGCCAGCGTGGAGGCGAGCACCGCGTCGGCGGCGGCGGGGTCGAGCCCCTCGGTCGGCTCGTCGAGCACCAGCACGCCCGGCGCGGCGAGCAGCGCCCGGGCCAGCGCGAGCCGCTGCCGCTGGCCGCCGGAGAGCTGACCGCCCTCCTCGCCGACCACGGTGTCCCAGCCGTCCGGCTGCGCGCGGACCCAGTCCAGCAGCCCGGCCGCCGCGGTCGCCGCCGCCAGCTCGTCCTCGTCGGCGTCGGGCCGCCCGAGCAGCAGGTTCTCCCGCACGGTGGCGTGGAAGACGTACGCCTCGGCGAGCAGCCCGCCGACCGCGCGGGGCAGCTCCCCGGCCCGGTACGTCGACAGGTCCCGCCCGTCCAGGGTGACCCGCCCGCGTTCGGGGCGTACGGAGCCGGTGAGGACGGCGGCGAGGGTGCTCTTGCCGGCGCCGCTCGGCCCGACCACGGCCACCCGGCGGCCGGGCGGCAGCTCCAGGTCGAGCCCGTCCAGGGCGGGCGCGGCGCCCTCCCGGTAGCGCACGGTCAGCTCCTCGAACCGCACGTCGTACGGCCCGGGGCCGACCGGCGCCCCGCCGGACGCGGGAGCCTCGTCCGCCTTCTCCAACAGGGCGGCCACCCGGGTCAGGCCGGTGCGGAGCTGGGTCCACTGCCGGGCGGCCCCGACCAGCGCCAGCGCGATCTCGACGGCGGCGAGCGTGCCGACCGCCAGTACGCCGACCAGCACCCCGTCCACGTCCGCCGCCAGGGCGGCGAGCACCACCGCGCCGGCGGTCAGCCCGGCCACCAGCACCCCGGCCGCGTCGACGGCGAACCCGGTGGCGGCGAGCCGCCGCTCCAGCCGGGCCAGGCGCCGCGCGCGTTCCCCGGCCGCGCCCAGCGCGTGCCCGGTGGCGCCGAACGCGGCCAGGTCGGCCGCGCCGTGGGTGAGGTCGACCGCGTCGGTGGCGAGCGCGCCGCGCAGCGGCGCCAGTTCGGCGGCGGCGCGCCGGGTCAGCGCGGTGGCCAGCGCGGGCAGCACGACCCCGGCGACCAGCAGCCCGACGGCGAGCGCCCCGGCGGCGGCCGGCGAGACCAGCGCCGCCCCGCCGACCGCGACCAGGCTGACCAGGGCCGCCGCCGAGGCCGGCACCAGCACCCGCAGCAGCAGGTCCTGAACCGCCTCCACGTCCGAGACGAGCCGGCTCAGGGCGTCGCCCGAGCGCTGCCGGGGCGTCGGCCGGGCGGCGAGGCTGGCGAACACCCGGGCGCGGACGTCGGTGATCAGCCGCAGCACGGCGTCGTGCCCGGCGAGCCGCTCGGTGTAGCGGAGCACCCCCCGGCCGACCGCCAGCGCCCGGACCGCGACGATCGCCACGGTGAGGCGGTCCAGCGGGGGCCGACCGGCGGCGCTCATCAGCAGCCAGGTCGCGGTGGCCATCAGGGCGAGGCCGGCGAACTCGGTGGCGGCGGCGAGCAGCCCCGCGCCGAGCAGCCGGTTCAGGTACGGCCGGGCCAGCCGCAGCACGGTCCGCTCGGGGGAGCGGGCGCGGGTCTCGGCGGAGTCGCCGGTCGGCGTCGGCTCGTCGGTCATCGGGTCGCCTCCCCGGCCGCCGCCGGGGTCAGCTCCGTGACCCGGCCGTCCTCGATCCGCAGGATCCGGTCCGCGTCGGCGAGCAGCGCCGGCCGGTGCGCCACCAGCAGGGCCGTCCGCCCGGCCACCAGCCGACGGGTGGCGTCGAGGACGACGGCCTCGCTCGCGGTGTCCAGCCGGGCGGTCGGCTCGTCGAGCAGCACCACCGGGGCGTCCCGCAGGAACGCGCGGGCCAGCGCGACCCGCTGCCGCTGCCCGCTGGACAGGCCGTGGCCGCGCTCGCCGAGCACGGTGGCGAGCCCGTCGGGCAGGCCGGCGACCACGTCGTCCAGGGCGGCGTCGCGGACGGCGGTGGCGAGGGCCGCGTCCGGGGTGTCGGGGGCGCCGAGCCGGATGTTGTCGGCCAGCGAGGCGGCGAAGAGGTGGGCCCGCTGCGGCACCCAGGCGACCTGGCGGCGCCAGGCGTCCAGGTCCGTGCCGGCGAGGTCCACCCCGCCGACGGTGACCCGGCCGGCGGTCGGGGCCACGAAGCCGAGCAGCAGGCCGATCAGCGTGCTCTTGCCGGCGCCGCTCGGGCCGACGACCGCGACGCGTTCGCCCGGCCGGATGGTCAGCGTGACGTCGCGCAGCGCGGTGGTCCGCTCGTACGCGACGGTCACCGACTCGAACCGGATCTCGCCCCGGCCGTCCGGCGTCGCCGCGCCCCCGCCGGGTGCGACCGGCGCGGGGGCGGCGGCCGAGAGGGTCAGTGCCTCGTCCAGCGCGGTCAGGCCCTCCATGCTGGCGTGGAACCGGCTGCCGGCCGCCCGCAGCGGCAGGTACGCCTCCGGCGTGAGCAGCAGCACCAGCAGCGCGGTCTGCAGGGTCAGGCCGCCGCCGAGCAGCCGTACGCCCACCGGCACGGCGACCAGTGCCACCGAGAGGGTGGCGACCAGTTCCAGCACCAGGGCGGAGAGGAACGCGATCCGCAGCGTCTTCATGGTCGCCACCCGGTGCCCGTCGGCCATCCGGCGGACGGCGTCGGTCTGCGCCCGGGCCCGGCCGAACGCGCGCAGCGTGGGCAGCCCGGCGACCATGTCGAGGAAGTGCCCGCCGAGCAGGGAGAGCCGTCGCCACTGCCGCTCGGTGGCGGCCTGCGCCTGCCAGCCGAGCAGCGCGCCGAAGATCGGGATCAGCGGCAGGGTGGCCGCGATGATCAGCGCCGAACTCCAGTCGGCGACGAAGATCCGCGCCAGCACGGCGACCGGCACGGTGACGCTCAGCACGAGCTGCGGCAGGTAGCCGGTGAAGTAGGCGTCCAGCGCGTCCAGCCCGCGCCCCGCCAGCGTGGCGAGCTGCCCGGCGCGCTGGCCGGCGACCCAGCCGGGGCCCTGCCGCCCGACCGCCCCCAGCAGTTCCTCGCGCAGCGCCGCCTTGACCGTCGCCGCGACCCGCGCCGACACCGTGCCCTGCGCCCAGACCAGCAGCGAGCGGGCGGCCACCGCGGCGACGAAGCCGGCCAGGGCGGGCCGGTCCAGCCGCCCGTCGAACCCGGTCGCCAGCAGCGCGGCCAGCGCGGTGGCCTGCGCGACGACCAGCCCCGCGGCCAGCACGCCGAGCAGCGCGAGCACGGCGAGGTCGCGCCGGGCCGCGGGGACCCGGCGCAGCAGACGCGGGTCGAACGGACGGCGGTTCACCAGTACACCGGTGCCCTGCCGTCGGTCCGTCCCCGGAAAACCCACCAGCACATCGCCTGAAAGCCTAGTAGGGCCGGCAGGAGCGGCACCGTCAGCCAGCCCAGCAGTCGCAGCGTGGGCGTGCTCGCCGCCGCGTCGGCCACCGTCAGGGACGCGCCGGGGTCGACCGTGGAGACCAGCGCGTAGGGCCAGAGGGTCGCGCCGACCAGCGCCACCGGCAGCGCCAGGGCCGCCCCGGTGGCGGCGAAGGCCAGCCCGGGCCGCCGCCGGCCGAGCGTCACCCGGGCCGCCAGCACCGCCGCCACCAGCAGCAACGGCAGCAGTACGCCCACCGCGGGCTGCCGCGCGGCGGCGCGTACGTCGGCGGAGAGCAGGCCGAGCGCGGTGGCCGCGCCGACGGCGACGAGCGCCACCGGGACGAGCCGGCGGGCCAGCCGCCCGACCGGCGCGGCCTCGGCGGCCGGCAGCCGGAGAGTGAGGAAGGTCGCACCGTGCAGGGCGACCAGCGCGACGACGGCGAGGCCGGTGGCGGCCACGAACGGGGTGAACAGGTGGGTCACGCCGGCGACGTGCCCGTCGGCGTGCAGCGGCACGCCCTGGAGCAGCCCGGCCAGCAGGGCGCCCCAGCCGAGCGCGGCGAGCAGGCTGCCGACGACCACGATCCGGTCCCAGCCGGCGCGGGCCCGTGGGCCGGCCGGGCGGCTGCGCAGTTGCACGCCGACGGTAACCAGGATCACCCCGACCAGCGCGCCCACCACGGCCGGGTAGAAGCCGGAGAGCAGTTCCCCCTCCAGCACGGGGAACGCGCCGAACAGGATGCCGACGGCGGCCACCAGCCAGACCTCGTTGCCGAGGAAGAACGGGCCGACGGCGTTCAGGGCGGCGCGGCGGCGGGCGGGGTCGGCGCCCCGGGCGAGCAGCAGGCCCACGCCGTAGTCGTAGCCGCCGAGCACCAGGTAGGTGGCGAAGAAGAGGCCGAGCAGGGCGTACCAGGCGAGTTCCACGTCGTCTCCTCAGGCGAAGGCGGGCTCGGGGCGGGGGTCGGCGGGCGGCTGCTGCGGCGGGCGGCCCAGGGCGGGGTCGTGAGCGCCCCGGGCGGCGTGCCGGGCCAGCAGGACCCAGTTGGTGACGGCGAGCGTGCCGAGCAGCAGGCTGAATCCGATCAGCGAGGCGAGCATCAGCCACGGGTCGACCGGCGACACCGCCCGGTCCACCGGCAGCAGCCCGTACGCGACCCAGGGCTGGCGGCCGACCTCGCGGGCGATCCAGCCGAGGATCACCGCGACGAACGGCAGCGGCAGGGCGAGCAGGATGATCCAGAGCGGGAAGCGCAGCCGCACGGCCCAGTCCCGCCAGAGCAGGGGGAGCAGCAGCCAGAGCAGGCCGAGACCGAAGCCGATCAGGATCATGAAGCCGAGGCCGACGCTGGCCAGCACGGGCGGGGTGTAGTCGCCGGGGCCGAACCGCGCGGTCCAGTCGGCGACCAGCGCGTCCGCCGCGGGGCTTCCGCCGAACTTGGTGGGCTGCACCTGCCCGACCGGGCCGAACTGGGCGAAGCCGAAGCCCTGCACCATGGTGATCGACAGCGCCGCGGTGACCAGGCCGATCCGCAGCGAGGTGCGGAACAGCGCGTAGTCCGGGGTGCGCCGGATCAGGTGCCAGGCGCTGACCGCGGCCATCAGCATCCCGCCGACCAGCAGCGCGGCGAAGACCACGTGGCCGAAGGCCATGCCGAGGCTGGGGTTGGTCAGCAGCGCGGTGAAGTCGGTGAGGTGGGCGACGCCGTCGCGCACCTCGTAGCCGACCGGGTTCTGGAGCCAGGAGTTGGCCACCATGATCCAGAACGCCGAGGCGTACGCGGTGAGCGCGACGCCCCAGAGCAGGGCGAGGTGGACGCCCTTGCGCAGCCGGTGCCAGCCGAAGATCCACATGCCGAGGAACGTCGACTCCAGGAAGAACGCGACCAGCGTCTCGATGGCCAGCGGCGCCCCGAAGACGTTGCCGACGTAGCGCGACAGGCCGCTCCAGTTCAGCCCGAACTGGAACTCCATCACGATGCCGGTGGCGATACCGAGCACGTAGTTGATCACGTAGAGCTGGCCCCAGAAGCGGGTCAGCCGCTCGTAGACCGGCTTGCCGGTCAGCACGGCGGTGGTCTGCAACCCCACGAGCAGGGTGACCAGGCCGAGGGTGACCACCACGAACAGGAAGTGGATCGAGGTGGTCGTGGCGAACTGCAGGCGGGCGAGGAGCAGGGTGTCCATGGCCGGCTCTCCGTACTGTCGGCTCACTTGTCGTAGTGAGCCTACACGTAGATTCCCTACGTATCATTACTACGTATCGTAGTAGAAGTGGGTGCGGCGAGGCGTAGTGGTTTGGGGGCGCATCCGATGCGCCGGTCAGCTGAGGAAGAGCGAGATCGGCAGGACGGCCAGCGTGGTCGCCACCGACAGGGCGACGGCGCCGAGCACCCGGGGCGGCCGGTCGGCGACCAGCAGGCGCTGCACCCGGACGTCCAGGTCACGGTCGCCGAGACCGAGGGCGCCGGCCGGAGTGATCCGACTTCCGGCTGCGGCGAACCGGCGCAGCGCGCGGCCCAGCGCCTCGGGGTGCGCCTCCCGGGCCTTGTCGTCGGCGCGCATCTCGACCAGCAGCGCGACCCGCTCGTGGATCCCGCGCACCCAGCCGAACCAGGGCAGCGCCCGGCAGAGCGCGGTGAATGGGAGCAGCACCAGATCGTGCCGTTCCTGGGCGTGGGCCCGCTCGTGGCTGAGCACCGCCGCCAGCTCGGCGCGGTCCAGCAGGCTGAGCGTCCCGGCGCTGACCACCACCTGCGGCTTCACCCCCGGCAGGCAGTACGCCGCCGCGCTCGGGTGGTCGAGCACGAGCGCGCCGGGCGCCGCCGGATCGTTCCGGGCCACCAGGGCGAGCAGGTCCCGGTGCCGGCGCTGGGCGCGCACCGTGTGGAGCAGGGTGCGTACGGTCGCGGTCAGCAGCACGGCGCCGGTGCCGAAGCCGAAGGCGACCAGGCTCAGCTGGACGGGCCCGAGCCCGGGTGGCAGGGTGCCGTGCGCCAGATCGCCGCCCAGGGCCAGCAACGCGCTCCCGGTCGGCCGCTCGTACGGAGCCAGACCCACCGCGATCGGCAGGCCCACCTCGGAGAGGCCGAGCGCCAGCCCGATCGCCTGCCAGCAGAGGATCGCGACCCGGGGGCTGCGCCACGGCCAGGTGGAGCGGGCCAGCACCTGCGCGGTCAGCAGGCAGGCCAGCATCGACGCGGCGAAGTGCAGAGCGTACGCCACGGCCGTCGCCCTACCGGTCCGCGACCTCGTCGGCGACGGGCGGGCGGACGACCCGGTTGGTCGGCGCCTCGACCCGGTCGGTCAGCTCACCCGGAGCAGCCGGCATGCCGCCGGCGGCCTCGGCGGCCAGCGCGGCGCGCAGCACCTCGGCCTCGGTGCCGGTCACCGAGTGGGCGAAGCGCACCAGCGCGGCGTCCCGGCTGCCGCCGAGGTCGAGGGCGTCGAGCATGAGCTGGGCGATGTGCGCCTCGCGGCTGGCGGCGGCCCGGTAGCGCCAGGCCCGCCCCTCCCGCTCACGCTGCACCATGCCCTTGCCGGCCAGCCGGTCCAGCACGGTCATCACCGTGGTGTACGCCAGCTCGCGGCCGTCCAGCGCGTCGGCCACCTCGCGCACGGTGATCCCGTCCGACGTGGCGGGGACCGAGTCCCACAGCACGTCCATCACCGCACGTTCGAGATCACCAAGCCGAGTCACGCCGCAATCCTACCCCTGGTAGTAGACCCGTCTCAGGCCAGCACACCCGAGCCGCCCCTCCCCGGGGCAGTACACCTGAGCCCGACCCTCCCCGGGCGGTACACCTGAGTCCGACCCCCTTCCGCGGACCTGGCCGAAGAGGGTTTCGGGGGGAGCCCGCCCGCGGAGGGATCAAGCCTGACCGCCCGGAGCGGGTGGGCTCCCCCCGAAACCCCACGCGGGCAGACCGCGACCTCACACCCCCTTGGGGTGCCAGACCGTCTTCGTCTCCAGGAGGCTGGTCATCCGGGTGATGCCCGGGTCGGCGAACCAGTCGTGGTCGGCCGGGGCCGGCCGGAGCACCCGCTTCAGGTTCTCCGCCGCCTTGACCTCCAGCTCCGCCGCCAGCTCGGCGTCGGTCACCCCGGTCAGGTCGATCGCGTTGACGTCCATGTGGCTCGCCAGCGTCGGCACGGTCTCCGACAGGCGGCCGGTCAGGATGTTGACCACCCCGCCCGGCAGATCGGAGGTGGCCAGCACCTCGGCCAGGGTCACCGCGGCCAGTGGCGCCGCCGGCGAGGCCGCCACCACGACGGTGTTGCCGGTGACGATCGCCGGGGCGATCACGCTGACCAGGCCGAGCAGCGCCGGCTGCTCCGGGGCGGCCACCGCCACCACGCCGGTGGGCTCCGGCGAGGAGAGGTTGAAGTACGGCCCGGCGACCGGGTTGGCGCCGCCGTACACCTGGGGGAGCTTGTCGGACCAGCCCGCGTACCAGACCCAGCGGTCGACCGCCGCGTCCACCTCGTCGCCGGGCACGCCGAGGGCGACGAACTGCTCGCGCCGGCCCTCCAGCATCTCGGCCACCCGGTAGAGGATCTGACCCCGGTTGTACGCGGTCGCCCCGGCCCAGCCCTTCACGGCGGCGCGGGCGGCGACGACGGCGTCCCGCGCGTCCTTGCGGGAGGCCAGGGAGACATTCGAGTCCTGCACGAGATACGACCGTCCCGACTCGCTGCGCGGGAACTTCCCGCCGATGAAGAGCTTGTACGTCTTGCGTACCGCGACCCGCTCAGACATTGAGGTAGCCCTCCAGCCCGTGCCGGCCGCCCTCGCGACCGTAGCCCGACTCCTTGTAGCCCCCGAACGGCGAGGTGGGGTCGAACTTGTTGAACGTGTTGGCCCAGACCACGCCGGCGCGCAGCCGGTCGGCCATCCACAGGATCCGGGAGCCCTTGTCGGTCCAGATCCCGGCCGACAGCCCGTACGGCGTGTTGTTGGCCTTCTCGACGGCCTCGGCCGGGGTGCGGAACGTCAGCACGGACAGCACCGGGCCGAAGATCTCCTCCCGGGCGATCCGGTGCGCCTGGGTGACCCCGGTGAAGATCGTCGGCGCGAACCAGAAGCCGCGCTCGGGCAGCTCGCACGGCGGCGACCAGCGCTCGGCGCCCTCGGCGGACCCGGCCTCGGACAGCTCCCGGATCCGCGCGAGCTGGGCGGCGGAGTTGATCGCGCCGATGTCGGTGTTCTTGTCCAGCGGGTCGCCGACGCGGAGCTGGGCCATCCGCCGCTTCAGCGACTCCAGCACCCGGTCGGCGACCGACTCCTGGACCAGCAGTCGGGAGCCGGCGCAGCAGACGTGCCCCTGGTTGAAGAAGATGCCGTTGACGATCCCCTCGACCGCCTGGTCGACCGGGGCGTCGTCGAAGACGATGTTGGCCGCCTTGCCGCCCAGTTCCAGGGTGAGCTTCTTGCGGGTGCCGGCCACCACGCGGGCGATGGCCCGGCCCACCTCCGTCGAGCCGGTGAAGGCGACCTTGTCCACGCCCGGGTGCTCGACCAGGGCTCGGCCGGTGTCGCCGGCGCCCGTGACGATGTTGACCACGCCGGCGGGCAGGTCGGCCTGCTGGCAGATCTCGGCGAAGAGCAGGGCGGTCAGCGGGGTGGTCTCGGCCGGCTTCAGCACGACCGTGTTGCCGGCGGCGAGGGCCGGGGCGATCTTCCAGGCCAGCATCAGCAGCGGGAAGTTCCACGGGATGACCTGCGCGGCCACGCCGAGCGGCTGCGGGTTCGCGCCGAAGCCGGCGTACGGGAGCTTGTCGGCCCAGCCGGCGTAGTAGAAGAAGTGCGCGGCGACCAGGGGCAGGTCGACGTCGCGGGACTCCTTGATCGGCTTGCCGTTGTCCAGCGACTCCAGCACCGCCAGCTCGCGGGAGCGCTCCTGGATGATCCGGGCGATCCGGAACAGGTACTTGGCCCGGTCCCGGCCCGGCATCGGACCCCAGACCTTCTCGTACGCCTGCCGGGCGGCGCGGACGGCACGGTCCACGTCCTGCGCGCCGGCCTCGGCGACCTCGGCGAGCACCTCCTCAGAGGCCGGGTTGATCGACTTGAAGCTGCCGCCGTCGGTCGGGTCGACGAACGTCCCGTCGACGAAGAGCCCGTACGAGGGCTTGATGTCCACCACCGAGCGGGACTCGGGGGCGGGTGCGTATTCGAACATCGGCTCTCAGTCCAGGGTGAAGTAGTCGGGACCGGAGTAGGTGCCGGTCGTCAGCTTGGTGCGCTGCATGAGCAGGTCGTTGAGCAGGCTGGAGGCGCCGAACCGGAACCAGTCCGGGTCCAGCCAGTCCGCGCCGACGGTCTCGTTGACCATCACCAGGTACTTGATCGCGTCCTTGGTGGTCTTGATGCCGCCGGCCGGCTTCACGCCGACCTGCCGGCCGGTGGCGGCGCGGAAGTCGCGGACCGCCTCCAGCATCACCAGGGTCACCGGCGGGGTGGCGGCCACCGGGACCTTGCCGGTGGAGGTCTTGATGAAGTCGCCGCCGGCCAGCATCGCCAGCCAGGAGGCTCGGCGCACGTTGTCGTACGTGGCCAGCTCGCCGGTCTCCAGGATCACCTTGAGGTGGGCGTCCCGGCAGGCCTCCTTGGTGGCCACGATCTCGTCGTAGACCTCCTTGTAGCGGCCGGCCAGGAACGCGCCCCGGTTGATCACCATGTCGATCTCGTCGGCACCGGCCGCGACGGCGGCCCGGGTGTCGGCGAGCTTGACCTCCAGCGGCGCCTGACCCGACGGGAAGGCGGTCGCCACGCTGGCCAGGTGCACCCCACTGCCGCGCAGCACCTCGGCGACGTGCGGGACCATCGAGGGATAGACGCAGACCGCCCCGACGTGCGGGCAGGACGGGTCGGCCGGGTCGGGGCGCAGCGCCTTGGCCGCGAGGGCCCGCACCTTGCCGGGGGTGTCCGCCCCTTCCAGGGTGGTCAGGTCGACCATCCGGATCGCCAGGTCGATGGCCTGCGCCTTGGCGGTGGTCTTGATGGAGCGGGTGCCGAGCTGTGCCGCCCGTTGCTCCGCGCCGACCTGGTCCACGCCGGGCAGGCCGTGCAGGAAGGTCCGCAGAGCGGTCTCGGATCGTCCCAGCTCGGAGAGTTCCGACCGGGCCGACGTCGCTGTCGCCGTCATGCTCCGAAGTCTACGCATCCGACCGATGCGTGATCTTGGTCACGGTGCCGTCGGTCGATCCCCGTGGTGAGCGACGTCGCTGCTCCGCCCGCACCCGCAGTGCGGACGCGGGCGGACCGGTAGGTTGAGCGATCGTGGACGTACACGTCATTGACCATCCGCTCGCCCAGTCGCGGCTGACCGCCATGCGGGACGCGCGCACCGACTCCTCCTCGTTCCGGGCGGCGCTGCACGAACTCACCACCATGCTGGTGTACGAGGCCGCGCGCTCCTTTCCGATCGAGAAGTACCCGGTGCAGACCCCCGTCACCGGCACCGAGGGCACCCGGCTGGCCAATCCGCCGCTGCTGGTGCCGGTGCTGCGGGCCGGCCTGGGAATGGCCGACGCCGCGCTCGGCCTGCTGCCGGAGTCGTCGATGGGCTTCGTCGGCCTGGCCCGCGACGAGGAGACGTACGAGCCGCGCGCCTACATGGAGTCGCTGCCCCGGGACCTGAGCGGCCTGCCGGTGCTGGTGCTCGACCCGATGCTCGCCACCGGCGGCTCGCTGGAGCACTGCTGCCGGCTGCTGGCCGACCGGGGCTGCACCGACATCACGGTGCTCTGCGTGCTCGCCGCGCCCGTCGGCATCGAGCGGCTGGAGCGCTCCGGCCTGCCGCTGCGCCTGGTCACCGCCTCGATCGACGAGGGCCTCAACGACCGGATGTTCATCGTGCCGGGTCTCGGCGACGCCGGCGACCGCCAGTTCGGCGGCATGCCCCGCTTCTAGGCGGAGCCCCACGCCACGCCACCCGCCCCGGCGCCGTCGGGGCGGGTGCCCCCGGCCGACAGGCCGTCCCGCCCCGGCCGGTGACTTTCCACCCCGGCCGCCGGTAACGATCCACCCCGCCCGCGACACATACGTGGTGTCCCTGTCAGGAACTGCGGTCGGGAGATCGATAGTGAAACCCGTGGGTGAGCGGGGCGAGGACTGGTTCACCGGCCTCTACGCCACGCACTACCCGGACATCGTCAGGTACGGCCTGCGCCGGCTTCCCGATGCCGACGCGGCAGCCGAACTCGCCCAGGACGTGTTCGTCGTCGTCTGGCGGCGGCGCGGCGAGGTGCCCGAACGCGCCCTCCCGTGGCTCTACGCCGTCGCGCGCCACGTCGTGGCGAACCGGTGGCGTTCCCGGCGCGACGGTCCGAGCCTGCTCCCGCTCGCCGAGGCCGACCACGTACCGGCACGAATCGTCGAGCCCGACGCCGTGGCGCCGGTGCTCGACCTGCACCGGGCGCTGCGCACGCTGTCCGAAGCCGACCAGGAGATCCTCCGGCTCGTCGGCTGGGAGGACCTGAGCGTCGCGGATGCCGCCGTCGTCCTGGGCTGCACCCGCTCCGCCGCCGCCGTGCGGCTCTACCGGGCCCGGCGCCGACTGCGCTCCGCCCTGGCCACCTCCACTCCCGCCCGCGCCGCCCGGCCGGCGTCCGCCCACGTCTGAGAGGAGCAGCAGCATGCACACCAAGCAGCAGGTCCGGGAGCTCCTGGGTCCGGCCGACCCGGCGCGTGACGCCGTCGTGCCCCCGTCACCCCTCACCGCCCACGACCTGATCCTCCGCGCGGAGGACGCGGCCGCGACCCCGGCCGGGCCGGTACGGCGGGCCGCACCGCGGCGCACCGTGCTGGTCGGCGCAGCCGCCGCGGTGGCCGCGCTCGGCTCCGCCGGGGTGGCGCAGGTGCTGCGGGACGGGCCCGTGCCCGTCACCCCGGCACCCGCGCAGCCGGTCGCCGGGACCGTGCTTCAGCCGGTGTCCTACGAGATCGCCGCCGCCGAACCGGCCGGGCGGCACCTGCGGGCGCTCGCCGCGCGCATCGTGGACGCACCACACGAAGGCGCCGCCGGCCCCTACTCCTACCACCACACCAAGTCCTGGGGCAGCCCGACCGTGTTTTCGCCCGAGGGCCACAGGATGAGCTACGTGCAGGAACGTCGTGAATGGGTGGCGGACGACGGCCGCCGCTGGCAGGACACCAAGTCCCTGGGCGTCGAGTTCCCCGACGCGGCGTCCCGGGAATACTGGTCCACGCGGCCACAGTCGCCCAGTGCCAACCCCTCGGCCACCAGGCGGCCGCCAGGGATCGCCGAGATTCCGCCCGACCCGGTGGCCCGGCGGCTGCCGGCCGACCGGGCGGAACTCGCGCGCTGGCTCCGGATCGACCAGTCGGCGGGCGACGTGGCCATGCGCACGTACCACCTCTACAGCAGCTACCTGGTGCCGCGGCGGACCCGGGCCGACCTCCTCACCATCCTCGCGGAGAAGCCCGGATTCGTGTGGCGCGGCCGGGTCGTCGACCGGGCCGGCCGCCAGGGCGTGGCCGTCACCGCCGATCTCGTCCCACCGCCAGGGGAGATCGTGCAGCGGGCGCAGATGTTGCTGGTCTTCGACCCGTCGACCGGCGAACTGCTCGCCCACGAGTACCTGGAGACGGCCCCGAAGCGCCGCGTGCTGCACTACGCGCTCCTGCTGGAGGCCCGTCGCACCGACACGGTGAACTGACCGTCCGGCCCGCCGGGGCGGTCGGGGCGCGCCCCGACCGCCCCGACCTGCGGCGAAGGCGAGGCGTACGGGAGCGGCGGCGCGCCATCGACGTCGAGTGGGTGCGCGGAATGCGCGCACCCGCTAGCGTCTCCGGCCATGACTGGTGTTGCTCTCGCCGAAGAGCTGCTTCTCCTCGCGTACGACGACGAGACCGGCAAGGCGACCATGCCGCGGATCAGCCTCGACCTGGGCATGGCCGCCGCGGTACTGATCGAACTGGCCCTGGCCGGGCGGATCGTCTACTCCGAGGGGGCCCTGGCGGTGGCCGACCCGACGCCCACCGGCGAGTCGCTCGTCGACGGGGTCCTCGCCCGCATCGCCGCCGACACCCCGCACAGCCCGTCGTCCTGGGTGCAGCGGCTGCGGCACGGCCTGCGCGACAAGATCCTCGAAACCCTGTGCGCCCAGGGCGTGGTGCGGGACGTCGACGAGACCGAGCTGGGCTTCATCCACGTGCACCGCTACCCGACGGTGGATCCCGCCGTCGAGGCGGACACCCGGCGCCGGCTCGCCGAGGCGCTGGCCGACGGGCAGCTCCCCGACGAGCGGACGGCCGCCCTGGCCACCCTGGTCGCGGTGCTGCGGATGGAGCCGGCCCTGGGTCTGACCGGCGACGCGGCCCGGGACGCCCGCCGCCGCCTGGAGGAGATCGCCGGCGGCGCCGGCTTCTCCGGCAACGTCAGCCTCGACGACTCGGTCGTCCGCCCCTCGGTGGGCCTGGTCGTGGCCGCCCTGGGCAGCGCGGTGGACGCCGCCCTCGGCCCGCGCCGCTGACCCGACGCGCACGGCAGCGATCCGGCGCTGCCCCGCGCCGCTGACGCCACGCGCACGCCCCGAACCGACACCCACCCCCGGCCCTTTGCTCTGCTTCAACCCACGCGACACGGCGTTTCCGTTGCGTCGGGTGAAGCAGAGCAAAGGGCGCAGGGGGGCGGGTGCCCGGAAGCCCGGTCAGAGACCGAGAGCGGCCGCGATCTCCGCGCGCAGGGCCGCGACGGCCTCCGCGGCCCGGGCGCGGGCCGCGGCGACGTCGCCGTCCGCCACCGGCTCCACCACCTCCAGGTACGCCTTCAGCTTCGGCTCGGTGCCGGACGGCCGGATCACCACCCGCGCGGCCCCGGTGCGCAGGATCACCACGTCCGCCTCGGGGAGCAGGTCCTGCGCCTCCGTGACCGGGTGGCCGAGCAGCGCGGCCGGTGTCGCGGCGCGGATCCGGGCCATGGCGTCGGCGATCACCCGCAGGTCGTCCACCCGCACCGAGAGCTGGTCGGTGTGGTGCACGCCGAACTCGGCGGCCAGCTCGTCCAGCCGGTCGGTCAGGGAGCGCCCCTGCGTCTTCAGCCCGGCGGCCAGCTCGGCCACCGTCAGCGCGGCGGTGATGCCGTCCTTGTCGCGGACGTGCTCCGGGGCGACGCAGTAGCCGAGCGCCTCCTCGTAGCCGTAGACCAGCGGCTCGGTCCCGCCGCCGGCCCGCACGATCCACTTGAACCCGGTCAGCGTCTCGTCGTAGGGCAGGCCCCGGGCGGCGCACATGGCCCGCAGCAGGGACGACGACACGATCGTGGTGGCGTACAGGCCGGTGACGCCGCGCCTCATCAGGTGGTCGGCCAGCAGCACGCCCACCTCGTCACCGCGCAGCATCCGCCAGCCGGGCCGGTCGGCGTCCGGCGCCGGGGGACCGGCGACCTCCCCGCGGGCGCTCGCCGCCGGGCCGGTGTCCCGGACGACCACCGCGCAGCGGTCCGCGTCCGGGTCGTTGGCGATGGCGATGTCCGCGCCGGTCGATTCGGCGAGGGCGACCAGCCGGTCCACCGCCCCCGGCTCCTCCGGGTTGGGGAAGGAGACGGTCGGGAACGCCGGGTCCGGCTCCGCCTGCTCGGGCACCACCCCGGGCACCGGGAAGCCGGCCCGGGCGAAGGCCGCGGTGAGCACCGCCGCCCCCACCCCGTGCAGCGGCGTGTACGCCACGGCCAGGTCGCGCGGCCCGTCCGGGTCGATCACTCCGGTGGCCCGCTCCACGTAGGAGGCCACCAGGTCGTCGCCGAGTACCTGCCCGGCCGGGCCGAGCGGCACCTCGGCCAGCGGGCCGACCGACCGGATCGCGGCCTCGATGCCGGCGTCGGCCGGCGGCACGATCTGCGCGCCCGCCCCGAGCGCCCCGCCCAGCTCCGCGCCGAGGTAGACCTTGTAGCCGTTGTCCTGCGGCGGGTTGTGGCTGGCGGTCACCATCACCCCGGCGACCGCCCCGAGGTGCCGCACCGCGTACGCGAGCACCGGGGTGGGCAGCGGGCGGGGGAGCAGCAGCGCCGGGCGTCCCGCGCCGGTGGCGACCTGGGCCGTCCGCTCGGCGAACTGCCGGGAGCCGTGCCGCGCGTCGTACCCGATCACCAGCGGGCCGGTGCCGCCCTGGGCCGCGAGCCAGGCGACCAGCCCGGCGGCGGCCTGGGTGACCACCGCGAGGTTCATCCCGTTCGGACCGGCGCGCAGCGGGCCGCGCAGCCCGGCGGTGCCGAAGGTCAACGGGCCGGCGAACCGGTCGGCCAGCTCCGGGGCGCTCGCCGGCAGGCGGTCGAGCACCGCCCGCAGCTCGTCCCGGCTGGCCGGGTCGGGGTCGTCGTCGAGCCAGCGCCGTGCTTGCTCGCGAATGTCGTCGATGTCAGTGGTTTCCGCCGGCATGCCTCTTGATAGCACGCCGGCGGATCACCGCTTCTCTTCCCCTGCGCTCAGCCGGCGTCGGTGAGCTGGAACGTCTTCACCATCTCGTCGAAGATCGGCTTGCTCTCGGCGAACTTGGCGTCGGTGGAGGTGAGGTAGAACGAGTACGCCTTGCCGTCGTGGACCACGCCGCGCCACACGCCGTGCCGCTTGGTCTCGCCCTCGCCGCAGGTGTACTCGAACTCGGCCGCCTGCTTGCCGACCCACTCCATCTCGTTCATGGCGAGCTGGGCGTACGGCTTGACGCAGGACTTGGAGCGGGTCTTCAGGCCGTCCTCGGCGACCTCGGCCCAGCGGATCGAGGTGGTGCGGAAGTCCTCCACGAGGATCCGCACCTTGCGGCCCTCGTCCTGCGGGTCGACGTAGTCGACCCAGTTGCCGGCGCTCTTGCGCTCCCAGCCCTGCGGCACCATGACCCGCACGCCCTTGCCGGAGTGCTCCTTCATCTCGGGCGCGCCGGCCGGGGCCGCCGAGGTCGGGGCGGCCTGCGGGATGGTCGGCGCGTCGTCGCCGCCGGTGAACAGGACGACCGCCCCGATCAGCAGCACCACGGCCAGGCCGCCGGCGGCGGCGAGCTGCACCTTGCGGGGCCAGCCCTTGACGGTGCCGACGACCTGGTTGCCGATCGCGCCCACCCGACCGCCGAGCCCGCCGCCGGCGGCGGCCGGCGCGGTGGCGGGGGTCGCCCAGGGCTGCCCGGTGCCCGGCACCGACCACTGGCCGCCGCCGTACGTGCCGCCGAGGTGTTGGGTGGCCTCCGGCTGGCCGCCGAAGACGGGGGCGCCCGCGCCCATCCGCTGGGTGGCGTCCGGCTGCCCGAAGGCGGGCGCGCCCCCGCCCACCCGCTGGGTGGCGTCCGGCTGCCCGAAGGCGGGCGCGCCGGCCCCCATCCGCTGGGTGGCGTCCGGCTGGCCGCCGAACCCGACGAGGCCGGCCGCGTTGGTGCGCAGCTGCTGGGTGGCGTCGGAGCCGGCGACCTGCGGCGTGGCCTCGGGGCCGCCGTAGGGGCGGCCGGCCGGCGCGGGGGCGCCCGGGGCCGGCATCGCGCCGGTGGGGGTGTGCAGCGGCCCGGCCAGCGCGTCGGCGCTGGTGTCCTCCATCGCGGCGGGGCTGGCGGGGAGGGCGGCCTGCGCGGGGCGCTCGCCCCGGCGCAGCGCGGCCAGCCGGTCGGTGAGCGACTCACCGGGGTTGAGCATCGCCCGCCCGCCGATCTGCCCGGTCGGCTTCGGCTGCTCGGGCTGGGCGGCCGGCGGGGCGGGCAGCGGCCGCTGCTGCACCGGCACGACCGAGTACGGGTCGGTCATCGAGTTCACCGCGGCGGCGTTGCTGGTCAGCGGGCCGGCGAGCAGCTCGCGCAGCATCGCCCGGGCGGTGTGCACGTCGAGGCGGCGGGCCGGGTCCTTCTCCAGCAGGCCCATCAGCACCCGGGTCAGCGGCCCGCTGCGCTGCGGCGGGGCGGGCGGGTCCTCGACCACCGCGTGCATGGTCTCGATCGGGTCGCCCTTGTCGAACGGGGGCCGCCCCTCCACCGCCGTGTAGAGCGTGACGCCCAGCGAGAACAGGTCGCTCGGCGGCCCGAACTCCTGGCCCATCGCCCGCTCCGGGGAGATGAAGTGCGGCGAGCCGAGCACCATCCCGGGGGTGGTGAGCTGCACGTCGGTGGGCATCCGGGCCACGCCGAAGTCGGTCAGCACGCAGCGGCCGTCGGCGCAGATCAGCACGTTGGCCGGCTTGACGTCGCGGTGCAGCACGCCGATCGCGTGCGCCACCTCCAGCGCGCCGAGCAGCGCTATGCCGATCTTGGCGACCACCCGCTGCGCGACCGGCCCGTCCTCGATCACCATGTCGGCGAGGCTGCGGGCGTCCAGCAGCTCCATCACGATCCAGGGCCGGCCGCCCTCGGTGACCACGTCGTAGACCTGCACGACGGCCGGGTGCTGGATCGCGGCCGCCGCGCGGGCCTCGCGCAGGGTGCGCTCGTACATGGCGTCGCGATCGCTGGGGGCCAGACCCGGGGGCAGGACGACCTCCTTGACGGCGACGTCCCGCCGCAGGAGCGTGTCTGTGGCACGCCAGACCGTGCCCATGCCGCCGTTGCCCACCGCGGAACGCAGCGAGTAACGACCACCGATGGTCGTGCCGGGGGTCGCGCGTCCGTTGGGGGGACTGACTGGTCCGCCGCTCCACGTCGGGATCTGAGTCACAGAAAAGCCACCGGGGGAAATCGAGGGGGGCTGGGACACAACCCCCCTATCTTGCTGGTTCCGACGCCCGATGCGAAACCCGACGCGACGGACGTTTACCGAACTGGACCATACGTGCCCTGACGTTCACCTCTCGTCGATGTCCACGGGTCGGGTGTGCGCTATCCCTCACCCGCCGTCGCCGTCGCGCGTCCTACCATCCGCTAATGAGCGAACGGCGGTCAAGCGAGTCCGGTTTCCCGATCAAGGGCGTCTACACGGCCGCCGACCTTCCGGAGGACCTGGACTCCCGGCTGGGCGGCCCGGGCGAGTTCCCGTACACGCGGGGCGTCTACCCCACCATGTACACCTCCCGTCCCTGGACGATGCGCCAGTACGCCGGCTTCGGCACCGCCACCGAGTCCAACGCGCGGTACCACCAGTTGTTGCGGGCCGGCACGATGGGCCTCTCGGTCGCTTTCGACCTGCCGACGCAGATGGGCTACGACTCCGACGACCCGATCGCGCACGGCGAGGTGGGCAAGGTCGGGGTGGCCATCGACTCGATCGAGGACATGCGGCTGCTCTTCGACGGCATCCCGCTGGACAAGGTCTCCACCTCGATGACCATCAACGCGCCCGGCTCGGTGTTGCTCCTGCTCTACCAGCTCGTGGCCGAGGAGAACGGCGTCCCCGGCACGGCGCTGAACGGCACGATCCAGAACGACATCCTCAAGGAGTACATCGCCCGGGGGACGTACATCTTCCCGCCGAAGCCCTCGCTGCGGCTGGTCGCCGACACCTTCGGCTACTGCCGCAAGGAGGTGCCGAAGTGGAACACCATCTCCATCTCCGGCTACCACATGGCCGAGGCCGGCGCGACGCCCGCGCAGGAGATCGCGTTCACCCTGGCCAACGGCGTCGAGTACGTCCGGGCCGCGCTCGCGGCGGGGCTGGCCGTGGACGACTTCGCACCCCGGTTGTCGTTCTTCTTCGTCGCCCGCACGACGCTGCTGGAGGAGGTGGCGAAGTTCCGGGCCGCCCGGCGGATCTGGGCCCGGCTGATGCGCGACGACTTCGGCGCCAAGGACCCGAAGTCGATGATGCTGCGCTTCCACACCCAGACGGCGGGCGTGCAGCTCACCGCCCAGCAGCCCGAGGTGAACCTGGTCCGGGTGGCGGTGCAGGGGCTCGGCGCGGTGCTCGGCGGCACGCAGTCGCTGCACACCAACAGCTTCGACGAGGCCATCGCGCTGCCCACC
The DNA here is from genome assembly GCF_043202855.1 of Micromonospora sp. NPDC048063. Lineage (NCBI taxonomy): Bacteria > Bacillati > Actinomycetota > Actinomycetes > Micromonosporales > Micromonosporaceae > Micromonospora > Micromonospora sp. NPDC048063. The sequence continues at coordinate 137,515 of NZ_JBIDBG010000004.1, read as the reverse complement.
GAGAAGGCGGCCCGGCTGGCGCTGCGCACCCAGCAGGTGCTGGCGTACGAGACCGACCTGACCGCCACCGTCGACCCGTTCGCCGGCTCGTACGTGGTGGAGGCGATGACCGCCGAGATCGAGGCGGCGGCGACCGAGCTGATGGACCGGGTCTTCGACCACGGTTCGGCGGTCGACGCCATCGAGGCGGGCTTCCAGAAGCGGGAGATCGAGCAGTCCGCGTACCGGATCGCGCAGGAGATCGACTCCGGCGAGCGGGTGGTGGTGGGCCTCAACCGGTTCGCCATCGACGAGGAGGAGCCGTACGAGCCGCTGCGGGTCGACCCGGCGATCGAGGCGGCGCAGGCCGAGCGGCTGACCCGGCTGCGCGCCGAGCGGGACGCGGGCGCGGTCGAGCGGGCGCTGGCGGAGCTGCGCGCCGCCGCCGAGGGCACGGAGAACGTGCTCTACCCGATGAAGGAGGCGCTGCGGGCCCGCGCCACCGTCGGCGAGGTCTGCGGCACCCTGCGCCAGGTGTGGGGGCTGCACCGCCCGGCCGACCGCTTCTGACCGCCCCGACCTGACCGGCCCGTCGGCCGTTCCGGTGGACCCCGCAGGCCGGTCGGTCGGGACGTTTGCGCAGGTCGCGCCGCATGCCGGGCGAGCGCTACAGTCGGAGTCAGTTCCCGTCGCCGATCGGCGACGCAGACCGCGGGAGCGGGCCCGGCGACGCCGCCGGAGGGCTTCCGCGTGCGGCGGGGCGGCGCGGCCCACCGGTCGTGGCGGTTGCCGGAGGGGTTTGGGGGTATCCCGACGGGGTGGGCCCGGACGCACACGGTGTGCGGTCGTTCCGTGCTCGGTCGTGTGACCGTCTTCGGAGCCTCGTCGCCGACAGCGGTCGCGTAATTGTCGGAGTGTCAGTTCACCGGACCGACTAATGCGACAATTCGGAACGACGGCCCCCGAGATCGGCGTCGATTTGGTGACGGCCGGGTCGGTTACGCGGTGTAGGAGGTGTGGGGCAGATGACGGCGTTCGATCGCGATCTACCTGCTGTCCCGCAGATCTACGAACGCTCCCAGCAGGGCATTCGTGACGCTGTGCGCTCTGATCATCACCGGAACGAGGTTGCGCAGCGTCACCGCCGGAGGTCTAGGCTGTCTGCTGTTCCTGATGATCCATCCATCTCTAGCGAACGAGAATTCGACGTGACGAGTGCGTTGACGCTGCCGACCGGCAACCAGCTGGCGTCGTCCTGGCCGGAGACGCCGTCCGGGTCCCAGCCCCTGCCGTTCGAGCTGGACCACCTGCTCGCCCTCCGGGTGCCCGGGCTGATCGCCACCCGTCGTCACCTCCACTCGCATCCGGAGCTCTCCGGCGAGGAGTTCGAGACGGCCGCCCTGATCGCCCGGGAGCTCTCCCTGGCGGGGCTGAGCCCGCGACTGCTCCCCAAGGGCAACGGGGTCATCTGCGACATCGACGGCCGGCCCGACGGCCCGGTGGTCGCGCTGCGCGCCGACATCGACGCGCTGCCGCTGACCGACTCGAAGGACGTGCCGTACCGCTCCACCGTGGACGGCGTCTGCCACGCCTGCGGCCACGACGTGCACACCACCGTCATGCTCGGCGTCGGCATGCTGCTGGCGCAGCTCGCCGACCTCGGCGAGCTGCCCGGCCGGGTCCGGCTGATCTTCCAGCCGGCCGAGGAGATCCTGCCCTGCGGCTCGCTGGAGGTCATCGAGGCCGGCGGCCTCGACGACGTGGTGCAGATCTTCGCGCTGCACTGCGACCCGAACCAGCCGGTCGGCAAGGTCGGCCTGCGGGTCGGCCCGATCACCGCCGCCGCCGACAACGTCACCGTCCGGCTCACCGGCCCCGGCGGGCACACCGCCCGACCCCACCTGACCGTCGACCTGGTCGACGCGCTGGGCCGCCTGATCACCGAGGTGCCGGCCCTGGTCAGCCGCCGGGTGCCGGCCAACAGCGGGCTGCTGCTGGTGTTCGGCCACGCCTCGGCCGGCACCCGTTACAACGTCATCCCCTCCGAGGCGTGCGCCTCCGGCACCCTGCGGGTGATGGACCGCGACACCTGGGAGCTGGCCCCCAAGATCGTGGGTCAGGTCGTCCGCGACGTCATCGCGCCGACCGGGGCCACCGTCGACCTGGAATACCTGCGCGGTCGCCCCCCGGTCAGCAACGACTCGCGGGCCATCCAGATCCTGACCGCCGCCACCGCCGCCGCGCTCGGGCCGGAGGGCATCGCCGAGACCCCGCAGAGCATGGGCGGCGAGGACTTCTCCTGGTACCTGGAGTACGTCCCCGGCGCGCTCGCCCGGCTCGGCGTGGGCCGCTCCGGCCCGAACGTGGATCTGCACCGCGCCTCGTTCGACGTCGACGAGCGGGCCATTCCGGTCGGCGTGCGGCTCATGGTCCAGACCGCGCTGCGGGCACTGTCGGCGGCGCGGTAGGCAGCGGCTCCGCCGGGCCGGCCGGCGTCACCGGCGGCGGGCCCCTGCGCCGCCGCCGGCGCAGCACCACCAGCAGCACCGCCAGCGGTACGCCGAACACCAGCAGCCAGGGCAGCACCGCGCCCAGCACGGTCAGCAGGACGGTCATCGAGGTGAGGAAGACCTGCCAGCCGCCCTCGAGCCCGACCAGGAAGCCGATCTCGGTCTCCTCGTCGGCGGTGCTGACGTCCGGCCCGACCAGCGACACGGTGATCGTGGACAGGCTGGTCAGGTCCGCCAGCCGCTTCTTCTTCGCCTCCAACGAGGCGAGGTCGGCCTCCCGGCGGGACAGCTCGTTCTCCAGCGACACCAGGTCGGTGATCGTGGTGGCCCGGGCCAGCAGCCGGCGGGCGCTCTCCACCCGGGCGCGCTGGGTGGTGATCCGGGCGTCCAGGTCGACCACCTGTTCGGTGACGTCCTCGGTGTGGATCTCCCGGCGCTGCTGCCGGCCCAGCTTCGCCAGCTCGTCGACGACCTCGTGGAACTTCGCCGCCGGCACCCGCAGCTCCAGCTGCGCCGTCGCGTCGGCGTCGGCGCTGCGCCGCTGGTCGCCGCCGACGAAGCCGCCGACCGCCGTCACGGTGGCGACCGCGCTCCGCGCGGCGGCGTCCACATCGTCCACCTGCACCCGCATCGTGCCGGTGTAGATGATGGACCGCTGGTCCACCCGCAGGTCCGGCGCGCCGGCACCGCCCTGCTCGGCCTGCCCGCCACCCCGCTCCGCCCCGCCGCCGGCCCGGTTCTTGTCCGCCGGCGCGGCCTCCGGCGCGCTGACGGCCGAGTCCCTGCCTCCGCCGGAGTCGCCGCTGCCGCAGGCCACCAACCCCAGCAGCGCGACCAGCGCGGCGGCCGTCAGCCCTACGCCCCGACGCCGTCGTTCCCGTCCGTCCATCCCGGTTCCCCTCGTCCTCGCCCCCGTGTGGGGCGATACGTCAGACGTGGCGCGCCAACACGCCGGTTCCGGCAGACTGCGCTCAGGACATCACGATTCGATAATCTTGGAGTCACGATGCACGTCACCAAGTACGCCCACTCCTGCCTCCGCGTGGAGCACGACGGGGGAGTGCTCGTCGTCGACCCGGGCATGTTCAGCGAGCCCGCGGCACTCGACGGGGCGGACGCGGTGCTGATCACCCACGAGCATCCCGACCACGTGCACGTCGAGGCGGTCACCCGGCAGCTCGACCGGCGTCCGTTCCGCATCCACGGCCCGGCCGCCCTCGCCGGCACCCTGGGCGACGCGGCCGAGGCGCTCGACCCGGTCCAGCCCGGACAGTCGTTCACGGCCGCCGGGGTGCCGGTGCGCGCCTACGGCGGCCGGCACGCCGTGATCCACCCCGACATCCCGGTGGTGGACAACCTGGCCTACCTGATCGGCGACGTGGTCTACCACCCCGGGGACTCCCTGGTCGTCCCGGAGGACGTGCAGGTCGACACGCTCTTCCTGCCGATCCACGCCCCGTGGACGAAGTTCTCCGAGTCGTTGGACTTCCTCCGCGCCGTCGCCCCGCGCCGGGCGTACGCGCTGCACGACGGGCTGCTCAACGACCACGGGCTCGGCGTCCTGAACAGCAACTTCACCCGGCTCTCCGAGGTCGACTACCGCCGGCTCGAACCGGGCACGCGAATCGACGCCTGACGGCGATGCCCGGCCCGCCCCGAGAGCTGGTGCACCGGCTCTACACCACCCCGCCGGAGCGGTTCGTCGCGATCCGCGACGAGGCCGCCGCCGAGGCGCGCCGGGCCGGCGACCCGAAGACCGCCCGGGAGATCGCCCGGCTGCGTCGCCCCACCGTGGCCGCCTGGCTGGTCAACCTGCTCGCCATCCGCCGCCCCGAGCTGGTCGCCGACCTGGCCCAGCTCGCCGAGGCGCTGCGGTCCGCCCAACGCGAACTGCGCGGGCCCCGGCTGCGGGAGCTGTCCGCCCAGCGGCGGGCGGTGGTCGGCGCGCTCGTCGCCGAGGTGCGCAAGCTGGCGGCCGAGGCCGAGGGGGCGCCGTCGGCCGGGAAGCTGCCGCTGGCCGAGGTGGAGGGCACCCTCAACGCCGCGCTCTCCGACACCGAGGTCGCCGAGCAGGTCCGCTCCGGCCGGCTGTTGCGGGCCGCCAACTACGCCGGGTTCGGGGAGGTGCCCCGCCCGCAGCTGCGCCTGGTGACCGGCGGCGAGGAGCCGGAACCGGAGCCCCGGCCCGAGCCGGCCGGGAAGCGGCGGGCGGGTGCCGACCGGGCCGCCCTCCGCGCCGAGCAGGCGGAACGAGCGGCCCGGGCGGAACGGGCCCGGCGGCGGCGGGCGCTGGAGAAGGAACTGGCGAAGGCGCGTACCGACCAGGAACGGGCCGAGGCGGAGCTGGCCGACGCGACGGCGGCCGAGCGCGACGGCGCCGCCGCCCTGGACGCGATCGAGGCGGAGCTGGCCGAGCTGGAGCGGCGGCGGGCCGTCGCCGAGCAGGACCTGAGCCGGGCGAAGCTCGCCCGCCGCGGGGCGGAACGGACCGCCACCGCCGCCCGCCGTCGCGCCGGAGAGGTCGAGGCGGCGGTGGAGGCCCTCGACGCCGAAGAGGGGGATGCCGAGCCGGGCGACGACGCGGCAGACTGACCCCTGTGGACGGACGGGTCGACCCGGGAGCGGGCGGATGACGCCGGAACAGGTCGCCGCGGCCAGCAAGCCCGTCGTGCTCGAGCTCGGTGACGCCTTCACCCGCTGCCCGACCACCCTGCGCCGGGCGCGGCTGCTCGGGATCTCCGGCTGGGCGTTCTACGTCACCGGGCGGGCCGGCGCCCTCGGCGACGTCCGCGCCGAGACGGTCGCCGCCGCCCTCGGCTTCCTCGCCCCCGACGCGGTCGCCGACGGTTGGGACGCTGCCCTGCTCACCGTCCGGCCGGTCGAGGTGGCCGCCGCCACCCTCGCCGAGTGCTGCCGCTGGGGTGACGAGCACCTCGACGCCCTCCCCGGGGCGGGTCGGCTCGCGGCGCTGCTCGGCCGGGCCGTCGAGGCGGCGGACGCCAGCGGCATGCCGCTCTTCGCCGCGTGGCGGGCGATGCCGGTGCCGGAGCGCACCGCCGGCGCCCGGGCCGCCGTCGGCCTGCGCCTGCTCCGGGAGCACTTCGCCGGGGCGTACCTGCTCGCTGTCCGGGCCGGCGGGATGACCCCGCTGGAGGCCGTGCTCGCCGGGCCGGAGGGGGAGGCGGGCGCGGTGGCCTGCGGCTGGCCGCCGCCGTACCCGCCGGTCGGGCCGCTGGTCCGGCGGCGGCTCTGGGCCGAGGCGGTGACCGACCGGCTGACCTCGCCGGCGTTCGCGGCGCTCGGCCCGGCGGACGGCGCCGAGCTGGTGGATCTGCTCCTCGCGACCCGGGCCCGCCTGGCGGGCCGGGGCTGAGCGCGCTCCCGCCGGCACCCGTGCCGGCACCCCGGGCCGGTACGGCCCGACGCCCCGGCGCCGGGACCGGCGTGACGTGGGGGCCGCGGAAAATTCGGCGGCGTTCCGCCGGCCCGCCTGTCAGGATCGCCCCCGTGACTCTCCCCGCCGGCTGGCACGCCCGCCGCCCCACCCTCGACGACGTGCCGGCGATCCTGGCCGTGGTGCACGCCGCCGACACCTTCGCCGTCGGTCACCCCGACTTCGACGCCGAGGACGTCACGGCCGCGCTGACCGCGCCGTTCTTCGACCCGGCGCGCGACTCGTGGCTGGTTACCGACCCGGAGGGCGTGGTCGTGGCCTGGGCGACGCTGGACAATCCGACCGGTGTGGGGCGCGAGTTCGTCGAGGTGTACGTGGACCCGGAGCGCGGCGCCGACGTGCGCGCGCCGCTGCTCGCCCGGCAACTCGACCGCGTCGCCGAACGCGCCGCCGAGCGGGGTGTGCCGGCGCTGACCGTCCGCACCGCCGGCTTCGCCCCCGAGACGCGCTGGGCGGCGGAGCTGGCCGAGGCCGGCTTCAGCCGGGCCAAGCGGTACGTGCGGATGCGCCGACCGCTGGCCGGGCTGCCCGCCGAGCCGCCGCCCCCGCCCGGGGTGACCGTCCGCCCGCTGCGCGGCGACGACGAGGCCGACCTGCGCGAGTTCCACCGCATCTACGACATCGCGTTTCGCGACACCCCGGACTACGAGCCCGTCGGCTTCGACCGGTGGCGGGAGCGGATCATCCCGTTCGGCACCACCTGGGACGAGTGGTTCGTCGCCGAGGTCGACGGGGTGCCGGCCGGGGCGCTCCAGTCCTCCGACCAGGCGCTGGAGCAGAACGAGGGCTTCGTGCGGGCCCTGTCGGTGCTGCCGGCGTACCGGCGGCGGGGGGTGGGGGCGGCGCTGCTGTGGCGGGCCTTCACCGTCTATGCCGCCAAGGGCCGGGAGGCCGCCGGGCTGGGCGTCGACCTGACCAACCCGACCGCCCCGGTCACGCTCTACCGGTCCGTGGGGCTGCGCGAGGTGCGCTGGACCGACATGTACGAGTTGGTCGTCCCGGCCACGGGTGTGTGATTGACGACCCCGGCCGGGGCCGGATCGAGGCGGCGGCCCGCCCGGTAGCAGACTGGGGCCGTGGGAAACGCGCTGGGCCGACGAGCCGCGTCAGGCCGACGCGGTGCCGGTGGGGCGGGACCGCAGTTCGGTGACGTAGTCGTCCGGCGCGCCCGCCTTCTCGGCGGCGTTCGCGATCTCCGACAGGTACCACGAGGTGGGCAGGCCGCCCTCGTAGCCGTCGAAGACGTAGACCCACGCGGTCACGTCCCCGTCGAGGGTGGAGACACGCACGTGCAGCTTGCGGTACGTGCCGGCGGTCACCCCCTCGATCTCGTCGAGTTGGGCGGCGTCGTAGGGGTGGATGTCGTAGAGCGCCACGAACACCCGGTCGCCGGGGGACTCGACGACGGTGCTGACCGCGCCCTCCCAGCCGATCACGTCCTCGCCCGCGAAGGTGAGCCGCCAGCCTTCCAGCCAGCCGGTGCCCACCATCGGCGAGTGTGGGCAGTAGGCGCGCATGCGGGCGGGGTCGAGGTTTGAGCCGTAGGCGGCGTAATGACGCACGGCGATGACGATAGCCCGCCCGCCGGGTGGGGGAGAATACGACGGTGCGTGTCGGACGCGTTCGGGAGAAGAAAGTCACTGTGAGCACTGACGAAGGGCGAGCGCTGTGAGCCGGATCGTGATCATCGGCGGCGGACCGGCGGGCTACGAGGCCGCCCTGGTCGCCGCGCAGCTTGACGCCGACGTCACCGTCGTGGAGGCCGAAGGTGCCGGCGGTGCCTGCGTGCTCTCCGACTGCGTCCCGTCGAAGACCTTCATCGCCAGCTCGGAGGTGGTGACCGGCTACCGGGACACCGAGGAGTTCGGGGTGCACTCCGACGGGCTGGAGGCCGTCACCGTCGACGCCCGGGCGGTGCACGAGCGGGTCAAGCGCCTCGCGCTGGCCCAGTCCGCCGACATCCACGCCAAGCTGGTCAAGGCGGGGGTGACCTTCGTCGCGGGCACCGCCCGGCTCGGCGAGGACATGCTCGGCCACACCCACCGCGTGGTCGTCACCCCGGCCGACGGCGGCGAGGAGCACACGATCGACGCGTCGACCGTGCTGATCGCCACCGGCGCCACCCCGCGCCAACTGCCCACCGCCGTACCGGACGGCGAGCGCATCCTGACCTGGCGTCAGGTGTACGACCTGCCGGAGCTGCCCGAGCACCTGGTCGTGGTCGGTTCCGGCGTCACGGGCGCCGAGTTCGCCAGCGCCTACCTCGCGATGGGCGTGCAGGTGACCCTGGTCTCCAGCCGCGACCGGGTGATGCCGCACGAGGACGCCGACGCGGCGATGGCCATCGAGCGGGTCTTTCGCAACCGGGGCATGAGCATCCTGAACAACTCCCGGGCCGACGCCGTGCGCCGCACCGCCGACGGGGTGGAGGTCGAGCTCTCCGACGGCCGGAAGGTGTCCGGCTCGCACGCGCTGATCGCGGTCGGCTCGATCCCCAACACCGCCGACCTTGGCCTGGCCGAGTACGGCGTCGAGCTGGCCCGGGGCGGGTACGTCACCGTCGACCGGGTCTCCCGCACCAACGTGCCCGGCATCTACGCCGCCGGCGACTGCACCGGGGTGCTGCCGCTGGCCAGCGTCGCCGCCATGCAGGGCCGGATCGCGATGTGGCACGCGCTCGGCGAGGCCGTCCGGCCGCTGCGGCTGCGTACCGTCGCGGCGAACGTGTTCACCGACCCGGAGCTGGCCACCGTCGGCGTCTCGCAGGACGAGGTCGACGCGGGCAAGGTGCCGGCCCGGCAGGTCATGCTGCCGCTGGACGGCAACGCCCGCGCGAAGATGGACGGCCTCGCCGACGGCTTCGTCAAGCTCTTCTGTCGGCCGGCGAGCGGCCAGGTGATCGGCGGCGTGGTGGTGGCGCCGAAGGCGAGCGAGCTGATCCTGCCGATCACCATGGCGGTGGAGAACAACCTCACCGTCAACGAGCTGGCCCAGACCATCACGATCTACCCGAGCCTGTCCGGCTCCGTCACCGAGGCCGCCCGCCAGCTCATGCTCCACGAGCTGGAGTGACCCGGCCGCCCGGGAGGTCGGCCGTGGGTGACCGGCGGAGCAGGGTGACCGCGACGACGGCGAGCACGGCGACCTCGGCGAGGATGAGCAGCCGCTCGACGAGCCCGAGCAGCAGCCGGTCGCCCGGGTAGGCCGACCAGACCATCGTCGCGGCGAGGGCCAGGCTGACCAGGGTGAGCCCGCGGACCGCGCGGGCGACGGCCGGCAGCCGGGCCGCGAGCAGCCAGCCGGCGAGCGGCAGCGCCAGGAAGGCGACCACCGAGGCGTACCGGTGGACGTAGGCGGCGGTGTCCATGGGCAGGCCGGGCTCGTTCGTCGGCACGACCGCGGCCAGCAGCAGCCCGCCGATCCAGGCGGCCAGGAGCAGCTCGGCGGTCCGCCCCGGGCGGGCGGCGGGGAAGCGGTGCGCGCGCCGCAGGGCGGGCAGGAGGACGGCGGTGGCCGCGGCGAGCACGACCATGGCCGCGTCGATCACGCCGCCGCGGTCGGAGACCGCGAAGTCGCTGACGGTCAGTGCCCAGGGGTTCAGGTCGTCGTTCACCTCGACGTGGCCGATCACGGCGAGCAGCGCCGCCACGGCGATCCCGCCGAGGGCCAGCAGTCCACTGTTCCGGGTACCAGGCATGTCTCAGCCTGTCCCGCGGGGGACCCCAGACGGATCCGGGCGGGCCACCGAGATCGGTCCCGGGGACCACCCCTAGGCGGCCGGGGTGGGTCAGTCCGCCCCGGGAACGTCCGCCCGCGCCCCGACGACGACCGGCACCGCCGGATCCGGCCCGGTTGCCCGCCGGGCGCCGACGACGGTCATGGCCCAGCCCGCCGCCGCGAACCCGGCCGCCGCCACCGCCGCGATCACCGCCAGCCGCCACGCCGACTCGGTCAGCGCCGTCCCGCCCAGGTGCCCGACCAGCCCGCCGTACGTCGCCCAGCCCAGCGCCGCCAGGCCCTCGTAGAGCAGGAACAGCCGGTACGGGTACCGGCTGCGGCCGGCGGAGAAGCAGGCCGCCATCCGGCCGCCCGGCACGAAGCGGCAGAGCAGGATGACGAGCGGGCCGGGCCGGCGCAGCCCCTGGGTGACCCGGCTGGCGACCCGTCGGGCCCGGCCCGGCGCGACGCCGTGCGGCGACCGGCGGTCGGGTGCGCCCCGCCCGATCAGGTAGCAGGCGAGGTCCCCGGCGAAGACGCCGAGCGCGCCGACGGCGATGGTCACCGGCAGGTTCAGCCCGCCGTACACGGTCAGGGCGCCGCTGGTGATCATGACGACCTGGGTGGGGATCACCGGGACGAAGGCGTCGGCGACCAGCAGCGCGAGCAGCGCGAGGTACGCCCAGGTCGGCGACGCGACCTCAGTGAGTAGTTCGGGCACCACTGCCACCTCGCCGGATGGGGCCGATCGGGGTACCGAGCCTGACGGCGTGTCCGGCGTCACCGGGCACAGCCCTGGCGCGTGGTGACCGCCGACACGGCAGGGCTACCCGGGACCAACGAGCGGGTGTCGGCGAAGGTGACGCGACGGCGTACCGCCGCCGGGGGTCGGCGGATCGGCGTCGGTCGGCGTACCGTTGTCGGCGCGCGGCCCCACCGCCGTCGGGTCCCCCGTTCTCGACGACGGGGCCGCCGCGGGCCGCCGGCAGGTCCCGTGCCGGCGGCCCGCCCCCGTTCCGTGGGCCGTCCGCTCCCGCGACCCCGGGCAGGGCGTGAGGTGCCGCGCCGCCCGCGTAAAACCGGCTGCGGCCCCCGTGCGGGCGGGCGTACCGTCGCCGCATGAGCAGTGCGGTGCTGACGACGACGCCGGGAGACCCCGGCGCGCCGCACTGACCTGACCGTCGACGAGGCCCCGGGGCGATCCGCCCCGGGGCCTCGTGGCGTCCGGTGACCGGGTCGCCTCCGGGTCGTACCCGATCAAGGAGCGCGACATGATCGACCACCGCAGGCTCGGCCGGGAGCTGGACCTGTTCGTCTCCGACCCGCTGGCCGGCGCCGGGCTGCCGCTCTGGCTGCCGGCCGGCGCCGCCGCCCGGCACGCCGTCGAGGAGTACGTCCGCGACCTGGAGCGCCGGGCCGGCTACCGGCACGTGCACACCCCGCCGCTGGGCAAGCGGGAGCTGTTCGAGCTCTCCGGCCACCTCGGCTACTTCGCCGACGACATGTTCCCCCCGATGAAGCTCTCCGCCGACGACGAGTTCGTGTTGCGCCCGGCGCTCTGCCCGCACCACGCCCTCGTCTACCGGGCCCGGGGCCGCTCCTACCGGGAACTGCCGCTGCGGATCGCCGAGCTGGGCGGCATGTACCGGGCCGAGCGCTCGGGGGTGCTCGGCGGGCTGTCCCGGGTGCGGGCCATCTCGCTCAACGACGCGCACAACTTCTGCGCCCTGGAGCAGGTGGGCGAGGAGGTGGCGGAGATCCTCCGGCTGATCCGCGAGGCGCACGCCGCGCTCGGCGTACGGCCGGCGGGGTTCCGGCTGTCGCTGCGCGGGCCGGGGGAGAAGTACGTCGGGGACGACGACCAGTGGGCGCGGGCCGAGGAGCTGCTCCGCGCCGCGCTCGACGGGGTGGAGTTCACCGAGGCCCCGGGGGAGGCGGCGTTCTACGGGCCGAAGATCGACATCCAGGTGCTGGACGCCGCGGGGCGGGAGTCCACCCTCTCCACCGTCCAGCTCGACTTCGACAAGCCGGAGCGGTTCGACCTGTCGTACACCGACCCGACCGGGGGGCGGCGTCGACCGGTGATGGTGCACCGCAGCCTCGTCGGCAGCATGGAGCGGCTGTTCGCGTACCTGATCGAGGTGCACGAGGGCGCCTTCCCCGCCTGGTACGCCCCGGTGCAGTTGGCCGTGCTGCCGGTCGGGGACGACCAGGCCGGGGCGGCGGCCCGGCTCGCCCGGGACGCGCTCGCGGCGGGGCTGCGGGTCGAGGTGGAGTCGGCCGGCTCGCTGGGTGCCCGCATCCGCGACGCCGCCCGCGCCCGGGTCCCGTACGCCGCCGTGATCGGCCCCCGCGAGGCGGCCGAGGGCGACGTCTCGCTGCGCCTGCGCGGCGGCCGCGCCCTGGACCCGATGCCCGCCGCCGACGCCCTCCGGCTGATCGGTGCGGTGGTGGCCGGGCGCGGCGCGGCCCTCCTTCCGGCGCACTGAGCCTCCGCCCGGCCCCGGCCCCGGCCCCGCCGCCCGGCCGCCCGTCGCGGCCGGGCGGTCTGTCGTCACGGCGACCACCGTCACAGCGACGCGGGCTCGGGGTCGGGCCGGGCGGCGGCGGTGAACTGCGACCGGTACAGCCGGTGGTACGCGCCCCGCGCGGCCAGCAACTCGTCGTGCGTGCCCTGCTCCACGATCCGGCCGTCCTCCATCATCAGGATCAGGTCGGCGTCGCGGATGGTGGAGAGCCGGTGCGCGATGACGAAGCTGGTGCGGTCCGAGCGCAGGGCGGCCATCGCCCGCTGGAGCAGCACCTCGGTGCGGGTGTCCACGGAGCTGGTCGCCTCGTCCAGGATCAGCAGCGACGGCTCGGCGAGGAACGCCCGGGCGATCGTGATGAGCTGCTTCTCGCCCGCGCTGACGTTGCTGCCCTCCTCGTCGATGACCGTGTCGTAGCCGTCGGGGAGGCTGCGCACGAACCGGTCCACGAACGTCGCCCGGGCCGCGGCCAGGATCTCCTCCTCGGATGCGCCCGGCCGGCCGTAGGCGATGTTGTCGCGGATGGTGCCGCCGAAGAGCCAGGTGTCCTGGAGCACCATCCCGATCCGGCCGCGCAGGTCGTCGCGGCGCATCGTGGTGATGTCCACGCCGTCCAGGGTGATCCGGCCGGCGTCCAGCTCGTAGAAGCGCATGACCAGGTTGACCAGGGTGGTCTTGCCGGCCCCGGTCGGCCCGACGATGGCGACGGTGTGCCCGGGCTCGGCCACCAGCGACAGGTCCTCGATCAGCGGCTTGTCCGGGGCGTACCGGAAGGAGACGTGCTCGAACTCGACCCGGCCGTGCGGGTCGCGCACCCGGGCCGGCTCGGCCGGGTCGGGGCTCTGCTCCTCGGCGTCGAGCACCGCGAAGACCCGCTCGGCGGAGGCCACCCCGGACTGGAGCAGGTTCGCCATCGAGGCGACCTGGGTGAGCGGCTGGGTGAACTGCCGGGAGTACTGGATGAACGCCTGCACGTCGCCGAGGCTCATCGACCCCGACGCCACCCGCAGTCCGCCGACCACGGCGATCGCCACGTAGCTGAGGTTCCCGACGAACATCATCGCCGGCATGATGATCCCGGAGATGAACTGGGCGCCGAAGCTGGCCCGGAACAGCTCCTCGTTCTTGGCGGTGAAGGCGGCCTCCACCTCGCGCTGCCGGCCGAAGACCTTGACCAGCTCGTGGCCGGTGAACGCCTCCTCGATCTGGCCGTTCAGCTCGCCGGTGTGCGTCCACTGGGCGATGAACTGCGCCTGCGACCGCTTGGCGATCGCGCCGGTGACGACGACCGACACCGGCACCGCGACCAGCGCCACCAGGGCCAGCAACGGCGAGATCCAGAACATCATGGCCAGCACGCCGACCACGGTGAGCAGCGAGGTGAGCAACTGGCTCAGCGTCTGCTGGAGGCTGGTCGAGATGTTGTCGATGTCGTTCGTGACCCGGCTGAGCAGCTCGCCGCGGGGCTGCCGGTCGAAGTAGGGCAGCGGCAGCCGGTTGAGCTTGTCCTCCACGTCGGCGCGCAGCCGCAGCACGGTCCGCTGCACCACGCCGTTGAGCAGCCAGCCCTGCCACCACATCAGCGCGCTGGCCGCCAGGTAGAGGCCGAGCGCCAGCAGCAGCACCCGCGCCAGCGCGGCGAAGTCGATGCCCACGCCGGGCACCACGTCCATCCGCGCGAGCATGTCGGCGAAGCTGTCGTTGCCGGCCGCCCGGGCCGCAGCCACCGCCTGGTCGGCGGTGGTGCCCGCCGGCAGTTGCCGGCCGATCACCCCGGTGAAGATCAGGTCGGTGGCGTGCCCGAGCACCTTCGGCCCGACCACGCTCAGCCCGACGCTGACCACCGCCAGCGCGATCACCGCGACGAGCGCGAGGCGGTCCGGGCGCAGCCGGCGCAGCAGCCGCCGGGCCGACGGCCCGAAGTTCATCGACCGCTCGGCGGGCATCCCGGCCCCCGCCCACGGCGGGCCGCCACGCTGCCCGCCGCCCGGCAGCCGCTTCGGCGTCTGCGCGTCGGCGGCCGGCTTCTGCTGCGGTACGGCGCTCACGCGGCCACCCCCGTGGTGTTCTGCGACGCCACGATCTCGGCGTACGTCGGGCAGGTCTCCAGCAACTCGTCGTGTCGGCCCATCCCGACCACGCCCCCGTCCTCCAACACGATGATCTGGTCGGCCTCGACGATCGTGGAGACCCGCTGCGCCACGATCACCACGGCGGCGTCCGCGGTGACCGGCCGCAGCGCCGCCCGCAGCCGCGCGTCGGTGCCGAGGTCGAGCGCGGAGAAGGAGTCGTCGAAGAGGTAGATCTCCGGCCGGCGCACCAGGGCCCGGGCGATCGCGAGCCGCTGCCGCTGCCCGCCGGAGACGTTCGTGCCGCCCTGCGCGATCGGCGACGCCAGCCCCTCGGGCATCGCCTCGACGAAGTCCCGTGCCTGGGCGATCTCCAGCGCGTCCCAGAGTTCCGCGTCGGTCGCGTCCGGGTTGCCGTAGCGCAGGTTGCTCGCCACCGTCCCGGTGAACAGGTAGGGCTTCTGCGGCACCAGCCCGATCCGGCGCCACAGCTCGTCCGGCGCCAGGTCGCGGACGTCGACGCCGTCGACCAGCACGGTGCCGGCGGTCACGTCGACCAGCCGGGGGACGAGCGACAGCAGCGTGGTCTTGCCCGCGCCGGTGCTGCCGATCACCGCTGTGGTGGTCCCCGGCGTCACCCGGAAGGACACGTCCCGCAGCACCGGTGCGGCCGCCCCCGGGTACCGGAACGACACGTCGCGCAGCTCCAGCTCGCCGCGCGTGGACACCTCGGTGACCGGGCGGGGCGCCGGCACCACCGAGGAGTCGGTGTCCAGCACCTCGACGATCCGCTCCGCGCAGACCGCCGCGCGGGGCACCATCATCAGCATGAAGGTGGCCATCATGACGGCCATCAGGATCTGCATCAGGTATTGCAGGAAGGCGGTGAGGGCGCCGACCTGGATCGCCCCGGCGTCGACGCGCTGGGCGCCGAACCAGAGCACCGCGACGCTGGAGACGTTGAGCACCAGCATCACCACGGGGAAGATCAACGCCATCAGGCGGCCGGTGCGCAGGGCGGTCGCGGTGAGGTCGGCGTTCGCGGTGGCGAAGCGCCGCGTCTCGTACGGCTCCCGGACGAACGCCCGGACCACCCGGATGCCGGTGATCTGCTCCCGCAGCACCCGGTTGACCGTGTCGATCCGGGTCTGCATGAGCCGGAAGCCCGGCACCATCCGCCGGATGATCAGCCCCAGGGCGACGGCCAGCACGGGCACGCTGACCAGCATCAGCCAGGAGAGCCCGAGATCCTCGCGCAGCGCCATCACCACGCCGCCGACGCTCATGATCGGCGCGGCGACCAGCATGGTGCAGCTCATCAGCACGAGCATCTGCACCTGCTGCACGTCGTTGGTGTTGCGGGTGATCAGCGAGGGCGCGCCGAACCGGGCCACCTCGCGGGCGGAGAAGCGGTTCACGTGCCCGAACACCGCCGACCGCACGTCCCGGCCGAAGCCCATCGCGGTGCGCGCGCCGAGGTAGACGGCGGCGACGGAGCAGACGATCTGCACCAGGCTGACCGCGAGCATCCACCCGCCGGTGCGCATGATGTAGTCGGTGTCGCCCCGCGCCACGCCGAGGTCGATGATGTCGGCGTTGAGACTGGGCAGGTAGAGCGAGGCCATCGTGCCGACGAACTGGAGCAGCAGCACCGCCGCCAGTGCCCGGTGGTAGGGGCGCAGGTGTGTGCGCAGCAGCCGGATCAACATGTCGGTGCCCCTTCCGGCGTGCCGGCGTCGCCGCTGCCGATGACCTCCAGGAGGAACTGGCGGATCACCGCCGCCTTCGCCGGGTCGGCGTCGACCGAGGTGAGCGGAGCGCCGGACCGGATCACGGCGGTCAGCGCGTCGATCCGGGCCTGCCCGGCCGGGGTGATCGCGATTCGGATGCTGCGCCGGTCGGCCTCGTCGCGCTGCCGCTCGACCAGGCCGTCGCGTTCCAGCGTGTCGACGATGCCGGTGAGGGTGGCCGGCCGGACGAAGCAGTGCTCGGCCACCGTGCGGTGCGGCAGCTCGCCGTGTTCGGCGAGGGTCATCAGGGTGGCCATCCCGGCCTGGGTGAGCCCGTGTTCCTCGGCGAGGTAGCGGTTCCACCGCTGCCCGGTGACGTGCCCGGCGACCACGAGCAGTCGCCCGAGGGGCACGTCCCGCAGCTCGATCAGTTTCATGGTGGCCAGATTAGCCTCCTGAACGTCAGGCCCCAAACGAAATAGCGACGGCCGCGCCGACGAAGAGGACCTGTTCCGCCGTCCGTGGTCCCAGGGGGGTCGCCGGCCGGCCCCCGAGGGTCAGCCCGCGCCGCACCGCCGAGACGTTCGCCGGGAACATGGCCAGCATCAACAGGGCCAGCCCGGCCGCGGCCCAGCGGGCGGTCGCCGGCACGAGCAGCCCGGCCGCGCCCACCAGTTCCAGCACCCCGGTGACCGTGACCAGGACGTCGGGTCGGGGGAGAGCGGGCGGCACCATCGCGATCATGTCCGACCGGTAGGTGGCGGCGAAGTGCGCGAGGCCGGTCACCGCGAACATCAGCGCCAGCCCCACCCGCAGCGCGGGGTGCCAGCCGTCGAGCGCGGCCACGCCGGCCAGGCCGGCCAGCCGGGCGAGCGCGGTGCCGGCCACGAGCGCGATCAGTGGAGCCATCGATACCTCCCAGGAAGGCGAACTTGTCGGCGACAAGATTGCGCCCCGAGGTGGCATCTTGTCAATGGCAAGATAGGATCGCGGCATGACCGGAACACGCGGCTACCACCACGGCGACCTGCGTCGCGCCCTGCTCGCCGCGGCGGTGCGGGTGATCGAGGAGTCCGGCCCCGGGGCGCTGAGCCTGCGCGACCTGGCCCGCCGGGCCGGCGTCTCGCACGCCGCACCGGCGCACCACTTCGGCGACAAGGCCGGCCTGCTCACGGCCCTCGCCGCCGAGGGCTTCGACCTGCTCGCCGAGGCGTTGGGCGGCGCGGCGGACCTGCTGGAGAGCGGCGTCGCGTACGTCGACTTCGCCGTCCGGCACCGCGCGCACTTCGAGGTGATGTTCCGCCCGGACCTCTACCGGGCCGACGCCGACGAGGTGGCGGCGGCCCGCCGGCGCGCCGGCGACGCGCTGTACGCCGGGGTCGCCGGGCTGCCCCAGGGGCGCCCGACGGCGGAGGACCCGCAGGGCGACGCGCTCGCCGCCTGGTCGATCGTGCACGGCTTCGCCACGCTCTGGCTCGCCGGCGTGCTGCCGGAGCGGGTCGGTGACGACCCCCGGGCCGCCGCCCGCGACGTCATCCGACGCCTCTTCCCGACGGAGTGATGGCCGGCGGGCGCCGTCTCACCAACTCGTGGGCAGCGGCATCCCCTCGGTGTAGCCGGCCGCGCTCTGCACGCCGACGAGGGCCCGCTCGTGGAACTCCGCCAGGTCCCGGGCGCCGGCGTAGGTGAAGGCGCTGCGTACCCCGGCGATGATCTCGTCGATCAGGTCCTCCACGCCGGGGCGGGCCGGGTCCAGGTACATCCGGGCCGAGGAGATGCCCTCCTCGAAGACCGCCTTGCGGGCCCGGTCGTACGCGCTGTCGTCGGCCGTCCGCGCGCTGACCGCCCGCGCCGACGCCATCCCGAAGCTCTCCTTGTAGCGCCGGCCGTCGGCGTCGGTGTAGAGGTCGCCGGGGGACTCGTAGGTGCCGGCGAACCAGGAGCCGATTATCACGTTCGACGCGCCGGCGGCCAGGGCCAGCGCCACGTCCCGCGGGTGCCGTACGCCGCCGTCGGCCCAGACGTGCCGTCCGAGCTGGCGGGCCGCCGCGGCGCAGTCGAGCACGGCGGAGAACTGCGGCCGGCCCACCCCGGTCATCATCCGGGTGGTGCACATCGCACCCGGGCCGACGCCCACCTTGACGATGTCGGCGCCCGCCTCCACCAGGTCGCGTACGCCCTCGGCGGTCACCACGTTGCCGGCGGCGACCGGGACCGCCGGGTCCAGCGCGCGGACGGCCCGCAGCGCGGAGATCATCCGCTCCTGGTGGCCGTGCGCGGTGTCCACGACCAGCGTGTCCACCCCGGCCTCCAGCAGCGCCGCCGCCTTGCCGGTCACGTCGCCGTTGATGCCGACGGCGGCGGCGATGCGCAGCCGGCCCCGGTCGTCCACCGCCGGCTTGTAGAGCGTCGCCCGCAGCGCGCCCTGCCGGGTCAGCACCCCGACGAGGCGGCCCTCGGCGTCGACCACCGGGGCGAGCCGGCGCCGGCCGGCCGAGAGCCGGTCGAAGCCCGTACGCGGGTCCGCGTCCGCCGGCACGGTGTGCAGCTCGGTGGACATCACGTGCCGGAGCTGGGCGAAACGGTCCACGCCCACGGTGTCCGCATCGGTCACCACGCCCAGCGGCCGGCCCTCGTCGTCGATCACCACCACGGCGCCGTGCGACCGCTTCGGCAGCAGGTGGATCGCGTCCCCGACGGTGTCGGTCGGGCCGAGCGTGATCGCGGTGTCGTGCACCAGGTGCCGCTGCTTGACCCAGGCGACGACGTTCGCCACCACCTCGATCGGGATGTCCTGCGGGATGACCGCGATCGCGCCGCGCCGGGCGACCGTCTCGGCCATCCGGCGGCCGGACACCGCGGTCATGTTCGACACGACCAGCGGGATGGTGGTGCCCGTGCCGTCGCTGGCGGCCAGGTCGACGTCGAGCCGCGAGCCCACCTCGGAGCGGGCCGGCGCCATGAAGACGTCGTTGTAGGTCAGGTCGTGCGCGGGAACCGCGCCGTGTAGGAACCGCACCCCGCCATCATTCCCGCCGGCCGCCGCCCGCGCCCCCGGTGGTCGCCGAAAACACCCCCGGTCGGGCGTCGCCGAAGGCCACCAGCGCGGCCAGGAAGAGGTTGCGCGGCCCGGCGTCGCCGGTCAGCCGAGCAGCAGCCCGGCCGCGAGCGCGGTCATCACGAGGGCGATCGCACCGTCGACGACCCGCCAGGCCGTCGGGCGGGCCAGCACGGGCGCGAGCCGGTGGGCGGCGGCGCCGATGGTGGTGAACCAGACCACACTGGCGAGCGCCGCGCCCGCGCCGAAGACCCAGTGGTGCGGGTGCTGGCGGGCCACCCCGCCGAGCAGGAGGACGGTGTCGAGGTACACGTGCGGGTTGAGGTAGGTGAAGGCGAGGCAGGCCAGCAGCGTCGCCCCGAGCGTGGCCGGCGGCCGGTCGGCGGGGGAGAGCGCGCCGGGGCGCAGCGCGCGGCGGGCGGCCAGCACGGCGTACCCGAGCAGGAACGCGGCCCCCAGCCAGCGGACGGCGGTCAGCACGGCGGGGTGCTCCGCCGTGGCGGTGCCCATCCCGGCGATGCCGACCGAGATCAGCAGCGCGTCGGAGGCGGCGCACACGGCGACCACGGGCAGGACGTGCTCCCGGCGCAGGCCCTGCCGTAGGACGAAGGCGTTCTGCGCGCCGATGGCGGCGATGAGCGCGATCGAGAGGGAGAAGCCGGCGGCGGCGGAACCTGTCACGGAGCTGCTGAGGATGTCGGGCACGAGCCGAGGCTACGAGCCGCAGCCGATGCAGCCCAGCTAAAGATTCTCACGGCAGATAAGCTCAGCTTCATCATGCTTGACTCCACGCAGCTCCGGACGTTCGCCGCGGTGGTCCGCGAGGGCAGCTTCGAGGCGGCCGCGCACGCGCTGCACGTCACCCCGTCGGCCGTCAGCCAGCGGATGAAGGCGTTGGAGCAGACCGTCGGGCAGGTGCTGGTCCGCCGCACGAAGCCGTGCCAGGCCACCGACGCGGGCCGGCCGCTGCTGCGGCTCGCCGGCCAGGTGGCCCTGCTGGAACGGGAGGCGTTGGACGCCGCCCGCCCGCCGACGGTCGGCGGGCCCGCCCCCAGCCGGGTGACCATCGTGGCGAACGGCGACTCGCTCGGCACCTGGTTCGTCGGCGCCCTGGCGCGGCTGCCCGCCGAGCTGGCGCTCCTGTTCGACGTCCGCCGGGACGACGAGGACCACACGGCGGAGCTGATCCGCGACGGTACGGCGATGGCCGCGGTGACCGCGCAGCGCGAGGCTGTGCAGGGCTGCCGGGTGGAGCGGTTGGGCGCGATGCGGTACGTCGCGCTGGCCCGGACCGGGTTCGCGGCCCGCCACTTCCCCGACGGCCTCACCGAGGCCGCCCTCGCGACGGCGCCGATGATGGCGTTCGATCGCAAGGACCAGCTCCAGCACCGGTTCGCCCGCACCGTGACCCGGCGTCGGATCGCCCCGCCGGTCCACTACGTCCCGTCCTTCGACGGCTTCAACGAGGCGGTGCGGCTGGGCCTGGGGTGGGGGATGGTGCCGGAGCGGATCGCCCGTGCCGACATCGCGGCCGGGCGCTGCGTCGACATCGGTGCCGGGCGTCACCTGGACCGCCCGCTGTACTGGCAGCACTGGCGGGTGGAATCCACCACGCTGGACGCGCTGACCGCCGCCGTCCGGGCGGTCGCCGGCACCGAGCTGCGCTGACTGTCAGGCTGGCCGGTGCCGCCCAGCGTTGCGTTAGGAAGGGGCCCTTCCTCTACCGAAGACGTTAGGAAGGTGCCCTTCCTTACACCTCAGGCGATCGTGCAGATCGCCGCGCCGGCGGAGATGACGGCGCCGACCTCGGCGGCGAGGCCGCTGACCGTGCCCGCCTTGTGCGCGTGCAGCGGCTGCTCCATCTTCATCGCCTCCAGCACCACGACCAGGTCGCCCTCGGCGACGGTGTCCCCGTCGGCGACCGCGATCTTGACGATGGTGCCCTGCATGGGCGAGGTGAGCGCGTCGCCGCTGACGGTGGCGCCGGCCTTGGCCGCGCCGCCCCGGCGGGCCGGCTTGCGGGCGGTGGGCGCGGCGGCGGCCGTACCCCCGCCGAGGCCGGCGGGGAGGGTGACCTCCAGCCGCTTGCCGCCGACCTCGACCACGACGGTCTCGCGCTCGGCCGGCCCCTCGGCGGTGCCGGCGGCGGCGGTGAACGGCGGGACGGTGTTGTCGAACTCGGTCTCGATCCACCGGGTGTGCACGGTGAACGGCTCGGCGGTGAACGCCTCGTCGCGGATGACCAGCCGGTGGAACGGCAGCGCGGTGGCCATGCCCTCGACGACCATCTCGTCCAGCGCCCGGCGGGCCCGCTCCAGCGCCTCGGTGCGCGTCTCGCCGGTGATGATCACCTTGGCCAGCAGCGAGTCGAAGTTGCCGCCGATCACGTCGCCGGCCGAGATGCCGGTGTCGACCCGGACGCCGGGGCCGGTGGGCAGCCGCAGCGCGGTGACCGTGCCGGGGGCGGGCAGGAAGTTGCGGCCCGGGTCCTCGCCGTTGATCCGGAACTCGATGGAGTGCCCGCGCGGCGTCGGGTCCTCGGTGAACCGCAGCTTCTCGCCGTCGGCGATCCGGAACTGCTCGCGGACCAGGTCGATGCCGGCGGTCTCCTCGGTGACCGGGTGCTCGACCTGGAGACGGGTGTTGACCTCCAGGAAGGAGATGGTGCCGTCGGCGCCGACCAGGTATTCCACCGTGCCGGCGCCGTGGTAGCCGGCCTCCCGGCAGATCGCCTTGGCGCTGTGGTGGATCTGGGCGCGCTGCGCGTCGGTGAGGCACGGCGCCGGGGCCTCCTCGACGAGCTTCTGGTGCCGGCGCTGGAGCGAGCAGTCGCGGGTGCCGACCACGATCACGTTGCCGTGCTGGTCGGCCAGCACCTGCGCCTCGACGTGGCGCGGCTTGTCGAGGTAGCGCTCGACGAAGCACTCGCCCCGGCCGAACGCGGCGACCGCCTCGCGGGTGGCCGACTCGAACAGGTGCGGGATCTCCTCCATCGTGCGGGCCACCTTGAGCCCGCGCCCGCCGCCGCCGAAGGCGGCCTTGATGGCGACCGGCAGGCCGTGGTCGACGGCGAACGCCATCACCTCGTCCGGGTTGGCCACCGGGTCGGGGGTGCCGGGCACCAGGGGGGCGCCGGCGCGCTGGGCGATGTGCCGGGCGGTCACCTTGTCGCCGAGGTCGCGGATCGCCTGCGGGGTGGGGCCGATCCAGGTCAGCCCGGCGTCGATGACGGCCTGGGCGAAGTCGGCGTTCTCGGCGAGGAATCCGTAGCCGGGGTGGACGGCGTCGGCGTCGGCCTTGGCGGCGACCTCCAGCAGCTTGTCGATGCGCAGGTACGTCTCGGTCGCGGAGTCCCCGCCGAGCGCGTACGCCTCGTCGGCGAGGGTGGCGTGCAGGGCGTCCCGGTCGGAGTCGGCGTAGACGGCGACGCTGCCCAGACCGGCGTCGCGGCAGGCGCGGATGACGCGGACGGCGATCTCGCCGCGGTTGGCGATGAGTACCTTGCGCACCTTGGGGTCTCCTCCCGGGAGGTTACTGACCGGGAGTGTATCGGCCACCCTGAGAGGGCCCTAACGATCGCTCAGTGTGGGATGCCGCACTGCCGCGTCGCGCCCTAGTCAAACTTGCTTATTACGCTTGTCTGATGTCTGCCACGCGAATGATGATCCTCGGGCTGGTGCGGTGGATGCAGCCCGTGCACGGCTACGACGTGCGCCGGGAACTGCTCAGTTGGAACGCCGACAGGTGGGCCAACGTGCAGCCCGGCTCGATCTACCACGCCCTGCGCAAGCTGACCGCGGAGGGCCTGCTGCGCGAGGTGGCCACCGAGCAGGTGGGCGCCCGGCCGGCGCGCACCACGTACGAGGTCACCGCCAAGGGCGAGGACGAGTTCGAGTCGCTGCTGCGCGGGCACTGGTGGCAGTTGCACGAGCCGCCGGACCCGTTCGCGGCGGCGTTCTCGTTCCTGCCCGCGCTGCCCCGCGAGGAGGCGTCGGCGGCCCTGCGCAACCGGGCGAACCTGCTGCGCGCCGGCGTCGAGTCGATGCGCGCGGCGCTGGCCTCGGACTGGATGCGCTACTCCAAGCCGGTGCACGTCGGGTGGATGTTCGAACTCTGGGCCGCACGGGCGGAGGCCGAGGTCGGCTGGTGCGAACGGATCGCCGAACGCATCGACTCCGGTGTGTCGTACCTGCCTGATGGGCTGGTCGGGGCGGAGGGTTGGAACGGGTGGTCCGACGGCGGGACCACACCTCACGACACAAACGAATAATCAAGATTGACCACTGGAGCTATATCGCGTTAGCCTGCTCGCGGCGCGACGGGGGGAGCACGCCGTCCGGCGTCGTCCCCGAGGGACAGACCAGGTGGCCGGTCGCACCGGCCCGGACGACCAGGAGCAGAGATGATCGAGACCAGAGGGCTGCGGAAGTCGTTCCGCTCCCGAGAGGGTCGCCAGACGAGGACCGTCGACGCGGTGCGCGGGGTCGACCTGGAGGTCGCCGCGGGGGAGATCTTCGGCTTCCTCGGCCCCAACGGCGCCGGCAAGACCACCACCCTGCGGATGCTGGCGACGCTGATCGAGCCGGACGGCGGCGAGGCCACCATCGCCGGGGCCGACCTGCGGAAAGACCCGGCCGAGGTGCGCCGCCGCATCGGCTACGTCGCCCAGGGCGGCAGCACCTGGGACGAGTCGACCGCCCGCGAGGAGCTGGTCCTCCAGGCCCGGATGTACGGCATCGGCAAGGCCGAGGCGCAGCGGCGCGCCGTCCGCGCCCTCGACGCCTTCCAGCTCACCGAGTACGCGGACCGCAAGTGCAAGACCTACTCGGGCGGCCAGCGGCGACGGGTGGAGATCGCGCTCGGCATCATCCACGAGCCGAAGATCGTCTTCCTGGACGAGCCGACCAGCGGCCTCGACCCGCAGAGCCGCGCGCACATGTGGGACGAGATCCGCCGCCTGCGCGCCGACGGCATGACCGTCTTCATCACCACGCACTACCTCGACGAGGCCGACGCGCTCTGCGACCGGATCGCGATCATGGATCACGGCGAGGTGGTCGCGGAGGGCACCCCGGCGGGCCTCAAGCGCGAGATCTCCGGTGACGTGGTGCTGGTCGGGCTGGACGCGGCGGCCACCCCGCAGGCCGCGAAGCTGCTCGACAGCGAGCCCTACGTCAACAAGCTGGAGACCGTCGAGGAGGGCGGCCTGCGGCTCTACGTCGACGAGGGCGCGACCGCCATCCCGCAGATCCTGCGCCGCGTCGACACGGCGGGCCTCACGCTCGACTCCATCGAGCTGCACCGGCCCAGCCTCGACGACGTCTTCCTCACCAAGACCGGCCGCTCGCTGCGCGAGTCCTGAACCCAGACCGGAGAGATCACATGAAACTCGCCCGTGACACCTGGCTGATCTTCCAGCGCCAGCTTCAGCTGCTGCTGCGCAACCCCGTCTGGGTCTTCGTCGGCATCTTCCAGCCGGTGATGTACCTGCTGCTCTTCGCCCCGCTGCTCAAGCCGGCCCTGAACGCCCCCACCCAGGCGGAGGCCTACAAGATCTTCGTGCCCGGCCTGCTGGTGCTGCTGGCCATCTTCGGCGGCCTGTTCCAGGGCTTCGGCCTGATCGCCGAGCTGCGCGCCGGCGTCATCGAACGCTCCCGGGTCACCCCGGTCAGCCGGCTCGCCCTGCTGCTCGGCCGCTCGCTGCGCGACGTGGTGTCCCTGATCGTGCAGGCGGTCATCATCACCCTGCTCGCGCTCCTGTTCGACCTGCGCGTCTTCATCGTCGACCTGCTCCTGGCGTACCTCATGCTCGCCCTGATCGCGCTGATGACCTCGGCCGTCTCCTACGGCGTCGCGCTCAAGGTCAAGAGCGAGGACGCGCTGGCCCCGCTGATGAACACCGTGGCGCAGCCGGTGCTGCTGCTCTCCGGCATCCTGCTGCCGCTCACGTTCGCCCCCGGCTGGCTCCAGGGCATCGCCGAGTGGAACCCGTTCTCCTGGGCCGTCGACGGCACCCGCGCCCTCTTCAACGGCGACCTCGGCGACGACAAGGTCTGGCAGGGGCTCGGCATCATCGCGGTGCTCGCCGCAGCCGGCGTCGTCTGGGCGGCCCGGCAGTTCGCCCGCACCGTCCGGTGAAAGGAAGGGCACCTTATTAACGCCTACGGTAGAGGAAGGGCCCCCTCCTAACGCCGGGGGAGAGCTGCCTCTCACCGGGGCGGGGCACCGGCCGGACGCTTGTACCGTAAGGCCGGTGCCCCGCCTCACCCGTGACCGGACCACCTGGCTGACCTATGCCCAGCTGGGGCTGTGGGGCTTCTTCCTCTACGGATTCGGGCCGGTCGTGCCGCTGCTCCGCGACGAACAGGGCACCTCGGCCGCCGTCGCCGGCCTGCACAGCACCGGCATCGCCGTCGGCGCGCTGGCCGGCGGGGCGCTCTTCGCGCCGCTGGCCCGCCGGGTCGGCCGTGGCCGCGCCATCTGGACCGGGCTGGCCGGGGTGGCGCTCGGCGTCACCGCACTCGGCACCCTGCGGGCACTGCCTGCCACGATCACCGCCGTCGCGGTGATCGCCACCTTCGGCATGCTGGTGATCAGCGGGGTGTCGGTGGTGCTCACCGACCGGCACGGCACCGGCGCGCCGGCCGCGCTGACCGAGGCCAACGCCGCCTGCGCCGGCATGGGCATCCTCGCCCCGCTGGTCATCGGCGCCAGCGTCGACGCCGGCTGGGGCTGGCGGCCCGTGATGGCCGTCGAGGCCGGCCTGATCGCGCTGGTCGCGCTCGCCGCCGTGACCTTCCGCGTACGCCTGCCGGACGCCGCCCCCGCTGCGGCTGCCGGGGATCCCCCGGCCGGCGGCCCGGCCGACACCGACCCGCCCGCCGGCGCGCGTCGGGCTGCTCCCGTTGCTGGCGCCGCGCGGCGGCTGCCCCCGACGTACTGGATCGCCTGGGTGCTGATGGCGGTCACCGGCTCGATCGAGGTCTGCCTGTCCCTCTGGACCGCCGACGTGCTCCGCTCGCACGCCGGAATGGCGGCCGGCGCCGCTTCGGCCGCTGTTGCCGCGATCGTCTGCGGCATGTTCGTCGGCCGGCTCGTCGGCGGCCGGTTCGCGCTGCGGTACCGGCCGGTGCCGCTGCTGCTGGCCGCGCTGGGCGTGTCGCTGGCCGGGTTCGCGCTGTTCTGGGTCGCACCGGTCGGCTGGCTGGCGGTCGCCGGCCTCGTCGTGCTCGGCGTCGGCAACGCGCTGCACTACCCGCTGGCCATCTCGATCGCGCTTGCCGTCGCCGGGCCGGCCGCGGACCGGGCGGCCGGCTGGGCGTCGTACTCGATGGGGGTCGGCTTCGGGATCGCGCCGGTCGCGCTCGGCTGGGTGGCCGACGGAGTGGGCCCGCACCTGGCGTTCCTGCTGCTGCCGGGCTTCATCGCGGCGGCCGCGCTGCTCGCCGCCCGCCTGGGCCGTGCCCTACGCCCGGCCCCCGCCGAAATCCGGACCCCGACCCCCGTCTGACGCCAAGCCGGGCGGCGGCTCCGTCGGATCTTGGTGCGGAAGGGCCCCTGGAGGGGCCGTTTCGCACCAAGATCGCGCAGGGCGGGGCCGACACTGTGGCGGTCAGTGCACCCGGGCCAGCGTCAGGCCGTCGGCGACCGGGAGCATCACCGCGTCCACCCGGACGTCGGCGAGCACCTCGTCGTTGAACGCGGCGATGGCCCGGTCGTCGGCGTTCTGCGGGGCGATCACCCGGCCGCCGCGCAGCACGTTGTCGACCGCGATCACCCCGCCGGGACGCATCCGAGGCACCAGCTCCGCCCAGTAGACCGGATACCCGGTCTTGTCCGCGTCGATGAACGCGAAGTCAAGATGACGTTCGTGGGGCAGCTCGCGCAGCGTGTCGCCGGCCGGGCCGATGCGCAGCTCGATGCGATCCTCCACGCCGGCGCGGGCCCAGTACCGCCGGGCGATGCCCGTGAACTCCTCGGAGATGTCGAAGCAGGTCAGCCGCCCGCCCTCGGGCAGCCCCCGGGCGATCGCCAGCGAGGAGAGGCCGGTGAAGGTGCCCACCTCCACGGCCTGCCGCACGCCGAGCAGCCGGGTGAGGAAGGTCAGGAACGCGGCCTGCTCCGGCGCGACCTGCATCTGTGCGTCGTCCGGCAGGGCGGCGCGGGTCTCCTCGGCCAGGTCCCGCATGATCTCGTCCGGCGGCGACCCGTGCGTCACCAGGTACGCGTGCAGTTCCGACGTGAGCGGGATCGACTTCGTGGTCATGAACGGACGCTATCCGAGCGGTTCGACCGACTGGTTGCCGGGCGCGACCTTTGTCCACAGATCGGTGATTCGCAGATCCAGCTCGGCCAGGAGGCGGCGCAGCATCGGCAGCGAGAGCCCGATGACGGTGCTCGGGTCGCCCTCGATCCGCTCCACGAACGGCCCGCCCAGCCCGTCGATCGTGAAGGCACCAGCCACCGCGAGCGGCTCGCCGGTGCCCACGTACGTGGCGATCTCGTCGTCGCTGACGTCGGCGAAGTGCACGACGGTGGAGGCGACCGCCTCGGCCCGACGCCCCGTCACGATGTCGATGAGGCAGTGCCCACTGTGCAGCACGCCGCTGCGCCCGCGCATGCGCTGCCAGCGCCGGGTGGCGTCCGCCGCGTCGGCCGGCTTGCCGAGAATCTCCCTGTCGAAGGCCAGCACCGAATCGCACCCGATCACCAGCGTCCGCTGGTCGTCGGCCGGCCGGAGCCGGGTGAGCACCGCCTCCGCCTTCAACCGGGCCAGTTCCAGGCAGAGATCCTCGGCCCGCTCGGTGACCACCAGGGACTCGTCGACGCCGCTGACCAGCACGTCCGGTTCGATCCCGGCGGCCTGGAGAATCTTGCGGCGGGCGGGGCTCGCGGAGGCGAGCACGAGGCGGAGCGGCATCGTTTTTGGCACGTCGCCGACGTTACCGGCTGATCCGGGGAGGTGGGTCGTCGCCGTGGCGCCGGCGACGCGCAACCAGGACCCACACGCCACCGGCAGCCACGATCACACCGAGGGTGACCAGGCCGCGGGCGGTCGCTCCGCCGTCTCCGTCGTCGGCGGGCTCCGCGACCGCCGTCGTGGTCGAGGCGGTGGGCGCCGGGCCGCTCGCCGTCGCCGACCCGAAGCCCAACGGCGGTACGTCTGCCGTCAGCGCCGCTACAAGGTCGATGACCCCGTAGCCGTACTCGTCGTCACGCCCCGGTGGTCCCTTGTCGACGGCGGTGGCCGTGAGTCGATGCACCACCTCGGAGGCCGGCAGGTACGGGTATTTCGACCGAATCAGTGCTGCAGCGCCGGCGACGATCGCCGTGGCACCCGACGTGCCAACGCCCTTCGAGTATTTTCCGTCGTAGCTGGTGCTATAGATGTCAACGGCAGGCGCAACTACATCAATCTCTGGGCCGGTCACGGAGACGGCTGCATGTCTTCCTACGCGATCGATTCCACCGACAGCTATTACGCCCTCCTTTGACGCAGGATAGCTAACACGTGCGTCCTCGGGACTGTTGCCCGCCGCCGCTACCACGACGATGTTCGAGGCCAAAGCGGTGCCGACTGCCTGATCGAGGCGAGGGCTAGACGTGCCGCCGCTAGAAATGCTTATGACCTCAGCGCCTTGTGATATCGCGTATTCGATTCCTTGAGCTAGCGCATCTGGTTCACCATCGCCGTTCGGTGGGGAGTCGAATATCGGCAGAATCTTCGCCTTCGGGGCGACGCCTAGCGCTCCTTCAGTCGGACTCCGGCCGTGAGCGGCGATGAGCCCAGCCATGGACGTGCCGTGACCGTCTAGGTCTTGCCGGCCGTCACCAGCGCCTCCGGGAATGAGGTCAACCCCGGGAAGTAAGTTGTTCCGCAGGTCTGGGTGCGGATCCACGCCAGTGTCCGGAACGGCGACTACCACACCCTCACCCTGCGTGATCCGGTGCGCCTCAGTTGCGTTGAGGTAGCTCAAATGCCACTGGTCGCCTCGGATCTGGACGGACTCTGCGGGATGTGGTGCTGTGGAACTCGATACGGCCGCAGCCGCATTGAACGTCCACAGCGTTGTAACCCACAGTGTCAGCACCGCCAGCATCTTGCCGGCTGGCCGTATTCTCACCTGTTAAAACCGATGGCAGGCCCTGGATCGATTGGGCCTTCCTCGTCCGGCGGACGGACCACTGGGGTCACTCCTTGGTCTACCTCCCAAGGATGGTCGGGATCCCACCGTCGCAGTTCGTCATCGCTCTTGTCGGAACGCGCAGAGCGTCCGGGTGTCGCGCCGATGCCGCTAGTGCTTCCTGTGCCGGCGTAGCTACCCATGCCGGGGGAACCACCGAAGGGAGGTGCCCCATGCGCCGAACCAAAACTTCGCCCGCTACCTGGTCGAGAACCGGCGCCACCCGCTGGCGCGGTGCCGGCGCCTCCTCCACCGATCACTCCGCCGATCGGGTTGACCCGACGTGGCTGGCTATTACTTGCCCCCGGCTGGCTGAGACCCATCCCAGGTGCTCCGCCGATAAGACCGCCCGGCGGCATCGGCCTTGGTTGAGATGGCGAAGCGGCACTCGGTTGGCCGTTCGCGCCGCCCACAATGGGCGGCCTCGCCTGACCTGGCTGGCCGGATGTTGAACCAGTTGGAAATGGCCGGCTCGGAGCGCGCGGGGCGAGTCCTGGCGGCATTCCGATGTTTGACCCGGTCGAAGGGGATGAAGGTGCCGTGGCGGGCAACGCGGGATTGGCCGGCTTCGGAGTTAGCCCAACGCCGGTGCCGCCAAGGACTGGCCCGCTGCCAGGCGCTGTCGGAGTGGAGACAGGCTTAAGGGTACGGCTTGGCCCCGGCGAGAGCGCTCCAGATTTTCCTAGTACTGGTGCTGGAACGATCGGGGGAATGATCGGTGCGATATTCGAGCCGCCATAGGTATCCGGATTATCTGTGTGTTTCGGCGGCCTAACAGGAGGTGGCTTTTGGAGCATTACTTGGGCGTGTTGGAGTTCGCCGCTGAGGCCGTACATGATGCCCCGCGCCTGGACGTTGAGCCGTTCCAGGTCGGCGTCCGTTACCGGGCGGTCGGGGACGCGGCTGCCCAGGGCCGCCTTCGGGTCCGCGAGCGTCGCCTCGTACGTCCGCTTCTCCTGGAGCTTGACGGCGTACTCGTCGTAGATCTTCTTGAGTTCGGTGCGGGTGGTCCCGATGGCTTGTGTCGCGGCGGAGAGCGCGGTGTAGTTGGCGCTGGCCGCGTCGTGGGTGCGCTGCACCTTGTCGATCAGCTCGTCGAGTTCGCGGACGTACGCCCGGGCTGCCTCGTTGGTCTCCGGGGGCCATGCCTCCGCCAGCCCGCGCCGGTATTCCTGGAGCCGGCTCAGGTGGGTCCGGGCGAGGTCGCAGACCTTGCGCCAGCCGGCGACCCGCTTCCAGTGGTTGGTGGTGTCGTGGTCCTGGAGGCAGGCCCACATGCTGGCCACGTCCATCAGCCGCCAGTCGGTGAGGCCGGACGTGCGGCCGCTGCCCCGCTCGATCACGGCAGCACCACCCGCCCCGGCCCCGTCTCCGGCCCGGTGGGATCGTGCAACACGGGTGACGGGCCGCGTGACGCGGCGGTCGCCGGGTTGGCGAGCGCCCGTTCGACGTCGGCCACCCGCGCGGAGGAGAAGGCGTCGGAGTCGGTGTAGCGCGCGGCGACGACGCCGGCGGCCCCGGCCAGGTGGCCGGTGGCGTCGCGGACGCCCCAGACCATGTCGGCGGTGGCCTGCTGGGTCTCGTGGTGGGCGCGCAGGAAGTTGACCAGCTCGATGAAGGCGTCGGCCGGGTTGGGCACCGGTGCCTTCATGTCCTCGGCGATGTACGACAGGTGGGGGGCATAGTTGCGTTCCACCTCGGCCTGGAGCTTGTCGGCGAACTCGCGCAACCGGCGGATGTCGGCCTCGATGCCGCCGTAACCGCGGAGCCAGGACGCTGGACGGTCCTCCTCGGGGATCATCGGCCCTCCCTACCCGTCACTGCGCCGTTTCCCTGAGTGAGGTTAATGGGTCTCCGACGATGTCGGCAGCCCCAACCCCGCACACCCGAGCCGTCCGGCCGGCGGGCAGGGGCACCGAGCTGGGGTGATCCGTACCGGGAAAAGGTCAGCGGGGCAGGCCGGAGGCGCGCCACGCGCCGGGACCGGCGACGGGCGTCGCGGTGGCCGGGCGCCCGCTGCGCGCCCAGGCGGACGCGGCGGCCGGCGAGGGTGCGGCGGCCGGACGGGACCGGACGACGATCGCGCCCACCAGCGCGGCCAGTTCCTCGGCGGTGGGGACCCCGCGGACGACCCGGAACAGCGGCTCTTCGGCAGACATGGCGTCAGCGTACGCGGCGGCAAGCTTGAGCTGAACCGCACAGTGGCGTGCCGGCGGTGTGAGCGTCGTGCCCGCCGGGTACCGTCTGGGCGATGTCTAACGCGCTGCCCCAACTCGTTGCTGACCGATACCGGCTCCTCTCGCCGCTCGGTCAGGGCGGCATGGGTCGGGTGTGGAAGGCGCGCGACGAGGTGCTGCACCGGGACGTGGCGATCAAGGAGCTGGTCCCGCCGCCCAGCCTCACCGACGACGAGCGCCGCGAGATGCGGGAGCGGTCGCTGCGCGAGGCCCGGGCCATCGCCCGGCTCAACCACATCAACGTGGTCCGCATCTTCGACGTGCTGCGCACCGACGGCGACCCGTGGATCGTCATGGAGTACGTGGCGTCGAGGTCGTTGCAGGACACGCTCGCCGAGGACGGCCCGGTGCCGCCGGCGCGCGCGGTCGAGATCGGGCTCGGCGTGCTGGGCGCGTTGAAAGCCGCGCACAAGGCCGGCGTGATGCACCGCGACGTCAAGCCGGGCAACGTGCTGCTCGGCAACGACGGCCGGGTGGTGCTGACCGATTTCGGTCTCGCCACGATCCCCGGCGACCCGAACGTGACCCGCACGGGCATGGTGCTCGGTTCGCCCGCGTACATCGCGCCGGAGCGGGCCCGCGACGGCACCGCCGGGCCGGAGGCCGACCTCTGGTCGCTGGGCGCCACCCTCTACGCCGCGGTCGAGGGCAAGTCGCCGTACGCCCGGCCGTCGGCGATCGCCACCCTGGCGGCGCTCGCCACCGAGGCACCCCCGCCGCCGAAGAACGCCGGCCCGCTCAAGCCGGTGCTCAACGGCCTGCTGCGCAAGGACCCGAACGAGCGGATCACCGCCGAGGTGGCGGAGAAGCTGCTGCGTCGTGCCGGCGGCAAGCGCACCCGCACCATCCCGCTGCTCGACGGCGTACGCCGGCCGGGGCCGAACGGCCCGCGCGAGCCGCGCCCGCCGCTGGTGCCGGCGCCGCGACCGGCCGAGGAGCCGGCGGCCAGGCCGGTCAGCCCGCCGGCGCCCCGTGCGCCGCAGGAGGCGGTCGCCTCCGCCGGGGTCACCGTGGCGGCCGAGAGTGCGTCCGCCGC
Source organism: Micromonospora sp. NPDC048063 (assembly GCF_043202855.1). Classification (NCBI taxonomy): domain Bacteria; kingdom Bacillati; phylum Actinomycetota; class Actinomycetes; order Micromonosporales; family Micromonosporaceae; genus Micromonospora; species Micromonospora sp. NPDC048063. The sequence goes on along the minus strand of NZ_JBIDBG010000004.1, from coordinate 105,013 downwards.
CTCGGATGTCGCGCCGACCGCCAAGGTCGGGTCGTCCACGTCCGACACCGCGCCGACGGCGAAGGTCGAGGCACCGAAGCCGGCGGCCAACACCTCGCCGGCCGTGCCGGTGAGCCCCGCGCCGCACAGGCCGGTGAACCCCACGTCGGTGATGCCCGCGTCGGTGAGCCCGCCGTCCGGCCGCGCCACGGTGGTGCCGCCCGACGGTACGAAGCCCAACAACACCCGGCGCAACGTGCTGATCGGGGTGCTGGTGGCGCTGCTGCTGGTCGGCCTGGTGCTGGTCGTGCCGATGCTGAGCAGCGGCGACGGCGAGGACGACGGCGGCACCCCGCAGGCCGACCCGACCACCGCCTCGCAGGCACCCCAGACGTCGGGGCCCGCCGCGCCGCCGCCAACCAGCGCCGCCCCCAGCCCGACCCCGGCCGTCACGCCCTCGGCGACGGGACTGCCGGCCGGCTGGAAGCTGCACAAGGACCCGACTGGCTTCTCCGTGCCCGTGCCGCCGGGTTTCAAGCTCGACTACCGCCGCAAGTGGGGGGCCGGGCGGGAGGACTATCGTGTTCGCTTCTCGGACGGCAGGGGGCGGGCCCTGCTGATCGACCAGACCACCGAGCCCCTTGACGATGCCGAGGCCGACTGGCGGAGGCAGGAGACGAGCCGGCGGGGCGACTACCCGAACTACCGGCGGGTCCGGATCGAGTCGATCGACTACTTCGACGAGGCTGCCGACTGGGAGTGGACCCAGACAGAGGACGGACGCGCGATCCACGTCCGCAACCGCGGTTTCGTGACCGCCCCGGACAAGGGGTACGCCATCCGCTGGGACACTCCCGCCGACCAGTGGGCGGCCAACGAACTGATCTTCAAGACCATCGCTGACGGGTTCGTGCCGGTGCGGGACTGATTCGCATGACCCTCCGTCGTACGGGGTACCTGACCTGCACCACGGAAGGGAGGCACGACATGGGTTACCGACTGAAGGACGCCCGGCCTCGGGTGGCACTGTGGATGCTCGTGGCCCTGGGCGACCTCGTCCTGCTGCTCGTCAGCGCCGGCCTGCCGGTACTGTTCGCGCTGCTCAGCGTCGTCACCGTCACCCTCGCCGGAGTGGCTGCCTGGCGTCTCACGCGGCGTGGCGCACTCGCGCGCGACAACGCGGTGACCGTACCGGTGGCGTCCCGACGACGGGCCTGACGCCCGCAGGCCGGATGGCGGGCCAGAGGCCCGAGGCGGTGGCGTGGCGGCAGCCGGACCAGTTGTCGACCGTACGGTGACAGCCGATCCCGCTGCCGCCAACTGCCTCCCCAGGCGAGTCGGGCTCAGGCGGTGTTGTTGGCCAGCGCGATCAGCCGGGTACGGTCACCGTTCCAGTAGTTGCGGTCGACGGGGCCGCTGATTCCGGCGACGCTGCCGCTGTCGGTGTACTGCCAGAAGCTCCAGAACGGCGCGCCGGCCGGCAGGGTGCCGGGGGAGGTGGACCAGCGGGCGATCCAGAGTGGGTGGTTCGCCCAGGGGGCGGTCCAACTGCCGGTGCACTGGTTCCACCAACTGGTGGTCGTGTAGATGACCGCGTAGCGGCCGGTACGCGAGCGGTAGGTGTTGAGGAAGTCCTGGACCCAACTGCGCATCCCGGACGTGCTCAGGCCGTAGCAGTACCCTCCGCTGTACGGGTTGGCCTCCAGGTCCAGCGCGGCGGGGAGGGTGCGGCTGTCGGCCGACCAGGCGCCGCCGTTGGAGGCCAGGTAGTTCGCCTGGACAGCCCCGGAGGAGATGTTCGGCCGGGCGAAGTGGTACGCGCCCCGGATCACCCCCGCGTAGTACGAGTTGGTGTAGTTGCTGTTGAAGTTCGGGTCCTTGTAGCTCGTGCCCTCGGTGGCCTTGATGAAGGCGAACTGGATCCCGGCGTTGCGCACGCTCGTCCAGTTGATGCTGCCCTGGTAGCGCGAGACGTCGATGCCGGGCGTGGTGGCCGCGGCCGCCGGGGTGCTGGTGGCGACGAGCCCCGCCGCCACGGTGGCGAGCACGGTGAGGCCGGTGGCGAGCATTCTGCGCAGCGATGGTCTGGTACGGGTCATGGATGCCTCCAAGGACGCCGATGGAATTGACGACCATCTTTGGAGGTAAGCGTCCTCGATCACAAGGGGCGCTAAACAAATTTACATTGACGAGTGACGTTGGGCTCAGCGGAACGAAGCCGGGTCGACACCCCAGCGGAACGGCTGGGTCAGGGTGAGGCGCTCGCCCGCCTTGGCGACCTGGTCCTCGACGTAGTGCGCACCGTCCAGCCGGAACAGCCGCAACGAGTGGGTCTGGCCGTCCTGCTCGACCAGCAGATACCAGGGAATCCGGGCGATGGCGTAGAGCTGCATCTTGACCAGTCGGTCGGCCGCCGCGTTCCCCGGAGAGACGATCTCGCAGACGAGGACGACCTCGCCCGCCTCGACCACGGTGCCCTCGTCGTCGGTGTCGGCGACGACAACGTCCGGGATGACGATCCGGTCGACCCCGAGCCGGACGTTGACCGCCTCGAAGACCGCGAGGGCTCCGGCCGCGTCGTCGAGGCTGTTGGCCAGCAGTCTCGACACCCGCTGGTGTCGCTTGCTCGGGGCAGGGCTCACGATCAGGCTCCCGTCGAGCAGTTCGATCCGGTTCGAAGTCTCGCCCATGGCGAGGTACTCGGCCTCTGTCCACAGGCCGACGTGGGGTTCCAGGGGTGCCGCGCTCACCGGCGTCCACCTCCCGCTCCGATCGCCACCAGGTCAGCTTCACACGATACGGACCCACGAGGGCGCAGCGACACAGGTCGGGGCCGGTAGGCTCGCGCCCCATGGTGTCGATCGACGGGCTCGGCGGTCTCTGGGACAAGCTGTTCGCGGCGCAGCCGGACCCACCGCCCCTGCTGGTGTTGCTGACCGCCGCCGTCGCGTTGGTGGTCGTGTCCACCCGGCTGCCCTGGCGGATCGCCCGAAACGCCGTCACCATCGCCCACGAGGGCGGGCACGCGCTGGTCGCGCTGCTCACCGGCCGCCGGCTGCACGGCATCCGGCTGCACTCGGACACCTCGGGGCTCACCCTCTCCGCCGGCCGGCCCGCCGGCCCGGGGATGATCCTCACCCTGCTGGCCGGTTACGTCGCCCCGCCGCTGGTCGGGCTGGCCGGCGCGTGGCTGCTCGGCGGCAACCGGATCACCCTGCTGCTCTGGGTCGCCGTGGCGCTGCTACTGGCCATGCTGGTCATGATCCGCAACGTCTTCGGCGTGCTCTCGCTGCTGGTCACCGGCGGGGTGGTGCTCGCCGTCTCCTGGTACGCCACGCCGCAGGTGCAGGCGGCGTTCGCGTACACCGGGGTGTGGTTCCTGCTGCTCGGCGGCGTGCGACCCGTGGTGGAGCTGCAACGGCTGCGCTCCCGGGGACGGATGCCCGCCTCCGACGCCGACCAGCTCGCCGGGATCACCCCGCTGCCCGCGTTCTTCTGGGTCACCGTGTTCGCCCTGGTCAACCTGGTCGCCCTCGGCGCGGGCGCGCTGCTGCTCGCCGGCCCGATCCTCGCCGAGGCCGGCATCACGCTCTGAGCGGCGCCGACCCGGCACGGGGAAGTACGGGGGAGACACCACGCCCGACCGGCCGTCCGCCGTCGCCGGGGAGGGCGCGGAAGCGTGGGCGGGCAGAATGGTCCCGTGCGATACGTGATCATCTGAGCGGGGTTCCGGCCGGCGGGTTTCGGCCGGCGGAGCTGGCGAAAATGATCGGTGGACCGGGCAACCGACGGCCCCGGCTGGCGCGTGTCCCCTGCGACCGTCACGGGGGAGGTAGCAGGGTGCCGGACGTCGACGGCTTCGACGAGTTCTACCGGGGCAGCCGGCAACGGTTGCTGGGCTTCGTCTACGTGCTCACCGGTGACCTCGCCGAGGCGCAGGACGCCGTGCAGGAGGCGTACGTGCGCGCCTGGCAGCGCTGGTCGACTGTGAGCGCGTACGAGGAGCCGGAGGCGTGGGTGCGGGTGGTGGCCAGCCGGATCGCGGTCAGCCGCTGGCGCAGCCTGCGCAGCCGGGCCCGCGCCTACCTGCGGCACGGTGCCACGGAGACGGTGCCCGGCCCGGATCCCGACACCGTCGACGTGGTCGCCGCGCTGCGTCGGCTGCCCGAGGAGCAGCGCACCGCGATCGCCCTGTACTACCTGGTCGGCATGCCGGTGGCCGAGGTGGCCCGGCAGACCGACGCCCCCGTGGGCACGGTCAAGGCCCGACTCTCTCGGGGGCGCGCCGCGTTGGCCGGGCTGCTCGCCGTCTCTGAGCTGAAGGAGGCCGCCGATGCGTGACGAGACGACGTTCGTCGACCAGTTGCACAGGGACCTGCGCGACGTCCGCTGGCCGGAGCCCGCCGAGATCCGCGCCCGGGCCCGCCGGCGCAGCAGGCGTACGGCGCTGGGGGCGGCGGCCGTCACGACGGTCACCGTGCTTACCGTGGCCGCCTTCGGGGTGGTCGACCACATCGGCGGTAACCGGCCGCTGGCGACCGCGGAAGGGGCGACCGCGGCCGGGGTGACCGTGGCCGGGGCGGCCGGGCCGGATGCGCCCGTACGGGCCGCGATTCCGATGGAGGCGCTGCTCCAGCCCGAGGACCTGCCGGAGAAGGAGACCCCGCGACTCACCGTGACGGGCATCCACGAGCCGATCCGGATCGACGGTGAGTTGACGAAGTGCCTGCGGAACCGGGGACTTCCGGCCGCCGCTGAACCCTCCCGCTACTCGCGCAGTCAGACGGTGATGGGGGTACGGCTGGGTGAGCCCCTGCTGCGACAGGATCTCTACCGGGTCCGTACCGAGGAGGCCGGCAAGATCATTCCTGACATCGACCGGCAGGTGAACTCCTGCCCGGAATGGGAGACCGACGGCGTCGTGTGGCGCGACGGGCGGGACGTCGAGATCGTCACGACACACCGCTGGCAGGTGGTGGCCCGGGGGTTCGCCGGCGACGAGTCGGCGTTGCTGCGGCAGGTCATGTCCGAGCCCCGGCGGGCGAAGACGTCGACAGTGGTTGGCGACGCTCCGAAGCCGCTCAGCACCGCGTTCGTCCGGGTCGGCGACCTGGTCACGGTGGTCAGCATCTCGCGCGACAGCAGCGAGGCCGAACTTCGTCGGCTCGCCGCCGTCGCCGCCACCCGCATGTGCGGCGCCGCCAACCCGCCCTGCTGACCCGCCACGCCCGCACGCGACGCGGGGCGGGGCGGGGTCAGAGCGGGATGTTGCCGTGCTTCTTCGGGGGCAGGGTCTCGCGCTTGGTACGCAGCACCCGCAGGGCGCGGACGATCTGCGTACGGGTCTCGTGCGGCGGGATGACGCTGTCGACGTAGCCGCGCTCGGCCGCGATGTACGGGTTGGCGAGAGTCTCCTCGTACTCGGTGATCTTCTCGGCCCGCACGGCGGCCGGGTCCTCGGCGGCGGCCAGTTCCTGCCGGTAGAGGATGTTCACCGCGCCCTGCGCGCCCATCACCGCGATCTGCGCGGTCGGCCAGGCGAAGTTCAGGTCCGCGCCGAGGTGCTTGGAGCCCATCACGTCGTACGCCCCGCCGTAGGCCTTGCGGGTGATGACGGTGACCTTCGGGACGGTGGCCTCGGCGTACGCGTAGATGAGCTTCGCGCCGCGGCGGATGATGCCGTCCCACTCCTGGCCGGTGCCGGGCAGGAAGCCGGGAACGTCCACGAAGGTCAGCACCGGGATGTTGAAGGCGTCGCAGGTGCGCACGAACCGGGCGGCCTTCTCCGACGCGGCGATGTCCAGGGTGCCGGCGAAGTGCATCGGCTGGTTGGCGACCACGCCGACCGGGCGCCCCTCGACCCGGCCGTAGCCGATGATCAGGTTCTGCGCGTAGAGCGGCTGGACCTCCAGGAACTCGCCGTCGTCCAGGACGTGCTCGATGACCCGGTGCATGTCGTACGGCTGGTTCGCCGAGTCGGGGATCAGCGTGTCCAGTTCCCGGTCCTCGTCGCTCACGGAGAGGTCCGCGGGGGCCTCGTAGACCACCGGCTCGTCCAGGTTGTTCGACGGCAGGTACGACAGCAGCGCCTTCACGTACTCGATCGCGTCCTCCTCGTCGCTGGCGAGGTAGTGCGCGTTGCCGCTGCGGGAGTTGTGCGTACGGGCGCCGCCCAGCTCCTCCATCGCCACGTCCTCGCCGGTGACGGTCTTGATGACGTCGGGGCCGGTGATGAACATGTGCGAGGTCTGGTCGACCATCACGGTGAAGTCGGTGACCGCCGGGGAGTAGACGGCGCCCCCCGCGCACGGGCCCATGATCAGGGAGATCTGCGGGATGACGCCGCTGGCCCGGACGTTGCGGAAGAAGATCTCGCCGTAGAGCCCGAGCGAGGCCACGCCCTCCTGGATGCGGGCGCCGCCGGAGTCGTTGATGCCGACGACCGGGCAGCCGATTTTCACGGCCAGGTCCATCACCTTGACGATCTTCTCGCCGAAGACCTCGCCGAGGGAGCCGCCGAAGACCGTGAAGTCCTGGGCGAACACGCAGACCTGGCGGCCGTCGATGGTGCCGTAGCCGGTGATGACGCCGTCGCCGTACGGGCGGGTCTTCTCCAGCCCGAAGTTGGTGGACCGGTGCCGGGCCAGCTCGTCCAACTCGACGAAGGAGCCCTCGTCGAGCAGCATCTCGATCCGCTCGCGGGCGGTCTTCTTGCCCCTCGCGTGCTGCTTCTCGACCGCGCGCGCCGACCCGGCGTGCACCGCCTCGTCGACCCGTCGCTCCAGGTCAGCCAGCTTGCCCGCGGTGCTGTGGATGTTGATCCCGGTCTCGGTAGTCACCCTGGGAATATAACGATGGTTCAGGTCGTCGCCCCTGTGCAGTTCGCCTCAGCCCGGCGACCGCTCGCCGACGACGCCCACGGACGCCCGCCCGACGCCCGCCCGACGGCCGGCGGGTGGCTCTCGGGCGGGGCCGTAGGCTGACGGGATGCCGGGCTCGCCGTACACCGATCTGGACCGTCCGCCGCTGTCGGCGGCCCGGTTGCGGCGGGCGCTGGTCGCCCCGCACGGGCCGTGGGCGCGGCTGGAGCTGCGCGTCGAGACCGGCTCGACCAACGCGGACGTCGCCGAGGCGGCCCGGGCCGGGGAGCCGGAGGGGCTGGTGGTGGTCGCGGAGCGGCAGACCGCCGGGCGCGGACGGCGCGACCGGGCGTGGCAGTCACCGGCGCGGGCGGGCATCGCCACCAGCGTGCTGCTCCGGCCGGGGGAGGCCGTCGCCGACCGTGGCTGGCCGCCGGTGCCCCAGGCGGGGTACGGCTGGCTGCCGCTGCTCGCCGGCGTGGCCCTGGTCGAGGCGGTGGCCCGGCTGGCCGAGCTGGACGCCGGCCTGAAGTGGCCCAACGACCTGCTGATCGGCGACGCGAAGTGCGCCGGGATCCTCGCCGAGGCGGTGCCGGGGGACTCGCCGGCGCAGCCGCCCGCGATCGTGCTCGGCATCGGCCTGAACGTCACGCTCCGCGCCGACGAGCTGCCGGAGAACCCGACCGGCCTGCCGGCCACCTCGCTGCAACTGGCCGGCGCGGCGGCCACCGACCGCGATCCGCTGCTGCGGGCCCTGCTTCGCTCGGTCGCCGACTGGTACGGCCGCTGGCGTTCGGCCGGCGGGGACGCGGTCGCCAGCGGGCTGCGCGACGCCTACCTGGCCGCCTGCGCGACGATCGGCCGCCAGGTACGCGTGCTGCTGCCCGGCGGCGAGGAGCTCACCGGCGCCGCGACCGGCGTGGACGCCGACGGCCGACTGCTGGTCACCACCCCCACGGGCGTGCGCGCCCTGGCCGCCGGCGACGTCCTCCACCTCCGCTGACCTGACCCCCGCCCTCCCTTCCCCGCGATCTTGCACTTTTGCCCTGGCGAACGGGGCGAAGCCGCGAGACGGGGGCGGAAACTGCAAGATCGCGGGGGCGGGATCGCCGCGCGGCTGATGTCGCGGCGGGAGGGTGAGCGGTTACGGTCAGCGCGTCCGTTTCTGCGAGGAGGTTCCCGTGGCGTTCCCCGATGACGTGCTCACCGAGGACGAGCATGTCGTGCTGCACCTGCACCCGCACTGGAAGGCGCTGATCCGGCCGGTCGCGGTGCTCGTGCTCGCCGTCGCGGCGGTGGTGGCCGGCATGGTCCTGCTGCCGTCCGGCGGGGGCGGCTCGATCGCGCTCGCCGTGATCGGGGTGCTGGCCCTGGCGGCGGTGCTCTGGCTGGCGCTCTGGCCGTTCCTGGTCTGGCGGACCACCCACTACCTCTTCACGAACGAGCGGGTGCTGCTCCAACACGGCGTGCTCTCCCGCGACCGGCGGGACATCCCGCTCACCCGGGTCAACGACCACGCGATGAACCAGCGGTTCGTCGAGCGTCTGCTCGGTTGCGGCACCCTGACCATCGAGTCCGCCGGCGAGCGCGGGCAGTCCGTCCTGCACGACGTGCCTGGGGTCGGCCAGGTCCAGACCAAGCTCTACGAGCTGGTCGAGGCCCACCACGACAAGCACTCCCTCGGCGACGCCGAGATGCGCGACATCCTGGCGGACATGAACGAGGGGAAGCCGCTGCGCGACCCCACCGCCTGAGCCCGGCCCCACGCCCGCCCGCCCGCCGAACGGTAACGGCGCGGCGGGCGCGGGGTGGTGCGGCGGGTCAGCGGCGCGGGGTGCGGCGGGTGCTGGCCTGGAGTTCGGCGGCCAGCTCGGCTTCCAGTTCCCGGTCGAGGGAGCCGCCGATGCCGGCGTCGAGCGGCACGGGGCGGCCCTGGATCGGGGCGCTCTGGCCGGTCGCCGGCACGGGGGCCGGGCCGCGCCGTCCGGCGCCCGGTGGTGGCTGCGCCTCCTCCAGCTCGGAGATGGATTCGGCCAGCTCCGCCACCGGGTCCATTTCGGCCATCGTGTCCCACTCGTCGCGCGGGATGCTGTGCCACGTCTCCGCGGCGTGGGCCGGTGCCGGTTGGAAGACGAACGTCCGGTAGGACCAGAACCGGAACAGCGTCGCGAGCAGCACGCCGCCGGTCTTCGCCACGTTCAGGGCCAGCAGGCTGGTTACGCCCAGGCCGTACTTGGCGGCGGCGAGGACGCCCAGCTCGATGAGCAGGCCGGCTCCGTTGAAGAGGAAGAACAGGGCGTATTCGCGCCGCATTGCCGACTTCGGGCGGTCACGGTACGTCCAGTGACGATTCATCAGGTACGACGTGATGGTCGCCACGATGGTGGCGATGACCGTCGCCTTCAACTGGCCGTCGACAAAAACGGTGAGTGCCAGGGCGTTGAACACCGCGTAATTGATGACGGTGTTGACGCCGCCGACGATGCCGAATTTGAGCGCCTCGTGGATGAACTTCTGCCAGCGCTCGGGCAGCAGACGGACAAGACGCATGCGGAACACCTTAGGGCAGTGGGCGGGGCCGGGAGGCTCCGGCCGGGACGAGGTGGGCGGCAGGTCACGCCCGGTGGTCTCGGTCGTGCTTCACTTCCGGAACGGCTGGGGTTCCCGCTTCCACGAAGACGAACCGTCGGTAGGACCAGAATCGGAACAGCGTCCCGAGCCCGGTGCCGACGATGAAGCTGGCGATGTTGTCGGCCAACGGGGTCTGGAAGACCTCCGGCCAGATGCTGCCCAGGCCGTAGCGGCTGATGGCCAGGCAGGCCACCGCGATCCCCAGGCCGACACCGTTGAAGAAGAAGAACAGCGCGTACTCGCGGGCCGGGTTGGAGCGCTTGCGGTGCCGCCACGTCCAGAACCGGTTGCCGACGAACGCGACGGTCGCCGCGATCACCGTCGAGACGGTCTTCGCGGTCACCTGCTCGACGCCCCGCACGCTGGTGAGGTAGTTGAAGAGCGCGAAGTCGATCAGAAAGGCGATCCCGCCCACGGTGGCGAACTTGCTCATCTCGCGGACGAGGTGGCCGAAACGCTCGACCAGTGCGTGGGCCAGACCCGGGCGGGTCTGCCGGGAGCCTGGCTCCCCGGTCATCGTCGCGGCCACGACGCCGAGCCTACCGGCTGGTTGCATCCCACACGGGTAGCAACGACGAGCGGCCCGCACGGGTGTGCGCCTGTGGACAGAGCGTAACGAGTCGGGATGGTCGAGCGGGGCGGTTCGCGAGTCCGTCGACGGGACGCGGCAGGTCGGCCGCCGGGGGTTTCCCAGAGGATTTGCGTGAAACTGCGCGCGAAAGCGGGTATTAGCTCGTGATGCCGCAGCGTGACCGCACCTTGTGCAGTTCTTCACAACCAGTCCCACTGACTGGCGACGTCACCCGGTTTACGCTGAGGCCAATCCCAGGTTTCCACGAAGGGCGACGCACCGCGCCGTAAGGACGCGCAGCGCCGTCAAGACTCGTGCATCCCATAGACCGGTCAGCGTCGACCACCAAGGAGATGTGTCATGGTTGCTCCGGCTACCGTTCGGGGTATCGATCAGGCCCCGACGTCCCACCCCAAACTGCTCGCCTGGGTCCGTGAGGTCGCTGAACTGACCACCCCCGACCGTGTCGTCTGGGTGGACGGGTCCGACGAGGAGTGGCGGCGCCTCACCGATGAGCTCGTCGAGGCGGGCACCCTGATCCGCCTCAACCCGGAGAAGAAGCCCAACTCCTTCTACGCGCGGACGGACCCGACGGACGTCGCCCGGGTCGAGGAGCGCACCTTCATCTGCTCCGTCGACGAGGCGGACGCCGGCCCCACCAACAACTGGATGGCGCCGGCCGAGATGAAGCGGACGATGACGGAGCTCTACCGCGGTTGCATGCGCGGGCGCACCATGTACGTCATCCCGTTCTGCATGGGTCCGGTCGAGGCCGAGAGCCCCATGTTCGGCGTCGAGATCACCGACAGCCCGTACGTGGTCGCCTCCATGCGCATCATGACCCGGATGGGCGCCAAGGTCCTCGAGGCCATGGGCGACGACGTGGACTTCGTCCACGCGCTGCACTCGATCGGCGCCCCGCTCGCCCCCGGCCAGCAGGACGTGGCGTGGCCGTGCAACGAGACGAAGTACATCTCGCACTTCCCGGAGACCCGGGAGATCTGGTCCTTCGGCTCCGGGTACGGCGGCAACTCGCTGCTGGGCAAGAAGTGCTACTCGCTGCGGATCGCCAGCGTGATGGGCCGCGACGAGGGCTGGCTCGCCGAGCACATGCTCATCCTCAAGATCACCTCGCCGGAGGGCAAGGTCTACCACATCGCCGGCGCGTTCCCGTCCGCCTGCGGCAAGACCAACCTCGCCATGCTGGAGCCGACCGTCCCCGGGTGGAAGGTCGAGACCATCGGCGACGACATCGCCTGGATGCGCTTCGGCCCCGACGGCCGCCTCTACGCCGTCAACCCCGAGTACGGCCTCTTCGGCGTCGCGCCTGGCACGGACTGGAAGACCAACGCCAACGCGATGCGGACGCTGGACCGCGGCAACTCCATCTTCACCAACGTGGCCCTGACCGACGACGGGGACATCTGGTGGGAGGGCATGGGTGAGCCGCCGGCGCACCTGATCGACTGGAAGGGCAACGACTGGACGCCGGAGAGCGACAACCTCTCCTCACACGCGAACAGCCGGTTCTGCACCCCGATCACCCAGTGCCCGATCCTGGCCGAGGACTACTACGACCCGAACGGCGTGCCGATCGACGCGATTCTCTTCGGTGGCCGTCGCCGGGACACCATCCCGCTGGTGACCGAGGCCCGCGACTGGGTGCACGGCGTCTACATGGGCGCGACGCTCTCCTCGGAGACCACCGCCGCCGCCTCCGGCGCGGTCGGCGTCGTCCGGCGCGACCCGATGGCGATGCTGCCGTTCATCGGCTACCACGCCGGCGACTACTTCCGGCACTGGATCGAGATGGGCAAGGGCGCCGACGGCGACGAGTCCAAGCTGCCGAAGATCTACTACGTCAACTGGTTCCGCAAGGACCCGGAGGGCAACTTCCTCTGGCCCGGTTTCGGCGAGAACTCCCGCGTCCTGAAGTGGATCGTCGAGCGGATCGAGGGGCGCGCCGAGGCGGTGGAGACCCCGATCGGCATGGTCCCGGCCCAGGACGCGCTCGACATCGAGGGCCTGGACATGACCCCGGAGGACGTCCGGATCGCGCTGAAGGTCGACCCGGAGGAGTGGCGCAACGAGCTTCCGCTGGTCACCGAGTGGTTCGAGAAGTTCGGCGACAAGCTGCCGGGCGTGCTCTGGGCCGAGCTGGACGCGCTGCGCGCCCGGCTCGACGCGGAGCCGCAGCGCTGACGACAGGTGTGATCGACGCCCGTACCGGGCATCATCGGTTCCCATGAGGACGGCCGCCGAGACCGAGGTCCGGCGGCCGTCCGCCGTCCGGGCGCTGACCACGCTGCTCGCACTGACCGCGGCGGCCACCGTCGCGGTCGAGCTGCTCAACTGGTGGTACGCCCCGGAGCAGGGCTTCGGGCTGGCCGTACGCACCGGCTGGGCCATGCTCCGCTCGCTCGGCTTCCTGCTGCTGATCGGGCACGTCCGTCGCGGCCGGACGGTGGCCCGGCCGTTCGGGCTGATCCTCGCGGTGACCACGGTGTTCGCCGTCGGGCGGCTGATCGTGCCCCGGCAGGGCGTGCCGCCGTTGCCCGGGCTGCTCGGGTTCGCCCTGCTCACCGCCCTCTGCGCGGCCGTGGTCTGGCTGCTCTACCGCTCGCCCGCGGTGTCCGGGCACCTGGTCCGCCACCGGCCCCGGCTGGTCATCGACCGTAGTGGCATCTCCTGGCGGGAGACCCCACCCCGCCGGCCCGAGGTCAACGGCTGGCTGCTCACCAGCCGGGTTGCCGCGTTCACCTACAGCCCGCTGATGCTGGTCCCGGCCCTGGTCGCCGGCGGCGCCGTGCTGGACGACCGGCTGACCGCCGTGCCGGCGGTGCTGTTCTGGTTCGCCGCCGGCATCGTGACCAGCTACGCGGTACTGTTCTGCACCGCCTTCCTGATGCGCGGCAAGGCCTGGGCGCGCGTCCTGCTGGTGGCGGTGACCGTCGTCGTGCTCGCCGTCGACCTGCCGCTGTGCTGGTGGCTGCTCGGGCTGGACGGGCTGGTCCGCGACGGCGGCCCACTGCTGGCCGCCGCCGCCCTGACGCTCTACGGCCTGTGGCGCGCGACCCGCGCCGAGCGAATCGGGCGCGCCGGGCTTTCCGAGCGTGCCAGGTGAACCCGAGCGCACCGGGCGAACCGAGCCGGGCCGGGTCAACCGAGCGCGCCGCACCGGCCTGACGGAGCGACGAGTCCGGGACAGATCACGGGCCCCTGTCGAGCGCTGTCGAGCTGCCCCGTCCATGGGACCGCCGGAATGACGAGGCCGGCCGCCCGGATGGTGCCCCGTCTGTGCGGGCAGCTCGACAGGGCTCGAGCCGTTGGTCGGTGCCGGGTCGACGACGTGCTGACGGACATGCCGGTGCGGCATCGGCGCGCCGCGCGTGTGCGACGGCAGGATGGCCGAAAGGCCGGAAGGTCAGGCCGGAGGGAGGCGATGCGGTGAGCGATGAGTTCGACGTGGTGGTGGTCGGGGCCGGTCCGGCCGGGTCGGCCGCCGCGCTTGCGGCCCGGCGGGCGGGGGCCAGCGTCCTGCTGCTGGACCGCTCCGACTTTCCCCGGGACAAGGCGTGCGGGGACGGCATCGCGGCGCACGCGCTGGACGTGCTCGCCGAGCTGGGTGTGCCCGATGCGGTGGCCGGGCACGCGCCGCTGCCGGCGTTGCGCCTGGTCGGGCCGGGTGGCGGCACGGTGGACCGGGCGCTGCCCCGGCCGGCGTACACGGTGCCCCGGACGGTCTTCGACGCCCGGCTGGTGGCGGCGGCGGTCGCGGCCGGCGCGCGGTTGCGCCGGCACGCGGTGCGGCGGGTGGAGGTCCGCGCCGACCGGGTGGTGCTCGACGGGGAGCTGGCCGCGCGGGTGGTGGTCGGCGCGGACGGCGCCGGGTCGGTGGTCCGGCGGGCGCTCGGGCACCCGGTGAACCCCGACCGCCACCTGGCGCTCGCCATCCGGGGGTACGCTCCGGCGCTGCCCGGCCCGCCCGAACAGCTCATCGTCACCTCGGCGCCGCGCTGGCCGGCGTACGCCTGGTCGTTCCCGATCGGCGACGGCCGGGCGAACGTCGGGTACGGGGAGGTGCTGCGGGGGGAGCCGCTGAGCCGGGCGCACCTGGTCGACCGGCTCGGCGCGCTGCTGCCCGGCACGGACCTGGCCACGGTGACCGACCTGCGGGCGCACCACCTGCCGCTGTCGACGCACCGCCCGTCGCCCGGGCGCGGCCGGGTGCTGCTCGCCGGCGACGCGCTCTCGCTGATCAATCCGTTCACGGGCGAAGGGATCTTCTACGCCCTGCTCTCCGGCGCGCTCGCCGGCGCGGCGGCCACCGGCTCGCCCGAGCAGGCTGCCCGGCGGTACGCGGCGGCGCTGCGCCGCCGGCTCGGCGCCCACCTGCGGCACAGCTCGTTCGCGGCGTGGCTGGCCCGGCGCCGGCGGGTCGTCGACGCGGCGGTCCGGGCGGCCCGCCGGGACGACCGGGTCTACCGGACGGTGGTCGAGTTGGGGCTGGGCGACGGGCGGCTCGACGCCCGCACGCTGGGCATGATCGGCATCGGTCTGCCGGCGTGGGAACGCCATCCGAGGGGGTGATCGGCGGGACAGGTCGCTACGCTGCAAGGTGATGACTCTGCGGGACCTGATCTATTCGGTGTACGAGCGTCGCCTCACGGCCAAGCTCGCGGGCAAGCCGGTGCCCCGGCACGTCGGCGTGATGTGCGACGGCAACCGCAGGTGGGCCCGGGAGATGGGCTACGTCGACCCGAACGACGGGCACCGGGTCGGCGCAGCGAAGATCAAGCACGTGCTGGGCTGGTGCGACCAGGCCGGCATCGCGCACGTCACGCTCTACCTCCTGGCCACCGACAACCTGCGCCGGCCGGCCAGCGAGCTGGACCCGCTGCTGCAGATCATCGAGGACCTCGTGGTCGAGCTGGCCGAGGAGGGCAACCCCTGGCGGCTGCGCATGGTCGGCGCGCTCGACCTGCTCCCGGCGTCAACCGCCGCGGCGCTGAAGGCCGCCGAGGAGCGCACCCGCGAGCGCAGCGGCGGGGCCGAGGTCAACATCGCGGTCGGCTACGGCGGCCGGCGGGAGATAACCGACGCGGTGCGCTCGCTGCTGCTGGAGCACGCCGCCTCCGGCGGCACCATCGAGGAGCTGGCCGAGGTGCTGGACGTCGAGCACATCGCCGAGCACCTCTACACCCGGGGCCAGCCCGACCCCGACCTGGTCATCCGCACCAGCGGCGAGCAGCGGCTGTCCGGCTTCATGCTCTGGCAGTCCGCGCACTCGGAGTTCTATTTCTGTGAGCTCAACTGGCCGGACTTCCGCCACATCGACTTCCTCCGCGCCCTGCGCTCCTACGCCAACCGGCAGCGCCGCTACGGGGCCTGACCTCCCGGCCCCGGCCACCCCGGGCGCGTCAGGTGAGGTGGTGGGCGGCGGCGGCGAGGAAGTCGCCGAGCGCGGCGGGGGAGTCCAGGGTCAGGTCGGCCGCCTCCGCGACCTCGTGGCCGGTCTCGGGGTTGGCGACGGCGACGCAGACGCCGAAGAAGTGCGGATCGGCGGCGGCCCGGGCCCGCAGCGCGGCGAAGGCCTTGATGTCGGAGACGTCGTCGCCGAAGTACCAGGCGCCCTGGGCGT
The DNA here is from genome assembly GCF_043202855.1 of Micromonospora sp. NPDC048063. Classification (NCBI taxonomy): domain Bacteria; kingdom Bacillati; phylum Actinomycetota; class Actinomycetes; order Micromonosporales; family Micromonosporaceae; genus Micromonospora; species Micromonospora sp. NPDC048063. The sequence continues at coordinate 89,331 of NZ_JBIDBG010000004.1, read as the reverse complement.
CCCGGACCACCTCGTCGGTCACCATGCCCTTGTCCCGGTCGACCGGCGGCTTGAGCTCCAGCACCATCCGCCCGGCCTGGACCTTGAGCCCGAGCCGCTCGGCCTGGGCCCGGCCCCACCGCTCCACGGTGTCGCCGAGCTGCGGCACCGTGCGCCAGTGCAGCGCCACGGAGAGCCGCTTGTACTCCACCAGCGCGCCCTCGGGCAGCTCGGCCCGGGCCAGCTCGGCCAGCTCGGCCATGGTGGGCACCCACGGCAGGGCCGCCGGCTCGGTCACGGTCTCGCCGCCCGAGTGGCTGTGCTCCAGGCCGTAGAGGCCGTACAGGTCGATCCCGGCCAGCCCGCCGAGGTGGTCGCGGAGGAACTCGACCGGTCGCGCGGAGACGATCGCGACCCGCCGTACGACGGGGGCGAGCGCCTCGATCGCGGCGAGCACGTTCGGCGCGGGCCGCACCGCGGTGGGGTCGTCGTCGACCGGTGCCAGGGTGCCGTCGAAGTCGAAGAAGAGCACCGTCGCGTCGGCCCGCCCGGCGGTCGTCCGCCAGGCACGGTCGGCGTCCAACGGGATCTTCGGCTGCTGGTTGCCCAGGTTCAACGGCGGCACGCGCGTCAGCGTACCCCGGCCGGGTCGGCTCAATCCCGGTCGAACGATGCGGTCCGGCCGGCGTCCGGAGGCGCGGTCGGCACGAAGGCGGGCCTGGCGGGTCAGCGTTCGGCGGCTCCCCGTCCCCGTCGACCGAACGGCACGACGGCCGCCTCCTGGCCGTGGCTGAGCAGGTAGCCCTCCACGAACCCGGTGTTCCGGTCGCCGCTGCGTTCCTCGATCTCCTTGAGCCGGCTCACCAGGAAGTCGGTGAGCGCGCTGATCCGGTCGTTCAGCCGGTCGTGCAGCTCGGCGACCACGGCCAGGACGACCGCGGTGCCGGCGGTGGCGAGCGCGAGGAGGTTGACGAGCAGGGGAAGCTGCCCGCCGTTGACCGCCAGCGTCACCACGTTTCCGGTCACGCCCAGTGTCATCGACACGGTGGCGATGACGACTGCCATCCACTTCAGGGTCATGGACAGACCCCTCCTTCTGTCCCGCAGGGCTGGGTTCGGCCTTGTCCCGTCCCCCCGCCGACGACGAGCCCAAGCAGTACGAATAGGGACGCTAGCGTGCCCGTTCCGGCCCCGGAGCGAAACGAATGGGTCTGACCTGCCGTTCTTTCGCCATCTGAGGAACTAGCCGGCCTGTTTACCTCGTTTTCGGACATCGGCCGGCAGGGTCGGGCGATAAGCGAGGTAACGGATGGTCTCCCGGATGTGGAACTTCTCCGCGTCTGAGACGTCGGGGTCGACGAGGCGGCGCAGCAGCGCCTCGACGTCGGGGTCCATCGGTGGTGGGGTGGAGGTGCTGCGGGGCGTCGCCGTGCGGTCCCAGCCCAGCGCGGCGAAGGCGGTCGCCGGGTTGAGCCCCAGGCCCTCGCAGAACGCCACCACGCGCTCGGCCTCGGGGTCGCTGGCCCAGTCGCCCCGGACCCAGCGGTTGATGGTCTGCCGGGAAACCCCGGTGCGACGGGAGACCTCGGTGCCGCTCCAGGCCCGGGTGGCCCGGGCCTCGTCGAGTGCCCGACGGACGAAGGTGGCGAAGGCGATCTTCCGTGCGTTGGCCGTCTCGGTCACGTCGTGACGGTACGACCCGCCGGCCAGCCGTGCCCGCCCCGGCACGCTGGTGTCACGCGGACGAGACGCGAATGTCGGCCTGCCGGTAAACGATCCGGGACCGCTTCTGAGGGGTTTCACCTGGGCATAGTAGGTGCCCGTAGAGGCGGAGTAAACAGACGAAAAGCTGATACTGTCACGCCCATGAGACAACCTACGGTGTGTCACGTGCATGAGACGATCAGTGCTCACATGCGTCACGCCCCCGGCGCGAGGGGGGTGTGGTGACCGAACTCGCCACCCGAGCCCAGGCCTTCGGCCTGATCGCGGAGGGAGTGGCCGCCGGCCTGAGCGCGCCCTGGCGCCTCTACGTCGCCCGGGGCTGCCGCTACCTCTCGCTCAGCGTCGGCGACCGCACCGAGTGGGACACCTGGCGTACCCACCTCGGCTGTCCGGAGCTCAGCGTCCGGGTGTACGACGCCGGCGGCGAGATCCGCCGGTCCTCGGTGGCCGAGGTCGTCCTGGACGGCTGCCGGATCAGCGTCGAGCTGATCGAGGAGGTCAGCACGGACGACCTGGACAGGCTCCTGGTCGCCGATCCCACCTCGGTCGAGCCGGAGGAGCGATGACCGGGCACCCGCGGCGCACCGGAGCCGCCGGATGAGCCCCTTCCTCGCGGTCTTCCTCGTCCTCGTCCTCGGCGCCACCAGCTACGCCGCCGGTCGGCTGCACGGGCAGCTCAGCTACCGGATCGGCTACCGGTTCGGCTACCGCCAGGGCTACTTCGACGGCGACCGGGGCGCCTGGAACCGACGCCGCCGCGACGCCCAGGCGGCCATCGCGTCGGCGCTGGCCGGCCCGTCGCCCACCACCACCCGCGTCACCGGCACGGTGGTCCGGCCGGGCACCACGTACACCGGCTCGTCGTTCGCGGCGCCGGCCGCCCCGGTCACCGGGCGACACCCGACCGGCACCCTCGTGCGGCGGACCGGTTGAGCCCGGTCGACGGGGATCCCGAGGCCCCGTCGACCGGTACCCAGGGCACGGTGCGTCGTCCGCGGCGGACACGCACCGTCGGGACCACGTCAGACCGGTGACGGTGGTCCCACCGGCCGGGATGCGCGCAGGGGGCATGCATCCCGGCCGGTTCCGCCGCCGCCTGTTAACGTGCCGGTCCCCGGAGATCCACGATCGCCCTCTAGCCCGGAGGGTCCGGCGCCGCTAGCGTCTAGGCATGGCACGGGGTTCTCCCGAGCCAGCCGGTCCGCCCGGATCTGCGACCTCGCGCACGGGGTTCCGCATCCGACCCCGTGTCCCCGGGCACCGGAGGAGGCGGAACGCGGGTGGCGGATGCCCATCCGTCGGAGCAGGCCTGTGACGACTCGCCGTACGACCGCCGGGGCCGACCGGACCACGGCCGCGACTGCCACGACCCGCCGCACCACCCGGAGCCGCCGCGGGGCGTCCGCCGCTCCGGCCGACGCCGAGGAGCCCCGACCAGCCGGCCAGGCGTTCGTCCTGGACACCTCGGTGCTCCTCTCCGACCCGGCGGCCTTCCACCGCTTCGCCGAGCACGAGGTGGTCCTGCCCCTCGTGGTCATCTCCGAGCTGGAGGGCAAGCGGCACCATCCGGAGCTGGGCTGGTTCGCCCGGCAGTCCCTGCGCATGCTGGACGAGCTGCGGGTCAGGCACGGGCGGCTCGACCGCCCGGTGCCGGCCAACGACTCCGGCGGCACGCTGCGGGTGGAGCTCAACCACGCCGACGACGGCGTGCTGCCGCCGGGCTTCCGCACCGACTCCAACGACGCGCGGATCCTCTCCGTCGCGTTGAACCTCGCCGCCGAGGGGCGGGAGGTGACCCTGGTCAGCAAGGACATGCCGCTGCGCGTCAAGGCGGCCTCGGTGGGCCTGCGGGCCGACGAGTACCGGCACGGCCAGGCCAGCGACCCCACCTGGACGGGGATGTCCGAGCTGGAGCTGGCCGAGGAGCAGATCGGCCGGCTCTACGCCGGCGAGACGCTCGACCTGGACGAGGCCGCCGGGCTGCCCTGCCACACCGGCCTGGTGCTGCACTCCGCCCGCGGCTCGGCGCTCGGCCGGGTGCTGCCCGACAAGACGGTGCGGCTGGTCCGCGGCGACCGGGAGGCGTTCGGGCTGCACGGCCGGTCGGCCGAGCAGCGGATCGCCCTCGACCTGCTGCTCGACGAGTCGGTCGGCATCGTCTCGCTGGGCGGGCGGGCCGGGACGGGCAAGTCCGCGCTGGCCCTCTGCGCCGGGCTGGAGGCGGTGATGGAGCGCCGGCGGCACAAGAAGGTGGTGGTCTTCCGCCCGCTCTACGCCGTCGGCGGGCAGGAGCTGGGCTACCTCCCCGGCTCGGAGTCGGAGAAGATGTCGCCCTGGGCGCAGGCGGTCTTCGACACCCTCGGCTCGGTGGTGCACGAGAACGTGCTGGAGGAGGTCACGTCGCGCGGCCTGCTGGAGGTGCTGCCGCTGACCCACATCCGGGGCCGGAGCCTGCACGACGCCTTCGTGATCGTGGACGAGGCGCAGTCGCTGGAGCGCGGGGTGCTGTTGACCGTGCTCTCCCGGATCGGCCAGGGCTCGCGGGTGGTGCTCACCCACGACGTGGCCCAGCGGGACAATCTCCGCGTCGGTCGGCACGACGGGGTGACCGCGGTGATCGAGGCGCTCAAGGGCCATCCGCTCTTCGCCCACGTCACCCTCAGCCGTTCGGAGCGTTCGCCGATCGCCGCGATGGTGACGGACCTGCTGGAGGACATCCCGCACTGATGACCGTTATCTGACTGTTTGTGCCTATAATTTGAGTGACGCAAGTCACAAATGAGCCTGTTGGTTTCCCATCGGCCTCACCGTGCGCGATGGTGTCCAACGAGCGCCCACGTACCGACAAGATCGTTGGTGATCGTTCGTCACCGACATCTTCCACCCCCGGTGCGTCGGCTGCGACCGGCACAGGGTCGGGGCGCTCGCGGCGCGGCCCGCCCATGACGGGTGCCCGCGCCGTGTCCTTGCCCCCGACGAAGGGACCACTTCGTGAGTCGGCTGTGGAGCCGGTTCGGCGCCCGCACGGCCGCTGTCGCACTGCTCTCCGTGGGCGTTGCCGGCGGTGTCTACCTGGGCGAAGACCGACAGACCCAGCAACAGGGCCTCACCGCGCAGGTCGGCGCCGCCGTGGAGGAGGCCGAGCTCGACTACCAGCGCGAACGCCAGGCCGCCCACCAGGTGCAGTCGGCGAAGCAGCGGGCCGCCGAATACCAGGCGAAGCTGCGCGCCGCCGCGGCGGCCAAGGAAGCCGCCAAGCGGGCCCGCGAGGCCGAGGCCGCCGCCGCGTCGCGGAAGAAGGCGCGGGAGGCCGCCGCCAAGGCCGCGGCCGAGAAGGCCGCCGAGAGCAAGCCGTACGACGGGCCGATCCCGGCGTCCTGCGCGGAGTTCAGCGGCAACCGCGAGGTCGGCTGCGCCCTCATGGTGAAGGCCGGCTTCGGGATGGACCAGTTCCCCTGTCTGGACAAGCTCTGGACCAAGGAGAGCGGCTGGAACCACAAGGCCCGCAACTCCTCGTCCGGGGCGTACGGCATCCCGCAGGCGCTGCCGGGCAGCAAGATGGGCTCGGTCGCCGACGACTGGCAGACCAACCCGGCGACCCAGATCAAGTGGGGCCTCGGCTACATCGAGGGCCGCTACGGCTCGCCCTGCAAGGCCTGGGCGCACTCCCAGGACGTGGGCTGGTACTGACCGACCGGCCGGAGGCGGGGTGTGTGGGCGTCCACACACCCCGCCTCCGTCGTCGGGGCACCCGGATCGCCGCAGGAGTGGCGGCACGGGCCGTCACCTGATAGCTCTTGACGGGTGACCCTGCACCCGCGAAGCGGCGATCCGCACCGGTTCGGCACCGAGGCGTTCTACGCCGCGCTCGGCCGGGCCTTCGTCGCCATGTGCGCGGTGGTGCCGTTCCTCTTCCTCATCGAGGCCCTCGACCAGGGGCTGGCGGCCGGCTTCGACGCCGCCGCCGGGATCATCCCCAAGCGCATCGACGGGCTCGACGGGGTGTTCTTCTCGCCGTTCCTGCACCACGGCTTCGACCACCTCTACAGCAACAGCATCCCGCTGATCCTGCTCGGCACCTTCGTGCTCGCCGCCGGCGCCCGCCGGTTCCTCTGGTCGACGCTCGTCATCGTCCTGGTCAGCGGGCTGGGGGTGTGGTTCACCGGCTCGTCCAACTCCGTCGTGGTCGGCGCGAGCGGCGTCATCTTCGGCTACCTGGGCATCCTGCTCATGCGGGGGATCGTCGAGCGGAGCTGGTGGAACTTCGCGGTCTTCCTGCTGGTCGGCCTGCTCTACGGCTGGCAGCTGGTCGGCATCCTCCCCACCGACGAGCGGATCTCCTGGCAGGGGCACCTGTTCGGGCTGCTCGGCGGGGCGGTCGCCGCGATCATCTTCCGGCGCCGCCGGGACGACCTCGGTGGCCCGTACCGCTCGGAGTCCACGCTCACCCTGCCCTGAGCGCCGACGCGCCGGTGCCGTGCGGCCGGTGGGACATGCTTGCCCGGGCACACCGCCGGCCCTACCGTCGGGATCAGCACGCGTTGATCCGTGAGCGGAAAGCGACGGTACGCCCATGCGCGAGGTCGATGTCGCGGTGATCGGGGCCGGTCCGGCCGGCTTGTTCGCGGCGTACTACGCCGGCTTCCGCGGGCTCTCCGTCGCGGTCGTCGACGCGCTGCCCGAGCCCGGCGGCCAGATCACCGCCATGTACCCGGAGAAGCTGATCCACGACGTGGCCGGCTTCCCGGCGGTCAAGGGGCGGGACCTGATCGCCAACCTCGTCGCCCAGGCGGCGCCCTTCGACCCGCGCTACCTGCTCGGCACCCGCGCCGAGAAGCTCTCGTACGCCGACGGGCGGCCGGTGCTCGGCCTCGCCGGGGGCGAGCAGCTCGGCTGCGGAGCGGTGATCGTGACCGGCGGGCTGGGCAGCTTCACGCCCCGCCCGCTGCCGGTGGCGGAGCACTTCGCCGGTACGGGGATCGTCTACTTCGTACCGCAGCCGACCGAGCTGGCCGGCCGGGACGTGCTGATCGTCGGCGGCGGCGACTCCGCCTTCGACTGGGCGCTGACGCTCCAGCCGCTGGCCCGCTCGGTGACGCTGGCGCACCGGCGGGAGAAGTTCCGCGCCCACGCCGCCACCGTCGCCCGGGTGCTGGAGCTGCCGGTGCGCGTGATCGTCAACGCGGAGGTGACCGGGTTGCACGGCGACGGGGCGGTGACCGGCGCCGAGATCACCGTACGCGGCGGCGCCGCCGCCGAGCTGCTGCCGGTGGACACGGTGGTCGCCGCCCTCGGCTTCACCGCCGACCTCGGCCCGCTGGCCGAGTGGGGGCTGCGGCTCGACCGCCGGCACATCGTGGTCGACAGCGCGATGGCGACGAACCTGCCCCGGGTCTTCGCGGCCGGCGACATCACCGAGTACCCGGGCAAGGTGCGGCTGATCGCCACCGGCTTCGGCGAGGCCGCCACGGCGGTGAACAACGCGGCCGTCGCCATCGACCCGAGCGCCCACCTCTTCCCCGGGCACTCCTCCGACGGCACCTGACGCACCGGTACCGGATGCCGCCCCGGCCGTGTCCGGATCGAGATCAATGGCTGCGACGGTGGGCGGATGAGCGTCCCGGCTCCGCACCGCGACGGCACGCCGGCTTCGCCCTCCGCCGGCCGGACGGGACCTGGGAGCGGCTCGGCTCCGCCGAGCCGGTCGATCCGCCGTGGCCGACGCCGCGTTCCGCCGTTCCGCCCCGCCGACCGTCGCGCGGGACGGGTTCAGTCCGTTCGGGGGAGACCGATCAGGTCGGCCATCAGTGCCGTCTGGTGGTCGAAGTACGCGTCCCGGTGCGGCAGCGTGCGGTTGATCCGGCCGAACAGCTCGAAGCTGATCAGCCCGAAGAGCTGGGTCCAGCCGGCCATGCCCCGGGCGAGCAGTGCCTCGGGCAGCTCGCCGCCCAGCATCCCGGCCAGGTCCGCCAGGTCGGCGCGGAGCGGCCCGGCCACCTCGGCGGCCGGTGGCGGGTCGAGCCGACCGGCGCCGAATCCGTCGCGGAGGATGCCGATCAGGGTCAGCGGCGGTCGCTGGGCGGGGCCGATGGTGTCGTCCGGGGCGGCGTAGCCGGGCACGGGGCTGCCGTAGAGCAGGGCGTACTCGGCGGGGTGGGCGAGTGCCCAGCCGCGGGCCGCCCGGCAGGCGGCGTGCCAGCGTCCGCGCAGGTCGAGGCGGTCGCATCCGGCGTCGGCCGCCTCCACGGCCTCGCCGAGCGCGTCGTACGCCTCGATGATCAGCGCGGTCAGCAGCTCGTCGCGGCTGGGGAAGTAGCGGTAGATCGCCGACGAGACCATGCCCATGTCCCGGGCGACCGCACGGAGTGACAGGTTGGCGCCGTCGCTGGCGAGGTGTCGCCGGGCCACGGCCTTGATCTCGTCGATCATCTCGGCGCGGACCCGGGCGCGGATGGAGGGTGCAGTCATGCCTCCACCCTGCCACGATTGAGAGCGCAGATCAAAACCGAGAGCAGCGCTCTTGACGTGAGGCGCGGTCGTGGGTCATGCTTGGCGTCGAACGAGAGCGCCGCTCTCGGAGAGAATTGCCGTTCTGAAAGGTGACCCCTGATGGCACTGCACGTGATCGTCGGCGCCGGCCCCGTCGGCACCGCCACCGCCCGTCTCCTCGCCGACCGGGGCGAGCGGGTGCGGCTGGTGACCCGCCGGGGCGGCGGGCCGGAGCACCCGGCGGTCGAGCGGATCGCCGCGGACGCCACCGACGCCGACCGCCTCACCGCGGCGGCCACCGGCGCGGCGGCGCTCTACAACTGCGCCAACCCGGCCTACCACCGGTGGGCCACCGACTGGCCGCCACTGGCCGCCGCACTGCTCACCGCTGCCGAGCGGAGCGGGGCGGTGCTCGCCACCGTCGGCAACCTCTACGGCTACGGCCCCGTCGACGCCCCGATGACCGAGGCGACGCCGCTGCGGCCGAGCAGCGTGAAGGGGCGGGTCCGGGCGCAGATGTGGGCCGACGCGCTCGCCGCCCACGAGGCGGGCCGGGTCCGGGCCACCGAGGTGCGGGGCTCGGACTACCTGGGCGCCGGCGCCCAGTCACTGCCGAGCATGCTGGTGCTGCCGCAGGTCCTGGCCGGCCGGCGCGCGCTGGTGCCGGCGGATCTCGACGCGCCGCACAGCTGGACGTACGTGCCGGACGTGGCCCGCACCCTGGTGGCCGCGGCCACCGACGAGCGGGGCTGGGGCCGGGTCTGGCACGTGCCGACCGCGCCGGCGGTCTCGATCCGTGGCCTGGCCGCCCGCGCGGCCGCGCTCGCCGGGGCGCCCGCGCCGAAGCTCACCCGGATGCCCGGGCCGATGCTGTGGCTGGGCGGGTTGTTCGACGCGACCGCGAAGGAGATGCGGGAGATCGCCTACCAGTTCGACCGGCCGTTCGTGCTGGACTCCACCGCGGCCGTCGCGGCCTTCGGCATCGACCCGACCCCGCTCGACGACGCCCTCGCCGACACCGTCGCCGCCCTCCGCGCCCAGCCGGCCCCGGCGCGCGCCTCCTGAGCACCGGTGGTCCGTTGTTCCGCGCGGGCCGGCACACCCGCCAGGTCCGTTCCGCTGCCCTGACGACGTCAGCGGGCCGGGCCGTCCGGCCGGCCGGGCGCGGCCGGGGCGAGCGCGGTGACGAGGACCGCGACCATGGTCAGCGCCGCGCCGAGCAGGGTGGTGAGGCTCGGGTGGGAGGCCGTCGTGGGCCGCAGCACGTCCAGCAGCACGGCGCCGACGATCTGACCGGCGATGGTGGCCAGGCCGAGCAGCAGCACGCCGGTGAACCGGACGATCGCGGCGGCGATCGCGATGAACACGATCCCGATCGGCCCACCCAGGTAGAACCAGGGCTCGGTGGGCAGGTCGCCCGCCGGCCAGCCCCGGACCGCGACGTCGACGGCGAAGGTCGCCAGCAGGGCCGTCGTCCCGGCGGTGAAGTTGACCAGCGTGGCCGTCAGGGCGCTGCCGGAGGCCATCCGCACCCGGCCGTTGACCGCCTGCTGCCAGGCGATGGCCACTCCCGCGAGCAGCGGCAGCAGCGCCAGCCCGAGGGTGCCCGGGTCGCCGAGCCGGTCGCCGACGGCCAGCAGGACGGCGACCACGGTCAGCGCCGCGCCGGCCAGCCGCTGGGCGGTGACAGGCTGGCGCCCGTTCGGGCCGACCCCCGCCCGGTCGACGGCCAGGCTGCTGCCGGACTGGCCGGCGACCACCGCCACGGTGAACACGGCCACGCCCAGGGCGCCGATGGTCAGCCCCTGCGCGGCCACCAGCAGGGCGCCGCACACCCCGCCGAGGCACTGCCACGGCCGCAGCGTGCCGTCGGCGAGCGCGCCACGCAGGGCCACCAGTCCCCGCCGCCCACCGGGGGTGGCGGGAACCAGCACCAACAGCACCAGCAGGCCCACGCCGAACGAGACCACCGCGGCGGCGATCCCGTCGGACAGCCGTACGCCCAACTCACCGTTGATCCGGGACTGTACGGCCACGGCGACCCCGGAGGCGGTCGCGAGGCCCACGCCGGCGATCCGGCGGGTCGCCGAGGGGGCCGGCGGGGCCATCGTCCCGGTGGCTGTCACTCCTGCTCGGCCAGGGGGCGACCGTCGAAGTCCACCGCCGAGTAGAGGGCCAGCTTCTCCAGCCGGTGGTACGAGTCGATCACCCGGATCGTGCCGCTCTTCGAGCGCATCACGATCGACTGGGTGTACGCCCCACCGGCCCGGTAGCGGACCCCGCGCAGCAGGTCGCCGGAGGTGACCCCGGTCGCCACGAAGAAGCAGTTGTCGCCGGTGACGAGGTCGTCGGTGGTGAGCACCCGGTCCAGGTCGTGCCCGGCGGCGAGCGCCTTCTCCCGCTCCTCGGCGTCGCGCGGCCAGAGCTTGGCCTGCATCACCCCGCCCATGCACTTGAGGGCGCAGGCCGCGGTGATCCCCTCCGGGGTGCCGCCGATGCCCATCAGCACGTCGACGTCCGACTCGCCGCGGGCGGCGGCGATGGCGCCCGCGATGTCGCCGTCGGAGATGAAGCGGATGCCCGCCCCGGCGCGCCGGATCTGCGCCACCAGGTCGTCGTGTCGGGGCCGGTCCAGGACGCAGACCGTCACCTCGGAGATGTCGGCGCCCTTGACCTTGGCGATCCGGCGCAGGTTGTCGGCCACCCCGGCGTTGATGTCCACGACGTCGGCGTAGACCGGGCCGACCGCGAGCTTCTCCATGTAGAACACGGCGCTCGGGTCGAACATGGCCCCGCGCTCGGCGACCGCGAGCACGGCCAGGGCGTTCGGCATGCCCTTGCTCATCAGCGTGGTGCCGTCGATCGGGTCGACCGCGACGTCCACCTCCGGCCCCGTGCCGTCGCCGACCTCCTCGCCGTTGAAGAGCATCGGCGCGTTGTCCTTCTCGCCCTCGCCGATCACCACGACGCCCCGCATGGGGATCGAGTTGATCAGCTTGCGCATCGCGTCGACGGCGGCCCCGTCGCCGCCCTCCTTGTCGCCCCGGCCGACCCAGCGGCCGGCGGCCATCGCCGCGGCCTCGGTGACCCGGACCAGGTCGAGGGCGAGGTTGCGGTCGAGATCCTGTGGGATCCGCGTCCTGGTGGTGTTGGTCATGACGGCTCCTCCTCGCGACGTTGCGGGGCGGCAGGGTGCGGCGTCGCCGCTGCCGGCTGTGTCGCTGATCCTCACACGATGGCTGACCGGGCGCCGTGCCGGGGCGGTGATGGCCCGGATACGGCCGGTCGGGCGGTGCGGGAAGATGGCGGGGTGGAACCCGCACAGCCTGCCGATCGCGTACCCGCCGACCAGACGCCGCCGGACGGTCAGCCGCCGGTCGACCCGACCCCGGCCGCCGCCGTGCCGGAGGGCGAGCCGGCGCTGGTGGAACCCCCCGCCGCCCCGGGCGCCGCGCCGGCCGGCGCGGCGGAGACGGGCGAGCTGCCCGCGCCGCCGCCCGCGGTCGACGCCCGCAAGTCGGAGCGGTCGCCGAAGGACATGGCGCTCTCGCTGCTCGTGCTGCTGATCCCGATCGCCCTGCTGCTCGCCTTCTACCGGGGGTTCCTCGGCGGCGACCAGCCGGTCACGGTCGACCCCGCGCCCGCCGTCGAGTCGGCCCGGGCCGCCAACGCGTTCCCGGTCAGCGAGCCGGTGGAGCTGGGCGACGGGTGGCGGACGGTCAACGCGACCTTCCAGAACGTCGAGGGCGGGGCGAGCCTGCGCCTCGGCTACCTCACCCCGGAGGGGCGGGGCGCCCAGCTGGTGCAGAGCAACGTGCCACCGGAGCGGCTGCTGCCCGCCGAGCTGACCGCCGAGGGGCAACCCCAGGGGCAGACCGACCTGGGCGGGCGCACCTGGCAGCGGTACACCGCCCGGGCCAACGAGCAGGCGCTGGTGCTGCTCGAACCGAACCGGACGGTGATCGTGGTCGGCGACGCCCGGGACAACGAGCTGCGACACCTGGCCGGGACGATCCGGTAGCGGCCGGCTGTCGAGGGCCCCCGGACGTCGGTCCCATCGGCTACGCTGCCCCGGCTCACCCCCGGCGACCGCGGTCGGCCGGGTGCTTACCGTTCTGCGAAGAGAGACAACAGTGAACATTCGACGGTGGAGCGTCGGCGTGCTCGCCGCCACCCTGCTCGTTCCCGGTCTGGCCGCCTGCAAGTCGGACGCCGCCGAGCCCGGCGCCGCCGGCTCGTCCGCGTCGTCGGCCCCGGCCGTCCCCGCCGACCCGAAGGAGGCGCTGCTCGCCTCCACCAAGGAGATCGAGAAGGGGAACTTCAACTTCACGATCGCCGGTGACGGCATCAGCGGCAAGGGCTCGGTGCACAAGCCCAGCAACAGCGCCCAGTTCACGATGAAGGCCGACGACGGCTCCGGCACCACCTTCGGCATGGAGATGATCTACATCGAGCCGGAGAGCTGGGTGAAGATCGACCTCGGCGAGCTGGGGGCGATGATCCCCGGCGCCGACAAGGTGAAGGACAAGTACCAGCACCTCGACCAGTCCAAGGTCAAGGACGCCGGCGAGCTCGGCCTCAACATGAAGGACGTGGACCCGGCCGGCGCTGCCGTGCTCGCCAAGGGCATCACGGAGGTGCAGAAGACCGGCGAGGGCAGCTACGCCGGCAAGCTCGACGCGTCCGCCGTGGGCGACGGCTCGGCCGCCCTGGACTCCGACATGGTCAAGGCGCTCGGCGCGCAGGCCAAGTCGCTGTCCTTCACCGCCAAGCTGGACGACCAGGGTCGGCTCACCGAGCTGGTCATCTCGGTCCCGGCGGCCGGTGAAACCAAGGCCCACGACATGACGGTCACCTACGCCGACTACGGCAACGCCACCACGCCGCAGAAGCCGGCGGCGGACAAGGTCGTCGAGGCCCCGGCCTCGACGTACGAGATGTTCAGTTAACACCGGCACGACGGAAGCGGGCGGCCCCGGCCGCCCGTTTCCGCGTTTCGACGGTCACCCGACCGGGGACAACCGGACAGACCGGTGATTGTGCGACGCGGTGGCAGGGAACAACAGGGGAGCGGGCCCGCCCGGCCGCTCCGGCAGCCGCCCCCGGGCTCGCGCGACGTAGCCGACGCGGTGCGTCGCCCGGTTTCCGGCGCCGTCAGGTGCGTCGGGTGACCCACGTGGGAGACACGCATGACTCTTCGACGCCTGAGCGCCGGCCTGGTGGCCGCCGCGCTGTTCACTCCCGGTCTGGCCGCCTGCAATGCCAGCGGGACACCGGAGGCGGGCTCGTCCGCCTCCCCGTCCGTGTCGGCGTCCGGCACGGTGGCGGCCTCCGGCGCCGCGACCCCGGTCCCCGGCGACGCCAAGCAGGCGCTGCTGGCCTCCACCCGCGAGATCAGCAACGGCAACTTCCGGTTCACCATGTCCGGCGCCGGCTCCACCGCCGAGGGGCAGGTGCACGAGCCCAGCCAGAGCGCCGAGATGCGGGTGACGATCGGCCAGCCGACTGACGACCTGTTCATGAAGCTCGACCTCGTCCACGCCAAGCCGGACAGCTGGGTGAAGCTGGAACTCGGCGGCACGACCGCGGGCAGCCTGCCGGGCGTGCAGAAGCTGAACCTCGGCAAGTACCAGCACCTCGACCAGACCCGGATCAAGGGCAACCGGAACCTCGGCTTCGACTTCGACAAGGTCGACCCGGCGGGCAGCGAGGTGCTGACCCAGGGCATCACCGAGGTGCGGCAGACGGGCGAGGGCGCGTACGCCGGCACCATCGACGTGTCGAAGGCGGCGCAGGCGGGTTCGGTGGACCCGGCGGTGGTCACGGCCCTCGGGGCGCAGGCGAAGTCGGTGCCGTTCACCGCGAAGCTCGACCCGCAGGGGCGACTCAGCGAGATGGTCATCCAGATTCCGGCCGCCGGCCAGACGAAGGCGCAGGACATCCGGATCACCTACTCGGACTACGGCAACGCCGCCGCGGCGCGGAAGCCGCCGGCGGACCAGGTGGTCGAGGCACCGGCGGAGCTCTACAACCTGTTCAACTGACGCGCGCCGCGTCGATCATGGGGGTTCGTGGTGGGTGACGTTTGTCCCCACCACACCCATGATCGACGCGCGGGGACGTCAGGAGGCGGGCTCCTGCCGGGCGGCGTCGATCCGGGCGCGGGCGCCGTCGAGCCAGCGCTGGCAGACCTCGGCCAGCTTCTCGCCGCGCTCCCAGAGCGCCAGCGACTCCTCCAGCGTCGTGCCGCCGGCCTCCAGCCGCTCGACCACCGACGCCAGCTCGGCGCGGGCCTGCTCGTAGCTGAGGCGCTCGTCCTTCTTCTCGTCAATCATCGCTGCCATCCCACCACATCGTGCCTGCCCTACCCGTTCAGCCGTCGACCGTGGCGGCCAGTTCGCCGTCGGCGAGCCGGACCCGCAGCGCGTCGCCCTTGCCCACCTCGGACGCGGCCCGAACGACGTGCCCGTCGGCCCGCTGGACGATTGCGTAACCCCGGTCGAGGGTGGCCGCCGGCGAGAGGGCACGCAGCCGGGCCAGGGTGTGCCGCAGGTCGTCGTCGGCGGCCGCGAGCCGGTGCTCCAGGCAGCGCCCGGCCCGTTGGCGGAGCCCGGTCAGGTCGGCGGCCCGCTGGTCGACCATCACCTGCGGGCGGGCCAGCACGGGCCGGGAGCGCAGCCCGTCGAGCCGGTGCGACTCGCGGTCGACGAGGTTGCGCACCGCGCGTTCCAGGCGGTGCCGGGCCTGCCGGATGAGGCGTACCTCCTCGGTGAGGTCGGGGACCACCCGCTTGGCCGCGTCGGTCGGCGTGGAGGCGCGCAGGTCGGCGACGTAGTCGACCAGTGGCGCGTCCGTCTCGTGGCCGATCGCGCTGACCACCGGCGTGCGGCAGGCGAACACCGCCCGGCAGAGCGCCTCGTCGGAGAAGGGGAGCAGATCCTCGATGCCGCCCCCGCCCCGGGCGATGATGATCACGTCGATGGTCGGGTCGGCGTCCAGCACCTTGAGTGCGTCGACGATCTGCGGGACCGCGCTCGGCCCCTGGACGGCCACGTTGACCGTGCGGAACTCCACGGCCGGCCAGCGCCGGCGGGCGTTGGTCAGCACGTCCCGCTCGGCGGCCGACGCGCGGCCGGTGATCAGCCCGATCCGGTTGGGCAGGAACGGCGGCCGGCGCTTGCGGGCCCGGTCGAAGAGCCCCTCGGCGGCGAGCAGCTTCTTGAGCTTCTCCAGCCGGGCCAGCAGCTCGCCGAGGCCGACCTGCCGGATCTCGTCGGCGCGCAGGCTGAGCGTGCCCCGGGCCGCGTAGAACTCCGGCTTGGCGTGCAGCACCACCCGGGCACCCTCGCGCAGCTCCGGCGCGCCGGCGTCGAGGACGTCCCGGTTGGTGGTGACGGTCAGGCTCAGGTCGGCCGACGGGTCCCGCAGGGTGAGGAAGACGGTGGTGGCGCCCGGCCGGCGGCTGATCTGCGCCACCTGCCCGTCGACCCACACCCAGCCCAGCCGGGCGATCCAGGCGCCGACCTTCTGGCTGACCACCCGGACCGGCCACGGCTCCTCGGACGTGCTCCGCCCCACCTCGCCTGTGCTCACCTGCCCACCCTACGGCCCGCCGTCCGGGCCCCGTTGATCATGAGGTTGTTGCCCTGCTGACGGCGTGTCGCGGGCAACAACCTCATGATCAACGAGGTGGGTCGGGGGTGGGGTGCGGGGTGGCGGTCGCAGTCGGGGTTGCCGTCCGGGCGGCACGTACGATGGGCGGGTGACTCAGGCTGAAGCGACGTCCCGGACCGGCAAGCGCGTGCTCCTGGCCAAGCCCCGCGGCTACTGCGCGGGCGTGGACCGCGCGGTGCAGACCGTGGAGGAGGCGCTCAAGCTCTACGGCGCCCCGATTTACGTACGCAAGCAGATCGTGCACAACAAGCACGTCGTGCAGACCCTGGAGGCCAAGGGCGCGATCTTCGTGGAGGAGAACGAGGAGGTGCCGGAGGGCGCCACCGTCATCTTCTCCGCGCACGGGGTGGCGCCGGAGGTCTACGAGCAGGCCCGCACGCGCTCGCTCAAGGCGATCGACGCGACCTGCCCGCTGGTCACCAAGGTGCACCAGGAGGCGAAGCGGTTCGCCGCCGAGGACTACGACATCCTGCTCATCGGCCACGAGGGGCACGAGGAGGTCATCGGCACCTCCGGCGAGGCCCCGGAGCACATCCAGCTCGTGGACGGCCCCGAGGATGCCGACAAGATCACCGTCCGCGACCCGAACAAGGTCGTCTGGCTCTCCCAGACCACCCTCTCGGTCGACGAGACGCTGGAGACGGTGGCCCGGCTCAAGAAGCGGCTGCCGATGCTCCAGTCGCCCCCCAGCGACGACATCTGCTACGCCACCTCCAACCGGCAGCACGTGGTCAAGGAGATCGCGCCCGAGTGCGACGTGGTGATCGTCGTCGGCTCGCGCAACTCCTCCAACTCCGTACGCCTCGTCGAGGTCGCCCTGGACGCCGGGGCGCGGGCCGGTCACCTCGTCGACTTCGCACACGAGATCGACGACGCCTGGCTGGAGGGGGCGCGCACGGTCGGGCTGACCTCGGGCGCCAGCGTCCCGGACGAGCTGGTGCAGGAGGTGCTCGCCCACCTCGCCGCGCACGGGTTCACCGACGTGGACGAGGTGGTGACGGCCAACGAGCGGCTGACCTTCTCGCTGCCGCAGGAGCTCAAGCGGGACATGAAGGCCGCCGCGGCCCGCGGCTGACCCGGCAGGGAACGGCGCCGGGCTTCGCTGCGTCCGATACGGGTATGAGGACCTTTCGGCTCGCCGCCTCCGCGCTGGCCGTCTGCGTGGCGCTGAGCGCCTGCGGCGGTCAGGACGGTGCCGGCGGCATCCACACCCCCAGCCCGACGGGAGCCCCAGTGACCACGCCGCCCAGCCCGGATCCGACCACCCCCGGCGCGCCGCCGACCAGCGACGACGCGAGCGGTCCCGTCCTGCCCCCACCCACGAAGCGCCCGGGCCGGCCGACCTCGTCGCCGCCGGCGGGCGGCACCACGCTGACCGGGACGGTCACCCCCGGGGTCGAGCCCAACTGCCTGCTGCTCGGCAACTACCTGCTGATCGGCGGCCCGCGCGACGTGCTGAAGCCCGGCGCGAAGGTGACCGTCACCGGTCGGGTCCAGCCCGACCTGCTCACCACCTGCCAGCAGGGCACGCCCTTCCAGGTCGACACCGCCCGCCGCGGCTGAGCCACCATCCGCGCGCAGGCGGCGCGCCGGGTCCTCATCGCGCCGGGTCCTCATCGCGGCGGGCGTCGTTGCGGGCGGGCAGCGGTGCCGCCGGGGTTGCCGGCGGGACTTCAGCGCGGGCCGGTCGCCGGCGGACTTCAGCGCGGGCCGGTTGCCGGCAGGTTTGGCGCGGGGCGCCGGTGGTCGGCGGGTTTGGCGCGGGCCGGTTCCCGGCGGGTTTGGCGCGGGGCGCCGGTGGTTGGTTAACTGCGCAGACCCGTCCCGCCGTGTGCCCTGTCGAGCTGCCCCACGGATAGGGGCAGGGCCGGCGGTGTCCGGCCCGCCGGGCCGCCGCCTCGAACCGGTCTCATGGACGGGGCAGCTCGACAGCGTGGCGTGGACAATGCCCCGAGGCCCGAGGCCCGAGGCCCGAGGCCCGAGGCCCGAGGCCCGAGGCCCGAGGCCCGAGGCCCGAGGCCCGAGGCCCGAGGCCCGAGGCCCGAGGCCGATTGGCCGTGGTCGGAGGCACGAACGGGCGGAGCCCGCCCCCCGGGTGGGGGCGGGCTCCGGTGTTCCGGTGCGGGACGGGTCAGCTCACGGTGCCGATGGAGACGGCGCCGCGGCCGACGACCGCGCCCTCGGTGGTCACCACGGACAGCTCACCGAAGAGCGCCCGGCCGGCGGCCGGGGTCGCCTGGGCGGTCACCGTACCGGTCAGGGTGGCGGTGGCGCCGTTGGCGAGGGTGAGCGGGGTGGCTGGCGCCGAGAGGTTGCCCAGCGCCGCGGCGGAGAACGAGTCACGGTAGTCGTAGGCGGTGCTGCCACCGGCCCCGTCGACCGCGTAGCCGTCGACGACCACCCGGTAGGTGCCCGCCACGGGGTTGTTGATGGTCACGGCCTCCTCCGAGTCACCGTCGGCGGCCCGACCGACCTCCGTGGCGCCACGGAAGACGAAGAGGTCGAGGTCGGCGGCGGCGCTGGCCGGGTTGCCGATCCGGGCGGTGAAGCGGGTCGCCCCCGCCGGCACCTCCACGATGAACTCCTGCGTCGTGCCCTCGGCGATGGTCGGCCGCTCGGCGTGGACGCTGGAGAGCGGGCCGCCCTGGCCGGCCACCGCGACCGGGCCGAAGGTGTTGGCCAGCGACCAGGTCACCGGGGTCGCCGCACCGGCGGCAACCGACGGCAGCTCGATCACGGCCGGCTCGACCGCGACACCCTGCACCCGCGCCGTGAGCTGGTACGGGTTGTTCAGCGACGGCGAGGTCCGGCGGGACTCCACCTCGATCTCCCAGACCCCGGCGATCGGGTTCTGGTAGTCGCGCTCCTGCGGCTTGCAGGCGTTGGCGTCGGAGAAGTTGGTGTAGCAGGCGAGGCTGGAGGTGCTCTCCACCGGGACGCCGTACGGGTTGAACGCGATGAACCGCGTCTGCGAGCCGGTGGCGATGCCGGACAGGTTCACCTGGAGGGCACCGGTGCCCGGCGGCACCGTCACGAAGTACGAGGTGAAGCCGTTCCGGTCGACCGAGCCCTCGGCCGAGAAGGAGTAGTCAGGCTTCTGTACGTCGTTCGAGGCCACGACGACGGCGGAGACCTCGAAGTCGATGACGGAGGTGTGCGGGTCGTCGATCGTCATGATCGCGCCGTGCGCGCCGGAGGTGGCGGGCTTGGCGGTGACCGTGACGGTGACGGTCTTGTTCAGCGGGAGCGAGACGGTCTTCGGTGCCTTGAAGGTGCCGTCGTTGCCGCGCAGGCCCACCACGTGCTTCACGGTGCCGGCCGGCCCGCTGGTACGGGTGATTCCGACCTGGTAGGTCTTCGCCTGGCCGACCCGGTGCCCGCCGTCGGCCGAGCCGCAACGGTTGTAGACGCCGGTGCCCCGGTTCGGGGTGCCGAGCTGCCCGGAGAGCACGGTGCAGACCGGGGCGTCGGAGGTGTAGGAGCGGGTCTCCACGCCCTTGCGCAGCAGCTTCCACGCGCCCGCCACGTCGAACATGCCGTAGCCCTGGCCGTACGTCGGGACGTTCTTGATCGGCTTGGCCGACGAGTAGACGGCCCGGCGCAGCGCGGCCGGGGTGACGCCCTTGTCGGTCGCCTTGGCGGCCGACAGCAGCAGGGCGGCGGCGCCGGCGGCCTGCGGGGAGGCCATCGAGGTGCCGTTCAGCATCGCGTAGCCCGGGGGCAGCGGGTAGCCGGCCTCGGGGACCGGGTTGCCGAGCTGCCAGGTCGGCGCGGTGGAGATGGCGGAGCCGGGCGCGGTGATGCTCGGCTTGACGCCGCCGTCCTCGCGCGGGCCACGGGAGGAGAAGTTGAACAGCGCGTTCTTCTGCTCCACCACCGAGCCGTAGTTGGCCAGCCAGGTGTCCTTGCTGATGCTCGCGGCGACGCTGACCACGTTGGCGGCCACCGACGGGTCGCCGATGGTGTTCAGGCCCGGGCCGGAGTTGCCGGCCGAGATGAACATCTGCACGCCGTAGGTGGTGATCAGGTTGTTGTAGAGCTCGGCGCGGGCGTTGTTGCCGTCGTTCAGCGCCGGCAGGCCGCCGATCGACATGTTGATCACGTCGACCTTGCGGTTGATCACCAGGTCGGCCATGCCGGTGGTGAGGGCGGCGTACGTGCAGCCGCCGCCCCACGAGCAGGCGCGGGCGGAGACGAGCTTGGCACCGGGCGCGGCACCGTCGAAGGCGCCGTTGCCGAGCATGTCGTTGGCGGCGGTGATGCCGGCGACGTGGGTGCCGTGGGTGCTCTCGACGATGCCGATGTTGACGTAGTCGA
This sequence comes from Micromonospora sp. NPDC048063, assembly GCF_043202855.1. Taxonomy (NCBI): domain Bacteria; kingdom Bacillati; phylum Actinomycetota; class Actinomycetes; order Micromonosporales; family Micromonosporaceae; genus Micromonospora; species Micromonospora sp. NPDC048063. The sequence goes on along the minus strand of NZ_JBIDBG010000004.1, from coordinate 69,147 downwards.
CCAGGCCGGGGCCGCCGACGGGAGCGGTGTCCACGTCCTCGCGGTACTCCACGACGAACGGCATCCGCTCGGCGACGGGGGTCGCCGGGTTGTCGGTGCCGAAGTGGCCGACGTCGAACTTCTCCTTGTACGGCCGCATCAGGGCGTCGTCGGTGAAGTCGTTGTTCTGGTTGGTGTCGACCCAGATGTTGTGGGTGGCCGGGTCGTAGAGGATGCCGAAGGCGTCGGTCCGGTCCCCGTCGCGGTTGACGTCACCGGCCGGGTCGCTGTTCGTGGTCACCGACTCGGCGAACCGGTTGAACCGGTAGGTGCCGGCCGGGGCCTTCCAGGTCGCGCCGGCCGCGGTGAACGACGGGCCGGTCACCTCGGTGATCATGGCGCGCCAGGTGGCGTCCTCGAACGGGTCCGTCGCGGTGACCCAGTCGACGATCTTCCGCTCGCCGGTGGTGGTCTGCTGCAGCGCCGGGTGACCGAGGTCCACACCGGAGTCCATGATGCCGATCGTGACGCCGCGGCCGTCCCACTCCGGGTGCTGCTTCACGAATGAGACGGCGCCGGTCTCGTGCGTCGGCATGTACGGGTTGGCGGCCGGGGTGTCGGCGCCGGGGCCGGGCAGGGTCGCAGCCTGCTTCGCCGCCTTCTTGCCGGCGGGGGCCACCTCGGGCGCCGGGTCGGGGAGCTGGATGGTCTCGTCCAGGTCCACGGCGGAGACGCCGGGCAGCGTGGCCGCCTTCACCACCTTCGAGGTGGGGACCTTGGCCAGGATGTAGCCGATGCTGTCGTACCGCTCGGTGACCGCGGCGCCGAGCGCCTTGAGGTCGGCGGCGACGTCCTTCGCCTCGCCCTTCTCGGTGGCGACGATCAGCGTGACGGTCGGGGCCTTCTTCGCTTCCGCCTCGGCGAGCAGCTTGGCGTCGTGCGAGCCCAGGGCCTCGACGGGGGTGACCTGCGAGGTGTCGGGGGCGGCGGTGGATGCGGTGCTCGCGTTCGCGGCTCCGCCCGCGCCGGTCACGGCGCTGGCCGCCACGACCGACGCAAAGAGCGCGGCGGAGGTACGCCGGCTCAGGTTTCGGGGTTTGCTCACGTTCTCTTTCCTCCAGAGAACAGGGCCCTCAGATGCAGGGCACACGTGACCAAATCCTTCGTGGTGGCGCAGGTGGTGTCACTACCGGCGAGTTCGTTGTGACCACTTCGTGACGTGCGTAAATGCGCATTGTCACATCGGAGGTGGTACGAATCGGCCGTCAGTCCACGGTCGACCCGCCGGTCGGCGCGTCGGCCGTGCCCAGCAGCTCCGGCGCCTGCGGCTGGCGGGGGGCCAGCTCGACCTGCGTCGGGGCGGCCAGCTCCTCGTCGGAGACCCCCAGCTCGGCGAGCTTGCGGGCGCTGACCAGCACCCGGGCCTCCAGCGACCCCACCGCCCGGTTGTACGCGGTCACCGCCCCGCCCAGCGACGCGCCCAGCTTGCCGACGTGGTCGCCCAGTGTGGACAGCCGGCCGTACAGCTCGCGGGCCAGCGAGTGCACCGCCACCGCGTTGCGGGCCAGCGCCTCCTGCCGCCACGAGTAGGCGACGGTGCGCAGCAGCGCCACCAGGGTGGCCGGCGTCGCCAGCACCACGTTGCGGGCGAACGCGTGCTCCAGCAGCGTCGGGTCGCGCTGCAACGCGACGTCGAGGAACGGGTCGGCCGGCACGAAGAGCACCACGAACTCCGGCGTACTGTCGAACGCGGCCCAGTAGGACTTGGCGGCCAGCGCGTCGACGTGTGCCCGCAGGTGCCGCGCGTGCGCGTCGAGGTGGGTGTCACGGCCCCGCTCGTCGCGGGCCTCCATCGCGGTCAGGTAGGCGTCGAAGGGCGCCTTGGCGTCCACCACCACCGACCGGCCCCCGTGCAGCCGGACCACCAGGTCGGGGCGGACCCCCTGGTGGTCGGTGGCGGCGGTGACCTGCTCGGAGAAGTCGCAGTGCTCCAGCATGCCGGCCGCCTCCACGATCCGGCGCAGTTGGTGCTCGCCCCAGCGGCCCCGCACCTGCGGCGCCCGCAGCGCCGCCACCAACTGCTTGGTCTCGGTGCGCAGCTCGCCGGAGACGGTGCTCATCGTGCGGACCTGTTCGCGCAGCTCGGCGTAGGCGTCGACCCGGTCCCGCTCCAGCTCGGCCACCCGTTGCTCGTATCGGCGCAGCGTCTCGTGCAGCGGGGCCACCGCTCGGGCGACGGCCTCCTGGGACTGCGCGGTCGCCTCGTAGCTGAGCGCCCGCATGGACTGCTCCAGCCGGCCCTCGCCCTCCCGGGTGGCCCGCAGCGTGGCGTCCAGCCGGGCGATGTCGGTGGCCGAGCGGGCCCGGGCGGCGTACCAGCCCACCGCGCCTCCGGCGGCGAGGCAGACGACCACCACGGCCAGCGTCGAGAAGTCCACCACCGGAGCTTGCCAGACGCGTACGGCCGGACCGGCCCGGGTACGTTCGTGCCATGGAAATTCTGCTGGTGGTGATCCTGGCGGCGCTGCTGGTGGGCGCGTTCGTCTGGTGGCGGCGGGAGCGTGCCGCCCGGGAGGCGCGGAGCCTGGCCGACGTGCGGGCCGACGCCCAGCGTTGGTACGAGCGCCTGGGCGGACAGGTGATGAACCTGCACGGCGACCACCCGGCGGTCCGCCAGGCGCTGGTCGACGCGGGCGAGCGCTACAACGCGGCCGGCGGCCAGCTCGAACAGGCCCGGACCGTCCAGCAGTACCGCCTGGCCCGGGAGACCGCGCTGGAGGGGCTGACGTACGCCCGGGCCGCCCGGGTGGCGCTCGGCATCGACCCCGGCCCCGAGCTGCCCCCGCTGGCCGCCGCGCAGGGCGCCGGCGAGCTGACCCGGGAGCGGCAGGTCGACGTGCGGGGGCAGACGTTCAAGGCGGGCCCGCAGCCGGGCCGGGACACGCCCTACTACTACCCGGGCGGGCGCTACCAGGGCCGGCCGGTGCCGGCGGGCTGGTACTCCACGCCGTGGTGGAAGACCGCGCTGGGCGCGGGGGCGGGCGTGGTCGGCGGCCTGTTGATCGCCGACGCGCTCTTCTCGCCGGCCTTCGCCGACCCGGGCTACGGCTACGCGGCCGGCTACGAGGAGGGCTTCGGTGACGGCGCCGACTACGGCGACCAGCCCGGCGATTTCGGCGGCGGGGACTTCGGTGGCGGCGATTTCGGCGGCGGGGACTTCGGCGGCGGCGATTTCGGCGGCGGCGACTAGTGAGCTCCCGCCGGTCGCCGTGTTAGGAAGGGCACCTTGCTATACAAAATCCGTTAACAAGGTGCCCTTCCTTACACCTCAGCCGGTGTTGCGCATGCCGGCGGCGATGCCGTTGACCGTGGTCAGCAGGGCACGCTCCAGCGCGGTGCCGTCGCTCGGGGCCCGTCGGCCGCCCGGCGCGGTCGCCAACGCCCGGCCCGCCGCCCCGGACTCCCGGTACTGGCGCAGCAGGGCGACCTGGAGGTGGTGCAGCGGCTCCAGGTAGGTGTCGCGGACGGCCAGGGTGCGCTGGAGCACCGGGGAGCCCTCCAGCAGGGCGGGCGAGGCGGTCACCGCCAGCACCTCCTGCTTGGTCAGCTCGTACTCCTGCTCGATCTTGTGGAAGATCGGGTGCAGCTTCTTCGGCACCAGCGTCTCGACGTACCGGCGGGCGATGCTCAGGTCGGTCTTGGTGAGCATCATCTCCACGTTGGACAGGAACGTGCGGAAGAAGTGCCAGTTGCGGTGCATCTCGGCCAGCACGTCCTCCAGCCCCGCCGCCCGCGCCGCGGCCAGCCCGGAGCCGACCCCGAACCAGCCGGGCACGATCTGCCGGGTCTGGGTCCAGCCGAACACCCACGGGATGGCGCGCAGGCCGCCGAGCCCGGCCCCGGTGTTGGGTCGCTTCGCCGGACGGGAGCCGATGTTCAGCGCCCCGAGCAGCTCGGTCGGCGTGGACGCCCAGAAGTACGCGGGCAGGTCCGGGTCCTCGACCAGTGACCGGTACGACCGGAAGGCCGAGTCGGAGACCAACTCCATCGTCGCGTCCCAGCGTTCCAGCATCTCGGCGGGCTGCCGGGGTGCGGTGTGCAGCAGCGTGGCCTGGAGCACCGCGGCCAGGGTCAGCTCCAGGTTCTCCCGGGCCAGCGACGGCAGCGAGTACTTGTCGGAGATGACCTCGCCCTGCTCGGTCACCTTGATCGCGCCGTCCAGCGTGCCGTACGGCTGGGCCAGGATCGCCTCGTGCGTCGGCCCGCCGCCGCGCCCGACCGTGCCGCCGCGGCCGTGGAAGAGGCGCAGGTGCACGCCGTGCCGGGCGGCCACGTCGCGCAGCGCGCGCTGGGCCCGGTGGATGGACCACTGGCTGGTGGTGATGCCGGCCTCCTTGTTGGAGTCGGAGTAGCCCAGCATCACCTCCTGCACGTCGCCCCGCGCGGCGACCAGCGCCCGGTAGGCCGGCAGGGACAGCAGTTCGTCGAGCAGCTCGCCGCCCGAGTTCAGCTCGCTCGGGGTCTCCAGCAGCGGCACGAACCCGATCCGGGACCGGCCGCTGTGCACGTCGACCAGGCCGGCCTCGCGGGCCAGCACCACCGCGGCGAGCACGTCGTCCACCCCGAGGGTCATCGAGATGATGTACGACTCGATGACCTCCGCGCCGAACCGGTCCTGCGCCTCACGGATGGTGCCGAAGACGTCGAACGTCTTGCGTGTCGCCTCGGTCAGCGGCGTGTCCAGCGTGGACAGGGGTCGGCGGCCGGCCAGCTCGTCGGCGAGCAGCTTGGTCCGCTCGAGGCGGCTCAGCGAGGGGTAGTCGGAGACCTCGCCGACGGCCGCGTAGAGCTGGGCCAGCACCGCGTGGTGGGCCTCGGCGTGCTCCCGCACGTCCATGGTCGCCAGGTGCAGCCCGAACGCGGAGACCGTGCGGATGGTGGAGGCGAGCCGGCCCACGGCGGTGAGCTGGCCGGAGTTGCGGGCCAGCGAGGCGCGCAGCAGCTCCAGGTCGGCGATCAGCTCGGCCGAGCCGCGGTAGTCCCGGCCGGGCACGTGCGCGGTGCCCTGCCGCAGCCGCTGCCGGGTGTTGGCCAGCTTCGCCTTCACGCAGCGGGCCTTGAGCCGGTAGGGCTCCTCGGCGTTGACCCGGCGGAACCGGGGCGCCACCTCGGGCAGCGCGTCCAGGTCGGCGGCGAGGCTGGCGGAGAGGTCCAGCGACACCCCGCGCAGCCGCCGGGACACCGACACCTCGTTGATCAGGTGGTCCATCGCCTTCTCGGTGGCCTCGATGCCGTGCTCGTGCTGGATGGTCAGCACCTCGCGGGTCACGGTCGGGGTGACGAACGGATTGCCGTCGCGGTCGCCGCCGATCCAGGTGCCGAAGGTCAGCGGCCGGGCGGTCGGGGAGGTCTCCACGCCGAGGGTGCGCAGCGTGTCGGCGAGGTCGTCGAGCACCTGCGGCGCCGCCTCGGCGTAGAGGTCGCGCAGGTAGTAGATGGCGTTGCGGGCCTCGTCGGTCGGGTCGGGCCGGTCCAGCCGCAGCTCGTCGGTCTGCCACATCAGGTCGAGCAGCTCGGCGAGGCGGCGGTTGGCCGGGCCCTCGTCGCTGGCGCCGTAGAGGATCGCGTTGGCGGTCTCGGTGTCCAGTTCGTCGGCGATCGCGCGCAGCTTGGACAGGATCGACCGGCGGGCCGCCTCGGTCGGGTGGGCGGTGAAGACCGGGCGTACCGCCAGCCGCCGCGCCGCCGCGGCGATCTCCTCGGCCGGCACCCCGCGCTCGGCGATCATCTTGGCCGCCTGGTCCAGCCAGCCGCCCTGGACGGCCCGGCGGCGGCGCAGGTCCCGGGCCCGGTGCACCTGCTCGGTGATGTTGGCCAGGTGGAAGTAGGTGGAGAAGGCGCGGGCCAGCTTGGTGCCGGTGGTGACGTCGAGGCCGGCGAGACGCTGGGCGGCGCTCGGGGCGTCGGAGCGGACCAGCGCGCGGATCTCCTCGACCAGGTCGAGCAGCGGTCGACCCTCCTGGCGGGCGAGGGTCTGCCCGAGCAGGGTGCCGAGGCGGCGGATGTCGGCTCGCAACGCGGCGTCGGGGCCGTCGTGGTCGTGCTGGTCGCTCACGGGGCGCTCCTTACGTGAGTACGAAGGACAGCGCTGTCCGATCCCCTGGATCGTATCCACGACGACCCCGCCGTCAGGAGGGGGTCCCGATTTCGTCCCATTCCTCAGTCCGTTGGAGACGCGGGGCGCCCGGCATGGCGGGGCGCCGCCCGCCGGCCCCGGACCAGGCTGGCGGTGAGCAGCCCGGCCGCGCCGAGGACGCACCACAGGGCGAGCCCGGTCACGGCCCAGCCGGTCGACCGGCGGTCGAAGTAGACGACGGACTTCAGCAGGTCGGTGGCCAGTCCCGGCACGTTCCACCGGTGCATTCCGCGCAGCCAGGTGGGGAGGAACTCGGGGGCGTAGATGCCGCCGGAGCCCGGGTTGCCGAGCACCACCAGCAGCAGGATCACCAGCCCGGTGCCGAGCAGCCCCAGCCAGCCCTGCACGGCGGAGGCGACCATCGCCGCCGCGAACACCGCCAGCGTCCCGGTGGCGGCGACGCCCACCAGGTCGTGGTCCCAGACGCCGAGGACCGGGCCGACCACGACCGCGCCGAGGGCCCCGAGCACCAGGCTGTACGCCGCCAGCGCGGCGATCCGCAGCCCGGCGCGGCGTGGTCCGCGCGGCGCGGTGCCGTTGCCGAGGCCGAGGACGGTGGAGGCGAGGTAGCCGCCGAGGACGTACCCGACGGCCAGGTAGAACGGGACCAGCCCGCGGGGGTCGGTCCCGGCCACCGGCACCTCGTCGGTCACCCGCAGCGGGAGTTCGGCCTGCCGCGCGGCGGTGGAGAGCACCTGCGCGACGACGTCGGCCGCGGCGGGCGAGGCGGCGCTGGCGGTGGTCAGGGCCAGCCCGCCCTCGGCCGTGGCGGCGAGCACGCCGTACACCTCGCGGGTGGTCAGGCCGTCGTCGGCGGCGCCCGGGTCGTCGTACTCGACGGGTTTGATCTTGTCGGTCTGGTTGCGTACGGCGTCGAGGAGGGCCTGCGCCTTCTGGTCGCCGCGCACCACCCCGACGGGCACGTCGCGCGGGGTCGGCTGGTGCAGCGCGCCGACGTAGGCGGCGATGAACGCGGTGGCGAGCGCGAGGGTGCCGAGCAGCAGCCCCACGGTCCGCAGCCGGTTGCGCGCCCCCTCGTCCACGCCGCCAGCCTAGGGCGGCTTTCGGGGCTTTCGTCGCGGTTATTCGGGCGGAAACCGTTCGACTGACCCGATAGCGTCCGATCATGACGTCGCCGAACTATCCCCCGAAACCCCGCCCCGGCGACCGGGTCGCGGTCGTCTCGCCCTCCGCCGGCCTGCCCGCGATCTTCCCCCACGTGTACGAGCTGGGGCTGCGCCGGCTGCGCGAGGAGTTCGGCCTGGAGCCGGTGGAGTACCCGACGACCCGGGTGATGGACGCCGACCCGCGCGACCGGGCGCGGGACCTGACCGCCGCCTTCGCCGACCCGACGATCACCGCCGTGCTCGCCACGATCGGCGGGGACGACCTGATCACGGTCACCCCGCACCTGGACGACGCGGTGCTGCGGGCCAACCCGAAGCCGTACTTCGGGTACTCCGACAACACGAACGTGCTCAACCACCTGCACCGGCTGGGGATCGTGGCCTACCACGGCGGGTCGGTGCTGGTGCACCTCGGCCGAGCCGGCAGGCCGCACCCGCTGACGTTCGACTCGCTGCGCGCCGCCCTCTTCACCTCCGGCTGGTACGACCTGACGCCCGCGCCGGAGTGGGGCGACCGGCCGAACGACTGGCGGGACCCGGCGTCGCTGGCCCACGAGCCGGAGATGCTGCCGGGGGAGGGCTGGCGCTGGCAGGGGCCGTCGAGGGTCGTCGAGGGGTGCACCTGGGGCGGCAACCTGGAGATCCTGCACTGGCTGCTCGCCGCCGACCGGCTCCCGTCGGCCGGGGCACTGGCCGGGTCGGTGCTGATCGTCGAGACGTCGGAGGAGATGCCCTCGGCGACCGAGGTGTTCCGGATCCTGCGCAACATGGGCGAGCGGGGCCTGCTCGCCGCGTTCCCGGCGGTGCTGGTCGGCCGGGCGAAGGCATGGGACTTCGAGCGGCCGCACTCCGTGCCCCAGCGGCGGGAGTGGGCCGACGCCCAGCGGGAGGCGGTCACCCGGGCGCTCGCCGCCTACAACCCGGACGCCGTGGTGGTGTTCGACGTCGACCTCGGCCACACCGACCCGCAGCTGATCGTCCCGTACGGCGGCGAGATCCGGGTGGACGCGGTCGAGCGCCGGATCTCGGTGCGCTACTGACCACCCGCCGCTGTCGGCGCTCGCTCGGTGGAACGTCACGGGTGTCAACGAACCGTCCTGACACCCATGGCGTTCCACCGAAGCCGCCCGTCCGCCCGCTTGCGGGCCGGGCCGGGCGAGGTCAGGCCGGGACGACGGCGAAGGCGCGGACGGGGAAGGTGCCCATCCCGGCGACCAGCGGCGGAGCGGCGGTGAACCGGAAACCGCTCGGGGGCAGGGCGTCGAGGCCGGTCAGGTGCTCCACGATCGGGACGCCGGCCGCCAGCAGCGTGCTGTGCGCCGGGCGTTCGCCGGCGGCGGCCGGGCTCATGTCGTCGATGTTGATCGAGTCGATGCCGACCAGGGCGGCGCCCGCCTCGACCAGGGCCCGGGCGCCCTCCCCGGTGAGGTGGGGCGCCTCCGGCGCGCTGTACCGGTCGGTGCCGAAGTGCGCGTCCCAGCCGGTGTGCAGCAGCACTGCCCGCCCGGCGACGTCGTACGGGGCCAGCATCAGCCGGTCGATCGCGCGGGTGCCGGCCGGCACCCGGACCACGGTGCCGGGCAGGTCGGCGAGGCGGTCCAGCGGCGTGCCGGCGAGGTCGGCGCCCTCGGCGTAGCGGTGCGCGGGGGTGTCCAGGTACGTGCCGGTGTTGGCGATCATGTCGATCCGCCCCACCTGGAACTCGGTGCCCGGGGCGTAGTTCGCCCGGGACGCGTCGCGGGTCAGCCACTCGCTGATCCGCGGGGCCGGCCAGCCCGGCAGGGTGGTCATCCCGTCGGTGACCACGTGGCTCAGCTCGACCAGCCGCCGCCCGTCCGCGCCGCCCGGGCCGGCCGCACTGTCCGGATCGGCCGCGCCGTCCGGGCCGGTCAGGCCCCGGCCGCCCTTGTGCGGCTCCTCGATGATCGTCTTGTCGCTGATCCGCACCTCGGCCACCATCAGCAGCCCGAGGTGCCGGACGAACAGCGCCGCCAGCTCGTCGTCGCCGATCTCCCGGCCGGGGATGTCGAGCCGGAACCCGTCGGTCCGCAGCCCGCCGCCGTTGGCGAAGGTGACCTCCGCGTCGAACTGTGCCCGCCACTGACTGCTCATGATCGAAGCCGACCACGCCGGCGCTGCCCTGGTCAAGATCCGGTCCCGATCGGCGCTGCCCTGGTCAAGATCCGGTCCTGCCCGGGGCCGGCCCGGGTCGGGATCGGGGTTCCACGCCAGGCGCCGCCGTCGGCTCTGGGCGAGATTGTCCCCGCCGCGAGATAGGCTGGCGGGCGTGCACCCCCCGTCCCGACGGACGCGGGGCTTCTGTCGTGCTGCGGCGCTGCCGCGTGCCGAGCCGGCGATCCCACGGGAAGTGATTGACATGCTCACCGGTCTGTTCTCCGCCGCCCTGGCCGACCCCGGGCTGGCCCGGGCACGTGACCTGGCGCGCTCCGGTGCCGCGCAGGTCGACGGCCTCGACATCACCGCGCCGCCCGCGCTGCGCCCGTTCGCGGTCGCCGCGGTCGCGGCGGACCCGGTCGGCGGCGGTGCCCGAGGCGGCGGGGCGGCTGGCGGTGCCCGAGGCGAAGGGTCGGGTGGCGGCGCGGGCCGCCCCGTGCTCGCCGTGACCGCGACCACGCGGGAGGCCGACGACCTGGCCTCGGCGCTGGGCGCCCTGCTCCCGCCCGAGCAGGTGGCGGTCTTCCCGTCCTGGGAGACGCTGCCGCACGAGCGCCTGTCACCCCGATCCGACACGGTCGGCCGGCGGCTGGCCGTGCTGCGCCGGCTCGCGCACCCGGGGGCGGCCGACGCGCACGGCCGCACCGGTCCGCTGCGGGTGGTCGTGGCGCCCGTCCGGTCGCTGCTCCAGCCGCAGCTCAAGGGGCTCGGCGACCTGGAACCCGTGCAGCTCGCCGCCGGCCAGGAGGCCGACCTGGAGGAGGTCGCCCGCCGGCTGACCGACATGGCGTACGCGCGGGTCGACCTGGTCACCAAGCGGGGCGAGTTCGCCGTACGCGGTGGCATCCTCGACATCTTCCCGCCCACCGACGAGCACCCGTCCCGGGTCGAGTTCTGGGGCGACGAGGTGGAGGAGATCCGCACCTTCGCCGTCGCCGACCAGCGGACCATCGAGCAGGTGCCGCAGCTGTGGGCGCCGCCCTGCCGGGAGCTGCTGCTCACGCCGTCGGTGCGGAAGCGGGCCGCCGCTCTCGCCGAGGAGCACCCGGAGCTGGCCGAGATCCTCGACAAGCTGGCCGAGGGCATCCCCGTCGAGGGGATGGAGTCCCTCGCCCCGGCGCTGATCGGCGCCGACTCGATGGAGTTGCTGCTGGACTGCATGCCGGCCGGCACCCACGTGCTGCTGTGCGACCCGGAGCGGATCCGCACCCGGGCGCACGACCTGGTGCGTACCTCCGAGGAGTTCCTCCAGGCGAGCTGGGCGGCGGCCGCCGTCGGCGGGCAGGCCCCGGTCGACCTCGGCGCCGCCGCCTTCCGGACCCTGGCGGACGTCCGCGCCGCCGCCGCGCGGCTGCGCCGGCCCTGGTGGACGCTGTCGCCGTTCGGCCTGGCCGAGGCGGAGGGCGCTCCGGCGCGGGAGCCCTGGGAGGACGAGCCGGGCGAGGTGGACGTCACCCCCGACGACGCGATCGCGGTGACCCTGGCCGCGCAGCCGGCCCCGCTCTACCACGGCGAGACCGCCCGGGTCGTCGACGACCTGAAGCGCTGGGCCGGCGAGGGCTGGTCGATCGCGCTGGTCTTCGAGGGGCACGGCCCCGCCCAGCGGGCGGTCGAGGTGCTCCGCGACGCCGGTCTCGGCGCGCGGCTGACCGAGGAGATCCCGGCCGCCCCCGCCCCCGGCGAGCTGCTGGTCAGCTGCGGCAACCTGGCCAGCGGCTTCGTCGACGAGGCGTCCCGGTTCGTGCTGCTCACCGGCAACGACGTCACCGGCGGGCGGGGCACCTCCACGCGAGACATGCGCAGGATGCCGAGCCGGCGGCGCAACACCATCGACCCGCTGGAGCTGAAGGCCGGCGACCACGTCGTGCACGAGCAGCACGGCATCGGCCGCTACGTCGAGCTGGTGCAGCGCACCGTCAACGGCGCGTCCCGGGAATACCTGGTCATCGAGTACGCCCCGAGCAAGCGCGGCCAGCCCGGCGACCGGCTCTTCGTCCCCACCGACCAGCTCGACCAGCTCTCCCGCTACGTGGGCGGCGAGCAGCCGACCCTGCACAAGATGGGCGGCTCGGACTGGCAGAAGTCCAAGGCCCGGGCCCGCAAGGCGGTCAAGGAGATCGCCGCGCAGCTCATCCAGCTCTACGCCGCCCGGAAGGCGTCCAAGGGGCACAACTTCGGCCCCGACACGCCGTGGCAGCGGGAGCTGGAGGACGCCTTCCCGTGGCAGGAGACGCCGGACCAGCTCGCGGCGATCGAAGAGGTCAAGCGGGACATGGAGCAGACCGTCCCGATGGACCGGCTGATCTGCGGCGACGTCGGCTACGGCAAGACGGAGATCGCCGTCCGGGCGGCGTTCAAGGCGGTGCAGGACGGCAAGCAGGTGGCGGTGCTGGTGCCCACCACCCTGCTCGTGCAGCAGCACTACAACACGTTCGCCGAGCGGATGAGCCAGTTCCCGGTGACGATCAGACAGCTCTCCCGCTTCCAGACGCCCAAGGAGGCCGAGCAGGCCCTGGCGATGGCCGCCGAGGGCACCGCCGACATCGTCATCGGCACCCACCGGCTGCTCCAGGCGGCCACCCGGTTCAAGTCGCTCGGCCTGGTCATCGTCGACGAGGAGCAGCGCTTCGGCGTCGAGCACAAGGAGCACCTGAAGACGATGCGCGCCTCGGTCGACGTGTTGAGCATGTCGGCCACCCCGATCCCGCGCACCCTGGAGATGGCGATCACCGGCATCCGGGAGATGTCCACCATCGCCACCCCGCCCGAGGAGCGGCACCCGGTGCTGACCTTCGTCGGGGCGTACGACGAGCGGCAGGTGGCCGCCTCCATCCACCGCGAGCTGCTCCGCGACGGGCAGGTCTTCTACCTGCACAACCGGGTCGAGTCGATCGAGAAGGCGGCCCGGAAGCTCCGCGAGCTGGTGCCCGAGGCCCGGGTGGCGGTGGCGCACGGCCAGATGGGCGAGGAGGCGCTCGAGAAGGTGATGGTCGGCTTCTGGGAGAAGGAGTTCGACGTCCTGGTCTGCACCACGATCGTGGAGTCCGGCATCGACATCCCCAACGCCAACACCCTGATCGTGGAGCGTGCCGACCTGCTCGGCCTGGCCCAGCTGCACCAGATCCGGGGCCGGGTCGGCCGGGGCCGGGAGCGGGCGTACGCGTACTTCCTCTACCCGCCGGAGAAGCCGCTGACCGAGCACGCCCACGAGCGGCTGGCCACCATCGCCCAGCACACCGAGCTGGGCGCCGGCATGTACGTGGCGATGAAGGACCTGGAGATCCGGGGCGCCGGCAACCTGCTCGGCGGCGAGCAGTCCGGGCACATCGAGGGCGTCGGCTTCGACCTGTACGTGCGGATGGTCGGCGAGGCGGTGCAGGCGTTCAAGGGGGAGCGCCCGGAGGAGGAGACCGAGGTCAAGGTCGACCTGCCGGTCGACGCGCACCTGCCGCACGACTACGTCGGCGTGGAGCGGCTGCGCCTGGAGATGTACCGCAAGCTCGCCGAGGCGCGCGACGAGGAGCGGCTGCGCGAGGTGGTCGCCGAGATGACCGACCGGTACGGCGAGCCGCCCGCCCCGGTGCAGAACCTGGTCGCGGTGGCGCGGTTCCGGCTGCTGGCCCGCCGCTACGGCCTCACCGACGTCTCCATGCAGGGCAAGCACATCCGGTTCGGCCCGTTGCCGCTGCCCGACTCGAAGCAGCTGCGGCTCAAGCGCTACCACCCCGACTCGGTCTACAAGTCGGCGCTCGACCAGGTCAGCGTGCCCCGGCCGAGCACCCGGCGGATCGGCGGCGAGCCGCTGCGCGACCAGGCCCTCCTGGAGTGGTGCGCCCAGCTCCTCTCCGACGTGCTGGGCGAGCCGGCGGCGGTCGGGGTGCCGGCCCGGTGAGCGGGGCGACGGGTGGGCGGCGTCACACGGGCCGCGGGCGGCATGAGAGAGTGGCCGTCATGCGTGCTCGCCGTCTTGTCGCCGTCGCCAGCGTGGCGATCGGCCTCGTCGCCCTTTCCGGTTGCCGTGCCGAGCCCGGTGTCGCCGCCTACGTGGGCGACCAGCGCATCACCGAGGATGCCGTCGCCGGGGTCATGACTGACCTGCGGACGAAGAACCCGACCCCGGGCGGGGAGTCCGCCGCCCCCGACGCCCGGCCCTCGGCGCCCGCGCCGCAGCTGCCCGGGCGCGGCGAGGTCGTCAGTGTGCTGGTGCTGAGCGAGGTCTGCGCACAGGTCTCGGCGGAGAAGAACTACCAGCCCCGGGGGGCGGTGCCGGCGGCGCAGCTCGCCCAGCAGTTCGGCCTGTCGCCCGACACCGACTACGTGCGGCGGGTGGCCGACCTCTACACCTGCCTGTCCGGCGTGCCGACCGGGGCGCCGGCCGCGCCGACCGAGCAGGAGCTGCGGGACGTGGTGGCGGCGGGCCGCGAGGCGGGCGCCATCCCGGCCGACGTGACCGACGAGGCGGCCGCCGGCCAGCTCGACGGCGAGCAGTTCCGCACCGCGCTGGCCACCCGGAAGGCGCTGGCCGAGGCGGTCGCCGCGCACGACGTGACGGTCAACCCCCGCTACCGCCCGCTGGAGTTCCCGGTGCTGAGCTTCGCCGGCAACGCCCCGGCGGTGAGCGTGCCGCTGGGCGAGCCCGGCTCGGACGCGGTCACCGACGTCTCCACCCCGGATCCGCTGCCGCCCGCCGGGGCGGAGGCGGCCGGCCCGGCCGACAGCTGAGCATGCCGGCGCGGATCGTCCTGCTCGTCACCTCGCCCCGGCTGCCGGCCGGGCTGCTGACCGCCGCCGCCTGGGACGTCGTACGCCGGCATCCGGTGCTGGTGGGGGCGGAGAGCGAGCTGACCACGGCGGTCCGCGCGGCGGGCGCCGAGGTGACCGTGGTCGACGGCCCGGCGACGCAGGCGCTGCTGGACGCGGCGGCGGCGCACGGCACCGTGGTGTGGCTGGCCGGCCCGGCCGGCGACGAGTCGCTGGCCCGGGAGCTGGGCCTGCGGCTGGCCCGCGAGCCGGGGCTGGCCGAGCTGGAGCTGATGTACGGCTCGTGGGACCCGCCGGGCGCCCGGCTGCTCGACGCGGTGGCGGTGATGGACCGGCTGGTCTCGCCGGGCGGCGACCCGTGGAAGCGGGCGCAGACCCACCGCAGCCTCGCGGGCTTCCTGCTGGAGGAGTGCTACGAGGCGTACGACGCGATCAGCGCCGAGGACACCGACGCGCTGCGCGAGGAGTTGGGCGACGTGCTGCTCCAGGTGGTGCTGCACGCCCGGCTCGCCGAGGAGCTGCCCGAGGGGCGGCGGTGGACCGTCGACGACGTGGCCGGGGGCCTGGTCGACAAGATGGTCCGGCGCAACCCGCACGTCTTCGCGGAGGGCGAGGCGGGCACGCTGGAGGAGATCGAGGCGAGTTGGGAGCGGATCAAGCGGGCCGAGAAGGCGCGTGACTCGGTGCTGGACGGCATCGCGCTGAGCCAGCCCGCGCTCGCCCTGGCCGCCAAGATCCTCGACCGCGCCGGCCGGGTCGGGCTCGCCGTGCCGCCCCCGCTGGCGGAGTCCCAGGTGGACCCGGAGGCGCGGCTCGGCGCGGGCCTGCTCGCCACGGTGGCAGCGGCCCGCGAGGCCGGCCTGGACGCGGAGGCGGCCCTGCGCCGAGCCGCCCTCGCCTACGCGGACGCGGTCAGGACGGCCGAACGCCGGTAGGGTCGGTGGGTGGAATCCTTTGTGCCGCTCGCCGAGCGGATCGTCGACGCGTTGCTGGAGAGCCGGCCGGGGCTCGCGACCTCCACCGGGGACCACCGGTACGACGACCGGTTGCCGGATCTCTCCGCGACCGCCGCCGCGGCCGATCAGGCGATGCTGAGGGAGGCCGCCGACGCGCTTTCCGAGCTGGACCCGGACGCGCTGGAGGTCGAGGAGCGGGTCGACCACGCCCTGCTCACCTCGTTCGTGGACCAGGCGCTGTTCGAGTGGGCCGAGATCCGCGCGCACGAGTGGGACCCGCTGGTACACAATCCGGGGCCGCTGCTGCACGCGCTGGCCGCCCGCCCGTACGCCCCGGTCGAGGAGCGGCTGACCAGCCTGGCCGGCCGGCTCGCGGCGGTGCCGGACGCGCTGGCGACCGCCCGCGCCACGCTGCGCGACATGCCGCGCATCCACGCCGAGACGGCGGTCGGGCAGTTCACCGGCACGGCGGCGCTGATCCGCGACGAGGTGCCGGCCCTGCTCGCGCAGGCGCCCGCCCTGCACGACCGGGTCGAGCCGGCCGCCATCGCGGCGATCGCCGCGCTGGAGGAGTTCGTCGCGTGGCTGCGCGTGGGCCTGGCGGCCGACGCCGGCCCCGGGCGTGACCCGCGCCTGGGTCGCCGCCGCTGGGAGGCGCGGCTCTGGCACACCCTCGACACCGAGCTGGGCGCCGCCGAGATCCAGCGCCGGGCCTGGGCCAACCTGGACCGGGTCACCGAGGAGATCCGCGCGGCGGCCGTCGAGCTGGTCGGCGGCCCGGCCGACGACGAGACCGTGCGCCGCGCGCTGGACCTGCTGGCCGCCGAGCACCCCGACGACCACACCATCGTGGCGCTCGCCTCGGTGACCCTGGACGAGGCGACCGACTTCGTCCGCGCCCACGACCTGGTCACGTTGGTCGACGACCCCTGCGTGATCCAGGAGATGCCCGAGTTCGCCCGGGGCGTCGCGGTCGCCTACTGCGACTCGCCGGGCCCGCTGGAGACGGCGGCCGTGCCGACCTTCTACTGCATCGCGCCCACCCCGGCGGACTGGCCCGCGCAGCGGGTCGAGTCGTTCTACCGGGAATACAACGACCACATGATCCGCAACCTGACCGTGCACGAGGCGATGCCGGGGCACTTCCTCCAGCTCGCCCACGCCCGCCGGCACGTCGGCCCCACCCGGGTCCGGGCGCTGACCGAGTCGGGGCCGTTCATCGAGGGCTGGGCGGTCTACGCGGAGGAGCTGATGGTCGGCCTCGGCTTCGGCGGCCTGCCGGTCCGGTTGCAACAGCTCAAGATGCAGCTCCGGATGACCATCAACGCGCTGCTGGACCAGCTCGTGCACTGCGAGGGGCTGCCGGAGGCCGAGGCGATGGCCCTGCTGACCGGGCGGGGCTTCCAGGAGGAGGGCGAGGCGGCCGGCAAGTGGCGGCGCGCCCTGCTCACCTCGACGCAGCTCTCGACGTACTTCGTCGGCTACAGCGAGGTGGCCGAGATCGCTGCGGCCCGCCCGGCCGGCGTGTCGGTGCGCGACTGGCACGACGCGATGCTCGCCCACGACTGCCCGCCCCCGCGCCACCTGCGCACCCTGCTCGGCGTGTAAGGAAGGGCAACTAGTTAACGTTTTCGGTAGAGGAAGGGCCCCCTCCTAACAGCGCACGCGCCGCGCCCCGCGCGGTAGAGCACGCGTAGCGCCCCGCACGGTAGAGCACGCGCAGGGCACGCTCACCGCCGCGCGGCGGTCGCCGTCGCGTCGATCAGCCAGCGCGAGATGGAGTACGCGGGCGGCAGCTCCGCCGGCAGCCGGTCGAGCGGGAACCAGCGCGCCTCGGTCAGCTCCCGCCCGTCCACGACCGGCTCGGCGCCTGGGTCGGCGGCGGTGGCGGTGAAGCCGGTGAGCAGCACGTTCGGGCCGGAGAGCGCCCACGGCTGGCTGCCGAAGTAGGCCAGCCCGGCCAGCGTCAGCCCGACCTCCTCGCCGACCTCGCGGTGGGCGGCCGCCTCCAGCGTCTCGCCGGCCTCGACGAACCCGGCGACCAGCGCCCACAGCGCGGTCGGCCCGTACGCGTGCCGCACCAGCAGCAGCTCGTCGGGGCGGCCGGCCGGCCCGGGACGGGTGATCGCCACCAGCACGGCGGCGGAGAGCCGCATCGGCACGTACAGGTCGCAGTCGGGGCAGCGCCGGGCCGACTCCCCGGGCACGTCGGCCAGTTCGGCCCGGCAGGCCCCGCACCACCGGTGCGTACGCCGCCAGTCGACCACCGTCAGCGCCCGGCCGGCCAGCGTGGCGAGTGGCTCGGGTACCTCGGCGGCCAGCGACACCCAGCCGCGCCAGCGGGCCGGCAGCCCCGTCGCCCCGGATAGCTCCTCCTGCCCGGTCGCCTCGGCCGCCCACGCGGGGACGCCGTCCAGCGTGCCCAGCGGCACCCACGCGGTGTCGGCCGGCAGGTCGGCGACCCGCAGGACGGCGCCGTCGGCGGCGGTCAGCAGCTTGCGACCGGCCACCGGCAGGGCCAGGTCGGTCGGCGCGGGCGCGACGGCGCGGTCGGCCCCGGGGACGAACCCGCCCGGTCGTCCGCGACCCGACGCCGCGTGCCCACCAGCCGCACCGGACGGGGTGGCGGCCGTGCCGGCCGGGTTCGGGGCGGCGGCCGGGCCGGTCACGAGGTGGTCGTCCGGCGGTCCACCACGCCGGCGCCGGACGGCAGGGCGAACGCGGTGGCGTCGACCGTCTCGCGGTAGCGGTGCAGGGCCAGCTCGACCGGCTTGCCGTCGACCTGGCCGGTGAAGCTGCCCAGCGCCCCCTCGGTGGTCACGCAGGCGATGAAGTCGCCGCTCGACCGCTCCACGTCGACGCAGGTGGCATGGCGACCGGCGAGGGTGGTGTCGCTCTGCGTGATCACCGCGTCCGGTTCGAGCGCGGCGGCGGTCAGCAGCCCCACCACGATCGGCGGCGTGACCAGGCCCTGCTGCTTGGCCTCGGTGAACAGGGCCACCGAGGGCTTCGCGTTGGGCGCGGGCGGGGCCTCCAGGGTGCAGGTCGCCCGGCCGGCGGCGGTCTCGCAGCGGGTGGTCGCCTCCGGGGTGACGGTGAGCTTGCCGCCCGGCCAGGTGTAGGCGGAGCGGGCCGGCTCCTGGGCCTGGACGATGGTGGCGGTCTGCCCGCCGGGAAGTTGGTAGTCGGCCGAGTACGTCAGCTCCAGCGCCCCGTCCAGCCGGGCGGCCACGTCGTTGACCAGGTCGGCCCGCCCGATCGCCCGGCCGGCGTCGTCCAGGGTCTGACAGCCGGTCACCGTGAGCGACGCGATGACCGACACGGCGAGCATGCGGAGGGTGGTCGAGGCGGCGGGCATGGCGAACAGCGTGGCCGATCGGGTCAACCGCGCGCAAACCCGTTGCCGGTTGAGGCCCGAGAATTCGGGAATGTCTGTGTAAAGCGCCGCCGGAGGGCGGGTTCCGGATCCGGTCCCCGTGCGCCCGGACCGCCCGCGTCCGACGGCCGCCCGATACGCTGCGTTCAACACCTGCCTCAGCCGCACCGTCGCGGCCCGAACCGGACCGGAACCACACAAACGAGGAGCGACTCAGTGGCAACCATCGAGGGAATCGTCGCGCGGGAGATTCTGGACTCGCGGGGCAACCCGACCGTCGAGGTCGAGGTCGGGCTCGACGACGGCACGATCGCCCGTGCGGCGGTGCCCTCCGGCGCCTCCACCGGCGCCTTCGAAGCGATCGAGCTGCGCGACGGTGACGCCGACCGCTACCAGGGCAAGGGTGTCGAGAAGGCGGTCTCGAACATCGAGGACAAGATCGTCGACGAGCTCATCGGCTACGAGGCCAGCGAGCAGCGGCTGATCGACCAGAAGATGCTCGACATCGACGGCACCGACAGCAAGTCCGAGCTGGGCGCGAACGCCATCCTCGGCGTCTCCCTGGCCGTGGCCAAGGCGGCGGCCGGCAGCGCGGAGCTGAGCCTCTTCCGCTACCTGGGCGGCCCGAACGCGCACCTGCTGCCGGTGCCGATGATGAACATCCTCAACGGCGGCGCGCACGCGGACTCCAACGTCGACATCCAGGAGTTCATGATCGCGCCGATCGGCGCGCCCAGCTTCCGCGAGGCGCTGCGCTCCGGCGCGGAGGTCTACCACGCGCTGAAGTCGGTGCTGAAGAAGAAGGACCTCTCCACCGGCCTCGGCGACGAGGGCGGCTTCGCGCCGAACCTGCCCACCAACTCCGCCGCGCTGGACCTGATCGCCGAGGCGGTCGAGAAGGCCGGCTACCGGCTCGGCACCGACATCGTCTTCGCGCTCGACGTGGCCGCCACCGAGTTCTTCGACAACGGCACCTACACCTTCGAGGGCGCCGCGAAGACCGCCGAGGAGATGAGCAACTACTACACCAAGCTCATCGGCGACTACCCGATCGTGTCGATCGAGGACCCGCTGTCCGAGGACGACTGGACCGGGTGGCAGACCCTCACCGCCTCCGTCGGCGACCGCATCCAGATCGTGGGCGACGACCTGTTCGTCACCAACCCGCAGCGGATCGCCCGCGGCATCGCCGAGAACGCCGCCAACGCGGTCCTGGTCAAGGTCAACCAGATCGGTTCGCTGACCGAGACCCTGGACGCGGTGGACCTCGCCCACCGGGCCGGCTTCAAGTGCATGATGAGCCACCGCTCCGGCGAGACCGAGGACACCACCATCGCCGACCTGGCGGTGGCCACCGGCTGCGGCCAGATCAAGACTGGTGCCCCGGCCCGCTCGGACCGGGTCGCGAAGTACAACCAGCTCCTGCGGATCGAGGAGGAGTTGGCCGACGCGGCGCGGTACGCCGGGGCGGGCGCGTTCCCGCGCTACCGTTCGGCCTGAGACGCGCGAACCTCGGGGGAGGGGTGTGACGATGCAGCAGCGCCGCACACCGGGTGGTCAGCGTCCCGCCCGCCGGCCGGGTCACTCCGGCCGGCCGGGCGGGGCCCGGGGCGCCCGGGCCTCGGTCCGCGACGGCGGCGTCCGCGCCGAGCCGCGTGCCACCGCCGGTCGCGCACCGGGGACGGCCCGGGGCGCCGAGGGCGTACGCTCCGCGAACCGGCCCGCCGGGGCCCGTCGTACGGCGGCCGGCGGCACGGTCAAGCGGCTCACCGCACCCCGCTCCCGGGGCCTCACCGGGCGGGCCACCGTGCTGTTCGCGGTGCTGATCGCGCTCGCCCTGGCCTACACCTACCCGGTGCGGGTCTACCTCGACCAGCAGGCCGACATCGAGCGGATGGAGGCCGCCCAGGCGGCCCAGCGCGAGGTGATCGAGGGCCTCTCCGCCGAGGCGGCCAAGTGGCAGGACCCGGCGTACATCGAGACGAAGGCCCGGGAGCGGTTCTTCATGGTCCGCCCCGACGAGACGCTGCTGGTCGTGCTCTCCGACCCCGAGGGCGCCGCGCGGGACGCCGCCGGCGGGGCCGCCCAGTCGGCGAAGCCGGCCACGCCCGACCCCTGGTATGACACCCTCTGGTCCAGCGTGCGGGCCGCCAACGGCGACCAGCCCGACAAGTGAGCAGCACCCGAGCACCGAACGAGAGATGGGCACCGTGACAGTCGTACCACCGCAGGAGCCGGCGGCGGACTCCGTACCCCCGCCGAAGCGCGAGCCGGCCACGGAGGCCGACCTGGCCGCGGTGGCCGCGCAGCTCGGCCGCCCGCCCCGGGGCACCCGGGCGGTCGCCCACCGCTGCCCCTGCGGCCTGCCCGACGTGGTGGAGACCACGCCGCGCCTGGCCGACGGCACGCCCTTCCCGACGTTGTTCTACCTGACCTGCCCCCGCGCCACGGCGGCGTGCAGCCGGCTGGAGTCGGCCGGGCTGATGAAGGAGATGGCCGACCGGCTGGCCACCGACCCGGAGCTGGCCGCGCGCTACCGCGCCGCGCACGAGGACTACCTGGCCCGCCGGGAGGCGATCGGCGAGGTCCCGGAGATCGCCGGCATCTCCGCCGGCGGCATGCCCGGCCGGGTGAAGTGCCTGCACGTGCACCTCGGGC
Source organism: Micromonospora sp. NPDC048063 (assembly GCF_043202855.1). NCBI lineage: Bacteria > Bacillati > Actinomycetota > Actinomycetes > Micromonosporales > Micromonosporaceae > Micromonospora > Micromonospora sp. NPDC048063. Next base: position 47,919 of record NZ_JBIDBG010000004.1, on the reverse strand, counting down.
ACGCGCTGGGTGCCGGGCCGGGGGTCAACCCGTTCGGCGACGAGACGCTGGCGCTGGTGGAGAAGTGGTGGGCGGCCGGCCCCTGCGTGGACGCGCCGGCGGCCGAGTGACGACGGCGGGCGCGGGCGTGACGGGGGCCGACGAGATCGTGGTGCGGCGGGCGCGCACCTCCGACGTGCGCGGCATCCGGCGGCTGGTCGACACCTACACCGACGACCGGCGGCTGCTCAGCAAGGCCACCGTCACCCTCTACGAGGACGTGCAGGAGTTCCGGGTCGCGGTCCGGGCGGACGACGGCGCGGTGATCGGCTGCGGCGCGCTGCACGTGATGTGGGAGGACCTGGCCGAGATCCGGACGGTGGCGGTCGACCCGTCCTGCCGGGGCCGGAAGCTCGGCCACCGGATCGTCGCGGAGCTGATCGACGCCGCCCGCGAGCTGGGCGTGGCCCGGATCTTCGTGCTCACCTTCGAGACCCGGTTCTTCGGGTCGTTCGGGTTCACCGAGATCGACGGCGCGCCGGTGCCGCAGCCCGTCTACGAGCAGTTGCTGCGCTCCTACGACGAGGGTGTCGCCGAGTTCCTGGACCTGGAACGGGTCAAGCCGAACACCCTCGGCAACACCCGGATGCTGCTGCGCCTCTGACCGACCGTTCGCTGGTCAGCGGCCGGGGCGGGTGGCGACCATGGCGTCGTGCAGCTCCTCGGAAGTGGGGACGGGGGGCAGTGCGGATGCGAAGCCCTCCGGATGGCAGGCGTCGAGCAGTAGCGCCACCAGGCGCCGCCACGCCCCCGGCGCCGCCTGCCGGGTGGAGCGCAGCACGCCGGCGTTGGCCATCAGGAACAGCATGACGTCGGCGCCCGTCACGTCGGAGCGCAGCTGGCCCTCCTGTTGGGCGCGCCGGATCAGGGCATCCAGTGCGCCCAGCGCCCGGGACCGGGGTTCCTCCATGCCGGGCGAGTTGGGGAAACAGGCGGTGAAGCCTTCGGTCACCGCTCGGTCGGCGGCCTGCATCGCACACACCCGCTCGACGAAGTCGCGGAAGGCGGCCCCGGGGTCGGGTGCCCGAACGGCCTGCTCGGCGAGGTCGGCCAGCTCGTTCAGCCGATCGGTCAGTACCGCCTCGATCAGTGACTCCCGCTTCGGGAAGTGCCGGTAGAGGGTGGCGATGTTGACCTCGGCCCGCCGGGCCACGTCCTCGAGTGGTGCCTCCAGCCCGCGCTCGCCGAACACCGCACGGGCTGCCGCCACGACGCGTACCCGGTTGAGTTCGGCGTCCCTCCGCAGCCCCTTACCAGATCTCATGACCCAATCCTACGAAGTGAAGGGTGCCCTGCGTTTCTGGTACGGTTGGCGCACCGCTTAACCGCAGGGTTCCCTTCGTTTTATGGAGAGTTACGTTGAAGATCGTTCTCTGGGTCGCCCAGGGCCTCCTCGCCGTCCTGTTCGCCGGGGCGGGCGGCATGAAGGTCGTCATGGCCAAGGACTCGCTCGTCCCGTTGATGCCGTGGGTGGTCGACTTCTCTTCCGGAATGGTGAAGGTGATCGGCGTCCTGGAGGTGCTCGGCGCGGCCGGGCTGGTCCTTCCCGCCCTCACCTTGATCGCGCCTGTGCTCACTCCGATCGCCGCCACCGGTCTCGCCGTTGTCATGCTCGGCGGCGGGATCGTGCACATCGGCCGGGGAGAATACCCCCACAGCATCGGCAACCTGGTGGTGCTCGCGTTGGCGGTGTTGGTCGCCTGGGGCAGGTTCGGCCCCTACGCCCTCGCTGCCCGGAACTGGGGGTAGCCACCGGCCGGTAGGCGAGGTCCGGCCGCCGACACCCTACGCGCCGACTTCGCCGCCCTCACCCCTTGACCTCCATGGGAGCATCCGCCCGTGGCCCCAGCCCGGTGCGGGTGGGCGGCGAACAAGCCCCGGATCCTGCCGTAGGGTTGCTGCCGTGACGACGCGCGTGGCCGCCATCGACTGCGGGACCAACTCGATCCGACTGCTGGTCGCCGACCTGCCCGATCCCTCGGCGGGCCCGGACGCGCCGCTGGTCGACCTGAGCCGGCGGATGGAGATCGTCCGCCTCGGCCAGGGCGTCGACAAGACGGGCCGGCTGGCCCCGGAGGCCATCGAGCGCACCCGCGTCGCGCTGGCCTCCTACGCGGCCGAGATCGAGAAACTCGGCGCGGAGCGGGTCCGGATGTGCGCCACGTCGGCGTCCCGGGACGCCTCCAACGCCGCCGACTTCCGGGAGATGGTCGAGCGGACCCTCGGGGTCGCGCCCGAGGTGGTGACGGGCGACGAGGAGGCGCGGCTCTCCTTCACCGGCGCGGTGCGCGGGCTGCCCGCCGGCACCGAGGAACCGTTCCTGGTCATCGACATCGGCGGCGGCTCGACCGAGTTCGTCGTGGGCAGCCGCGCCGGCGGCGTCGAGGCGGCCATCTCGATGGACATCGGCTGCGTCCGGATGACCGAGCGGCACCTGCACGGCGACCCGCCGGGCATGGCCGAGGTCGCCGCCGCGCAGGCCGACATCGCCGTCGCGGTCGACCGGGCGCTGGCGGCCGTGCCGGGCCGGCAGGCCGCCACCCTGGTCGGGCTCGCCGGGTCGGTCACCACCGTGGTCGCCATCGCCCAGGGCCTCCAGGAGTACGACCCGGGCCGCATCCACCACGCCCGGGTGTCGTACGAGGCGGTGGCCGACGTGACGGCCGACCTGCTCGGCAAGAGCCGGGAGCAGCGGCTCGCGATCCCGGTGATGCACCCGGGCCGGGCGGACGTGATCGGCGCCGGCGCCCTGGTGCTCCGGGTGATCATGGAGCGGGCCGGGATGGCCTCGGTGGTCGCCTCCGAGCACGACATCCTCGACGGCATCGCCTGGTCGCTGGCCTGAGGTCGCGCGACCCGGAATCCGCTGGTCACCAGCGGTATGATTTCCATATGGTCACCACGGTCAATCTCCCCGACGGTCTGCACGAGCGGCTGAAGGCTCTCGCCGAGCAGGAGCACAGGTCGATGAACGCCACCATCGTCGTGGCGGTGGAGGAGTACGTGGCTGCTCGCAGCCGTCGCGCCCGCGTACAGGGTCTTGCCCGCGAGGTCGCGGACCGTGACGCCGAGCTGCTGCGGCGACTTGCCGAGTGATCAACTACCTGGACGTCGACGACCTGATGGAGATCGCCTCGATCGTCCTCGGCGAGGCACCGCAGGTGCGTGATCCCGGCCTGCTCTCCTCCGCGGTCGTGCGGCCCGCCACGGTTGCGTTCGGCCAGGAGGCTTACCCCGAACTGTGGGGCAAGGCCGCCGCGCTGCTGCACTCGATCTGCATGAACCACGCGCTGATCGACGGGAACAAGCGTCTCGCCTGGGCGGCGGCGCGTGTCTTCCTGGCCCTCAACGAGGTCCCGATCCGCGATGTCGACGTCGATCAGGCCGAAGCTTTCGTGATGTCGGTGGCCAGCGGCGCGATGACCGAGGTCTCCGACATCGCCCGGGAACTCCGCAAGCTCTATGTCTGATCCGTGCGTGGAGACTCGGTTCACAGATCCGGCTTGACCCTCACGCCGCGTGAGGCCGGAGGGTGGGGTGCATGAGTGATCACTACGACGCTTTTGAAATCAGTCCCGTGCCCGATCCCGGCCCGGATGCGGTTGCGCCGGAGCCGTTCCGGGGCATCTACGGAATGCCCGCGTTCGCGTCGATCCCCACGAGCGATCTGGCGGCGTCGGTGGACTTCTGGACTCGTGGGCTCGGGTTCTTCGAGCTGTTCAGCATCCCCGGCACGCTCGTGCACCTGCGCCGGTGGGCGTTCCAGGACGTGCTCCTCGTCTCGGCGGCGAGCGTTCCGGCGCAGGCGCCGGCGATGAGCGTCAGTTTCGCGTGCGTGCTCAACCAGATCGATTCCCTTGTCGAGGCCTGTCGTGCGTTGAGCCCGAACTCGGTCGATGGCCCGCGGGACACTCCATGGAACACCCGCGATGTGGAGGTGGTCACCCCCGAGAACGCGCGGATCGTCTTCACTGCGGCGAAGCCCTTTGATCCGGCCAGTCGGGAGGCGCGGAACCTTGAAGCCATGGGGATCACCCCACCGGGCGGCGGTCGCGGCGACAATGAGGAGCATGCCTGATGCCACTGACGTCGATGGGCTGACCGTCGGTCAGGTCTCGACGCGTCTGGGCGTGACAGTCCGCGCGCTGCACCACTGGGATGACATCGGTCTGGCGCGACCGTCGCTGCGCACGACTGCCGGATACCGGCTCTACACCGCTGGCGATCTGCAACGCCTGTACCGCATCGTCGTCTACCGGGAGATCGGCCTCGATCTGGACGGGATTCGGGCCATCTTGGACGACGCGACCGTGGACGTGCCCGGCGCACTGCGCGCGCAGCGCACCCAGGTGGCCCAACGGATCGACCGCCTCCAGCAGCTCAGCGCCGGCCTGGATCGGATGATCGCCGCCCACGAGCGCGGCCTGCTGCTGACCGTCGAGCAGCAGGCCGCGATCTTCGGCCCCAAGTGGAACACGGACTGGCCCGCCCAAGCCCGTCAGCGCTACGGAGACACGGCGCAATGGCAGCAGTACGCCGAACGCTCAGCCTCTCGCAGTCCGGAGGAATGGCAGGCCATCGCCGACGCCGTCGCTGACCTCGACCGTGCCCTCGGCGACGCGGTGGACGCCGGTGTCGCCCCTGGCAGACCCGAAGCGAATCAACTCGTCGAGCGGCACCGTGAGGTTTTCACGTCGTACTTTCCCCTCACCAGGCAGATGCAGGTCTGTCTCGGCCGCATGTTCGAGGCCGATCCGGCATTTGCTGCCCACTACGACGGCATCCGCGCCGGCCTCGCCACGTGGTTTCGGCAAAGCGTCGACGCCAGTGCACGTGCCCACGGCATCGACCCCGACACCGCCACCTGGCAGTAGAGCGCGGATCCGGTACGGCTAGCGCGGGTGACGCCCTGCGACGCCGGCGACGAAGTGGGACCAGGCGGTCGGGCCGAAGGTGAGCACGGGGCCCGAGCGGTCCTTGCTGTCGCGGACCAGCACCACGCCGGGCAGGTTGTCGGCGACCTCCACGCACGAGGCGCCGCCGTTGTCGCTGCGGGTGGACTTGCGCCACCGGGCGTCGGTCAGCTCCATGTCTTCGCCACTTCCTGCATCAGGGTCAGCGACTGCCGCCGGGACAGCGCCTCTGAGCGGACACTTTCCCACCTGCGGTGCAGGCTGGCAATCTCCTCGGCGCGGTCCAGCACCTGGGCGCGCAGCGGGCTGTCGAGATGCGCCACCCAGCCTCCGTCGGCGTACCCGGCCAGGATGAACGGCCCGGCAAGGCCGGGGTAGACGCCTACCTCGGTCGGAACAACATGCAGGTGGACGTGCGGACGCGCCGACAACGCGATCAGATGCTCAAGCTGTTCGCGCATCACCCCGAACTGGTCGACCACTGGCCGGCGCAGGATGCCCTCGTCAATGACCGCGACCAGTTGCGGTGGCTGGGCGCGGTCGAGGATCTGCTGTCGCTGGAGTCGGGCGGTGACCCGCTGCTCGATCTGCTCCGGGCAGTGCAGCCCGCCGCCGGCGAGGACCGCGCGGGCGTAGCCCTCGGTCTGGAGGAGGCCGGGCAGGACGGAGATCTCGAACCACCACAGCGTGGCCGCCTCCTGCTCGACGGCCACCCACGGCCGGAACCAGGCCGGCGCGGTCTCCACGCTGACCAGCGGCAGGATCCGTCCGAGCAGGCCGCCGCTGTCCAGCGCCTCGTCCGCGCGCCGGACGAAGTCGAGCGAGGGCGTACGCCGGCCGATCTCCACCATCCCGACGAGCGAGCCGGAGTAGTTGATCCGCCGGGCCAGTTCCTCCTGGCTCAGCCCGCGCTCGGTGCGCAGCCGCCGCAGCTCGCCGGCCAGGAGATCCAGCGTCGACAGTTGGGGTCTGGTCATCACACCTCGCTCACCGGGCTTCACACGTCGGGCCGGGCGGGCCACCGCCGGCCGGTGCCCGCCGCGTGACTTCCGACCGTAGTCGGATGGTCACGATGATGGGGGCGACCCGGGGCCCACAGTGCCCTCACAACCCGACGAGGGGCGATGACGTGACGATCCGACGCCTCCACCCGACGTGGTGCGTGCCCGAGAGCGGCTGCGGGACCAGCGCGCTGCACCTGTCCCGCCTGCGGCCGGCCGCGCCGCGCGGCGACGAGGTGATCCAGGTGCGTGCCGCGCTCTGGCAGATGGACGTCGGGCGGCTGGCTCCGGCCGGCGTCCTGCTGGAGTTGTCGGCCGGCGACGACCCGGAGCGCTGGCCGATCGACCTGGCGCAGGCTCGCGCGCTGGTGCACGTACTCCGGGATCTGCTGCGGATCGCGGACGAGGCGGCGCGCCGCGCGGCCTGACCCGCCGCGCGGCGCGTTCCTTTGACACTATTTCGCAATGCGCAGTAGTGTGCAAAGCGTGGACACCACACAGCTCCTGAAGGGCGTGCTGGACCTCGCGGTTCTCGCCGTCCTGCGCGAGGAGGACGGCTACGGTTACGACATCCTGCGCAGGCTCCGCGAGGCCGGGCTGGAGGAGGTCGGCGACGCCTCGGTCTACGGCACGCTGCGCCGGCTCTACGCCGCCGGCCTGCTGACCACCTACGTCGTGCCGAGCGAGTCCGGCCCGCACCGCAAGTACTACTCCCTCAACGCCGCCGGCCGGGACCAGCTCACCCGCTACGGCAAGCTCTGGCGCTCGTTCGCCACCACCATGGACGCACTGCTCGACGATCGGGGGATGGCGGCATGACCGTCACGGAGCAGGAGATCGCGGACTACGTCGCACGGGTGCGGGCCGCACTGGCCGACCTGCCGCCGGCGCACCGCGACGAGTTGACCGAGGACCTGCCGGAACACCTCGCCGAGGTCGCCGTCGAGGCCGACGGCACGCTGGTCGAGCGGCTCGGCGCGCCCGAGGCGTACGCGGCCGAGCTGCGCGCCGCCGCCGGGGTCGGCGCCGTCGCCCGCGGCCGTCGCCTCGACCGCCGCCTGGGTGCCGCCGTGGACCGGCTCCGCGCGCGGGCGCAGCGCTGGGACGTCCAACTCGGACCGCCCCTGGGGTACGCCTCGGCGAGCGAGTTCCTCCGGCTGCTCCGGCCGGCCTGGTGGGTGCTGCGCGGCTACCTGGCCGCCATGCTCGTCACGGTGGCCACCACCGGTGACTCGTTCGGCGTGCTGCCCGAGCTGAACGGCAGCGCGCTGGCCGGCCTGGTGCTGCTCGCCGGCAGCGTGCTCGCCTCGATCTGGCTCGGCCACCACACGCCGAGCCTGACCCGGCCCAAGCGGCGGCTGCTGCACGCCGGCACGGCGGTGCTGGTGGTCTTCGGGCTGATCGGCCTGACCGACGTGAACGGCCGCGTCGGCTCCGGGGACTTCGGCTACGAGCACATCTCGGTCGACGACCGGTACTCCCACGTCCGGGACGTCTACGTCTACGACAGCGAGGGCCGGCTGGTGGAGAACGCCCGGCTCTTCGACCAGAACGGCGACCCGATCCGCCTCGGCTACCCGCACTGCCCGGACGGGCGGGACCCGAACGGGGTCGGCAACCCGCTGCTGCGCCCGTACCCGTACTGCCCCGACGAGGCGCCGTTCGCGCCGCGCCCACCGGCGGCCACCCGGCCCGCGCCCGGCCTGCCCCCGTTGGCGCCCACCGCGTCGGCCGACCCGTCCGGCCCGGTCCCGACGGGCAGCCCGACGGCCGGACCTACCGCGGTCCCGACCGCGACGGAGGCCCCGCCCGCGACGGAGGCGGCCCCGGCCACCCCGGCGCCGAGCCGGACGTGAACAGGATCGCGTCCGGGAAAGCTGGGAAATAGCTGAACGGATGAGGTCGACGGGGCGGCGGCCGTCGTACCCGATCGCTACGGTGTCGTCTGCTCATCCACCCCTCGGAAGGACAACCCGTGTCAGAGCAGGTCGCACCGCCCCCCGCGCCGGACGCCGCGCAGCCCCCGTCGGCCGTCCAGGCGCCGCCACCGGCAGGGCCGGAGACGAAGAAGTCCGGCTCCAAGAAGGTGCTCGGCATCGTGGGCGCGATCGTCGCGTTCCTGGTCGTCGCGGGGCTCAAGTTCGGCGTCGGCTCGGCGATCGGCAACTTCCTCAACAAGGACGAGACCGCCGACGCCAAGGTCGGCGACTGCATCGCCGAGCTGCCCGAGGTGACCGGCACCAAGGAGGAGGAGGTCGACGGCGCGAAGGTCGTCGAGTGCACCTCCACCGACGCCGTGTACAACGTGGTCGGTCGGGTCGACGGGCAGACCGAGGCGCAGGCCCGCTCCGGCGAGGCGTGCGAGCAGTACATCAAGGAAGACCAGGACGGTTACGTCTTCTACAGCATCGAGCCGGGCAAGACGGGCTACCTGCTCTGCCTGACCAAGAAGGCCTGACCGGCCCCACGGCACCGCCGACGGCGGCGCGGACGACGGTCCGCGCCGCCGTCGGCGTCTCCGCGTACGGCCGGCGAACGGGAGGTGAATGCCACTGTCCCGGCGTCTTCCCCGGGGCGCGCACGGCGTGGCAGGCTACCGGCACGTAGGACCACTGGGCGACCAGCCAACGATGACTGACCGCTAGGAGGACGGGCCGATGGGCGAAATGGTGAGCTTCACCAGCAACGGGGGTACGCGCGAGGGGTATCTCGCGATACCGTCCGGCGGTGCGGCCAGCCCAGCGGTCATCGTCATCCAGGACTGGTGGGGGCTCGTGCCCCACATCACCTCCGTCGCGGACCGGTTCGCCGAGGCCGGGTTCGTCGCCCTCGCCCCGGACTTCCGCCACGGCGGCCCGGCCAGCAAGCCCGACGAGCCGCGCCAGATGCTGAACAGCCCGCAGATGGACGAGGCGGCGGCGGACATCGCCGCCGCGGCGGACTACCTCGCCGGGCGTTCCGAGGTCACCGGCAAGGTCGGCTGCGCGGGCTTCTGCGCCGGCGCGAGCCTGGCCCTGTGGGCGGCCAGCCGCACCGAGCGGATCGTCGCCACCGCCGCCTTCTACCCCCGGCTGCCCTGGGACGGGATGCGCTCCGAGTGGGCCGACTACGCGGGCAAGGCCGCCCTCATCCACTGCTCCGAAGCCGACGGCACCTCCGCCGCCGACGGCGTGCAGACCGTCCGCCGCGCCGTCGAGACCGCCGGCGGCACCTGCCAGACCTACGACTACCCCGGCACCGCGCACGCCTTCTTCAACGAGGACCGGCCGGAGAACTTCGACCAGCGCGCCGCCGCCACCGCCTGGGCGCGCACCCTCGAACTCTTCCGGGCCAAGCTTGGCTGAGCCGCGTACGCCCGACGAGGTGGTCGCCCGCGCCGCGCGGGCGACCGACCTCGCCGACCTCGACGCCGCCGTCAGCGACTGCTTCGCCTGCCCCCGCCTGGTCGAGTGGCGCGAGGAGGTGGCCCGCACGCGGCGGGCGGCCTTCCGCGACCAGGAGTACTGGGGCCGGCCGGTGCCCGGCTTCGGCGCCCCCGACGCGCGCATCGCCATCCTCGGCCTGGCGCCCGCCGCGCACGGCGGGAACCGCACCGGCCGGATCTTCACCGGCGACCGCTCCGGCGACGTCCTCTTCGCCGCGCTGCACCGCGCCGGGCTGGCCAACCAGCCGACGAGCGTCGCCGCCGACGACGGTTTGTCCCTGCGGGACACCCGCATCTTCGCCGCCGTGCGCTGCGCGCCGCCGGACAACAAGCCCACCCCGGGCGAGCGGGACACCTGCGCACCGTGGCTGCACCGCGAGGTCGCGCTGATCCGGCCCACCCTGCGCGTCGTGGTCGCGCTGGGCGCCTTCGCCTGGTCCGCGTGGTGGCCGGTGCTGCGTCAGGTGTACGGCCAGCGCCCGCCCGCCCCGCGACCGGCGTTCGGTCATGGGGCACACTGGTCCGGCACGGCCGCACCGGAGCTGCTGGGCTGCTACCACGTCAGCCAGCAGAACACCTTCACCGGACGGCTGACACCAGGGATGCTGGACGACGTGTTCGCCCGGGCGAAGCAGTTGGCCGGGGTGGACTGAGGCACGCGGGGGCGGTGGCGATGACGGACGGAACGCGTCGGCCCGCGACGCACCCCCCGGCGGCCCGGAGGTAACCCCGGATGGATCTGAGCGTGCTACGCAGGTGGTGGCCGGTCGCCGCGGTCGGCGTCCTGCTCGCCGTCGCCGCGTTGGCGTCCGCCCACTCGTCGATCGGCGCCAGCCGGATTCCGCCCGCCGCCGACAACCTCCCCTACGTGCCGGAATACCCGACCGCCGAGCCGGCCGCGTCGATCCCCGTCGATCCCCGGGGTGCCGGCGAGGACACCCAGGCGAGCATCCCGCCGTGGCTCGGCACGGTCGCCCTCGTGCTGCTGGGGTCGGCCCTGCTCGCCGCGTTCGGCTACCTCGCCTGGACGCTGGTCCGGGGCGCGATGCGCCACACCACCCGGGCGCTGCCGCGGCAGCGGAACCGGCGTACGGCCGAGGGCACCGCCCTCGAGGTGGCCGCCGCCCTCGACGCCGGCCTGGTGGAGCTGGACGACGCGGACGCCGACCCGCGCGCCGCGGTCATCGCCTGCTGGGTACGCCTCGAAGAGGCCGCGGCCGGCGCCGGTGTGCCCCGGCTGGCCGGGGACACCCCCACCGACCTGGTCACCCGCCTGCTGCGGGGCGACCCGTCGGCGGGGGTGCCGGCGATCGTCAGCGCCGACGTGCTGGCCGAGTTCGCGCACGTCTACCGCGAGGCCCGGTACGCCACCCGGCCCGTCGACGAGCGCACCCGCGACCAGGCCCGTGCGGCGCTGCGCCGGCTCCGCGCCGAGCTGACCGCCGTGGTCGCCGGCGACGCCGGGGTGCCGACGTGACCGGGTCGTGGCGGGCGTGCGCCCGGCGTGATGAGGTGGCGCGGTGAGCAGCACCAGCATCGACGACCTGCTGAGCTTCGAGGAGGAGCGGCCGGGGCCTGCCGGCCGGTCCCGGGGCGGGCGGGTCGGCCGGGTGTTCCGCGCCCTGGCCGGCATCGCGGCGGTCGTGGTCGTGCTGGTCGCCGGCCTGCGCGTGGTGGGGCTCCGGGTCTCCCTGCTGGTCCTGGTCGCCGGGGTGGTCGCGCTGTTCGCGGTGCGCCGGGTCGTCGCCGCCCTCGCGCCCCCGCCCCCGTCCCGGGCCGGTGCCCGGGGCCCGGCCGGCGACGACGACGGCACGTGGAACTGGGGTGCCCGGGACGCGCTGCGCACCGCGATCAACGGCTGGGAGCGCCCGCTGGACTGGTGCGGGAGCAGCCGGGAGCGGTTCGCCGAGCGGGTCCTGCCGCGGCTCGGCGAACTGGCCGACGAGCGGCTGCGCCAGCGTCACGGCCTGACCCGCGAGTCGGACCCGGCCCGCGCCCGCGCCCTGCTGGGCGACCGGCTCTGGACCTTTCTCAGCACGCCCTCCCGCCGCCCCCCGTCGCCGCGCGACCTCGCGGCGATCGTCGCCGAACTGGAGAAGATATGAACGACGTGGACCGCAGCATGCCCGCCGCGGAGGTCGGCCACCTCGCCCGGTCGGTGCTGGATGCGGTCGGTCAGGTCGTGGTCGGCAAGCGGGACGCGCTGGAGCTGGTCCTCGCTGGCATCCTGGCCGGCGGGCACGTGCTGCTGGAGGACCTGCCGGGCCTGGGCAAGACGCTGACGGCGCGCTCCTTCGCGCAGGCGCTCGGGCTGGACTTCCGCCGGCTCCAGTTCACCCCCGACCTGCTGCCGGCCGACGTCACCGGCTCGTTCCTCTACGACCAGCGCAGCGGCGACTTCGCGTTCCGGGCCGGCCCGGTCTTCACCAACCTGCTCCTCGCCGACGAGATCAACCGGACCCCGCCGAAGACCCAGTCGGCCCTGCTGGAGGCGATGCAGGAGAAGCAGGTCTCGGTCGAGGGCGTCACCTACCGGCTGGACGAGCCGTTCCACGTGCTGGCCACCGCCAACCCCATCGAGTACGAGGGCACCTACCCGCTGCCCGAGGCGCAGCTCGACCGGTTCCTCCTGCGGGTCTCCTTCGGCTACCCCGAGCACGAGGAGGAGTGGGAGGTGCTGCGCCGGCGGATGGCCCGCCGCCGCGAGGAGGCGGACATCAAGCCCGTGGTCGACGCGGCCACCCTGCGCGCCATGCAGGCCGCGCTGGAGGACGTGGTGGTCGAGGACTCCGTCGGTCGCTACATCGTCGCGCTGACCGCCGCCACCCGGGAGCACCCGTCGGTGCTGGTGGGCGCCTCGCCGCGCGGCTCGCTGGCGCTGCTGCTGCTGGCCCGGGTGCGGGCCGTGATGGCCGGCCGCGACTACGTGGTGCCGGAGGACGTCAAGGAGGTCGCGGCGCCCGCGCTGGCGCACCGGATCACGCTGCGGCCGGAGATGTGGCTGCGCCGCGTCGACCCGTCCTTCGTGGTCGGCGAGGTGCTGGAGGCGACCCCGGCGCCGGCCAGCGGGGCGCTGCCCAGCTACGCCGCCGGCCGGCCCGGGCACTGATGGTCGCGCCCGCCGTGCCGCCCCGCACCGAGTCGCCGGAGCAGGGGCCGCAGCCCGCGACCGGCTGGGTGCCCACCTGGGCGCTCGGCCGGGCGGTGCTGCTCACCGGCCTGCTGCTGATCGCGGGGGTGCTGCTCGGCCGGGTCGACCTGATCGTGCTGGCCGCCCCGTTCGCGATCGGCACCGCGTACGCGCTGCGCCGCCGCCCGGCCGCCCTGCCGCAGGTCTGGATCTCCGCCGACGAGGGGCACCTGGTCGAGGGCGGCGAGCTGACCGGCACGGTCAGCGTCGGCAACCCGGACGTGCTCGACTACGACGTGGCGGTGGTCCGCAGCCGGGTCTCGCCGTGGCTGCGGGTGGAGCGGGCCACGATCGCCGGGGCGGTGGCCGCGCCCGGCGCCCCCTCGGCCGTCGTCCCGTCCGTCGCCGACCGGCCCTTCGTGACCGCCGTCCCGACCGACGCGGCCGTCGACCTGGAACTGGCCGGCACGGCGCTGCGCTGGGGCAGGCACCCGGTCGGCCCGGCCGGCGCCCGGGTCGCCGCCGCGCAGGGCCTGCTGGTCTCCCGCGCGGTGGTCACCGAGCCGGCCCGGGTCCGGGTCTACCCGAGGACCGAGCCGTTCGACGCGGTCGAGGCGATGCCCCGGGCCGCCGGCCTGGTCGGGGCGCACCACTCGCGCCGGCCCGGCGAGGGCGGGGAACTGGCCGGCGTGCGGGTCTTCGCCCCGGGCGACCGGCTGCGCCGGATCGACTGGCGCGTGTCGCTGCGCGCCCGGCAACTGCACGTCGCGGCCACCCTCTCCGACCGGGACGCCGAGGTGGTGGTGCTGCTCGACGTGCTCGCCGAGGCGGGCCGCTCCGGTGGCGTGTCCGGCGCCGCCTCCGTGCTGGACACCACGGTCCGGGCCGCCGCCGCGATCGCCGAGCACTACCTGCACCGCGGCGACCGGGTGTCGATGCTGGAGTACGGCCCGGCCGCCCGCCGGCTGCGCCCGGCCACCGGCCGCCGGCAGTACCTGACCGTCCTGGAGTGGCTGCTCGACGTGCGCGCCGAGTCCTCCCCGCACGAGCCGTACGACCAGGTCTTCGGGCCGCAGTTGCTCTCCGCGGACGCGCTGGTGGTGGTCCTCACCCCGCTGCTGGACGAGCGGTCGGCGCAGATGCTGGCCCGGCTGGCCCGCTCGGGGCGGTTCGTCGTCGCGGTGGACACCCTGCCGGCGGATCTCGCCCCGCCCAAGGACCGGGGCTGGGCCGAGGTGGCGTACCGGCTGTGGCGGCTGGACCGGGACACCATGATCGGGCAGTTGCGGGAGCACGGCGTGCCGGTGGTGCGCTGGGCCGGCGCGGGCAGCCTCGACCAGGTGCTGCGGGACGTGGCGCGGCTGGCCACCGCCCCGAGGGTGGGGGCCCGATGAATCCGGTCGAGCGGGTCCGGGCGGTGCGGTACGCCGCCGCCCGGGTCAGCCTGACGCCGCTGCTGGTCCGCGCCGGCATCTTCCTCACCACGCTGGTCGGGCTGGTGGTGGCCTACCCGTCGCAGGTGCTCCTCGGCCAGCCGCTGCTCGCCCTGGTCGTGGTGGCGCTGCTGCCGGCGCTCGGGCCGCGCCGGGTCTGGCCGACCTTCGCCGCGCTGGTCACGGTCGGCGGCTGGCTGGTCGCCACCGACGGGTACGGCCGGCCCATCGCGCTCTGGCGGCTGCTCGCCGTGGCGGCCGTGCTCTACCTCACGCACACCCTCTGCGCGCTGGCCGCCGTCCTGCCGTACGACGCGGTGGTCGACCCGGACGTGATCGTGCGTTGGCTCGCGCGGGCCGGCGCGGTGCTGCTGGGCACCTTCGTGCTCGGCGTGCTTCTCGTGGAGATCGGCGGCCTCGGCGACGGCGCCGGATCCCAACTCGCGACCGCGGCCGGACTACTGGCGGCGATAGCGTTGACAGCGTTGCTGGGGTGGCTGCTGCGCCGCCGTTAACCTGCCGGTAACAGCAGTTGCGCAGGTCACAGGGGTTGTGCTCCGTCACAGAAGAGGGGCGCGATCGGGATTAGCCGGGCCGCGCCGGGAAAGATAGATGACGTGAATCCGAAGCGGATCCTTGTGGTGGGTGCCGGGCACGTCGGTCTCTACGCGGCCCTGCGCCTGTCGAAGAAGCTCAGCTCCCGTGAGGCTGAGGTCATCGTGGTGGACCCTCAGCCCCACATGACCTACCAGCCCTTCCTGCCCGAGGCCGCGGCCGGCAACATCTCGCCCCGGCACTCCGTGGTGCCGCTGCGACGCGAGTTGCGGCGGTGCAAGGTGGTGGCGGGCGCCGTGACGCGGATCGACCACGACCGCAAGACCGCCGTCGTGCAGCCGATCAGCGGCCCGACCCGGGAGATCCCGTACGACCACGTCGTCGTCGCCCCCGGCTCGGTCTCGCGGACGCTGCCGATCCCCGGCCTGCACGAGCACGGCATCGGCTTCAAGACCATCGGTGAGGCCATCTACCTGCGCAACCACGTGCTGGACCGGCTCGACGTGGCCGCCGTCACGCCGGACCCGGAGGTCCGCCGGTCCGCGCTGACCTTCACCTTCGTCGGCGGCGGCTATGCCGGCATCGAGGCGCTCGCCGAGATGGAGGACATGGCCCGGGACGCGCTGAGGTACTACCCGGAGCTCAAGCCGGAGGACATGCGCTGGGTGCTGGTCGAGGCGACCCAGCGGGTGCTGCCGGAGGTCGACCGGGACATGGGCGCCTACACGGTCCAGCAGCTGCTCAAGCGGAACATGGACATCCGGCTGGACACCCGCCTGGAGTCCTGCGTCGACGGGGTGGTGAAGCTCTCCGACGGCGACAGCTTCCGCTCCGACACCATCGTCTGGACGGCCGGCGTCAAGCCGTCGCCGATGCTGGACGCGACGGACTTCCCCCGCGACGAGCGGCGCCGGGTCACCTGCCTGCCGACCCTCCAGATCGTCGACGGCGACCGGGCGGTCGAGGGCGCCTGGAGCGCCGGTGACTGCGCGGCGGTGCCGGACCTGACCAAGGAGCCGGGCAACTACTGCTCGCCGAGCGCCCAGCACGCGGTCCGCCAGGCCGCCCGGATGGCCGACAACATCGCCAACGTGGTGCGCGGCCGGGAGCCGGTGGAGTACAAGCACAAGCACGCCGGCAGCGTGGCCAGCCTCGGCCTGCACAAGGGCGTCGCCCAGGTGTACGGGATCAAGATGACCGGCTGGCCGGCCTGGTTCATGCACCGGACGTACCACATGAGCCGGATCCCGTCGTTCAACCGGAAGGTCCGGGTGGTGGTCGACTGGTCCCTGGCGTTCTTCCTCAAGCGCGAGGTGGTCGCCTTGGGCCAGCTGCACGACCCGCGCGAGGAGTTCGCCGAGGCGTCCCAGCCCGCCGGTGCCAGCCGGTCCTGACCGAGCACCACCGCAGGCCCCTCCGCTCGAGCGGAGGGGCCTGCGGCCTGTGTGGGCGGGTTCACGCCGCGCCGCGGCGGGCGGGCGGGCGCCGGTCAGACCCGCCAGATCCAGGCGTCGGCGATCCGGGTCGACGGCCCGTAGAGCTGCTCCAGCGTGCCGCGCAGGCTGTCGGCGTGCGGGGTGTCGACCGCCAGCGCGACGCAGGAGGCACCCCAGAAGTCGGCGTCCTTCGCGGCCTGCCGCCGCTGTTGGTCCCCGATCACCGGCTGCCCGCCGCGTCTGGCGACCTCCGTCAGCAGGGCGGACGTGGGCAGCTTGTAGGTGCCCATAGCCGCCGTGCCGCCCCGGCCGTACGGGCCGATGAAGAAGCCCTCCGGCATGCCGAACGCGGCGTCGGCGGCGGTGGCCCAGCGCATCGGCCACGGCTCCTGCGGCGTGGCGAGCGGCACCGGCACCAGCACCCCGCCCGGCTCGACGCACTGCCGCCAGTGGCCGGCCGTGACGAACTCCGGCACCGGCGGGCGCTCGGCGGTGGGCAGCGGGGCGGGCAGCAGCGGCAGCAGCGCCACGCCGACCGCCGCCGGGACCAGCCGCCGGGCCCGGCCCGCGCCGCGCAGCGCCCGGTCGGCCGCGAGCACCAGCAGCGTGGCGATCAGCGGGAGCGTCGCGAGGGCGAACCGCATCGGCAGCGCGCCGTCCACCACGGGCAGCCCGGAGAGCAGTGTGTACGGCCCCGGCACGGCGGTGCGCTCACCGTCGAGCACCACCCGGGGGCCGAGCGACAGCGCCCCCATCGCCAGCGCCCCGACCACGCACGCGACGGCCAGCGGGCGGCGACCCAGCCAGACCGCGCAGGCGGTGGTGACCAGCAGCAGGGGCCACCCGAGGAAGGTGTTGTACTCGGCCGGGCCGGTGGTCAGCCGGGCGGCTCCGTCGCTGCCGACCACCGACAGCGGCGACACCGTCCACCAGCTGCGCAGGTCAGCCGAGAAGTAGTGCGGGCTGAACATGCCGTCCGCGACGCCCTGCGGCCCGGCGAACTGGAACCACAGCGGCCAGGCCAGCACGAGCAGGGCCAGCCCGGCGGCGAGCACCATCCCGCCGGCGAAGCCGGGCAGGGCGCGGCGGGCCAGGCCACGGTCCGTCACGGCGTACGTGACCGCCATCACCAGCAGCGTCAGCGCGCAGAGGAAGAGCACCTCCTCGCCGATGAAGACCTGCGCCGTGACCGCCGCCGCCAGGCCGACGGCCGAGCTGACGACCCGCCGGCGGTCCGGCCCGTCGGTGGTGACCCGGCCGGCGGGGTCGGCGGCGCGCAGCAGCCGGACCACCAGCCAGACGATCACCGGGACCAGCCACTGGGCGGTCATGTGCAGGTGGCTGTTGGTCTGCGAGACCATGCCCGGGCCGAAGCCGCAGAGGGCGGCGCCCAGCGCGGCGGCGACCCGGTGGGCGCCCAGCGTCCGGGTGAAGAGCAGATACCAGGCGACGGCGGTGCCGGCCAGGTTCGCCAGCGCCAGCAGCGCGAAGGTGACCGGTGCCCCGAGCAGCAGGGTGACCGGGGCGAGGAGGATCCCCAGCGCGATGACCGTGGTGTTGGTCATCAAGTTCACCCCGTCCGGCGCGTTGAGCCGGTCGGTGAGCAGGTCGAAGTCGCCGAGCAGCGCCCGCGCGTCGACGGCGAGGAACCACTCGTAGAGGGCCTGGTCCGCCGGGTTCAGCGCGAGGACCCGGGTCGTCGGGTCGGGCCAGAGCCCGTGGGTGAGCCAGCCGGCCAGCGCGACGAAGAGGAGCCCGACCGTGACGCCCGCCCGGTGCCGGGAGACCGTCGTCAGCAGGCGGGCCGGCGAGAGCCGGCGCGGCAGCCGGTCGGCGGCGAGGACGGCCTGGTCAGGGGCGGCGTCGGGGGCCGTGGGGGCTGCGCTGCTCACGGCCTCGACCCTAGTGCGACCCGGGCGTCGGGGTACGCCGGGTCGCCGCCGACCGGCTACCGTGACACTGCACCAGGCGTGTCGACGCGCCCGGTGTCACCCGCCCGGGTGGTGGAACGGCAGACACGGCCGCCTTAAAAGCGGCTGCCGCAAGGCGTGCGGGTTCGACCCCCGCCCCGGGCACCCCACCACTCTCAGCATCCGCTCAGCTTGGCGATCACCACGCGGCTGCCCTGGGCGTTTACTCTTGAGGGGCACGTTCACGTGCAACGACCCCCTGAGGGAGGCCTGACAGTGAAGACTTCGAACCCGGTGCTCGCCCGGCTCGGCCAGGCGGCCGAGCGGGAGCGTTCCGCCGGGTACGCCCCGACCGGGCCCTATGGACAGCCCGGCTACCCCCAGCAGTACCCGACGGAGGCCGGCTACCCGGCGGCTCCGCCGGCCGTCAACACCATGTCGGTCGACGACGTGGTGGTCAAGACCGTCACCCTCCTCGGCATCCTCGGCGTCTCCGCCGCGGCCGCCTGGGTGCTGGTGCCGGACGCCCTGCTCGGTGCCGCCTGGATCGGCGCGGCGGTGGTCGGCCTGGTGCTCGGCCTGATCATCTCGTTCTCCCGGATGGCGAACCCGGCGCTGGTGGTCGCGTACGCCGTCGTCGAGGGCGTCTTCGTCGGCATGGTGAGCAAGTTCTTCGACTCGCTCTACGACGGCATCGTGCTCCAGGCGGTGACCGCCACCTTCGGCGTCTTCTTCGTGATGGCGATGCTCTACAAGGCGAAGGTCATCCGGGCGACCCCGAAGTTCGTCAAGGGCATGATCGCCGTGATGGCGGGCCTCTTCGCCGTCATGATGATCAACCTCGTGCTCGCGCTCTTCGACATCAACACCGGCCTGCGTGACGGCAGCCCGCTGGCGATCGGCTTCAGCCTGGTCTGCATCGTGGTCGCCTCGCTGAGCTTCGTGCTCAGCTTCAAGGAGATCGAGGACGGCGTCCGGATGGGCCTGCCGCAGCGCTACTCCTGGGTCGCCGCCTTCGGCATCCTGGTGAGCCTGGTCTGGCTCTACATCGAGATCCTGCGCCTGCTGAGCTACTTCCAGGGCGACGACTGACCGTCGTCCGCGACCGACCGGAGCCCGTCCCCGCTGCCGCGGGGGCGGGCGCCGTCGTTTCCGCATCCGCGCCGGTCCCGGCGTTTCGCGCCGCCGCCCGGCCGCCGGGGGCAGAGTGACTGCGTGGGGGTACGCCGAGCAGGGAGGCGACGTGCGCAGCAGCAACCCGGTGCTCACCCGGTTCGACGAGACCGTCCGGGTGCAGAGCCGGGTGCTGGGCGCCGGCGACCCGGAGGCGATGACCGTCGACGACGTCGTGGCCCGTACGGTCGGGCTGCTGCTGCTCACCGGGGCCACCGGCGCCGCGGCCTGGGTGCTCGTGCCGCCGGCGGCGTGGCTCCCCGCCGCGCTGGCCGGCACCGCGCTGGCCGGGATCGCGCTGGTCGTGGTCATCTCCTGGCGCGGCATCACCAACCCGGTGCCGATGGTCGGCTACGCCCTGCTCCAGGGGCTGCTGCTCGGGGTGGCCAGCCGGGCCTTCGAGTTGGTCCACCCGGGCGTCGTCGTCCAGGCGGTCACGGGCACCTTCGGGGTCCTCCTCGGCATGGCGCTGCTCTACCGGGCCCGCCTCGTCCGGGCCACGCCTCGGCTGGCCCGGCTGGTCGTCGGCACGCTGTTCGGGATCGTCGTGCTCAGCGTGGTCAACCTGCTGGCGTACCTGGTCTCCGGCCGGCAGGGGCTGGCGGTCTACGGACTGACCGGCGAGGTCGGCTGGTTGCCGTACGCCTTCTCGGTGGTGGCGATCGTCGCCGGCGCGTTCAGCTTCGTCCTCGACTTCGACCTGGTCGAGCGCTCGGTACGCGACGGCCTGCCCCGCCGCTACGCCTGGCTCTGCGCGTTCGGCCTGCTGACCGGCCTGGTCTTCCTCTACTGGCAGTTCCTGCGCCTGCTCGGCTACCTGCGCCGCTGACCCGGCCTCCACCCGCCCGCCCGCGCCCGGCAGGGTGGGTCCGTAGACTCGGGCGGTGAGCGCAGGGGAGCTGAGCCGGGCGGTGGACCTGCTGGTCCGTCAGGTCGGGCACTGGCAGCAGCCGCGCTGGTCGGCCACGGCCGCCGGCGGCAACGTGTCGCGTGCCGACCTGGTGCACCGGCTGGTGCAGGAGGTCGCCAACCTGGCCGCCGACGCCGCGGGCGAGCCCCGGCGGGTGGTGCCCCGGCTCGACAACGACCTCGCGCTGCCCGACCAGCTCCGGGTGGTGGCCGCCGACCTGGTCGCCGCGGCCCCGCCGCCCCGGGCGCTGGCGCGGGCCGCCGCCGAGGTGACGGCGACCCGCGAAGCGCTCTAGGCGTTCTCCTCCCGGTCCCGGCCCGCCGGGGCGGGCCGGGCTCCGGGGTCAGCTCAGGCGCTCGATCACCATGGCCATGCCCTGGCCGCCGCCGACGCACATGGTCTCCAGGCCGATGGTCCTGTCGTGCCAGTCGAGGGCGTTGAGCAGGGTGCCGGTGATCCGCGCGCCGGTCATGCCGAACGGGTGCCCGACGGCGATGGCGCCGCCCATCACGTTCAGCTTCTCCAGCGGGATGTCGAGCTGGCGGTACGAGGGGATCACCTGGGCGGCGAACGCCTCGTTGATCTCCACCAGGTCGACGTCGTCGATGGTCATGCCGGCCCGCTCGAGTGCCTGCCGGGTGGCCTCGACCGGGCCGAGGCCCATGATCTCCGGCGACAGGGCGGTCACGCCGGTGGAGACGATCCGGGCCAGCGGGGTGATCCCGAGGTCCTTCGCCTTCTGGGCGCTCATGACCACCACGGCGGCCGCGCCGTCGTTGAGCGGGCAGCAGTTGCCGGCGGTGATCCGGCCGTCCGAGCGGAACACCGGCTTCAGGCCGGAGACCGCCTCCAGGGTGACCCCGGGCCGGGGGCCGTCGTCGGTGCCGACCACCGTGCCGTCCGGCGTGGTGACCGGGGTGATCTCCCGGGCCCAGAAGCCGTCGGCGATGGCCTTCTCGGCGAGGTTCTGGCTGCGTACGCCGAACTCGTCCATGTCGGCGCGGGTCACGTCGTGGACCTGGGCCAGGTTCTCGGCGGTCTGCCCCATGGTCAGGTAGATGTCCGGCAGCTCGCCCGCCTCGCGCGGGTCGGTCCAGACCGGCGCGCCGCCCTGGGCGCGGGCCTTCGAGCGCTCGGCCGCCGCCGCGAAGCGCGGGTTCTCCCAGCCGCCGCCGACCAGCGCCTGCGCCTCGGGCGGGAGGCCGTCGGAGTTGCCGCGGGCGTACCGGGAGACGGTCTCCACGCCGGCGGAGATGAAGACGTCGCCCTCGCCGGCCCGGATCGCGTGCATCGCCATCCGGGTGGTCTGCAGCGAGGACGCGCAGTAGCGGGTGAGGGTCGCGCCGGGCAGGGTGTCCAGGCCCATCAGGGTGGCGACGACCCGGGCCATGTTGAAGCCCTGCTCGCCGCCGGGCAGGCCGCAGCCCAGGTAGAGGTCGTCGATCTCGGTCGGGTCGAGCTGGGGGACCTTGTCCAGGGCGGCCCGCACGATGGTCGCGGCGAGGTCGTCCGGGCGGACGTCGCGCAGGGACCCCTTGTGCGCCCGGCCGATGGGGGAGCGGGCGGTGGCGACGATGACGGCGTCGCGGGACGACTCAGTCGGCATGGAGCCAACGTTAACCCGTCGGTAACTTCGCGCGGAAGCTGGCGGCCGACCGGGAAATGTCACGTCCGGCGGGGGCGCGACGCCCGGCGGGCCAGCGGCGGGACGCGACCGCGGCGGCCGGCGGGTCAGCGGCGGGACGCGACCGCGGCGGCCGCCGCGACGGCGGGCAGCAGGGCGTGCGCCCAGACCCGGTAGCCGTCGGCGGAGGGGTGGTAGCCGTCGTGGCACAGGGTGCCCGCGTCGGCGCGGAACACCGGACCCGTCTCGGTGGCCAGGTCGACCACCGTGCCCCCGGCGTCGAGCACCGCCGCCGTCTGCGCGCGGGCGACCCGCCGCCCGGACCAGCCGACCAGGTGCCGCAGCGGCGGCGCGATCGCGCGTACGGCGCCGAGGTCGGGGCAGGTGCCGACGACCACCTCCACCCGGGCCTCGCGGAGCCGGTGCACGGCCGCCGCGAGGTAGGCGGCGGCCTCCGCCGGCCGACGCAGGGTGGTGGCGTCGTTGGCACCGATCAGGATCACCGCCACGTCGGGGCGCTCGCCGAGCAGCGCTCGGGCCACCTGGGTGGCGAGGTCGGTCGAGCGGGAGCCGGAGACGCCGACGCTGGACAGGTGCACCTGCCGGCCGTTCGGGCCCTCGGCGAGCAGGTTGGCCAGCTGGCCGCCGATGGTGTCGTCGAGGCGTTCGACCCCGACGCCGAGGGCGGACGAGTCGCCGAGCAGCACCAGCCGCACCGGCGGGGCGCTGGCCCGCCCGACCGTGGCGCGCAGCGCCAGCCCGAGCTCCGGCTGGGCGTAGTGGCGGTGCCGGGCGACGAAGGCCTGGCCGGCGAGGACGGCGGCGCCGCCGACCGTGCCGGCGATCAGGGAGAGCGTCGCGGCCCGCCCCAGTCGACCGGCGAGCCCCGAGGGGATGAAGCGCTCGCTCATGCCAGTCCCTCCAGTGTGGGTGAGTCGGCGGCGGGGCCGGGTTGCGGCACCGCGCCGACACCGAAGAAGGCCCGTCGGCGCAGCTGCGCCCACCGACCGGCGGGGCCACGGTCGCGCCCCCGCACCTGGGTGCCGCTGACCTCGGTGCCCGCGTGCCGAGCGGCCTCCTGGGCGGCCGCGGGGAGCGAGCGTACGCCCTCGCCCCGGGCCGGGGTAGTGCGCCGCTCCTGCCCGGCACCCAGCGCGGACAGCACGGTCGGCAGCAGCGCGGCGGCGGCCACGGCGTAGCCCTCCGCCGAGGGGTGGAACCGGTCCCAGGCGAACATCCGGGTCGGCTCGGCGGTGAACCGGGGGCCGAGCAGGTCACCGAGGGAGACCGTCCAGCCGCCGGCCTCGACCACGGCCACCGTCTGGGCGGCGGCGAGCTGCCGGCTCCAGCGCCGGGCCAGCCAGCGCAGCGGCGGCTGGATCGGGCGGATCGCGCCCAGGTCGGGGCAGGTGCCGACGACCACCTCGCAGCCGGCGGCGCGCAACGTGCGGACCGCCTCGACCAGGTAGCGCACCGCCAGGCCGGGCGGCGTGCGGTTGGTCACGTCGTTGCCGCCGATCAGGATCACGGCGACGTCGGGCCGGCACTCCAGCGCCGCCTCCACCTGGTGCTTCAGCACGGCCGAGATGGCGCCGACCACCGCGAACCGGTGCAGCCGGACGGGCCGCTGCAGGCGGCGGGACAGGCCGGTGGCGAGCAGGGCGCCCGGCGTCTCCCGGCGGCGGTGCACGCCGTAGCCGGCAGCCGACGAGTCGCCCAGCACGACCATGGTGACCGGCGGGCCGGGCAGCTTCGCGCCGTAGACCCCGTCGCAGCGGGGCGGCGGCGCCTCGGCCATCGGGATCGTGCGGCGGGCCTGCCGGGCCTGCCCGAGCAGCACGCCGCCGGTCGCCACCGCGGCGGCCGCCGTGGCGCCCGTGCCGATCGCCGCCAGGCGGGCGATCTGCCGAGCGCGCTGCCAGCGCGAACCAACCGGGACGGCGGAACCAACGACCCCCATGCAGCGACATTATCGCGCCGGAACGACACGCCGCCGTCGTCGTGTCGGCTCGCGGGTGGCTGGAAGACGACCGTCCTGGGTACCTGTTCCGGTGACCGGGCGACAGTTGCGCCGGCACGTCACCCTGGCACGCGGAGAGGGGCCGAACATGGGGAAGACATTGAAGCGGAGCGCCGCGTTCAGCGCGCTGGCGAGGGCGCTCGCGGCGGGGTCGCGGGGCGGGCCGTCGCTCGGGGCACGGCTCGCGGCGCTGCCCCGGATGATCCGGGCGACCACCCGGGGGGAGTACGACGGCGGCCTGCGGCTGGCCCTGATGACCGCAGCGACGGCGTACATCGTCTCGCCGATCGACCTGCTGCCGGAGATCCCGCTGGCGATCTTCGGGCTGGCCGACGACGCGGTCATGGTGACCTGGCTGGCCGGCAGCGTGCTCGCCGAGACCGAGCGGTTCCTGGAGTGGGAGGCCCGCCGCAGGTCCGTGATCCCCGGGCACGTGGTGTCCTGAACCGACGTACCCTGGGGCGTCGAGAAAACGTCTGCCCGGCCGCCGCCGGCGGCGCCGGAGGAGAAGGGCAACAACGAGGTGCGGTACTACGACAACGTCGTCGAGCTGATCGGCAACACCCCGCTGGTACGGCTGCGCAACGTCACGGCCGGCATCCAGGCCACCGTGCTGGCGAAGGTGGAGTACCTCAACCCGGGCGGGTCGGTGAAGGACCGGATCGCGCTGCGGATGGTGGAGGACGCGGAGAAGGCGGGCATCCTCCAGCCCGGCGGCACGATCGTCGAGCCGACCAGCGGCAACACGGGCGTCGGCCTGGCCCTGGTGGCCCAGCTCAAGGGCTACAAGTGCGTCTTCGTCTGCCCCGACAAGGTCAGCCAGGACAAGCAGGACGTGCTGCGGGCGTACGGCGCGGAGGTGGTGGTCTGCCCGACCGCCGTGGCGCCGGAGGACCCCCGTTCCTACTACAACGTCTCCGACCGGCTGGCCCGGGAGATCCCCGGCGCCTGGAAGCCCAACCAGTACAGCAACCCGGCCAACCCGCGCTCGCACTACGAGACCACCGGCCCGGAGCTGTGGGAGCAGACCGGGGGCGGGCTCACCCACTTCGTGGCGGGCGTCGGCACCGGCGGCACCATCTCCGGCATCGGCCGCTACCTGAAGGAGGCGTCGGAGGGCCGGGTCAAGGTCATCGGCGCCGACCCGGAGGGCTCGGTCTACTCGGGCGGCACCGGCCGGCCGTACCTGGTCGAGGGCGTCGGCGAGGACTTCTGGCCGGAGACGTACGACCGGGGCCTCGCCGACGAGATCATCGAGGTCTCCGACAAGGCGTCGTTCGAGATGACCCGGCGGCTGGCCCGCGAGGAGGGCCTGCTGGTCGGCGGCTCCTGCGGCATGGCCGTGGTGGCCGCCCTGGAGGTGGCCCGCAAGGCCGGCCCGGACGACGTGGTCGTGGTGCTGCTGCCGGACAGCGGCAAGGGCTACCTGTCGAAGATCTTCAACGACACCTGGATGGCCCGGTACGGCTTCCTGGACAACTCCGGCACGGAGCCGACGGTCGCCGACGCGCTGGCCAACAAGCCGGGCGGCCTGCCCGAGCTGGTGCACGTGCACCCGACCGAGACGGTCCGCGACGCGATCGACTACATGCGCGAGTACGGCGTCTCGCAGCTGCCGGTGCTCAAGGCCGAGCCCCCGGTGGTGACCGGCGAGGTGGCCGGCTCGATCGCCGAGAAGGACCTGCTCGACGCGCTGTTCACCGGTCAGGCGCACCTGCACGACACGATCGAGCGGCACATGGCCGAGCCGCTGCCGATGATCGGCGGCGGGCAGCCGGTGAGTGAGGCGGTCGGCCTGCTGGAGAAGTCCGACGCCGCCCTGGTGCTGGTCGACGGCAAGCCGAAGGGCGTCCTCACCCGGCAGGACCTGCTCGCCCACCTCGGCGCCCGCTGACCCGGACGACCCCGCGAGGGCCCTTCCCCGGCAGGGGGGAGGGCCCTCGCGGGGTCTGCCGCGCGGGACGGGCGGTGACGCCGGCCGCCGGTCAGAGCGGTCGGTCGTACCGGAGCTGGGGCACGACCACCGGGCCGAGGTGCTCGTTCCGTGCGGTGCCGGTGCGGACCCAGCCGCCGCGCTCGTAGAAGCGCCGGGCGTGCGCGTTCGACGCCAGCACCCACAGCACCGCCCGCGACCAGCCACGCGAGCGCATGGCGTCCAGCGCGTCGACCATGAGGGCCCGCCCGGTGCCCCGGCCGCGCTCGGCCGGGTTGAGGTGGAGGGCGTTGAGCAGGCCCGTCGCCGGGTCGCCCTCGTCGTCGGGGCCGAGGTAGCTGAAGCCGACCAGCCGGCCGTCGCGTTCGGCGACGGTCATCCGGTGGTCGTCGCGCTCCCACCCCCACCGCTCGGCCCAGTACCGCCCCATCGCCTCCGGCCCCGGCTCGGCCAGCGCCTCGGGCGGGACGAACGACGCGTACGCCGCGACCCGGGACCGCTGGTGCAGGGCGCCGACCGGCATCAGGTCGGCGGCGGTGGCGGGGCGGAGGGTGACCGTCACCCGGCCGAGGCTACCCGCCGGGGCGGGACCTGCACGGTGGTCAGGTCCTCGGCGATCACCAGGTCGCCGTCGAAGTGCGCGCGGGCCTCGTCGGCGAAGCGGGTCGCGTCCGCGTACCGCTGCGAGAAGTGGGTGAGCACGAGTCGGCGTACGCCCGACTCGGCCGCCACCCGCGCGGCCTGGCCCGCCGTGAGGTGGCCGACCTCGGCGGCGAGCGCGGCCTCCGAGTCGAGGAAGGTCGACTCGATGACCAGCAGGTCGGCGTGCTCGGCGAGGGCGTAGACCTCGTCGCAGAGCCCGGTGTCCATCACGAACGCGAACCGCTGCCCGGGCCGGGGCACGCTCACCTCCTCCCGGGTGACGCGGCGCCCGTCGAGGTCGAGGTGGCCGACCCGGTTCAGCTCCCCGACGGCCGGCCCGGCGATGCCGTACGCGGCCAGCTTCTCCGGCAGCATCCGGCAGCCGTCCGGCTCGACGAGCCGGTAGCCGTACGTCTCGATCGGGTGCCGCAGCCGGCGGGCCTCCAGCGTGCCGACGCCCAGGGTGATCCGCTGCCCGTCGGCCTCGATCGGCTCGACGCGCAGCTCGGCGGTCTCGTGGAAGGAGCTGGCGTGCCGCAGCCGGGCGAAGTATTCCGCGCCGCCGGCCGGGAAGTGCACCGCCACCGGGTGCGGCACCCGGTCCAGCGAGAGCCGCTGGATGGTGCCGGGCAGGCCGAGGCAGTGGTCGCCGTGGAAGTGGGTGACGCAGATCCGGGTCAGGTCGGTGGCGGTGACCGTGGAGTGCAGGAGCTGCCGCTGGCTGCCCTCGCCCGGGTCGAAGAGGATCACCTCGTCGTCCCAGCGCAGCACGTACCCGTTGTGGTTGCGCTGCCGGGTCGGGGCCTGGCTGGCCGTTCCGAGCACCACCAGCTCGCGCATCGACACGGTTGACCTCCGGCTGCGTCGACCACCCGGCCCGGAAAAGGGTCGACCCCCGGGGCTTCCGCGCTCGCGCGCGGGCCGGCTGGACTGGGCCGGCACCCCGGGGGTCGGGTGGCTGTCGTGGATTCGCCGCACCGCTGCCACACGGTCTCGACGATGGTGCCTGTGCCCGCCTCGCGGCGGACGAGTTTACTGTCGAGGACAGCGGCTAGCGGACAGCCACCTCACGAGTCCGATTGCTATACAAGTCTGGACCACCTCCTTTCCCGTGTACGGCCACGCTATCCAGCGGCCGGGCCGGCGGCAACGGATTTCGATCACAGGCCCCCGGGGAATACGTTCAGGGGGTTTCCGTGATGCCGATGGGTCCCTCGCGGGGGCCCTCCTCGCTGGCCGGCTGCACGGCCAGCGACGGGAAGTCGGCCAGGTCGCCCTCCGGCTCGGCGTCCCACTCGGGGAAGACCAGGTCGCTCTGGAGGTAGAGGCAGAGCAGCTGGGTGAGCTGGCGCAGCCCGTCGAGGTGGGTGCGCTCGTGCCCGTGGGTGGCGTCCACGCCGAAGCCGAGCAGGGCCACCCGGGCGTGCGCCCCGGCCTCCACCGCCGCCGCCACGTCCGAGCGGTAGTAGTCGAAGACGTCCCGGACCAGGCGCACCCCGTGCTCGGCGGCGATCGAGGCCAGGTTGCGGGTCAGGTGGTAGTCGAACGGCCCGACGCCGTCGCCCATCGCCAGGGTGGCCGCGTCCTCCCGGGACTGCTGGCCGGGGGCGACCACCGCCGCGTCCACGGAGACGATCTCCGCGACGTCCGGGTCCAGCCCGTGGCTGGCCCCGTGCCCGATCTCCTCCGTCACGGTGACCAGCAGGTGCGCGGTGACCGCCGGGCGTACGCCGGCGTCGACCATCGCCTTGAACGCGGTCAGTACCGCCGCCACGCCCGCCTTGTCGTCCAGGTGTCGGGACTTGACGTACCCGGAGGGGGTGACCGTCGGGTTCGGCAGGAACGCGACGAAGTCCCCGGCGTCGATGCCCAGCGCGCGCAGGCCGGCGATGTCGGCGACCGGCTCGTCGACCCGCACCTCGACCTGCTCCCAGCCGATGCCCTGGGAGTCGACGGCCTCGTTGTAGCGGTGCCCGCTGGCCTTCAGGGGGAGCACCTGCCCGGTGATCACCCGGTCCAGGTCGTCGGTGAAGATCCGCACGTGCGCGCCCTCGGCGAACCGGGCGCTGTGCGTGCCGATCGGCTTCAGCTCCAGCCGGCCGTTCTCCTTCAGCCGCTTGACCATGCCGCCGATGGTGTCGGTGTGCACCACGATCGCCCGGTCGGCGCCGGTGGAGCGGGGGCCGGGCAGGAAGGCGCTCAGCGCGCCGCGCCGGGTCAGCGTGGAGCCGATGCCGAGCGCGGAGAGCCGCTCGCCCACGTACTGCTGCACGTGGTCCGTACGCCCGGACGGGCTCGGGATCTCCAGCAGCTCCACCAGCACCTGGCGCAGGTAGTCCAGGTCGATCTCCAGAGGTCTCGGGCTCACGCGGCGCCTCCCGGGCCGACCGGGGACCAGAGCCGCTGCGGCGCGCGGGTGCCCGGGAAGAGCAGGTCGACGAAGCGCTCGGCGGTCGGCTGCGGCTCGTGGTTGGCCAGGCCGGGCCGCTCGTTGGCCTCGATGAAGACGTGCTCGGGCCCGTCCGGCGCGGGGACCAGCAGGTCCAGCCCGGTGACCGGGATGTCCAGCGCGCGGCTGGCCGTCACGCACGCCTCGGCGATCGCCGGGTGCAGCTCGGCGGTGACGTCGTGGATGGTGCCGCCGGTGTGCAGGTTGGCGGTCTTGCGTACGGCCAGCACCTGCCCCTCGGGCAGCACGTCGTGCAGCTCGTGGCCGGCCTCGGCCAGCACGTCCCGGGTCATGTCGTCGATCGGGATCGTGGACTCGCCGCCCGTGGCGGCGGCCCGGCGGCGGCTCTGTCGCTCGATCAGCTCGGCGATGTCGTGCACCCCGTCACCGGTGATCGAGGCGGGCCGACGGACCGCGGCGGCCACCACCTCGTGGTCGATGACGACCACCCGCAGGTCCTCGCCGGCACGCATCTCCTCGATCAGCACGTCCGGGCAGAACCGGGCGGCCAGTTCGACGGCGGCGGCCAGCGCCTCGGGGGTGCGTACGCCCACCGTGATGCCGTTGCCCTGCTCGCCCCGCGCCGGCTTGACCACCACCCGGCCGGCCTCGGCGAGGAAGGCCGCGTCGCCGTCGTCGCCCGTGGCGGTCCGCCCGCGCGGCACCGACAGGCCCGCCTCGGCGAGGATCCGGCGGGTCACCCGCTTGTCGTCGCAGCGGCTCATCGCCACCGCCGAGGTCAGCTCCGACAGCGACTCGCGGGTCCGGACGGTGCGCCCGCCGCTGGTCAGCCGCAGCTCGCCCCAGGCCGGGTCGGTCACCTCCACCCGGATGCCGCGGCGCATCGCCTCGTCGGCGACGATCGTCGCGTACGGGTTGAGCTGGTCGTACCCCTCGGGCGTGGCGGGCAGGAAGAGCCGCTCGTTGATCGGGTTCTTCCGCTTCACGCAGAGCGTCGACGTCCGGTAGAAGCCGAGTCGCTCGTAGAGCCGGATCGCCCCGGCGTTCTCCGCGAGCACGGAGAGGTCCACGTACGCCCGGCCGCGCGCGACCAGCCGGGCGGCCAGCGCGGTGATCAGGGCCTGGCCGGTGCCGGGCGGCGCCGTGTTGAAGTCGACGGTGAGGCACCACAGGCTGGCCCCGTTGTCCGGGTCGTCGAAGACCGCGACGTGGTCGACGCCGGTGATGGTGCCGACGACCTCGCCGGTGGCGTCCTCGGCGACCAGGTGCAGGAAGCGGTCGGTGCGGGCGTTGGCGACGAGCACGTCGACCGGGGCGGTGACCATGCCGTTGCGGGCGTAGATCCGGTTCACCGCGTCCGCGTCGGCGGCGTCGGCCAGCGGGCGGATCGCCAGCCCCGGGACGTCGTCGTCGGCCGGCCGGTCGCCGTCCAGCGGCAGCCGGTAGGTCAGCGACGGGTCGATGAACAGCTCGTCGGGCAGCCGGGACACCAGCACGTGCGGGTCGCGCAGGTAGATGCAGATGTCCCGGGAGCCGGCGGCCTCGGAACGCAGCACGGCGGCGACGGCGGCCTGGTCGGCGAAGGTCTGCCCGAAGACGAGCCGGCCCCAGCCGCAGTCCAGCACCACGTCGGTGTCGCCCTCGCGGGCGGGCGTCTCCGGTGTGCCCGGGGCCATCGGGTCGCCGCCGGGCCCGACCCGCTCCCGTCGCCGGCCGCCACGGAACCGGTCGGACCGGGCCGTGCCGGTCGCCAGGGTGTCGGTCACGGTCAGTCGATTCCGTGGCTCTGGAGCCACATTTCCAGGAGTCCGAGTTGCCACAGCTTGTTTCCGTTCAGCGGGGTCAGTTCGGCGTTCGGGTCGGCGAGCAGCGCGTCGACGTAGTCGGCGCGGAACAGGTCGCGGCGGCGGGCCTCGGGCGCGGAGAGCGCGTCGCGTACCCGGTCGAGGAGCTTGCCCTCCAGGTGGGTGAGGCCGGGGACCGGGAAGTAGCCCTTCGGCCGGTCGATGACCTCGTGCGGCAGCACCCGGCGGCCGATCTCCTTGAGCACCCCCTTGCCGCCCTGCGCCAGCTTGAGTTCCGGCGGGCAGCTCGCGGCCAGTTCGACGAACTCGTGGTCGAGGAACGGCACCCGGGCCTCCAGCCCGTGTGCCATGGTCATGTTGTCCACCCGCTTGACCGGGTCGTCGGTCAGCATGACCTGGGTGTCGATCCGCAGCCCGGCGTCGACCGCGGTCTGGGCGCCGGCCCGGCCGAGGTGCGCGGCCACGAACTCCCGGGCCGGGTCGCCGTCGGCCAGCCAGGCCGGGTTCAGCACCTGGGCCAGCCCGGCCGCGTCCCGGTCGAAGAACGCCCGGGCGTACGTGTCGAGCGCCTGGTCCCGGCCGACGCGGGCGAGCGGCGGATACCAGTGGTAGCCGCCGAGGATCTCGTCCGCGCCCTGGCCGGACTGGACCACCTTGACGTGCTGCGACACCACCTCGCTGAGCAGGTAGAACGCCACGCAGTCGTGGCTGACCATCGGCTCGGACATCGCGGCGACGGCCGCTTCCAGCGGCGGCACCAGGTCGGCGGCGGCCACCCGGATCTGGTGGTGGTCGGTGTCGAACGTCTTCGCGACGAGGTCCGAGTAGCGGAACTCGTCGCCCTCCCGGCCGCCGACGGAGTCGAAGCCGATGGAGAAGGTGGAGAGCCCGCGCTGGCCCTCGCCGGCGAGCAGGGCGACCACCAGGCTGGAGTCCAGGCCACCGGAGAGCAGCACGCCGACCGGCACGTCGGCGACCATCCGCCGGCGCACGGCGGTGGTCAGCGACTCGAGCAGGGCGTCCTGCCAGTCCTTCTCGGACCAGCCGGCCCGCTCGGCGGCGCGGGTGAAGGCCGGGTCCCAGTAGACCCGCTCGGAGGTGCTGCCGTCGGCCTCGTAGACCCGTACGGTCGCCGGGGGCAGCTTGGCGACGCCGCGCAGGATGGTGCGCGGCGGCGGCACGATGCTGTGGAAGCTCAGGTAATGCGCGAGCGCGACCGGGTCGATGGTCGTGTCGATCCCGCCGCCGGCCAGCAGCGCGGGCAGGGTGCTGGCGAAGCGCACCACGCCCGGTGTCTCGGCCACGTAGAGCGGCTTGATGCCGAGCCGGTCCCGGGCCAGCACCAGCCGGCCGGTGTCCCGCTCGCTGATCGCCACGGCGAACATGCCGACCAGGTGGTCGACGAAGTCGAGCCCCCACTCCGCGTACGCCTTGAGCACGACCTCGCTGTCGCCGAAGGAGAAGAAGCGGTGGCCCTTGGCCTGGAGCTCCTCGCGCAGCTCGCGGTAGTTGTAGACGCACCCGTTGAAGACTCCGGTCAGCCCCGCGTCCGGGTCGACCAGCGGCTGCCCGCTCGCGGCGGAGAGGTCGATGATCTTCAGTCGTCGGTGTCCGAGGGCCGTCGGGCCCTGGGCCCAGACGCCGCTGTCGTCGGGCCCCCGGTCGCTCATCGTGGCCGCCATGCGCTCCACCGCCGACACGTCGGCGCGCGAGCCGTCACGGCGGAACTCTCCCGCAAGTCCGCACATGCGAGGCAATGCTGCCAGAGGCCGGTGCGGTTCGCCCGTTGAGCTGATGTCGGGGGAGTGGGCGGTTGCTAGGATGCGCGCCTTCGCGTGTCAAGCCCCCGGGCCGGCCGGAGTTTTCCCGCCCGGCATCGCCCGGTGCCTGATTGGAAACGGGCCTGCGGTGTGACAAACACCGCAGACCCGTTCGCGGGCGTCGCGCGGGCTCAGCCGGCGGTGCGGGCGATGCCCACCGGGCAGCTCAGCCCGTTCGGGCCGTGGTTGCAGTACCCGTTCGGGTTCTTCGTGGGCGCGAGGTACTGCTGGTGATGATCCTCGGCGAGGTAGTAGGCGCCGAGCCGGTCGATCTCCGTGGTGATCTCGCCCTTGCCGGCGCGCGCCACGATCGGCGCGAACGCGTCCCGCGACGCCTGCGCGGTGGCGAGCTGCTCGTCGGTGGTGGCGTAGATCGTCGACCGGTACTGGGTGCCCACGTCGTTGCCCTGGCGCATGCCCTGGGTCGGGTCGTGGTTCTCCCAGAAGACCTTGAGCAGGTCCTCGTAGCTGATCGTGCTGGGGTCGTAGACCACCTGGACCACCTCGGCGTGCCCTGTCATGCCCGAGCACACCTCCTCGTACGTCGGGTTCGGCGTGATGCCGCCCGCGTAGCCGGCCGACGTGGTGAGCACGCCGGGCAGGGTCCAGAACAGCCGCTCGGCGCCCCAGAAACAGCCCATGCCGAACACGGCCACCTGCGAGCCCTCCGGGAACGGACCCTTGAGGGGGGTGCCCAGCACCTCGTGCCGGTCCGCGACGGGCATCGCGATCAGACGACCCGGCAGGGCCTGGTCGGGGGTGGGCAGCTCGGCCTTCATACGGCGCAGGAACACGGTGGGACTCCTCTCGTACCTCTCCCAGCGTGCAACACCGCCGGACCCGCCTTCCTTACCCGCCCCGCCGCCACTCAGGCCCGGCGGTACCTCGTCCTGGCGTATTCGGTGACCCACTTCCGGCTGCTCCGCCAGACGCCGTCGTCTCCCTTCACCGCCCTGAGGCGCCCGCGGGCGGCGGCGACCCGCAGGGCGTCCTGCGTGAGGTCCGCGGTGGCGAGCGCTGGCAGCGGCAGCAGCTTCACGGGGCCGGCGACGGCGGGCATGACGAAGCGGTACAGATTGGTCGTGACGCTGCGCGCGATGAGTTCGCCGAGAGGCCCCGGTTCCCCGGCGTCGGCCTTGCGCATTGCCCTGAGATAGCTGTCCCGGTCGCGTTTGTAGATGATCGCCGGCGGATAGCCGAGCCTGCCCAGCAGGAGGCTGAGCAGGAGCCGTCCCGCACGCCCATTCCCGTCCAGGAAGGGGTGAACCACCTCGAAGGTGTTGTGGAGGACGGCGAGGCGTTCCGCGAGGGGCGTGTCGCTGTCCTCGCGCAACCTGTTGACATCGTCGGTCCACGTGCGCATCCGCGAATCCACCTCCGGCCACGGCGGGGGCTTCATGCCGCCGGGGAAGCGAGCGATCTCGTGCCGCCGGAAGTTGCCCGGAGCCTCTGAGTCGAGCGCATGCGGGTGTGGCGCTACCGTCCAGACCGGTGTCATCGCAAGGTAATGGACGTGCCGGACCTCCTGTACGGACAGGAGTTGGCCGTCCTGCCAATCGCCCGGTGCCAGTGCCTGACCGTAGACCCACCTCGCGGCGTCGGCGTAGCCCCGGACCTCCATGTAGTCCCGAAGTGGCTTGGCGCCGACCGCGCGGCCCTCGTCGAGGAGCTTCTCGACCTCCTGCAGCACGAGCGTGTTGCCTTCGATGGCCGTGCTGTTGTGGGCTTCCTGATGCCAGATGTCCGACCAGATGTCTTCCGCCTCGTCCGGCGACGGCAGGCCACCCAGGCGCTCCCGCAACTCGAGGACCGCCTCTTCCAAACGCCGGTGCACCGTTGCCCGAGATGGTCGACCGGGTCCCGCCATGCTCGCCGCTCCCACGGTTGTTCGGCTGAGGAAAAATTATTCTACCGAACAGATTGGCCTGACTTTGTTCGCCGTGGCCGGAGAAATCCGAACGAACAAAAGGCGCCCCGGGTCCCTCAGTAGGGGCGGTGGGCCCTGCCCACGTTGTCCTCAGTCGCCAGCCTCAGCGGGCGGCGGAGATCCGGGTGGCGTACGCCTGGGCCTCGGCGTCGTCGGCGTAGCGGGTGCGGGGCCAGAAGAAGCCGCGCAGCCCGTCGCCCTTCGTCCGGGGCACCACGTGGGTGTGCAGGTGCGGGACCGACTGGGACACCTTGTTGTTCATCGCCACGAACGTGCCGCCGGCCCCCAGGCCGGTCTCCACCGCCAACGCGAGCCGCCGGACCAGGCCGAAGTAGCCGGCCAGCCCCTCGGCGGGCAGGTCGGCCAGGGTGACCAGGTGGGTGCGCGGCACCACCAGCACGTGCCCCTTGAAGACCGGCCGGGTGTCCAGGAACGCCACCCCGTCCGGCTCGTCGGCGACCCGGAACGCCGGCACCTCGCCCGCCACGATCCCGCAGAACACGCACCCGCTCACCCGGGCAGGGTAACCGCCGCCGGGAAGGGCGGCCGTGCGGTGGCAGAGCCGGGTGATCCATCGGGTGCGGGTTGTGACGCCTCCCGCGGCCCCGGCGACTAGCCTCACGGGAATGAGTCACGGCTTCGAGACGCTCGCCATCCACGCCGGTCAGGACCCGGAAGCCCGCACCGGCGCGGTGATCCCTCCGATCTACCAGACCAGCACGTACGCCCAGGACGCCGTCGGCGCGCCCCGGCTGGGCTACGAGTACAGCCGCTCCGGCAACCCGACCCGCGACGCGCTCCAGGAGTGCCTCGCCGCGCTGGAGGGCGGGTCGGTCGGCCTCGCCTTCGCCAGCGGACTGGCCGCCGAGGACACCCTGCTGCGCACCGTCTGCAAGCCGGGCGACCACGTGGTGATCCCCGACGACGCGTACGGCGGCACGTACCGGCTCTTCGCCCGGGTCGCCGAGCGCTGGGGGCTGGACTACACCCCGGCGCGGGTCTCCGACCCGGACGCGATCCGGGCCGCCGTCGAGCCGGGCCGGACGAGGATCGTCTGGGTGGAGACGCCCACCAACCCGCTGCTCGGCATCGCCGACATCGCCGCGCTGGCCGGGGTCGCGCACGACGCGGGCGCCCTGCTGGTGGTCGACAACACCTTCGCCTCGCCGTACCTCCAGCAGCCGATCGCGCACGGCGCGGACGTGGTGGTGCACTCCACCACCAAGTACGTCGGCGGTCACTCCGACGTGGTCGGTGGCGCGCTGGTCGCGGCCGACGCCGGGCTCGGCGAGGAACTGCGCTACCACCAGAACGCGATGGGCGCGATCAACGGCCCCTTCGACGCGTGGCTCACCCTGCGCGGCATCAAGACGCTCGGCGTACGCATGGACCGGCACTGTGACAACGCCGAGCGGATCGCGGCCTACCTGGACGGGCACGCCAAGGTCGGTCAGGTCATCTACCCGGGACTGCCCTCGCACCCCGGCCACGAGGTCGCCGCCAAGCAGATGCGCCGGTTCGGCGGCATGATCTCGTTCCGGGCCGCCGGCGGCGAGGAGCACGCCGTGGAGATCTGCAACCGGGCGAAGCTGTTCGTCCTCGCCGAGTCGCTGGGCGGCGTGGAATCCCTGATCGAGCACCCGGGCCGGATGACACACGCAAGTGCTGCCGGCTCGCCGCTTGAAGTTCCCGGCGATCTCGTGCGACTGTCTGTCGGCATCGAGACGGTCGACGACCTGCTCGCCGATCTGGAGCAGGCGCTGGGCTGACCGCTGGCTGGGAGGGTGGCCGTGCAGGACATCATGCCGACCTGGGTGGGGGCGACCGCCAAGCAGATCGCCCGGGGCGTACGCCGGGGCGACGTCACGGCCACCCAGGTCGTCGCGGACCACCTCGACCACATCGCCCGGGTCGACGCCGACCTCGCCGCGTTCCGCACGGTACGCGGCGGGGAGGCGATCACCGAGGCGGAGAAGGTCGACGAGCAGGAGGACCTGGCCAACCTGCCGCTGGCCGGGGTGCCGGTGGCGGTCAAGGAGAACACCCCGGTCGCCGGCCTGCCCACCTGGAACGGGTCGGCCGCGGTCCGTACGCCCGTCGCCGAGGCCGACCACGAGGTGGTCCGTCGGCTGCGCGGCGCCGGCGCGGTGATCCTCGGGGTGACCCGGATGCCGGAGTTGGGCCTCTGGGGGATCACCGACGACGAGACCGCGGTCACCCGCAACCCCTGGGACGCCGGGCGTACCCCCGGCGGCTCCTCGGGCGGCGCGGCCGCCGCGGTCGCCGCCGGGCTGGTGCCGATCGCCCACGGCAACGACGGCCTCGGCTCGATCCGCATCCCGGCGGCCTGCTGCGGCCTGGTCGGGCTCAAGCCGGGGCGGGGCGTGGTCCCGTGCCAGCTCGGCGCGGAGGACTGGTTCGGCCTCACGGAGCACGGCATGCTCACCAGCACGGTCGCCGACGCGGCCGTCGGCTTCTCCGTGCTGGCCGGCCGCCGCCCGGAGACGCTGGTCCCGCCGCAGCGGCTGCGGGTGGGCGTCTCGCTCCGTTCGCCGGTGCGGGGCGTGCACCCCGACCAGCCCAACCGGGACGCGGTCGCCGCCGCCGGCCGGCTGCTCGCCGCCGCCGGTCACGACACGGTGCCGGCCGATCCGGTCTACCCGACCGCGCTGGGCCTGCAGGGGATCGCGACCTGGTTCGCCGCGGCGGCCGCCGACGTGCGCGCCGCCGGGCTGGACCGGC
Organism: Micromonospora sp. NPDC048063; assembly: GCF_043202855.1. Classification (NCBI taxonomy): domain Bacteria; kingdom Bacillati; phylum Actinomycetota; class Actinomycetes; order Micromonosporales; family Micromonosporaceae; genus Micromonospora; species Micromonospora sp. NPDC048063. The sequence continues at coordinate 11,072 of NZ_JBIDBG010000004.1, read as the reverse complement.
GCGGCCTCCAGCGGCGCAGCCGCCGGCACGTCGCCCTCGGCGAGTGGGCGCAGCGGCGGGGGTACGTCCGGGAGGCCGACCGGGCCGCCTGGCGCGAGCGCTCGATCGGCTTCTTCGCCGACCACTCGATCGACCTGCTGCTCACCCCGGCCCTGGCCACCGTGCCGCCGGAGGCCGCCGGCTGGTCCGGCCGCTCCTGGCGGGCCAACATGCTGGCCAACATCCGGTACGCCCCGTTCGCCGCGCCGTGGAACATCGCCGGCCTGCCCGCCCTCGTGGTGCCGGTCGGCCGCCGTCCCGACGGGCTGCCGGTCGGCGTGCAGCTGATCGGCCCGCCCGGCTCCGAGTTGCTGCTGCTCGGCGTCGCCGGCCAGTTCGAGATGCAGGCCCCCTGGTCCCGCCACGCCCCCACCTACCCCCGCACCCCCGCCACCGTCTAACCCCACCCCCACCCCCACCCCCGCCCGGTCTCCGCGATCTTGCGGTTTCCGCCCCGGCAAATGGGGATGAACGGCGCGCTTCGCGGGCCCAAGGTGCAAGATCGCGGATGGTTCCGGTGCGGGCGTCGGTGCAGGCGGCGGGGGCGGCGGGTGGCACGATCAGGGCATGACGGAACTGGTCGGTCTCGCCGACGTACGCGCCGCGCGGGAACTGCTCGCGGGCGTCACCCGGACGACCCCGCTGGAGCCCTCCCGGCCGCTCAGCGCGGCGCTGGGCGGGCCGACGTGGCTCAAGTGCGAGAACCTGCAGCGCGCCGGCTCGTACAAGGTGCGCGGCGCGTACGTGCGGATCTCCCGACTGTCCGAGGCGGAGCGGGCCAACGGCGTGGTCGCGGCGAGTGCCGGCAACCACGCCCAGGGGGTGGCGCTCGCCGCCGGCCTCGTCGGCACCCACGCCACGGTCTTCATGCCGGTGAACGCGCCGCTGCCGAAGGTCGCCGCCACCAAGGGTTACGGCGCCCAGGTCGAACTCGTCGGCAACACGGTCGACGAGTCCCTGGTCGCGGCGCAGACCTTCGCCGAGCGGACCGGGGCGACGCTCATCCACCCGTTCGACCACCGGGACGTGATCGCCGGCCAGGGCACGGTGGCCCTGGAGATCCTCGAACAGTGCCCCGAGGTCAGGACGATCGTCACCGGGGTGGGCGGCGGTGGGCTGGTCTCCGGCATGGCGGTGGCCGCCAAGGCGCTGCGGCCCGACGTGCGCGTCATCGGCGTGCAGGCGGCCAGCGCGGCAGCCTTCCCGCCCTCCCTGGTGGCCGGCGAGCCGGTACGCCTCCCGTCGTTCAGCACGATCGCGGACGGCATCGCCGTCGGCCGGCCGGGAGAGATCACCTTCACCCACGTGCGCAAGCTGGTCGACGAGATCGTCACGGTCTCCGAGGAGGACATCTCCCGGGCGCTGCTGATGCTGCTGGAGCGCGGCAAGCAGGTGGTGGAGCCGGCCGGCGCGGTGGGCGTGGCGGCCCTGCTGGCGGGCGCGGTCGAGGTGGAGCCGCCGGTCGTGGCGGTGCTCTCCGGCGGCAACATCGACCCGCTGCTGATGCTCCGGGTGATCGAGCACGGCCTCGCCGCGGCCGGCCGCTACCTGCGGGTGACCGTGCGCTGCACGGACCGCCCGGGGCAGCTCGCCTCGCTGCTCAGCGAGATCGCCGAGCACCGGGCGAACGTGGTGGACGTGGAGCACCAGCGGGCCAACCCGCGCCTGCGTCTGGGCGAGGTGGAGGTGGCGCTGTCGGTGGAGACCCGGGGCGTCGAGCACTCCGACACGCTGATCAGCGCGTTGCGGGCCAGCGGCTACCAGGTGGTCTTCGCGGCTGAGGCGTGACACCGGTCGGTGCCACGCCTCAGCGGGGTGTGCGGAGCGTCGCCCGGCGCTCACCGCCGGGTGGCGGCGGGCGAGTGCCGGGCGGTGCGGATCAGCCGGAGAACGGCTCGAAACCGACCACGGTCACCTTGATGTCGGCGCCGCTGGGGGCCGTGTAGGTGCAGGTCTGACCGGCCCGGCCGCCGAGGATCGCCTTGCCCAGCGCCGACTCCGGGCTGTAGACCGTCAGGTCGGTGGTCGACGCGATCTCCCGGGAGCCGAGCAGGAACGTCTCGGTGTCGTCCTTGTCGTCGTCGAAGTAGATCGTGACGACCATGCCGGGGGAAACCACGTCGGCGGTCGGCGCCTCGCCGACCTGCGCGGTGCGGAGCAGCTCCTTCAGGTAGAGGATGCGCCCCTCGGCCTTGCCCTGCTCCTCGCGGGCCGCGTGGTAGCCGCCGTTCTCCCGCAGGTCGCCCTCCTCGCGCCGGGCGTTGATCTCGGCGGCGATGACCGGCCGGTTGGCGATCAGCTCGTCGAGCTCGGCCTGGAGCCGGTCGTATGCGTCCTGGGACAGCCAGGTGGCGGGCGCCTCGTTGCCAGTGGACACAGGCGGTCTCCTCAGATGTGCGTGCTGGCTGACAGGTGAACCTCCAAGTTACCAGTGCGGTACGACACGGGGGTGTCGACGATCACCGGCGGCACCCCGTCCGGCGCCGCCGTGTCGCCTGTGCCGGCGCGTCCGGCCCGCGTCGTGGCTGCTCAGGCCGGGGGCCGGCAGCGCACCACCTCGCCGATGAAGGGGCGGGCACTGGTGACCAGCCGGTGCTGCGTCGTCACCTGCCGCTGGCCCGGCCGGGCGGTCACCGTGACCTTTTCCTTGGCCACCTCGGCGCCGGCACGGTCCCGGGCGCGCAGCAGGCACACCGCCGATCCGCCCTCGGGCACGGTGACCCGGAAGTCGACCAGCACCTGGCTGTCGGTGATGCCGGTGTAGGTGATCACCTGGGCGTCGTAGTTCGGGTCGCCGTACTGCCGGTAGAGCCGGACCGTGACCAGGCTCAGGACCGCGACGAGGGCGATCACGAGCAGCGCCGCCAACAGCGGCCGGCGGCGGCCGGGTTCCCGGCGGCGGCCGTACCGGCCGGGCGGGAAGGCCGGCGCGCCCGGCGGAAGTGTGGCGTGCGTCTCGGTCACCGGCGGGTATCTCCTGGCGTTGTTGTCGGCGGCATCGGCAAGAATGGCAGAGTTCCATCTTCCCAGCCCGTCCCGTCGTCAAGAATGACACGTCGGCACCGTCAGGTCCCGGTGCGGGGGGAGGATGCCGGCAGATCAGCCGGGCGGTCCCGCGGGGGGTCCGCCGGCCGCCAGAGACGAGGAGCGCCGACGTTGGCAGAGCGACTGCGACTGATGGCCGTCCACGCACACCCTGACGACGAGTCGAGCAAGGGCGCCGCGACCACCGCGAAGTACGTGGCCGAGGGGGTCGACGTCCTGGTTGTCACGTGCACCGGCGGGGAGCGCGGCAGCGTGCTCAACCCGAAGATGGACCGGCCCGACGTCTGGGCCAACATCGCCGAGATCCGCCGGAGCGAGATGGACGCCGCGCGGGCCATCCTCGGCGTCGAGCAGGCGTGGCTCGGCTTCGTCGACTCCGGTCTGCCCGAGGGCGACCCGCTGCCGCCGCTGCCGGAGGGCTGCTTCGCCCTCCAGGACGTCGAGGTGGCGGCCGGCCCGCTGGTGCGGCTGATGCGCCAGTTCCGCCCACACGTCGTCACCACGTACGACGAGGAGGGCGGCTACCCGCACCCCGACCACATCATGACGCACAAGATCAGCGTGGCGGCCTTCGACGCCGCCGGTGATCCGGAGCGCTACCCGGAGCTGGGCGAGCCGTGGCAGCCGCTCAAGCTCTACTACGACATCGGCTTCTCGAAGGGCAAGATCATGGCCCTGCACGAGGCGATCCTCGCCACCGGCCGGGAGTCGCCCTACGAGGAGTGGCTCACCCGCTGGGAGGACCGGCCCGACAAGGGCCCCCGGATCACCACCCGCGTGGAGTGCGCCGACTACTTCCCGGTCCGCGACGACGCGCTGCGGGCCCACGCCACCCAGATCGACCCGGACGGCTTCTGGTTCCACGTGCCGATGGAGGTGCAGCGGCGCGCCTGGCCGACGGAGGACTTCGAGCTGGTCCGCTCGCTGGTCGACAGCCCGCTGCCCGAGTCCGACCTCTTCGCCGGGGTGCGCGAGACGGTCCATGCCCGCTGATCCGGTGGGCGGCTACGCTGGTCACCAACCGCACACCGGAGGAACGCCATGCTGACCGCTGCACAGGTGCTCGCCCAGAACAACTTCGGGGACACCCGTTCGGGTGGCCTGGCGGGGCCGATGGGCCTCTTCCTCATCCTGGTCCTGGCGACGGCGACCATCCTGCTGATCCGCAACATGAACGCCCGGCTGCGCCGGCTGCCCGACCGGTTCCCCCAGCAGGGGCCATCCGTCGACGCGCACCGGGCGGACGCGGCGGTCGTCGATCCGACAGACGGGACGCCGGCGCAGGATTCATCCTCGGACGCCCCCAAGGGGCGTCAGCAGCGCCGCAACGGGTAATCCACGCATGATTCACGTCGAACCGGGTCGTCGCCCCCTGTTGCGGCCACCGGGTTTGCCTTAGCCTTCCGCCGGGGGACCAAGAGTTCCCGAGCCGTGCGCGGAAGGGGGCGCCGATGACCACCACAGCAGCGGCCGCCCGGCGTACCGGCGATCGGCCCGTGGGCGGAGGGGATCGGTGACCTCCGGCATGGCCGGCGAGCCGCCCAACCGGCTCGAAGACCGCGGCACCCCGCCGCGGCTGCTCCTGCTCACCGCCGCCGTCGCGCTGACCGCCCTGGTCGCCGCCGCGGTGGGGTGGACCCTGCCGACGCGCATCCCCGCCGACGCCGCGCTCGGCGGGCCGGCCCGGTTCGGCATCGCCGTCGCCGTGTTCGCCGTCGCCCAACTGGCCCGGCTGCGGTTCCGCACCGCCGCCGGAATGGTCAGCATCACCTGGGGCGAGGCCGCGCTGATCATCTGCCTCTACCTCGCGCCCGCCGGCTGGCTGCCCTCCGCCACGCTCCTCGGCGCCGGGCTCGCCTGGTCGGCGATGTCGCTGCTCGGCGACCGCCGGCCGGTGCTTGAGGTCGTCCGGATCACGGCCTCGCTGACCGCCGCCACCGCGCTGGCCGTCTCGGTCACCACCGCGCTCGGCCGGCCGCTGCTGGCCGCGCCGACGCCGGGGCTCGCCCTGGCCGTGGTCGCCGGGTCGGTCACCTACCTGCTCGCGACCGCCTGGCTGGGCGGGGCCACCCTGGCGCTCCGGCACGGCATCCCCGTCGCCCCGCCGCTGCTCGCCGCGCTCCGCGGCAAGCTGCTGATGTTCGTCGGCAACGTCGCCGTCGGGCTGGTCGTGGTGGCGCTGCTGGAACTCGACGCGCGCTGGCTGCTGCTGCTCCCGCCGCCGCTCTGGCTGCTCCAGCAGACCTACCGGCACCGGCTCCGCGCCGACCAGGAGCGCCGCACCTGGCGCGCCTTCGCCGAGGCCACCGCCGCGCTCAACCAGCTCGACGAGCGGGGGGTCGCCACCGCCGCGGTGACCGGGGCGCTGGCGCTGTTCAACGCCGAACTCGTCGACGTCGACGTCGCCCGGGGCGACGGCCGGTGGCGGCGCTACCGGGGCGACCCGGGTGGTCACCTGGTCGACCGGGAGGTCGCGCCGCCGGGCGGGACCGACCCGGCGGAGCACGAGCTGGTCCGCACCCTCACCGTGGGCGCCGCCCAGGTGGGCGAGCTGCGGGTCCGCTTCCCGCGCTCGGCCCCGCCCAGTGCCCGGGAGCGCGACGCCGTGGCCGCGTTCGGCGACGCCCTCGCCGCCGCCCTGCACGACGCCGCCACCCACCGGGAGCTGCGGCTGGTGACCGCCCGCTCGTCGTACGAGGCGGTGCACGACCAGCTCACCGGGCTGGTGAACCGGTCGGCCATGCTCAGCAAGGGCGACCAGGCGCTGCGGCAGCTCGCCCACGACCATCCGGTGGCGCTGCTGCTGCTCGACATCAACCAGTTCAAGGAGGTCAACGACACCCTCGGGCACGCCGCCGGCGACCAGTTGCTGCGCTTGACCGCCAACCGGCTGGGCACCCTCGCCCGCCCCGGGGACCTGCTCGCGCGGCTCGGCGGCGACGAGTTCGCCCTGCTGCTGACGTCGGTCCCGGTGGTCGGCGACCGGGCCGCCGCGATGGCGTACGCGCTGCGGCAGGCCCGCGAGATCGCCGAGCGGCTCGCCGCGCCGACCGAGGTGGCGGGGGTCCGGATGTCCGTCGAGGTCTCCGTCGGGGTGGTGGTCGCCGACGCCGGCACCGCCGACCTGACCGAGCTGCTGCGCCGGGCCGACATCGCGATGTACCAGGCCAAGGAGGGCGGCGGCAGCGTCGCCGCGTACGACTCCACCAGGGACGCCGCCAGCACCGACCAGCTGGCCCTGCTGGCCGAGCTGCGCGAGGCGCTGAAGGCCGACGACCAGCTGGTGCTGGCGTTGCAGCCCGCGGTCGACCTGGCCACCGGCGCGCCGACCGGAGTGGAGGCGCTGATCCGCTGGCGGCACCCGCGCCGGGGCTGGCTCGCCCCGCACGACTTCATCCGGCCGGTGGAGAACAGCGAGCAGCTCGGCAGCTTCACCCGCTACGTGCTGGACAAGGCGCTCACCGTCGCCGCCGGCTGGGCCCGGGACGGGGTCGACGTGCCGATCTCGGTCAACCTGTCGGCGCGCAGCCTGCTCGACCCCCACCTGCCCGCCGAGATCGCCGAGGCGCTGCGGCGGCACGAGGTGCCGCCGGACCGGCTGGTCCTGGAGATCACCGAGACGGTGGTGATGAGCGAGCTGGAGGTGATCGACGAGGTGCTCACCACGCTGCGGTCGATGGGCGTGCAGCTCGCGGTGGACGACTTCGGCACCGGCTTCTCCTCGCTGACGTTCCTCACCCGGATCGCCGTGGACGAGCTCAAGGTGGACCGTTCCTTCGTGATCCGGATGGCCGACTCGCCGGAGGCGGCGGCGATCGTGCGGACGACCGTCGGCCTGGCCCACGAGCTGGGGCTGCGGGTGGTCGCCGAGGGCGTGGAGACGGCCGAGCAGCGGTCCGCCCTGGCCGAGCTGGGCTGCACGGCCGCGCAGGGTTACCACTTCTTCAAGCCGATGCCGGCCGACAAGATCGGCGCCGTGCTGGGCACCCTGCTCGACGAGGCCCGGCCGAACGTCTTCCCGCTGCGCGCCGACGGCGCCTCCTGACCCGGCCCGGCGCACCGCACCGCTCGGGCGGGCGCCCACGCGGAGCGCGGGCGGGCGGGGCACCGGCTGGTTATGGTCGTCGGGTGAACCGACTCGCTGACGCCACGAGCCCGTACCTCCTCCAGCACGCCGACAACCCGGTCGACTGGTGGCCGTGGTGCGACGAGGCGTTCGCCGAGGCGAAGCGCCGGGACGTGCCGGTGATCATCTCGGTCGGCTACGCCGCCTGCCACTGGTGCCACGTGATGGCCCACGAGTCGTTCGAGAACGAGCAGGTCGGCGCCCTGATGAACGACGACTTCGTCTCGATCAAGGTGGACCGCGAGGAGCGACCCGACGTCGACGCCGTCTACATGACCGCCACCCAGGCGATGACCGGGCAGGGCGGCTGGCCGATGACCGTCTTCGCCACTCCGGACGGCACCCCGTTCTTCTGCGGCACCTACTTCCCCCGGCCGAACTTCGTCCGGCTGCTCCAGTCGGTCGCCGCCGCCTGGCGGGACCAGCGGGACGCCGTGATCACGCAGGGCGCCGCCGTGGTCGAGGCCATCGGCGGAGCCCAGGCCGTCGGCGGCCCCACCGCGCCCCTGGACGCCGCGCTGCTCGACGCCGCGGCCGACCAGCTCGGCGGCGAGTACGACGAGGTGAACGGCGGCTTCGGCGGCGCGCCGAAGTTCCCGCCGCACATGAACCTGCTCTTCCTGCTCCGGCACCACCAGCGCACCGGCTCGGCGCGGAGCCTGGAGGTAGCCCGGCACACCTGCGAGGCGATGGCCCGCGGCGGCATCTACGACCAGCTCGCCGGGGGCTTCGCCCGCTACTCGGTCGACGCGCACTGGATCGTGCCGCACTTCGAGAAGATGCTCTACGACAACGCGCTGCTGCTGCGGACGTACACCCAGCTCTGGCGGCTGACCGGCGACCCGCTCGCCGCCCGGGTGGCGGCCGAGACCGCCGCCTTCATGATCGACGACCTGGGCACGCCCGAGGGTGGCCTGGCCTCCGCGCTGGACGCGGACACCGAGGGCGTCGAGGGGCTCACCTACTCCTGGACCCCGGCCCAGCTCGTGGAGGCGCTGGGGGAGGACGACGGCCGCTTCGCCGCCGACCTGTTCGCGGTCACCGAGGAAGGATCGTTCGAGCACGGCACGAGCGTGCTGCGGCTGGCCCGGGACGTGGACGACGCAGCCCCGGACGTGGCCGCCCGGTGGGAGCGGATCCGGGCCCGGCTGCGCGAGGTCCGCGACACCCGTCCCCAGCCGGCCCGGGACGACAAGGTGGTCGCCTCCTGGAACGGGCTCGCGGTCACCGCGCTGGTCGAGCACACCGCGCTCACCGGCGATCCGGTCACCGCCGCCGCCGCGGTCCGGATCGGCGAGGTGCTCGCCGAGCGGCACATCGTGGACGGGCGGCTGCGCCGGGTCTCCCGGGCCGGCGTGGTCGGCGAGCCGGCCGGCGTGCTGGAGGACCACGGCTGCGTGGCCGAGGCGTTCTGCGCGCTGCACCAGCTCACCGGGGAGGGGCGCTGGCTGACGCTGGCCGGCCGGCTGCTCGACGTCGCGCTGGAGCGGTTCGCCGCCCCCGGCGGCGGGTTCTACGACACCGCCGACGACGCCGAGCGGCTGGTCGCCCGCCCCGCCGACCCCACCGACAACGCCACCCCGTCCGGGCGTTCGGCGATCGTCGCGGCGCTGGTCGCGTACGCGGCCCTGACCGGTGAGACCCGCTACCGGGAGGCCGCCGAGGCCGCGCTGTCGACCGTGGCGCCGATCGTCGGCCGGCACGCCCGGTTCACCGGCTACGCGGCCACCGTCGGCGAGGCGCTGCTCTCCGGGCCGTACGAGATCGCGGTGGTCACCGACGAGCCGACCGGCGACCCGCTGGTGGCGGCGGCGCACCGGCACGCCCCGCCCGGCGCGGTGATCGTGGCGGGCCGCCCGGGACAGGCCGGGGTGCCGCTGCTCGCCGACCGGCCGATGGTCGACGGGCGGCCCACCGCGTACGCCTGTCGGGGTTTCGTCTGCGAGCGCCCGGTGACGACGGTGGAGGACCTGGTCGGCCAGCTCGGCCGGCGCTGAGGCCCACGGCCGCGGCGGTGTGCGATCGGCCATCCGGCGGGGCGGCGGACGGGTCGCCCGGATAGGCTGGCGCCGCTATGGATTCCCGTACCGGTCTGCCCGTTGTCGGCATGGTGGGTGGTGGCCAGCTGGCCCGGATGACCCACCAGGCCGCGATCGCCCTCGGCCAGTCGCTGCGTGTGCTCGCGCTGGCCCCCGACGACGGCGCCGCGCTGGTCGCCGCCGACGTCCAGTACGGCGACCACACCGACCTCGCCGCGCTGCGCACCTTCGCCAAGGGCTGTGACGTGGTCACCTTCGACCACGAGCACGTCCCCACCGAGCACATTCGGGCGCTGGCCGCCGAGGGCGTGAAGCTCTTCCCGCCGGCCGACGCGCTGCTGCACGCGCAGGACAAGCGGGTGATGCGGGAGCGGCTCGGCGAGCTGGGCGCGCCGAACCCGGCGTGGCGACCGGTCGCCGAACCGGCCGACCTGGTGGCCTTCGGCGACGAGACCGGCTGGCCGGTCGTGCTCAAGGCGGCCCGCGGCGGCTACGACGGCCGGGGCGTCTGGCTGGTCGGCGACGCGGCGCAGGCCGCCGAGCTGGCCGCGACGCTGCTCGCCGGCGGCACCCGGCTGATCGTCGAGGAGCGGGTGCCGCTGCGCCGGGAACTCGCCGTGCAGGTGGCCCGCTCGCCGTTCGGGCAGGTCGCCGCGTACCCGGTGGTCGAGACGGTGCAGCGGGACGGCATCTGCGTCGAGGTGCTCGCCCCCGCGCCGGGTCTGCCGGAGGAGCTGGCGGTCGCCGCCCAGCAGCTCGCCATCGACCTGGCCACCGCGCTCGGTGTGGTCGGCCTGCTCGCGGTGGAGCTGTTCGAGGTCGCCGACCCGACCGCGCCCACCGGCAGCCGGATCGTGGTGAACGAGCTGGCGATGCGACCGCACAACTCCGGGCACTGGACCATCGAGGGCGCGCGCACGTCGCAGTTCGAGCAGCACCTGCGGGCGGTGCTCGACTACCCGATGGGGGACACCTCGCTGACCGCGCCCGTCGTGGTGATGGCGAACGTGCTCGGCGGCGAGCCGGGCGGGATGTCGATCGACGAGCGGCTGCACCACCTCTTCGCGGCGGAGCCGGGCGCCAAGGTGCACCTCTACGGCAAGCAGGTGCGACCCGGCCGCAAGATCGGGCACGTCACGGTGCTCGGCGACGACCTGGACGACGTACGGACGCGGGCCGCGCGGGCCGCCCGCTGGCTGCGGGAGGGACACCAGTGAGCGTGACCGGGGAACGTGCGGACGCCGCTGTGGGCACCGTCGGGCTGATCATGGGCAGCGACTCGGACTGGCCGACCATGAAGGCCGCGGCCGAGGTGCTGGCCGAGTTCGAGGTGTCGTACGAGGTCGGCGTGGTCTCCGCGCACCGCACGCCGACCAAGATGATCGAGTACGGCCGCGCCGCCGTCGACCGGGGCCTCAAGGTCATCATCGCCGGGGCCGGTGGCGCCGCGCACCTGCCCGGCATGGTCGCCTCGGTGACGCCGTTGCCGGTGATCGGCGTGCCGGTGCCGCTCAAGCACCTCGACGGCATGGACTCGCTGCTCTCCATCGTGCAGATGCCGGCCGGCATCCCGGTCGCCACCGTGTCGATCGGCAACGCCCGCAACGCCGGGCTGTTGGCCGTACGGATCCTGGCGGCCGGCGACCCCGCCCTGCTCGACCGGATGGCGGCCTACCAGGCGGACCTGGAGCAGTTGGTCGCCGAGAAGGACGCCGCGCTGCGCGCCTCCCTCGCCTGACTGTGAGCATGGCGGGGTCGGCTCAGCAGTGGTGAGCTGATAGCTGGCAGTGGCGGGCGTGACCCTTCGCCTGACTGGCCTTTGT
>NZ_JBIDBG010000003.1:521785-728163 GCF_043202855.1 Micromonospora sp. NPDC048063 | reverse complement strand
GGGGGGGGGGGGGCGGGGGGGCCGGGCGCCCCCCCCGGCCGCCCCCCCCCCGGGGGGGCCCCCCCCCCCCCCCCCGCGGGCGGGCCCCCCCCCCCCCCCCCGGGGGGGGGCCCCCGGGGGGCGGGGGCGCCCACCACTGGCGGTTGCCCGACGGGCCGGGCGGACATGGGTCAGGCGGTGAGGTACTTCTCCAGGTCGTCGACGATCTTGTTGGCGGCGCCGACGCCGATGCCGGTCATCCAGATCTCGTCGGAGACGACGTGCGCCTTGCCCGCCTTGACCGCCGGCAGCGCCTTCCACAGCGTCCCGCCGGTGACCTTGGCCTGCTCGGCGGCGGCCTTCTCGCCGTACGCGGTCACGAAGATGACGTCACCGTCGACCTCGCCGATGCGCTCCGGGCTCACCCGGTCCATCCGCCGGTCCTCCTTGCCGGTCAGCAGCTGCCGCTCGGGGCGGCCCAGGCCGGTGTCGCCGATCACGATGCCGGAGAACGAGTCCGGCCCGTACACCCGGATCTCGGTCGGCATGAAGCGGACGATGGACACCTTGCGGTCGGCGGCGTCGCCCAGCTTGGCGCCGAACTCCTTGGCCCGGGTCTCGTACGCGGTGAGCAGGTCCTTGGCCTGCTGCTCCTTGCCGAGCGCCTTGCCGTCGAGGAGGAAGTTCTCCTTCCAGGTGACGCCGACCTTCTCGGTGAACACGGTCGGCGCGATGGCCTTCAGCTCGTCGTAGAACTTCTCCTGGCGGAACTTGCTGCCCAGGATCAGGTCCGGCTTGAGGGCGTTGATCGCCTCCAGGTCGGGCTCGGTGAGCACCCCGACCTCCTTGATGCCGGCGAGCTTCTCCTCGCCGAAGTAGGTCGGCCAGCTCTTCGCCTCGCCCGCGGTGGCGGCGCCGACCGGCGTGACGCCGAGGGACAGCGCGGTATCGATCTTGTCGGTGTCGAGCACCACGACCCGCTTCGGGTCGGCCGGCACCTTGGTGGTGCCCATGGCGTGGGTGATCTCCCGGGTCTCCCCGGTGGTGGTGCCGGCGACCGGGTCGCTCTCACCGCAGGCGGTGAGGCCGACGCCGAGGGCCAGCGCCACGGTGAGAGCGGCGGCGAGACGACGCATCAGATTCCTTTCGAGGGGTACGAGCCGGTGCGCGGGGTGAGCGCGTCCTCGGCCGGGGGGCGGGCCGCCGGGGGCGGCGGTCCCGCCGGAGCTGAGCCGACCAGGTCGGCCACGTCGGACGGCCGGGTCAGCGAGGGAGTGGTGAGCGCGGGCACCACGAGGGGCGCCCCGGTCACCGGGCAGGGCACGACCACGCAGTCGAGCCCGAAGACGTCCCGGACCAGGTCGGCGGTGAGGATCTCCCGGGGCGGCCCGGCGGCCACCACGGCGCCGGACCGCATCGCGACCAGGTGGTCGGCGTACCGGGCGGCCTGGTTGAGGTCGTGCAGCACGGCCACCACCGTCCGGCCCCGCTCGGCGCGCAGCCGGTGCAGCAGGTCCAGCACCTCCACCTGGTGGGCGAGGTCGAGGAAGGTGGTCGGCTCGTCGAGCAGCAGCGCCTCGGTGTCCTGGGCGAGGGTCATGGCGATCCAGACGCGCTGCCGCTGACCGCCGGAGAGGGTGTCCACGGCCCGGCCGGCCAACCCGGCCACGTCGGCGAGCGCCATGGCCCGGTCGACGGCGGCGCTGTCCTCCTCCGACCACTGCCGCCACCACCGCTGGTACGGCTGCCGGCCCCGGCCGACCAGGTCGGCGACGGTGACCCCCTCCGGCACCAGCGGGCTCTGCGGCAGCACGCCGAGCCGGCGGGCGACCTCGCGGGTCGGCAGGTCCCGGATGGCAGCGCCGTCGAGCAGCACCGCGCCCCGCCGGGGTGTGAGCAGGCGGGCCATGGTGCGCAGCAGGGTGGACTTGCCGCAGGCGTTGGGCCCGACGATCACGGTGAACGCGTCGGCGGGCAGCTCCAGGTCGAGCCCGTCCAGCACCGTCCGCTCGTCGTAGCCGGCGACCAGGTCGCGGGTGGAGAGCATCATGCCTCCTTGCCAGGGTGGGACATCACGAGGAACGCCGGCGGCCGCGGACCAGCAGGAAGATCAGGTACGGGCCGCCGATGGCGGCGGTCAGCACCCCTGCGGGCAGCTGGGTGGGGGCGAAGAGCCGCCGGCCGGCCAGGTCGGCCAGCACCAGCAGCAGCGCCCCGAGCAGGGCGGCGCAGACCAGCGGGGGTCGCTCCGCGCGGACCAGCCGCCGGGCCAGTTGCGGGGCGACCAGGGCGACGAAGTCGACCGCGCCCACCTGGGCGGTGACCATCGCGGCGGCCAGCACCCCGGTGCCGGCGAGGCCGACCCGGCGGGCCACCGGGCGCAGGCCGATCCCCCGGGCGGTGTCGTCGTCCAGCGCGGTGCTGTTCAGCGCCCAGCCGGCCCAGGCGAGCACGGGCAGGAGCGCGACGAGGGTGCCGGCGATCCAGAGGGCCTCGGTCCAGCCCTTGCCGGCGAGCGTGCCGATCAGCCAGATCTGCGCGCGCAGCCCGTCGATCGGGTCGGCGGTGAGCATGACCACCTCGGTCAGGGCCCGCAGCGCGAAGGCGACCGCCACGCCGGCGAGCACGAACCGCTGGGCGGCCAGCCCGTGCCGGGCGCCGAGGGCGAACAGCAGCGCGGCGGCGGCCAGGCCGCCGGCCAGCGCCGCCGGCGCCACGATCACCGCGGCGGCCCCGCCGGTCAGGGCCACCGTGGCGGCGAGGCCGGCGCCCTGGGTGATGCCGACGACGTCCGGGCTGGCGAGCGGGTTGCGGGCCACGCTCTGGATCAGCGTGCCGGCGACCCCGAAGGCCGCGCCGGCCACCGCGGCCAGCACCAGCCGGGGCAGCCGCAGGTCGAAGACGACCAGGTCGTACGGGGTGCCGGCGCCCGAGAGGGCGCGCAGCACGTCGACCGGGGCGACGTACGGGGTGCCGAGGGAGAGGCTGAGCACCCCGGCGCCCAACAGCAGCACGACCAGCGTGGCGGCGACCAGCACCGAGCGGCGGCGGATCTGCATGGCGACCGGGCCGACGCGCACCAGCGAGCGCCCGGGCAGCGCGACGACTCCGGCACGGGGGCGGCCCGTCGACCGGTCGGCCGGCTTCCGGGCGGCGGGGCGGGCGGGGGCGGTCACGCCGTCACCACCTTCGCGCGGGAAACGAGCAAGGCGGGCGGCAGAGCGCCGACCAGGGCGGGGGCGGTCACGCCGTCACCACCTTCGCCCGCCGGACCAGCCAGGCCAGCAGCGGGGCGCCGACGAGGGCGGTGACGATGCCCGCCGGCACCTCCCCGGGCGGGGCGACCAGCCGGCCGACGACGTCGGCGCCGAGCAGCAGCGCGGGCCCGAGCAGCGCGGAGACCAACAGGGTCCAGCGGTGGTCGGCGCCGACCAGGGCGCGGGCCAGGTGCGGCACGGCGAGCCCGACGAAGGCGATCGGGCCGGCGGCGGCGACGGCCGCCCCGGTGAGGAGCACGGCGGCGACGCCGCCGCCGAGGCGGACCAGCCCGATCCGGTGCCCGAGGCCCCGGGCCACGTCGTCGCCGAGGGCGAGGGCGTCCAGGCCGCGGGCGACGAGGGCGGCCAGCACCAGCCCGGCGAGCACGAACGGCAGCACCTGGGCGGCCACCGAGAGATCTCGCCCGGTGAGCCCGCCGACCACCCAGAACCGGTAGTCCTCGAACGTGCGGGCGTCGATGCTGAGCAGCGCGTACACCACGGAGGCGAGACTGGCGTCGAGGGCCGCGCCGACCAGCGCGAGGGTGACCGGGCTGGCGCCCTCGCGGGCGCGGGTGGCGACGGCGAAGACCAGCAGGCCGGCGAGGAGCGCGCCGCCGATGCCGAACCAGACGTAGCCGGCGAGGCTGCCGACGCCGAAGACGGAGATGGCGAGCACCACGCCGAACGACGCGCCGGCGCTGATCCCGAGGATGCGCGGCTCCGCGAGCGGGTTGCGGGTCAGCGCCTGGAAGAGCACCCCGGCGACGGCGAGCGCCAGCCCGACGGCGAGGCCGAGGGCGGTGCGCGGCATCCGCAGCTCCCGGACGATGGTGGTGGCCTCGCCGCCGTCCGGGGCGACCAGGGCGCGCCACACCTCGTCGACGGCGAGCGACCGGCTGCCGAGCGCGAAGCTCGCCAGCACGGCCAACAGCAGCACCAGCACGGCGGCGACGGCGACCGCCGCCCGGCGACCGCCATGCGCGCGGGGCCGGGTGCCGGCCGGGGCCGGTGGGGTGGCGAGGGTGGTCACGAGTCTCCCGCAAGCTGTGCTTAGGTTCGCCTTACCTTAGCTCACCCGGTTAGGGCCGCCTAACCAGCGGTGGTCGATCCGCCGCGCCGCCGCCCGGCGGCGCGTCCCGGCCCTACGCTGGGGGGATGCGATTCGACCAGCACACGGTGGTGCTCCTGGTGCGCCCGCCGGACGCCCCGGAGTTGCCGCTGGACGCGGCCGACCGGTTGCAGGACGCCCACCTGGCCCACCAGGCGGGGCTGGTGGACCAGGGTCTCGTCCTGGCGGCGGGGCCCTTCGTGGCGGCCGACGACGACCGGCTGCGCGGATTCGTCGTGCTCTCGATCAGCCCCGAGGAGGCCCGCGAGCTGTACCACAACGACCCGGCCGTGCGGGCCGGGCGGCTGGCCGTGCAGGTGATGAGCTGGATGGTGCCGGAGGGCAACGTGCGGTTCGAGAGCGTGCCGGTCCCCCGGTCCATGCTGGAGGCGGCGGCGGGCGACTGAGCCGTCAGCCCTCGCCGCCGGTGCGGGCCGCCGGCAGCGAGGGGCCGTCGAGCTGGTGGTCGGCCCAGACGTAGGTCTCGGGCAGCAGCTCGGCGACCGGCACCACGCGCAGCGCGTCCATCGGCCCGACGATGACCCGGATGGTGGGGAAGTAGTCGCGCAGCACCTGCCGGCAGCGCCCGCAGGGCGCGATCACCCCGCGCCCCCGGTCGCCCACCGCGACGATCGTCTCCAGCTCGGTGACGCCCTGGGTGGCGGCGGCGCCGACCGCGACCACCTCCGCACAGGGGCCGCCGGTGAAGTGGTAGACGTTCACCCCGGTGAAGACCCGACCGTCGGTGGTCCGCGCGGCGGCGGCGACCGTGTGGTTCTCGCTGCGGCAGCGCAGCTTGGCGACCGCCGTGGCGGCCTGCACCAGGGCCCGGTCAGTGTCCCGCATCGTCATCGCGCATCCCCGTGGTTCGACGTCGGTCGGCGGTCAACTCTAGACCCGCCGGCGCCCGCGCGGGCGGACGCACGCGGGCGGACCGGTAACCCGGGAGCGGTCCGGCCGCCGGCTGCCTATCCTTGGCGACGACATGCAGAATCCAGCCGCACCCGCCGCGACCGATCCCGCTCGCGAGCTGCACCGCCGCCTCCGCCCCCTGATGTTCCGCGACCAGCGTCGCCTGCAACGGCGGCTGGACGGGGTGCGCAGGCTCAGGGACCCGCAGCGGCGCGACGAGGCGCTCGCCGAGATCGCCGCCGACGTCGCGCGGGCCGAGGCGCGGCTGGAGAGCCGGCGCGCCGCCGTGCCGGTGGTCACCTACCCGGCCCAGCTGCCGGTCAGCGAGCGCAAGGACGACATCGCCGCCGCGATCCGCGACCACCAGGTGGTGATCGTCGCCGGCGAGACCGGCTCCGGCAAGACCACCCAGTTGCCCAAGATCTGCCTGGAGCTGGGGCGCGGGATCAACGGGCTGATCGGGCACACCCAGCCGCGCCGGCTGGCCGCGCGTACGGTGGCGGACCGGATCGCCGAGGAGCTCGGCACCGAGCTGGGCGACGTGGTCGGCTACAAGGTGCGCTTCACCGACCAGGTGAGCGACCGGAGCCTGGTCAAGCTGATGACCGACGGCATCCTGCTCGCCGAGTTGCAGACCGACCGGATGCTGCGCCAGTACGACACCCTGATCATCGACGAGGCACACGAGCGCAGCCTCAACATCGACTTCATCCTCGGCTACCTCCGGCAGCTCCTCCCCCGCCGCCCCGACCTCAAGGTGATCATCACCTCGGCGACCATCGAGACCGAGCGGTTCGCCCGGCACTTCGCCGGGCCGCCCACCGACGACGCGCCGGACGGCGTCCCGGCGCCGGTGGTCGAGGTGTCCGGGCGCACGTACCCGGTCGAGGTGCGCTACCGGCCGCTGGTCGAGGTCGCCGAGGGCGAGGACGACGGGGACGACGAGGAGAACGTCCGGGACCAGATCCAGGCCATCGGCGACGCCGTCGAGGAGCTGGCCGCCGAGGGGCCCGGCGACGTCCTGGTCTTCCTCAGCGGCGAGCGGGAGATCCGGGACACCGCCGACGCGCTGGGCAAGCTGGTGGAGAAGCCGGCGCTGCGCGGCACGGAGATCCTGCCGCTCTACGCCCGGCTCTCCACCGCCGAGCAGCACCGGGTCTTCGCCCCGCACGCCGGGCGCCGGGTGGTGCTCGCGACCAACGTCGCGGAGACCTCGCTCACCGTGCCCGGCATCAAGTACGTGGTGGACCCCGGCACGGCCCGCATCTCCCGCTACAGCAGCCGACTCAAGGTGCAGCGGCTGCCGATCGAGCCGGTCTCGCAGGCCTCCGCCAACCAGCGCAAGGGGCGCTGCGGGCGCACCTCGGACGGCATCTGCATCCGCCTCTACGACGAGCAGGACTTCCTGTCCCGCCCCGAGTTCACCGACCCCGAGATCCTGCGCACCAACCTCGCCTCGGTCATCCTCCAGATGACCTCGATCGGGCTCGGCGACATCGCCGCGTTCCCGTTCATCGACCCGCCGGACCGACGCAACATCGCCGACGGCGTCAACCTGCTGCACGAGCTGGGCGCGCTGGACCCGGCCGAGACCGACCCGGCGAAGCGGCTCACCCCGCTCGGCCGGCGGCTCGCCCAGCTCCCCGTCGACCCGCGGCTGGCCCGGATGGTCGTCGAGGGTGAGCGCAACGGCTGCGCCACCGAGGTGATGGTGATCGCCGCCGCGCTGTCGATCCAGGACCCCCGCGAACGGCCCGCGGACCGGCAGGCCCAGGCCGACCAGGCGCACGCCCGGTTCACCGACCGCGAGTCGGACTTCGTGACGCTGCTCAACCTGTGGCGGCACCTGCGCGAGCAGCAGCGCGAGCTGTCCTCCAGCGCGTTCCGCCGGATGTGCAAGGCGGAGTTCCTCAACTACCTGCGGGTACGCGAGTGGCAGGACATCGTCAGCCAGTTGCGCCAGGTGCTGCGTACCCCCGAGGAAGGGCGACCGGCGCGGGACGCCGACGGCGGCGGCCGGCGCCGGGGCGGCGCGGACCTGCCGGAGGAGATCGACACCCCCAGGGTGCACCAGTCGCTGCTGGCCGGCCTGCTGTCGCACATCGGGCTCAAGGACGCCCAGAAGCACGAGTACCTGGGCGCGCGGGGCGCCAAGTTCGCGCTCTTCCCCGGCTCGGCGCTGTTCAAGAAGCCGCCGCGGTGGGTGATGGCCGCCGAGCTGGTGGAGACCTCCCGGCTCTGGGGCCGGGTGAACGGCCGGGTCGAGCCGGAGTGGGTCGAGCCCCTCGCCCAGCACCTGGTCAAACGCAGCTACAGCGAGCCGCACTGGGAAAAGAAGCAGGCGGCCGTGATGGCGTACGAGAAGGTGACGCTCTACGGCGTCCCGCTGGTCACCTCACGCAAGGTCAACTTCGGCCGGATCGACCCGGCGCTGTCCCGCGAGCTGTTCATCCGGCACGCCCTGGTGGAGGGCGACTGGCAGACCCACCACCACTTCTGGCGGGACAACCAGCGGCTGCTGGCGGAGATCGAGGAGCTGGAGAACCGGGCCCGCCGCCGCGACATCCTCGTCGACGACCAGACCGTCTTCGACTTCTACGACGCCCGCGTCCCGGCGGACGTGGTCTCCGGGCGGCACTTCGACGCCTGGTGGAAGAAGACCCGCCGCGAGCAGCCGGACCTGCTCACCTTCACCCGGGAGCTGCTGGTCAACGCCGGCCGCGGCGGGGTGGACGAGGCCGACTACCCCGACGAGTGGTCGGCCGACGGGGTGACCCTGCCGCTGACCTACCGGTTCGAGCCGGGCACCGCGACCGACGGCGTGACCGTCGACATCCCGCTGCCGCTGCTCAACCAGGTGCCGGCAGAGAGCTTCGACTGGCAGGTCCCCGGGCTGCGCGAGGAACTGGTGGTCGCGCTGATCCGCTCGCTGCCCAAGGCGGTGCGCCGCAACTTCGTCCCGGTGCCGGACTACGCCCGCGCGGCGCTCGCCGCGATGCCGGCCGGCGAGGAGCCGCTGCTGGACGCGCTGACCCGGCAGTTGCGCCGGATGACCGGCGTCACCGTGCCCCGCGACGCCTGGGACCTCGACCGGCTCCCCGCGCACCTGCGGGTGAGCTTCCGGGTGCTCGACGAGGAGAACAAGCCGGTCGCCGAGGGCAAGGACCTGCCGGCCCTGCAACGCCAGCTCAAGGCGGAGGTACGCCAGGTGGTGGCCGCCGCCGCGCCGGACGTGGCCCGCACCGGGCTGACCGACTGGGGCATCGGCACGCTGCCGCGCACCATCGAGCAGGTCCGGGCCGGGTACGCGGTGACGGCGTACCCGGCGCTGGTGGACGAGGGCGCCACGGTCGGGGTGAAGGTGTTCGACTCGCCGGCCGAGCAGGAGGCCGCGCACTGGGCGGGCACCCGGCGGCTGCTCCGGCTGACCGTGCCGTCGCCGGCGAGGTTCCTCCAGGGGCGGCTGAGCAACGAGGCGAAGCTGGCCCTGAGCCGCAACCCGCACGGGGGTGTGCAGCAGCTCATCGAGGACGCCGCCGGGGCGGCGATCGACAAGCTGATCGGCGACGCCGGCGGGCCGGCCTGGGACGCCGAGGGCTTCGCCGCCCTGCGCGAGAGGGTCCGCGCCGACCTGGTGGACACCGTGGTCGAGGTGATGGACCGGGTGCGCCGGGTGCTCGCCGCCTCGCACGCGGTGGAGCAACGGCTCGGCAAGACCCAGAACCTGGCCGTGGTGGCGGCGCTGG
This sequence comes from Micromonospora sp. NPDC048063, assembly GCF_043202855.1. Classification (NCBI taxonomy): domain Bacteria; kingdom Bacillati; phylum Actinomycetota; class Actinomycetes; order Micromonosporales; family Micromonosporaceae; genus Micromonospora; species Micromonospora sp. NPDC048063. The sequence continues at coordinate 719,158 of NZ_JBIDBG010000003.1, read as the reverse complement.
CCGACATCCGGGCCCAGCTCACCGGCCTGGTGCACGCCGGCTTCGTCACCGAGACCGGGTACGCGCGCCTGCCCGACCTGCTGCGCTACCTCACGGCGGTCGAGCGGCGGCTGGACCGGCTGCCCGGCAACCCGCAGCGCGACAAGCAGCAGCAGGACCGGATCGCGGTGGTGCAGAAGGAATACCGGGACATGCTCGCCGCGCTGCCGCCGAGCCGCCGGCAGTCGGCGGCGGTCCGGCAGATCCGCTGGATGATCGAGGAGCTGCGGGTGAACGTCTTCGCCCAGGCCCTGGGCACCCCGTACCCGGTGTCGGAGCAGCGGATCTACCGCGCGATGGACGACGCCGAGGGCAGGTAGTCCCGGTGCGGCCGGGCGAAACCGGCGTTGTGCGGCCGGGCGAAACCGGTGTTCGTCTCCGCGACGGCCGCCGGGTGAGCCCGGCGGGGGCGGCGCGCCGACGCGGGCGGGCCGCCGGGCGTGGCTGAGCCGGGCGGGTCAGCGCGCCGACGCGGACGCGCCGCGCAGCACCCGCAGCAGCACCGGCGGGGAGAGCAGCCGCGCCGGCGGGTCGACGAGGTTGAGCACCCGCAGGAACGCCGCGCCCAGCGCCGCGTCCCGGGCCGCCGCGGCGTGCAGCCGGCCGACGTACGCGTTGACCAGGCGCACCCGCGGCGAACGCCGACCGGGCACCTCGGGGAAGCGCAGGTCCGTGCCGACCGCGATGGACCACGGCCCGTCGATCAGGCGACCCGCGCCCCGGAAGAAGCTCCGGGCGAGCCGGTCCGGCCGCCGCCGGACCAGCCGGCGCAGCAACAGCGCCTCCAGCGCGGCCACGGTCATGCCCTGCCCGTAGACCGGGTTGAAGCTGCACAACGCGTCGGCCACCACCAGGTAGCCGGCCGGGAAGCGGCGCAGCCGCTCGTAGCGACGCCGCACGCTGGCCGGGTACCGCATCGTCACCGGTGGGCTCGCCGGCCGCGCCGTACGCAGCAGCTCGGCGATCTGCGGGGCGGCGAGGCGGTCGGCGAAGGCGGCCATCCCCTCGTCGTCGGCCGGCGGCTCCTCGCCGAGCACGCCGCTGAGCGCCACCGCGAACCGGTCCTGTTCCTGCACGGCGACGATGCCGCCCCACGGCTGGCCGGGCACGGCGTTGGTGAGCGCGCCGAGCAGCCCCTCCAGGTGGTGCGGCTCACGCCGGTAAGTGCGGGTGACGTAGGTGACCCCGATCCGGACCCGGTCCTCGGGCGCCGGCCGGTAGCCCAGCTCGGCCAGCCACACGGGGCTACGGCTGCCCCGGCCGCCGGCGTCCACCACCAGGTCGGCCTCGACGGTGTGCGGCTCCCCGTCGCGGGGGCGCAGCCGCACGCCGGTGACCCGGCGCCGGTCGGCGGTGGTGGTGAGCCCCTCCGCCTCGCAGCCCGACACGATCCGGACCCCGGGCAGGGCGGCGACCCGCCGCCGGACCACCTGTTCCAGCAGCGGCCGGCTGACCCCGAAGCCGAGCAGCGGCGACGGCGCGCGCCGCATCCGGTGGCCGTCGTTGTACCAGTGGACCTGCTCGTGCAGGTCGACCGTGGGCACGCCGTTCGCGGTCAGCTCGGCGGTGATGCCGGGCAGCAGTTCCTCGAACGCCTGCCGGCCCCGGGCCAGCAGGACGTGCAACTGCCGCCCCTGCGGCACGCCCCGGCGGCTGGCCGCCCGCTCGGGCAGCACGTCGCGGTCGACGAGAGTGACCCGGTCGTACGCCTCGGTGAGTGCGCGGGCGACCAGCAGGCCGCCCATGCTGGCGCCGATCACCACGGCGCTGCCGGTTGCCATGCGGGCAGCGTAGGTCGACCGCCGGCCGGGATTCGCCTTCCGCCTTGCGCACCCGGGGTCGTCTTGCCGACGGGTTGTCCCGGCGGGTCAGAGCGGCTCGACGCCGGGCGGCAGGTCGCCGTCGGCGGTGGCGTCGCGGACGTACTCCAGCAGTATCCGGCGCAGCTCCCGGCCGGCGTGGGTGGGCACCACGTCGCGGCGCCGGGCGACCGCGATGGTCCGCCGGACGCCGGGTGGGGCCAGCCGGGTGACCCGGACGCCCGCGCGGCGGGCCACCACGATCCCGGGCACCAGCGCGACGCCCAGCCCGGCCTCGACGAAGCTCAGCACGGCGTCCATCTCGCCGCCGTCGACCGCGATGGTGGGCTCGAAGCCGGCCTCCCGGCAGGCCTGGATGGTGGCGTCGCGCAGGTCGTAGCCCTCCCGGAACATCACCATCGGCTGGTCGCGCAGGTCGCCGACGCGCAGCTGGCCGGCGTCGGGGGCGACCGGCAGTTCCTCCACCGAGGCGACCACCAGGCTCTCCCGCAGGATCGGGTCCGCGCGCAGCCCGGGATCGGTGCCCTGCGCCGGCATGATGATCAGCGCCAGGTCGAGGTCGCCGCGGAGCAGGTCGCGGACCAGGTCCTGCGAGCCGCTCTCCTCCACCCGCAGGTCGACGGTGGGGTGGGCGTCGCGGAACCGGCGCAGCACCGGCGGGGCGAGCGAGGTGGCCAGGCTGGGGGTGGCGCCGAGCCGGACCCGGCCGCGCCGCAGGCCGACCAGCTCCTGCACCTCGCGGGTCGCCGTGTCCACGTCGGCGAGGATCCGTTTGGCCAGCGGAAGCAGCACCTCCCCCGCCGCGGTCAGCGCGATGTTGCCCCTTACCCGCTCGAAGAGGGGGGCACCGAGGGCGTCCTCCAGGGCGTGAATTTGCTTACTCAAGGAGGGTTGCGTGATGCCCACCAGATCGGCAGCTTGGGTGAAATGTCGGACTTCGGCGACCGCGACGAAGTACTTCAGCTGATGGAGCTGCATCTACATAGCCTATAGCTATCAAGACTGCGAGGTCGATGCATTGGACGACTGATCCATGTGCTCCTAGCGTCGATCGGGTGGTAGTCACGAGAACTCGGTCGCCCATCCGCTCCAACGTCGGCCTCAAGGCCGTCATGGCGGTGACGGGCATCATCCTGGTGCTGTTCCTCATCCTGCACATGCTCGGCAACCTGAAGGTGTTCACGGGGGAGACCTCGTTCGACCACTACGCGCACTGGCTGCGCGACATCGGCAAGCCGATGCTGCCGGGCGTCTGGTTCCTCTGGATCCAGCGCGGCGCGCTGACCGTCGCCGTCGTGGCGCACATCGCCGCCGCCACCGCCCTGGCCCGGCGCTCCCGCGCCGCCCGACCGGTCCGGTACGCGCACCGCCCGAAGGTCCAGGGCAGCTACGCGGCCCGCACCATGCGCTGGGGCGGGGTGATCATCCTGCTCTTCGTGATCTACCACCTGCTGGACCTGACCACCGGCCATCTGAACCCGGTCGGCGACCCGACGAAGCCGTACGCCAACGTCGTCGCCGACTTCGCGCCGGAGCGCTGGTACGTCACGCTCTTCTACACCCTGGCGATCGTCGCGCTGGGCTTCCACCTGCGGCACGGGGCGTTCAGCGCGTTCCGCAGCCTGGGGCAGCAGACCCCGAAGGGCGAGCGCCGGGCGCGCAGCGCCGCGCTGGTCTTCGCCGTCGCGCTCTGCGCCGGCTTCCTGGTGGTCCCGTTCGCCGTACTCACCGGATTGGTGTCCTGACATGGATCTCTACACCGAGGGCGACCCGATCGCCGACACCAAGGCTCCCGAGGGCCCGATCGAGACCCGCTGGGACCGCCGCCGCTTCGAGGCCAAGCTGGTCAACCCGGCCAACCGCCGGAAGATGACCGTGATCGTGGTCGGCACCGGCCTGGCCGGCGGCTCGGCCGCCGCCACGCTCGCCGAGCAGGGCTACCGGGTCAAGTCCTACTGCTACCAGGACAGCCCGCGCCGGGCGCACTCCATCGCCGCGCAGGGCGGCATCAACGCCGCCAAGAACTACCGCAACGACGGCGACTCGGTGCACCGGCTCTTCTACGACACCGTCAAGGGCGGCGACTTCCGGTCCCGGGAGTCGAACGTGCACCGGCTGGCCGAGGTCTCGGTCAACATCATCGACCAGTGCGTCGCCCAGGGCGTCCCGTTCGCCCGCGAGTACGGCGGCCTGCTGGACACCCGCTCCTTCGGCGGCGCGCAGGTGCAGCGCACCTTCTACGCCCGGGGCCAGACGGGTCAGCAGCTGCTGCTCGGCGCGTACCAGGCGCTGGAGCGGCAGATCGGCCTCGGCAACGTCGAGATGAACGCCCGGCACGAGATGCTGGAGCTGATCGTCGTCGACGGCAAGGCCCGGGGCATCGTCGTCCGGGACATGGTCACCGGCGAGATCACCACGGAGTTCGCGGACGCGGTCGTGCTCGCCTCCGGCGGCTACGGCAACGTCTTCTACCTCTCCACCAACGCCAAGGGCTGCAACGTCACCGCCACCTGGCGGGCGCACCGCAAGGGCGCGTACTTCGCCAACCCCTGCTACACGCAGATCCACCCGACCTGCATCCCGGTCTCCGGCGACCACCAGTCGAAGCTGACCCTGATGAGCGAGTCGCTGCGCAACGACGGCCGGGTCTGGGTGCCCAAGGCCAAGGGCGACACCCGCGGCCCGAAGGACATCCCCGAGGACGAGCGGGACTACTACCTGGAGCGGATCTACCCCTCCTTCGGCAACCTGGTCCCCCGGGACATCGCCTCCCGCGCCGCCAAGAACGTGTGCGACGAGGGACGCGGCGTCGGCCAGACGGGGCTCGGCGTCTACCTGGACTTCGCCGACGCGATCAACCGGCTCGGCCGCAAGGCCATCGAGGCCAAGTACGGCAACCTCTTCGAGATGTACGAGCGGATCACCGGCGAGGACCCGTACGAGGTCCCGATGCGGATCTACCCCGCCGTGCACTACACGATGGGCGGCCTCTGGGTCGACTACGACCTCCAGTCGACCATCCCGGGCCTGTTCGTGGTCGGCGAGGCGAACTTCTCCGACCACGGCGCGAACCGGCTCGGCGCCTCGGCGCTGATGCAGGGCCTGGCCGACGGCTACTTCGTGCTGCCGAACACCATCGCCAACTACCTGGCGGCCGGGCCGTTCGACAAGGTCGACGCCAGCCACCCGGCGGCCGTGCAGGCGCGTGCCGACGTCGAGGACCGCATCCAGCGGCTGCTGGCGGTCGACGGCGACCGGACCGTCGACTCGTTCCACCGCGAGCTGGGCCAGATCATGTGGGAGCACTGCGGCATGGAGCGCAGCGCGACCGGGCTGCGCAAGGCGATCGACGAGATCCGCGCCCTGCGCGACCAGTTCTGGCAGCGGGTCCGGGTGCCGGGCAACGGCGAGGGGCTCAACCAGTCGCTGGAGAAGGCCGGCCGGGTGGCCGACTTCTTCGAGCTGGCCGAGCTGATGTGCATCGACGCCCTGCACCGCGAGGAGTCCTGCGGCGGCCACTTCCGGGCCGAGCACCAGACGCCCGACGGCGAGGCGGAACGCGACGACGAGCGGTTCGCGTACGTCGCGGCCTGGGAGTTCACCGCCACCGGCGAGCCCTCGGTGCTGCACAAGGAAGACCTGAAGTTCGAATACGTCCACCCCACGCAGCGGAGCTACAAGTGAACCTGACCCTGCGCATCTGGCGCCAGTCCGGCCCCGAGGACAAGGGTCGGATGGTGACCTACAAGGTCGACGACGTCTCCCCGGACATGTCGTTCCTGGAGATGCTCGACGTGCTCAACGAGCGGCTGATCCTCGCCGGCGAGGAGCCGGTGGCGTTCGACCACGACTGCCGCGAGGGCATCTGCGGCATGTGCGGCCTGATGATCAACGGCAACGCGCACGGGCCGCAGCGCGGCACCACCGCCTGCCAGCTGCACATGCGGCAGTTCTCCGACGGCGACACGATCGACATCGAGCCGTGGCGGGCCCGGGCGTTCCCGGTCATCAAGGACCTGGTGGTCAACCGGGGCGCGTTCGACAAGATCATCGCGGCCGGCGGCTACATCACCGCGCCGACCGGTAGTGCCCCCGAGGCACACTCCACCCCGGTCGCCAAGGCCAACGCCGACGCCGCCTTCGAGGCGGCCGAGTGCATCGGCTGCGGCGCCTGCGTGGCCGCCTGCCCCAACGGCTCCGGCATGCTCTTCACCGCCGCCAAGATCACCCAGCTCTCACTGCTGCCGCAGGGGCAGCCGGAGCGCTACACCCGGGTGATCGGCATGGTCGACGCGCACGACGAGGCCGGCTTCGGCGGCTGCACCAACGCCGGTGAGTGCACCGTGGTCTGCCCGAAGGGCATCCCGCTGAACACGATCGGCCGACTCAACCGCGACTACCTGATGGCCACCTCGAAGCGGGGCGACAACACCCCCGGCGCCTGACCCTTCCGGCAGCACACCGACGACGGGCCGTCGCACCCCTGCGGGTGCGGCGGCCCGCCCGCTTTCGGCACTCGCCCGCCCGGTCACCCCTCGCGGCCGTCCCGTCGGCCCCGCCTCGCGGCCCCGTCCCGTCGGCCCGCTGGTCCGGCGCGGCGATCGCCAAGCCGCCCAGGCCCCTCGCCGACCCTGTCGAGCTGCCGGCGGGCAGCCGGCCGGCGGGTCCGGTTCAAGCCCCGGTTCAAGCCGGCGTGGGCGGGTAGCAGTCCACCGGAGAACGCGAGAGGGGACGTCGGGACATGAAGGCACTGACCTGGCAGGGCAAGCGGGACGTACGGGTCGAGAAGGTGCCGGATCCACGGATCGAGGAGCCGACCGATGCGATCGTCCGGATCACCTCGACCGCCATCTGCGGCTCCGACCTGCACCTCTACGAGGTGCTCGGGCCGTACCTCAAGCCCGGCGACGTCCTCGGCCACGAGCCGATGGGCATCGTCGAGGAGGTCGGCCCGGGGGTGACCCGGCTCAAGCCGGGCGACCGGGTGGTGGTGCCGTTCAACATCTCCTGCGGCACCTGCTGGATGTGCCAGCGGCAGCTCTACGCCCAGTGCGAGACCACCCAGGTGACGTCCGAGGGCAAGGGCGGCGCGCTGTTCGGCTACACCTCGCTCTACGGCTCGGTGCCCGGCGGGCAGGCGGAGTACCTGCGGGTGCCGCACGCCCAGTTCGGCCCGATCAAGGTGCCGGAGACCGGGCCCGACGAGCGGTGGCTCTACCTGTCCGACATCCTGCCGACGGCGTGGCAGGCGGTGAAGTACGCGGACACCCCGCGCGGCGGCACCCTCGCCGTCTTCGGGCTCGGCCCGGTCGGCCAGTTCTGCGCGCGCGTCGGCCGGCACCTCGGCGCCGACCGGGTGATCGGGCTGGACCTGGTTCCGGAGCGGCTGGCGATGGCGCGCCGGCACGGCATCGAGGTGCTCGACGTGCGCGAGCTGGACGACGTGCCCGGTGCGCTGATCGACCTGGTGGACGGGCGCGGCCCCGACGCGGTGATCGACGCCGTCGGCATGGAGGCGCACGGCGCTCCCCTCGGCAAGCTCGCCCAGACCGCCGCCGGGCTGTTGCCCGACAAACTCGCCCAGGCCATGACCGACAAGGTCGGCGTCGACCGGCTCGTCGTGCTCAAGGCGGCGCTCAGGGCGGTCCGGCGCGGTGGCACCGTCTCCGTCTCCGGGGTGTACGGCGGCGAGGTGGACCCGATGCCGCTGATGGAGATGTTCGACCGGGGCATCCAGGTGCGGATGGGCCAGTGCCACGTGCGTCGGTGGACCGACGAGATCATCCCGCTCCTCTCCGACGACGACCCGCTGGGCGTGGCGGACCTGCGCACCCACCGGGTGCCGCTGGCGCGGGCGCCGCAGGCGTACGAGATGTTCCAGAAGAAACAGGACGGCTGCGTCAAGGTCGTACTCGCGCCGTGAGCCGGACGGTGGTCGTCACCGGCGCGACCAGCGGAATCGGCCGGACGAGCGCGTCGTGGGATCACCGGCGTCGATCGTTTCGCCTAGGGTGGTGGGCCGGAGAGCACGGCCGACCACCACGACGGGAGAGACGATTGACCATCCGGGTGAACCGCAGGACCGCGCTGGGACTCGGCACGGTGGCCACCGCCGGGACGGTGCTCGGCGCCGCCGCGCCGGCGTCCGCCGCCCCCGAGGTCACCGAACCGGCTCCGGCCACACCCCGGCAGGCCGCCCGTCGGGTCGCCGCGAGTTACGCGCGGGAGACCGACCGCGCCGGCGGCAACTGGCAGGCGTACGTCAGCGTCGCCGATCCGGCCGGCGAGCCGGCGGTGGCGGTGGCCGACGAGCCGGACCGGCGGATCGAGGCGTACAGCGTCAACAAGATCGCGGTGGCGACGGCGGTGCTGGACAAGGTCGACCGGGGGCTGCTGACGCTCGACCAGCGGGTCGAGGTCACCGCCGCGATCGTGGTGCCCGGCGGGGACGGCATGTTCAGCCTGGACGGCGCCTACCCCAGCTCGGTGACGCTCGGCCACGCGCTGGCCAACCTGTTGACCGTCTCCGACGACACGGCGGTGCGGCTGTGCGGCCTGGTCTGCCCCGCCGCCGAACTCAACCAGATCCTGCGGGACAAGGGCTTCCCGAACACGCAGGTGCAGCCGGTGGCCAACCCGAACCGGTTCTTCCTCGGCACCAGCACCCCCCGGGAGACCCACGACCTGCTGCGCGCCCTGGTCGGCGGCACCCTGCTCTCGCCGGCCGCCACGGCCTTCGTGCTGCGGCTGCTGCGCGCCCCCGTCGCGTACACCGACGGGGTCCGGCGCGTCATGTCCTCGGCCGAGCGGGCCCGGATCGCCACCAAGGCCGGCTGGTTCGCCGACGCCCGGCACGAGGCCGGGGTGATCTTCGACGCGGCCGGTGCGCCCCTGCTGACGTACGCCCTCTTCGCCGACGGGCAGGCCGGCGCCGACGACTACGGCGCCACCCATCCCGCCGTCGAGGCCCGGGCCCGGATGGGCCGGCGTTTCCTCGCCGCGGTCGACCGCCTCACCGGCGCGGGCGCGACCCACCGTCCGGCCGTGCAGCGGCCCAGCAACGGCGGCTGAGCCGCCGCGCGGCGCGGGTGGCCCCGGCGGGGGCCACCCTGACCGCCCGCAGACCCGCCGGAGACCCGGCTACCGTGTACGACGGGACACGGCGGAGGGACGGCGATGGGCGCACCAGCGGAACGCGCGGGACTCGACCAGGCGTTGGGGCGCCAGCTGCGCGGGGCGGCCGGGCTGGCCGCGCTGGCCGGGCTGGCGTGGGTGGCCCGGGACGTGCCGGCGGCGCTCGGCGGCCGGCTCACCGGCGCGCGGGCGGAGCGGGCGGCGCGCTCGCCGCAGTTCCGCGACGGCACCTTCCACAACCCCGGCGGCACCCGCTCGATGGCCGGCGCGCCCGATCGGGGCCTGATCCGTGAGTTGATCTTCGGCAAGCAGAAGCGCCGCCCGAGCGCCCCCGTGCCGCTGCTGCGCCCGGGCGCCGCCCCGGCCACCGACGTCACGCGCGAGCTGAACGTCGTCTGGTACGGCCACGCCTCCGCGCTGATCGAGATCGAGGGCCGCAAGGTGCTGCTCGACCCGGTGTGGAGCGAGCGGTGCTCGCCATCGGCCCGGGTCGGCCCCCGCCGCCTGCACGAGATGCCGGTCCGCCTCGACGAGCTGCCCCCGGTCGACGCGATCCTGATCTCGCACGACCACTACGACCACCTCGACATGGCGACCGTGCGGGCGCTGACCGACCTCCAGTCGGCGCCGTTCCTGGTGCCGCTCGGGGTGGGCGCGCACCTGGACCGCTGGGGCGTCCCGGCGGCGCGGATCGTCGAGCTGGACTGGTCCGAGAGCCACCGGGTGGCCGGGCTGGAGATCACCGCCACCGCCGCCCAACACTTCTCCGGCCGGGGCCTGCGCCGCGACGGCACGCTGTGGGGCTCCTGGGTGGTGGCCGGCGCGCACCGGAAGGTCTTCTACACCGGCGACTCCGGCTACTTCGACGGCTACGCGGCGATCGGCGCGGAGCACGGGCCGTTCGACGTCACGCTGATGCAGATCGGCGCGTACGACCGGGCCTGGCCGAGCATCCACATGTTCCCCGAGGAGGCCGTCGCCGCCCACCTCGACCTGCGCGGCGGGCTGCTCCTCCCCGTGCACTGGGCGACGTTCAACCTCGCCCTGCACGACTGGTCGGAGCCGGTGGACCGGATCTGGGCCGAGGCGAAGGCCCGCGACGTGCGGCTCGCCGTGCCCCGCCCCGGCGAGCGGGTGGTGGTGGACGACCCGCCGGCCGTCGACGGCTGGTGGCAGGCCGTCGCCTGAGCGTCCTCAGAGGACGAACGCGTCGGTCCAGAGCGCGCCGGAGCGGCCCGACAGGGAGTCCAGCATGGCGACCGCCTGGCCGTCGGTGAGCTGGGCGACGAAGTCGACGATCGCCCGGCCGCGGGCCTTGCCGAGCCGGTCCGGCGTACGCGGGTGCAGCTCCGCCTCGGCCAGCTCCACCAGGTCGTGCAGGCGGCGCGGCAGCCGGGACTCCTCCTCGGGGTCGAGCAGCCAGTCCAGCAACGCCTCCACCAGGGTGCCCAGCAGCCGGGCCTGCCCGCGCTGGTGCAGGGCCAGGTCGGGCCGGGCCAGCACGAACCGGTGGTGGACGAACTTGAGCACCTGCACCTCGTGCCACTGCGCCGGGGCGAGCAGCACGTGGCCGGAGCGGACCGAGGGCTGCTCGACCACCGTGATCGCGTCGACGAAGCGGGTGGTCCAGCGGGCGGAGAAGCGGGCCACGTACTGCTCCGCCTCGATGGAGCCGTCGAAGGGCATCGCGAGCAGCCCCTCCACCAACTCCTCGCGGACGTGCTCGACGGCGGCGGCGAACGCCTCGTCGTCGGCGATCCAGGCGTCCTTGCGGTGCAGTTGCCGGCGCAGCCGCTCGATCGCCGAGCCGGGCCGGCGGGCCGCGGCGGTCAGGGCCGCGTCGGTGATGGCCCGGAAGTGCCCGCTCTCGCGCTGCCAGGCCATCAGCTCGGCGGAGACCGCGCCCTGCTGGAGCACCCCGACGCGGTAGAAGTCCTCCACGTCGTGGATCGCGTACGCGATGTCGTCCGCCGTGTCCATCACCGACGCCTCGACGGTCTGCTGCCAGTCCGGAATCCGGCCGACGAACGGCTCCCGGGCCTGCCGCAGGTCGTCGACCTCCGTCCGGTACGCGCCGAACTTCGAGGAGCCGCTGCCGGGGTCGTCGGGCGGCGGGGTGGCGCCGCGCGGCGGCGGGTCCAGCAGCCGGGGGTGCGGGTCCGGGTGGTCCAGGCGCGTCCACGGGTACTTCAGCATGGCCGCCCGCACCGCCGCCGTGAGGTCCAGGCCGGTGGTCGCCGCGCCGCGGATCTCGGTGCTGGTGACGATCCGGTACGACTGGGCGTTGCCCTCGAAGCCGTCGGTGAGCCCGAGCCGCTGCCGGGCCAGCCGGTCCAGCACCCGCTCCCCCAGGTGCCCGAACGGCGGGTGGCCGAGGTCGTGTGCGAGGGCGGCGGCCTCCACCACGTCCGGGTCGCAGCCGCCGAGCTTCTCCAGCAGGTCGCGGTGCTCGCCGTCGGCCGTGAGCCGCTCGGCGATCGCGCGTGCCACCTGGGCGACCTTGAGGCTGTGGGTCAGCCGGTTGTGCACCAGCAGGCCGGAGCCACCGGGGCTGACCACCTGGGTCACACCGTTCAGCCGGGCGAAGAACGGCGAGGCCACGATCCGGTCCCGGTCGGCCCGGAACGGGCTGGCGGCGAGGTCGCCGAGGGCCCGGGCGCTGCCGCCGAAGAGCCGCCGGGCCCGCGGGTCCGCGGGAGGTTCCATGATCGCCACGCTAGCGCAGCGTGGGCCGGAACGGCGCACGCCCGCCGGTTCGGTAGCCGGCGGCGCACCGGCCGCGGCGTCGCGCGCGAGGCGGGTGTAAGGAAGGGCCCCTTCCTCTACCCCAGGCGATAACAAGGTGCCCTTCCTTACACCCGACGCGCCGGGGCGGGGGCGGCGACGGCAGTCGGTGGAGGCCGGCAGAATACTCAGCGGAACCCACACCGAAGGCGGATCGAGATCGTGACCCTCTCTGTTCATCAGCGGATCGCCGAGGAGCTCGGCGTCGCCGAGCGTCAGGTACGGGCGGCCGTGGAGCTGCTCGACGGCGGCGCCACCGTGCCGTTCATCGCCCGCTACCGCAAGGAGGCCACCGGCCTGCTCGACGACACCCAGCTGCGCACCCTGGAGGAGCGGCTGCGCTACCTGCGCGAGCTGGACGAGCGGCGCGCGGCGGTGCTGGAGTCGATCCGCGGCCAGGGCAAGCTCGACGAGGCCCTGGAAGCGCAGATCATGGCGGCCGACTCGAAGTCCCGCCTGGAGGACATCTACCTGCCCTACAAGCCCAAGCGGCGGACCCGGGCGCAGATCGCCCGCGAGGCGGGGCTGGAGCCGCTCGCCGAGTCGCTGCTGGCCGACCCGTCCCGGGACCCCCGCGAGGCCGCTGCCGGCTACGTCGACGCCGACAGGGGGGTCGCGGACCCCGCCGCCGCCCTGGAGGGCGCCCGGGCCATCCTCATCGAGCGGTTCGCCGAGGACGCCGACCTGATCGGTACGCTGCGCGAGCAGATGTGGTCGCGGGGCCGGCTCGTCTCGCGGGTACGCGACGGGCAGGAGTCGGCCGGCGCGAAGTTCGCCGACTACTTCGACTTCGCCGAGCCGTACCCGAAGCTGCCCTCGCACCGGATCCTCGCCATGTTCCGGGGCGAGAAGGAGGGCGTGCTCGACCTGACCATGGAGCCCGAGGAGGGCGGCGAGGCCGACGCGGCGCCCACCGGGCCGAGCCGCTACGAGGCGGCGATCGCCGGCCGGTTCGGCGTCACCGACAAGGGCCGGCCGGCCGACCGGTGGTTGGCCGACACGGTGCGCTGGGCCTGGCGCACCCGGATCCTCATCCACCTCGGCGCCGACCTGCGGATGCGGCTGTGGCAGGCGGCCGAGGAGGAGGCGGTGCGGGTCTTCGCCACCAACCTGCGCGACCTGCTGCTCGCCGCGCCCGCCGGCACCCGGCCCACGATGGGGCTGGACCCGGGCCTGCGCACCGGCGTGAAGGTCGCCGTGGTGGACGCCACCGGCAAGGTGGTCGCCACCGACACGATCTACCCGCACGAGCCGCGCCGGCAGTGGGACGCCTCGATCGAGACCCTGGCCCGGCTCGCCGGCGCGCACGGCGTCGAGCTGGTCGCCATCGGCAACGGCACCGCCAGCCGGGAGACGGACAAGCTGGCCGGGGAGCTGATCAAGCGGCACCCGCAGCTCAACCTGACCAAGGTGGTGGTCTCCGAGGCCGGGGCGTCGGTCTACTCCGCGTCCGCGTACGCCGCCCAGGAGCTGCCCGGGCTGGACGTCTCGCTGCGCGGCGCGGTCTCCATCGCGCGCCGCCTGCAGGACCCGCTCGCCGAGCTGGTCAAGATCGACCCGCGGTCGATCGGCGTCGGCCAGTACCAGCACGACCTGTCCGAGGTGAAGCTCTCCCGGTCGCTGGACGCGGTGGTCGAGGACTGCGTCAACGCGGTCGGGGTCGACGTCAACACCGCCTCCGCGCCGCTGCTGACCCGGGTGTCGGGCATCGGCGCCGGGCTGGCGGAGAACATCGTGCTGCACCGCGACGCCAACGGGCCGTTCCGCACCCGGGCCGAGCTGAAGAAGGTCCCCCGGCTCGGGCCGAAGGCGTTCGAACAGTGCGCGGGCTTCCTGCGCATCCCGGGCGGCGACGACCCGCTGGACTCGTCCAGCGTGCACCCGGAGGCGTACCCGGTGGTGCGCCGGATCCTGGCCAGCACCGGGCAGGACGTGCGCTCCCTGATCGGCAGGAGCACCATCCTGCGCGGGCTGCGGGCCACCGACTTCGTCGACGACACCTTCGGCCTGCCCACCGTCACGGACATCCTCGCCGAGCTGGAGAAGCCGGGCCGCGACCCCCGGCCGGAGTTCCGCACCGCCACGTTCGTGGAGGGCGTGGAGAAGATCAGCGACCTGACGCCGGGGATGGTGCTGGAGGGCGTGGTCACCAACGTGGCCGCGTTCGGCGCGTTCGTGGACGTCGGGGTCCACCAGGACGGCCTCGTGCACGTCTCGGCCATGTCCCGGACGTTCGTGAAGGACCCGCGCGAGGTGGTCAAGTCCGGCGACGTGGTCCGGGTCAAGGTGCTCGACGTCGACGTGCCCCGCAAGCGGATCTCGCTCACCCTGCGGCTCGAGGACGACGCAGAGGCCGGTGCCGGGCGCGGCGGTCCGGAGGGTGGCCGCCGCGAGCGCGGCGGGCAGGGCGGGCCGCGCGGCGACCGGGGCAGCCGGGGCGGCGGTCACGGCGGCGGGCAGGGCGGCCGGGACCGCGGCGGGCAGGGCGGCCGGGACGGCGGCGGGCAGGGCGGGCGCGGCGGATCGCCGCAGCGGCAGGGCGGCCGGGGCGGCGCCGCGCCGGCAGCGGCCAACAGCGCCATGGCCGACGCGCTGCGCCGGGCCGGCCTGGCCTGAGGACACCCCGCCGGGCGGGCGCGAACGCGCACCGCCCGGCGGGCCCGCGGCCGGCGGGTGCAGCCGGTGGCGACCGCTGCCCGAGATCAGCGGACGGCCGGGGTCCGGCGCCGGAAACAGAGCCGGCAAGAACCCGGGCGACGGGCCGGCACCAGAACGGCGTCGGGCCGCCCCGCACCACGACTCGGCGGCGGGCGCCACGGATAGCGGGGCGGGCGCCACGGATAGCGGGGCGGGCGCCACGGATAGCGGGGCGGGCGCCACGGATAGCGGGGCGGGCGCCACGGATAGCGAGGCGGGCGCCACGGATAGCGAGGCGGGCGCCACGGATAGCGGGGCGGGCGCCACGGATAGCGGGGCGGGCGCCACGGATAGCGGGGCGGGCGCCACGGATAGCGGGGCGGGTGGCGCGGGTAGCGGGGCGGGTGGCGCGGGAGCCACAGGTACCGGGGGCGGGCGGCGCGGCGTACCGTCGCGGTCGTGGACGAGGGTGACGGCCTGGAGTGGCGGGAGCAGCAGCGACGGGCGGTGCGGGCGCACGCGGCGGCCGACGAGCGGCGCCGGGCGGCCGAGCAGGCGGAGGCGGCGGAGCTCGTGGCCTGGTTCGTCGCCGAGGCGATCCGGCGCGGGCTGCCCACGGAACGGCTCACGGCCCGGGCCTACGACGGTCGCGGCCGCTACCGGACGCGGCTGCGCGGCTGGTACGTCGACCGGGCCCGGACCCGGGCGGTCGACGTGGACGGGCGCTTCCACCTGCTGACCGTGTCGGGCAGCCTGCGCGCCCGACTGCTCGGGGCCGAGCCGCAGCCCAGCCCGCCGCCGCTGATCGTCGGCGCGGGTGGCCGGGACGGCGAGTCCATCCCGCTGCGAACGCTGCTCACCCGCCGGCTGGACGGCGGTGACGAGGGGCCCTGACGGGGGGTCAGCGACGGGCCCGGTCGGGCCCGTGCCCGGGGCCGCGCCGGGCCAGGTACCACCACCATGACTGCTGCACCACCAGCGTGACCAGGCCGGCGAGCACGATCGCGCAGAGGTTGATCACCAACTGGAGGCCCGAGCCGGCCGCCTCGGGCCAGACGCCGTACGCGGCGGCGACAGCCACGTTCGCGGCGGCCGGCACCGTGGTCACCGAGATCAGCACCCCGACCAGGCTGCCGGACTTCTTCGAGGTCAGCGAGAGCATGCCGGCCACACCGGCGAGCAGGCCGACCACCCAGGAGAGCGCGTCCGGCCGCCAGATGAAGTCCGTGAGCGGGCGATCGGCCAACAGCATCCCGCGGTCGACCAGCCCGGCGGCGGTCAGCGCCCAGGTGCTGAGCACGGTGACCACCATGGCGACGAGGAAACCGACCACCAGCGCCTGCACCGACCGGGCGATG
This sequence comes from Micromonospora sp. NPDC048063, assembly GCF_043202855.1. Lineage (NCBI taxonomy): Bacteria > Bacillati > Actinomycetota > Actinomycetes > Micromonosporales > Micromonosporaceae > Micromonospora > Micromonospora sp. NPDC048063. The sequence continues at coordinate 703,386 of NZ_JBIDBG010000003.1, read as the reverse complement.
GCCGGTGGCCTGCGACGCAGCAGCGCCACGCAGAGCGCGGCCAGGGGGCCGAACTCGGGGCCGACGACCATCGCGCCGACGATGAGGATCGGCTGGTCGAGCAGGACGCCGATGCCGGCGAGCATGGTGGCGACGGTGATCAGCACGAGGTAGGTGGCGGACAGTTCCGTCTGCTCGCCGGTCTTGGCGGCGATCTCGTCCCAGACCACCGCGTCCGCGCCGCTGCCGGGCGCCGTCCGGGCCGCCCGGTCCGCCGCCGCGGAGATGGCCAGCTCCACGTCGTCGGCCGCGATGGCCCCGCGTGCCTCCACGCCGAGCTGCCGCAGGTCGCGCAGCACGCCGTCGGCGCTCTCCCGGACCACGTCGCAGAGGATGAGGTCGCCCTCGGGCTGGCGGGCGGCGCCGGCGAGCACGGCGAGATGGGTCACCCCGGGGTCGGCGGCCAGCAGCTCGGCCACCGCGGCGGACTGGTCCGGTGGAGCGATCACCCTCAGGTGCAGCACGGCCCTCCCCCTCGCCCTGTCGACGGTCGAGCACTCTACTGCCGGTCGGGCCGGATGGAAGGTCACGTCTTGGTAGCCGGCCGAGTCCTGACGGACGGTTGGGCGGTTGACCTGTCGGGATCAGGACCTGGTGTCGCGATTCCGCCCTCTTGACGCTTTCATGCCTGATACAACCTGTCTGTTCCATGATGACTCGATTGGCTGGGAGGTCGACACCGTGCATGGTTCCGTGAACGCGCCGGGGGATCTGGCGGAGCGGGCCCGACCGGAGGGCCTCAAGCGGGCCATCGACCTGGCGGCAGCCGTGGTGCTGCTGGTGCTGACCGCGCCGCTCGTCCTCGTGGTGGCGGCGCTGGTGGCCGCGGGGCTCGGCCGGCCGGTGCTGTTCCGGCAGCCGCGCGCCGGCCGGCACGGCCGGGTGTTCGAGCTGGTCAAGTTCCGCACCATGCTCCCGCCCGATCCGCGGCGGGGACGGGTGCGCGACGGGGACCGGCTGACGCCGCTGGGACGGTTCCTGCGCTCCACCAGCCTGGACGAGCTGCCGACGCTGTGGAACGTGCTGCGCGGCGACATGAGCCTGGTCGGCCCCCGTCCCCTGCTCACCCAGTACCTGCCGCGCTACTCCCCCACCCAGGCCCGCCGGCACGAGGTCAGGCCGGGCGTCACCGGGCTGGCCCAGATACGGGGACGCAACAGCCTGGGCTGGGAGAAGAAGCTGGATCTTGACGTCTGGTACGTCGACCATCGCAGCCTGCGGCTGGACCTGTCGATCCTCGCCGCGACCGTCCGCACCGTGCTGCGCCGCGAGGGGATCTCCGCGGCGGGCTCGGCCACCGCGCCCGAGTTCCTCGGCACGCCCTCGCCCGTTCCCGCCGTGCCGGTCCGGGAGGCCAACCTGACCGTTCCCGCCGGAGGTGGCCGATGAGCCGGACCATCCACCTGTCCCCGCCCGACGTCGGGCCGCTGGAGGAGTCGTACGTCGTCGCGGCCCTGCGGTCCGGCTGGGTCGCGCCCGTCGGGCCGGACCTCGACGCGTTCGAGTGCGAGGTCGCCGCGCGGGTGGGCACCCGCGGGGCCGTGGCCGTGAGTTCCGGCACGGCCGCGCTGCACCTGGCGCTGCTCGGGGTGGGAGTCGGGCCCGGGGATGCCGTCATCGTGCCGACGCTGACGTTCGTGGCGACCGCGAACGCGGTCCGGTACGCCGGTGCCCGACCGGTCTTCGTCGACTGCGACCCGCACACCGGCAACGTCGACGTCACCCTCGTCGCCGAGCTGATCCGAAACCTGACCTTCCGGGGCCAGCGTGTCGGGGCGGTCGTCCCGGTGGACCTCTTCGGCAGTTGCGTCGACTACACCGCGCTGCTGCCGGTCTGCGACGCGGCGGGCGTCCCGATCGTCGAGGACGCCGCCGAGGCCCTCGGCGCCACCCATCGCGGCCGGCCCGCCGGCTCCTTCGGCCGGGCGGGCATCCTCTCCTTCAACGGCAACAAGATCATGACCACGTCGGGCGGCGGCATGCTCGTCTCCGACGACACGGCCCTGCTGGCCCGGGCCCGTCACCTCGCCACCCAGGCCCGCGAACCGACGCCGCACTACGAGCACCGCGAGACGGGCTACAACTACCGGCTGAGCAACCTGCTCGCCGCGCTCGGCCGCGCCCAACTCGTCCGGCTGGACGGGATGATCGCCCGGCGCCGGCAGCTCCGCGACCGGTACGCCAAGCTCTTCGCCCCGGTCCCCGGCGTACGCCTGGTCGGCGTGGAGGACGCGGGCTCCAACTGCTGGCTGACGACGATCGTGGTCGATCCGGAGCGGTCCGGGTGGCGGGCCGCCGACCTGGCGGCCCACCTGGCCCTGCGGGACATCGAGACCCGACCGGTCTGGAAACCGATGCACCTGCAACCGGCGTACGCCGACGCCGAGCGTCTCGTCACCGGCGCGGCGGAGCGGTTGTTCGCCGACGGGCTGGCCCTGCCGAGCGGCAGTGTCCTGGACGAGGCGCAGATCGGTCGCGTCCTCGCCGCCGTGGACGAGTTCCTGACGGTGCGGGCGGGGGCGTCGACGGCGTGACGACTCCCCTGGTGGTCGTCGGCTGCGGTGGCCACGGCCGGGAGGTCCTGACGATCGCCCGGGCCACGGACGCCGCAGCCGGCCGGCGGCGCTGGCACCTCCTCGGGTTCGTCGACGACCGCCCGTCCGAGGAGAACCTGAAGCGGGTGCAGCGGCTCGACGTCCCCTACCTCGGCGGAGTCGCCTGGCTGCGCGACGCACCCCCGGAAACGCACCACGTCATCGGCATCGGCGACCCGCGCGTCCGGCGGGCCGTGGCGGGGCGCGTCGACGCGTACGGCGTGCCGGCGGCGAGCCTCGTGCACCCGGCGGCGACGATCGGGCCGGACACCGTGCACGGTCCCGGTTTCGTCGCCTTCGCCGGGGCCCGCGTCACCACGAACGTCACCGTCGGCCGGCACGTACACCTCAACCAGAACGCCACCGTCGGCCACGACTGCACCCTCGCCGACTTCGTGTCGGTCAACCCACTCGCCGCCGTCTCCGGCGACTGCCACCTGGCGGAGGGGGTGCTCGTCGGCACGACCGCAGCCGTTTTGCAGGGCCTGCGGGTGGGCCGGCACAGCACCGTCGGAGCTGGCGCCTGCGTCGTCCGGGACGTGCCGGACGGCGTGGTCGTCAAGGGCGTACCCGCCCGTTGAACCGACACGGTCTCGACCCCTCGGGCAAAATTCGGTCACTAAGCCTGAAAACTCTCAAACATCGCTTTCGGGCATGTATCAAGTAAATGAGCCCAAAGCTCTTTCCGCCCTGCGGCGGAAGCGGTCGGAGACGGACAGGGAGCACATATGCCGCCGGAGACAGAGACGACCCGACTCAGCGAGCAGGGGTCACACCGGTCCAGGGCGCGCCGCCGGACCATCGGATTTCTCGCCACCGACAGCACCGCCTGGGTCTGCGGGTTCGTCGCCGCGGTCTGGTTCCGTTACGAGTTCGACCTGACGCCCGACCAGCTCGCGCGCGCCGTCGCCTGCGGCGCCCTCGCCGCCGTCGTGCACGTGGCCGTCGCGGCGGTGCGCCGGATCTACTCCGGACGCCACCCGCTGGGCAGCCTCCAGGAGGTGCAGGGGGTCGCCGGCACCGCGGCCACCACCGCCGCGATCCTGCTGGTCGGGCTGCTCCCGGCCGGCGTGCGGCCGGTGCCGGCGAGCGCCCCGCTGGTCGGGGGCGCCCTGGCGCTGCTGTTCATGCTCGCCGCCCGGTTCACCTACCGGCATCGCCGGGACCTCGCCATGCGGCCGGACGTCCGGTCCTCGAACCCGGTGCTGCTGTTCGGGCTCGGCGACGCCGGGCAGGGACTGCTGCGGGCCATGCTCAGCGACCCGCGCGGGCGGTACCGGCCCGTGGGCGCCCTCGACGACGACCCCGACAAGCGGGACCTGCGCATCGGCGGAGTACGCGTGCTCGGCGGCCGGCGGGATGTCGCGGAGGCCGTCCGGCGTACCGGTGCGACGACCGTGATCTTCTCCGTCGCGAACGCCGACGCCGCGCTGATCCGGCAGATCCGGGAGGCCACGCTGCGGACCGGGGCGGCGTTCAAGGTGCTGCCCCCCGTCCGGGACCTCGTCGACCACCGGATCACCGTCACCGACGTCCGCGACGTGCAGATCGGCGACCTGCTCGGACGCCGGCAGGTGGTGGCCGACATGGCGATGAGCACCAGCGGGCTCACCGGCCGACGGATCCTGGTCACCGGCGCCGGCGGCTCCATCGGCTCGGAGCTGTGCCGGCAGGTGATGAAGGCGGACCCGGGCGAGCTGATGATGCTCGACCGCGACGAGTCGGCCCTGCACGCCCTCCAGATGTCACTGGCCGGCCGGGCCCTGCTGGACGGCCCCGAGCTGATCCTCGCCGACCTTCGGGACGACGAGGGGATCCGACGGATCATCCGCGAGCGCCGGCCGGAGGTCATCTTCCACGCCGCCGCGCTGAAGCACCTCACGCTGCTCCAGCGGCACCCCGGCGAGGCGGTGAAGACGAACGTCTGGGGCACGCTCTCCGTGCTCGACGCCTGCCGCGACGTCGCCCGGTTCGTCAACATCTCCACCGACAAGGCGGCCGACCCGATCAGCGTCCTCGGCTACTCGAAGCGGATCACCGAACGGCTGACCGCGCACGCCGCCTCCCGCTTCTCCGGCACCTTCCTCAGCGTCCGCTTCGGCAACGTGTTGAGCAGCCGCGGTTCGGTGGTGACGGCGTTCCAACGGCAGATCGAGCTGGGCCGACCGCTCACCGTCACGCACCCCGAGGTGACCCGCTACCTGATGACGGTGCAGGAGGCAGTGCACCTGGTGTTGCAGGCCGCCGAGATCGGCCGGGACGGGGAGGCGCTGGTACTGGACATGGGCGAGCCGGTCCGCATCGCCGACCTGGCGCGGCAGATGGCCGAGCAGGCGGACAGCAGCATGCCGATCGTCTACACGGGGCTGCGGCCCGGCGAGAAGCTGCACGAGGACCTCTTCGGTGCCGGGGAGGTCGACACCCGGCCCCTGCACCCGCTGGTCTCGCACGTGGCGGTGCCCGCGCTGGACCCGATGGAGGTCAGCGGCCTCGACCCGTACGACCACCCCGAGAAGGTCGTCGCCCAGCTCGCCCAGCTCTGTGCCCACCCGACCGGACCTGTCCACGCCGCCCCGGTGCAGGTTCCGTTGTCGCGCTGAAGTCTCCCGTGGACGCCGCCGACCCGCCGGGTCGGCGGCGTCCACCCGTCCAGGTCTACGCGCCAGCGCGGCGGGTCCTGTCGGCACGGGGCACGAGAAGGCCGGCGACCGGAGTTCCGGTCGCCGGCCCTGTCGTACCTCAGCGGCGGATGCCCGCCCAGTCGTGGTGCCGCCGAACGGTGGAGAGGATGAAGTCGACCACCCGACGGGAGGTGTCCGGGACCCGGTAGTCGACCGGGCACGGCACCCCCTGGGCGGCGACCTGGTCCACGGTCACCTCGACCGCCTCGACCACGCCCTGCGGGTCGAGCCCGGTCATGATGATCCCGCCGGCGTCCAACGCCTCGGGACGCTCGATCGACTCGCGCAGCGTCACGGCGGGGAAACCGAGGATCGCGGCCTCCTCGCTGATCGTGCCGCTGTCGGAGAGCGTGCAGTAGGCCCTGGTCTGGAGGTGCACGTAGTCGAAGAGGCCGAACGGCTCGTGGAACGCGATCCCCTCCAGGGCGGTCGCGTCCGGCGCCAACGCCTCCAACCGCTTGCGGGTGCGCGGGTGCGTGGAGACCAGCACCGGATACCCCCACCGGTCACGGACCGCCCGGAGGCAGTCGAGCAGACGCTGGAGGCGGGCCGGCTGGTCGACGTTCTCCTCGCGGTGCGCGCTGACCACGAAGTACCGGCCGGGCGCGAGGTCGAGCTGCCGCAGGACCGCCGACGCGCCGATGTCCGGCCGGTAGTGCTCCAGCACCTCCCGCATGGGCGAGCCGGTGTGCAGGATCCGGCGCGGGTGCAGCCCCTCGGCCAGCAGGTTGCGCCGGGCGTGCTCGGTGTAGACCAGGTTGAAGTCGGCGACGTGGTCGACCAGCCGCCGGTTCGTCTCCTCCGGGACGTTCAGGTCGAAGCAGCGGTTGCCGGCCTCCATGTGGTAGACCGGCACCCGCATCCGCCGGGCCATCAGTGCGGCGATGCAGCTGTTGGTGTCGCCGAGCACGAGCAGCGCGTCCGGCCGCGTCTCGGTGATGGCCGCCTCCATGCCGACCAGCACGCCGCCCAGCACGCGACCGAGCGACGAGGTGTCCACCCGCAGGAACCGGTCCGGCTCGCGCAGCCGCAGCTCCTTGAAGAAGACGTCGGAGAGCGTGCTGTCCCAGTTCTGCCCCGTGTGCACCAGCAGGTGCTCCACCGTGTCGTCGAGCCGGGCGATCACCCGGGACAACCGGATGATCTCGGGTCGGGTGCCGACCACCGTCATGATCCGGGTCATGCCCGTCCTCTCTCTGCTGCCAGCTTGCTCATGATGTCCTCGAACTGGTCCACGCCCACCCGCAGCGACATGCGCTCCTGATAGACGCGCCGGGCCCGCAGACCCAGCTCCGCCCGCGCCGCCGCGGACTCGGCCGCCGCGACGGAGAACCGCGCGGCGAGCGCCTGCCAGTCCCCCGGCGGGGAGACCAGCCCGACGCCGGTCGAGCGGACCAGGGCCGCGGCGTCGCCGCCCACGGAGGCGATCACCGGGGCGCCGCAGGCCAGGGCGGCCTGCAGCTTCGACGGGATGCTGCCGCGCAACGCGGGCAGGTCGCGCAGGCAGACGAGCTGCCAGTCCGCGGCGGCGTACAGCTCGGCCATCTGCTCGGCCGGGCGCCGGCCGACGAAGCGGACGTTGTCGGCACCGAGGTCTGCGGCGAGCCGTCGGGCGGCGTCCTCGTCCGCGCCGGAGCCGACCAGCACCAGGTCGATCCGGTCGCGGGCAGCGGCCGCCGCCCGGATCGCGGTCTCGATGCCCTGCAACAGGCCGATGTTGCCGGCGAACATCACCGTGCAGCGTCCACGGTGGCCGAGCGCCGCGCGGGCCGCGTCGGTGGCCGGCACCGGCCGGAACAGCGCGTCGTCGGTCCAGTTCCACACCACCCGGACCCGGGCCGGGTCCGCGCCACGGGCCACCACCAGATCGGCCATCGCCGGCGAGATCACCACGACGGCGCTGGCCATGCGGTACGTCGCGCGCATCAGCGCGGCGATCCCCCGCTGCAATGTCCGGCCGGCCCGGCCGGTCGGCGCCATGCCCGACCCGAGCACGGACTCCGGCCACAGGTCCTGCACGTGGAGCACGATCGGCGTACGCCGGGCCACGCGGGCGATCGCCGCCGCGGCGAACGAGGTGGGCGGCGGATGGTAGACGTAGGTGACGTCGGCGCCGGCCAACCAACGGACGCCGCCCAGCGCGCTGCTGGCCCCGAAGGAGAGGTGGCTCAGCGCGCGCCGGGCGGCGGACGTGTCGTGGCTGGGGTAGGCGGGGACCCGCCGGACGGTGACCGGGCCGTCAGCCTCGGTGTGCCGCCAGCGTTGCCGCCAGCCCGGGAAGATGTGGCCGTGCGGGTAGCTCGGAAAGGTGGTGAGCACCCGCACCTCGTGGCCCCGCTCCGCCAGCTGGCGCGCCAGGTTGCCGGGGATGAACACCCCTTCCGGCGGGTACCACTGGCTGACCAGGCCGATCCTCACGCGTCGACCACCGGCTGTTCCGCCCGGGGACCCTCCACCGGCTCGGGCCAGGTGTCCGGCCGGCCCGGGTCGAACACCTCGTTCGTCCAGAACATGGTGACCAGCTCGTCCGATCCGGTGTTGACCAGCTTGTGCACCCACATGGTGGGCATGTCCACCAGCACCGGCTCGTCGCCGGAGACGGGAAACCGCACCACCTCGGTGTCGCCGACCCTGCGCAGGCTGATCTCGGCCGTGCCGTGCAGCACGACGAACCGCTCCATCTTGGCCAGGTGGAAGTGCTCGCCCCGGGTGATGCCGGGACGGGTCGTGGAGCAGAAGGTCTGGCCGCCTCCACCGTGCGCCTTGACCGTCTCGACCAGCTCGCCCCGGGTGTCCGCCCGGCGCGGCAGCGCCAGCGGATAGTGCGCGGGGAAGCAGTGCGACCGGTACGTGTTGAACAGCCGGACGTCGTGCCGGTCCAGCAGAGCCGGGATCTCCCCCGTCCGGTAGGTGGCGGCGACGTCGGCGAGCCGGTCGGCGAGGGCCCGCACGCCGATCCGCAGCGCCGGCATGGCCGGATCCCACGATCCCCCGGCCGGAACGCCGACGAGCCGGGCCGCCGCGTCGGTGACGTGGACCAGGCTCAGCTCCCGGTCGGCGTGCACCTCCGGCCGGCCGCCCTCGGCGAGCAGCCGACAGAAGGTCGCGACCGCGGAGTTGTAGAACGGCCGCCCGTGTTCCCCGTACAGGTTCGGCAGCAGGACGTCGTCGACCGGCAGGCCCGTGTCGGCCAGGATGCCGGCGGCGGCAGCCTTCGCGTCGCCGTAGGGCGTGCCGTTGCCGGCCTGCACCGAGTTGGCGAAGACCACCGTCCCGGGCGGCGTCGGGCAGTGCTTGAGACCCTGCGCGAGCTGGGCCGCGAGCTGCACGTTGCCGGCGGACACGTCCGCCGGCTCGCCCCGGTTGACCCCGGCCAGGTGCAGCACCCGGTCGACCCCGCCGACCTTCGCCGCGACCCGCTGCGGGTCGGCCAGTTCTGCCCGGGTGACGACGACCGGCTCCGGCCAGCCGAGGACGCGCAGCAGCACCCGTACGTGCCAGCCCAGGAAGCCGCCGGCTCCGGTGACCGCGAGCCTCAGCATGCCAGCACCGGGTCCCGCAGGGCCAGCTCCGCGCGCACCTCGGGCAGCGTCTTCAGCAGCTCGATGATTTCCGGTACGCCCATCCGCGGCGCGTTCGCCGAGTTGAAGTCCTCCGTCGGCCCCGCACCCAGCTCGCCCTCGTCCACGTAGAGCGCGTAGTTCAGGTCGCGGGCGTCCAGCGGCACCCGGAGGAAGTCGCCGAAGTCGTCGGCCTGGGCGAGTTCCTCCCGGCTCGCCAGCGTCTCGTCCTGCTTCTCGCCGTGCCGTACGCCGATCACGTCGAGCTTGGCGGGCACGTCGAACAGCTCGCAGACCGCCTCCGCCAGGTCGCCGATGGTGCAGGCGGCGGCCTTGCGGATGAAGATGTCGCCGGGCCGGGCGTGCTGGAAGGCGTGCTCGACGAGCTCCACCGAGTCGGCCAGCGACATCAGGAACCGGGTCATTCCCGGGTCTGTCACCGTGGGTGCCCGGCCCGCCTTGATCTGCTCGATGAAGAGCGGGATGACCGACCCACGCGAGTACATGACGTTGCCGTACCGGACGCACGAGACCGTGGTGGCGCTGTTCGGGTTGTTCCGGGCGTGCGCCTGCGCCACCTTCTCCATCAGGGCCTTGCTCATGCCCATCGCATTGACCGGGTAGACGGCCTTGTCGGTGCTCAGCACGACCACCGACCCCACCCCGTTGCGCTCCGCCGCCTCGACGACGTTGGCGCTGCCCAGGACGTTGGTCCGCACCGCCTCCAGCGGGAAGAACTCGCACGACGGGACCTGCTTCAGGGCCGCCGCGTGGAAGATGTAGTCGATGCCTCGACTGGCCCGCAGGACCGAGTCGTAGTCGCGCACGTCCCCGACGTGGTAGCGGACCCGGTCGTCGCTGAGCAGCCGGCGCATGTCGTCCTGTTTGGCCTCGTCGCGGCTGAGCACCCGGACCTCGCCGACGCCGCGGTCGAGGAGCCGGCGCACCATCGTCTTGCCGAAGGAACCCGTGCCGCCGGTGATGAGGACCCGGCGGCCGGTGGTCGAATACGTCACTGGTTGCTCCCCGTCTGGCTCGTAGCAGATCTTGTTGCCGGTGCGGCAGGTCAGCCGGCCCGCCGGCCACACCACGGGCAACGAGTCCAGGCAGCCGCAGAAACGCCCAAAACACTCAAAGAAGCACCGTCAAGCCCAAGAAGGTTGCCGCAGCCCTCGCTCCCCGGCCATGCGAGACAGTGACAGTACGAAATTCGTGAAAGTCCCAATCGGCACTACAGAACCTGGTAGGACTCAGACAGCGTCTTTCCCACGCATTTGTGGTCTCTGTTGGCGCCCCATCGGTGCACGTCGCCGCACCCCGACAGCCTCGCCAGACATAGGAGCACCATGCTCGACAGCAGTCCCGAGCCAGCACCGACAAAGGCGGGCTTCCCGCCCTTGGACGAGCCGTACGAGCCGGGTGGACGACTCGACATGAAAGCTCTGATCGCCGTCGAAGCACGGTTCGCCCGGACGCCGGATGGCGCGATCTGGACGCGAGAAGGGCCGGGGTACGGCTTCTTCACCCGCTACCTTTCCGCATTCGCCGAGGTGGTGGTGCTCGCGCGCGTGGCGGAGGTGCCCTCCATGCCGCCGGACTCACATCGAGTGGACGGGCACCGCGTGCTCGTGCGGCCGATACCTCACTACCTCGGGCCCTGGCAGTACGTCCGCCGTCGAGCGGCAGTCGTTCGCGCACTGCGCGACGCCGACGACCCGCATGCGGTCCTCATACTGCGTGCGCCCACGGTACTGGGCTCGCTCCTGGCTGCGGCGCGGGAGCGCTCGGGTCTGCCCTATGCCGTCGAGGTCATGGCGGACCCGTACACGGTCTACGCACCGGGCGTCGTCAGCCATCCCCTCCGGCCGTGGTTGAGGTGGCGTCACACGACGTTGTTGCGGCACCAGTGCCGCACCGCGGTCGGAGTCTCCTACGTAACGGAGCGGTACCTGCAACGACGGTATCCGGCCGGGAAGAACGCCGTGACCGCGGCGTACTCGAGCGTGGAGTTGCCACCGGACGCCTTCGTGACCGAGCCTCCTCAGCTCGTGCAACGCGATGAGTACGTCGTCGTCTCGGTCGGCTCGTTGGAGATGCTCTACAAGGGCATCGACACCCTGATAATGGCTCTTGCTCGACTCGTCGCGGCCGGATTGCCGGTGCGGTGCGTCCATCTGGGAACGGGCCGGCAACAGGCCCGGTTGGAGCAACTGGCCACTCAGCTCGGCGTGCGTCACCGGATCGAGTTCGTCGGATCCGTTCCCGCGGGAGCGCAGGTCCGGCGATACCTCGACCAAGCCGACCTGTTCGCGATGCCGTCGCGCACCGAGGGGCTTCCCAAGGCATTGGTCGAGGCGATGGCTCGGGGTCTACCCGCCGTCGGATCCTCGGTGGGAGGCATCCCCGAGCTGCTCGCGAGTCAGGACATCGTTGCTCCGGACGACCACGTCGCCTTGGCGGATGCGATAGGGCGTCTGCTCAACGAACCAGCACGGCGAGCCCAGGCTTCTGCCCGCAACCTCACTCGCGCCCGCGACTTCTCCGAGGAGGCTCTCAGGCGACGGCGCGACGTCTTCTACCGATCCCTGCGCGACACCACCGCCAACGGTCACGGCTCGTCGGACCAGCGCCGCACCCGCGAGACCTCGCGTCGCGGCGCGTCGACGGTGTCCACCTCGAAGGGGAAGTAGTCTGATGACGATTCCTCCGACGTTCGGTCCCACTGCCCTTGTGACGGAGGACCAACGACGAACCTTCCCTTCCCCCTTTCCGCATCACGCTTCTCAGCGACGCGAAAACGGCGCCGGCACCGGGCGACGACCGAACGGGCTGTTTCCCGCCAGAGAACTCCCGGGACTGGTGTTGATCTGTGCGGTGGCCTTCGTTGCCGCCTGGTCGCCGAAGCTGGCCGCCACCTACGGTGGCGCAGCCGCAGTGATCGCAATCCTGGTCAGTTGCCGTCTGCCGCGCCTCCACCTCGCCGATGTCCTGGCAGGTCTCACCGCCGTGTGGGCCCTTGCCAGCACGATGCTCGGCACGGTCGACCCCTCGATCACCTGGTGGCTCGCCTACCTGTACGCCTCCGCGTGCCTGGTCTTCATCGCAGCCCGACACGTCGTTACCAACAGGACCCACCTCCTTACCGTGGCCTTCGCCCACCTGGCCGGTTGCGCCGCCACATCTGTCACGTTGATCCTCGGCGCCCGCAGCAACGCCGACCACCGCGATGCGCTCCTCGACTACAACATCCGCTACGGCGTGGACGGCATCAACATCAACTACACCTCGTACACGTTCGTGACGGGGGCAGTGCTCGCAGTCGTCCTTCTTCGGGTCGGTCTGCGGTCGCACGTCATACGAGCAACGCTTGTCGGAGCCCTCCTGGCATTCGTGTACGGCGTTCTGCTGACGGGATCCAAAGGCGCCACGCTCGGGCTCATCCTGGGCGCGTCGTTCCTCGCCCTGACAGCGATCAGCTCGCCGCTGGCGTGGGCGGTGGCACGCGTTTGCGTTCCCGTGCTGATCCTCCTGGTTCCGTTCACGGCCGCCAGCAGATTCAGCGCAATCGCGCAACGGCTCGACACCCTCTTCGGCCGCGAGACCGGTGACCTGTCCGGCAGACTCGAGGTGTGGCCGCTCGGCGTATCGGCGTGGATGGAGCAACCCTTCACGGGGCTCGGCCCCGGAGTCTTCCGCATGGTCAACCCGTTTCAGATCGGCCCGCACAATCTGCTTCTCGCCGTAGGCACCGACCTCGGTCTGGTCGGTGTTCTCCTCTACGGCTCAGCCGTCGCCACAGCCCTCGCCGCAGCCGCCCGACAAGCCGGACACGTCGGCAGGATAGCGGCCGGCCTCTTCGCGATGAGCCTGCTGCCGATCTGGATGAGCGGCCACTGGGAGTACGCGCAGGGCTCGTGGCTGGTGCTCGCGCTGCTCTCCTCCGTGGCGATCGCGACAAATAGAACCGGGCGGAAACCCGGGCGGCATCGGTCTCCGACGGCTCGGGGACAGTTCGCGGCAGGCACCGCCCGCCAAGCGTGAATCGTTCTCCGACGCGCCACTGACGGAGACCTGGCCGGCTCGGAGCCGGGCGGACGACCCGCGACATCGGCTGCCCGCGCGGTTTGGTGACCACTTCCGCCGTCAGGGGCGGGCCGACTCCAGGAGAGTGGCGAGCCGAGGAGCGTAGGCTCGGTAGTCGAACGAATCCAGCGCCTGCACCCGGGCGGCTTCTCGCATGGCCTCCCGCTGCGTCCGGGTCAGCTCCAGCGCGGCGTGTAGCGCAGTGGCCAGTTCCGCTTCCGACCAGCCGTCGCACACCAGGCCCTCGACGCCGTGACGCAGATAGGTGCCAAGATCACTGGTCAGGTTGGCGATCACCGGTGTGCCGTTGGCGAGGCTCTCACAGAACTTGGTGGGGAACCCAGCCTGCGCGAACCGCTCGGGTCGACGCAGAATCACGCTGAAGTCGGCGTCCCGTAGGGCCAGCGGTACCTCCTGCTGGGCCAGCCGACCCCGTACGTCGACTCCCTGCGGGAGGCGGCCGAGGCCCGCCAGGTCCCGGACCTGCGTCACGGTAGGGCCGTAGACCCGCAGTTCGATCGCCGCGCCCCTTCGCTCGAGCCGGTCGACCGCGCGGACCATCGTGCCCAGCAGGTCCTTTCGGCCTGGCGTACCGGAGTAGACCAGGGACAGGTCGACCCGCTTCCGAGGGACCGCCGGGCCGACCCGCAGGGTGCGCACGTCGAGCGTCGGCGGCACCCGGACGACGTTCGTGCCGAGCTGCCGGTAGTAGTCCTCGAGATAGGAGCTGATCGCGATGATCCCGGCGCAGCGCGGGTAGAAGTACCGCATGGCCGTTTCTGAACTGAGGTGCAGCGGGCCGAGGAAGCCGCCCCGCAGGTGCCGGGGGTCGTACCACTCGACCACGTCGGCCAGCAGCGGGACCGCGTGCCGCCGGCACCAGCGGCGCAGGTGAAGCATGTACTGCGCCGCGCCGCCATAGACGACCACGTGCGAGGGAGGCGTCGGCTGGGTGTCCAGCCAGTCCACGGTACGCCGGCCGAGCCGCACGGCGAAGTGCACGGTCCGGGCCAGGAGCGAGCCGCCAGGCGAGGTCGTCTCCCCGAGCCCGAGGTACGAGACGGAGCCAGGCCCGTCAACGCCCTCCAGCGTGGTGACCACTCGAGGGCTCTCCTCACCGCTCGCGACCACCACGTGGTATCCCGCGCTGGCGAGGGAGCCGGCGATGCCGAAGACACGCCGGGATCCGGGCTGTCCCCAGGGAAACTGGAACGGGCCGACGTACGCCACCCAGTCCCGCCGGCGAACCGTGGACTCACCCATCGTGGCCCTCCCGGTCGGTCGGATCCTTGCCGGCGCCCGCGCCCGTACCGCTGGCCTCGCCCAGGAACTCGGCGAACCGTCTGCTCAGCGTCTCCCGGCGGTGGTGCCGGCGGGCGTGATCCAGGCCGTTACGTCCCCAGGTGTGGCGCAGGCCGGCGTCCCTGAGTTGGCGCAGGGCCCGCGACAACGGCTCCGGGTCGTCCTTCCCCACCACGACACCGGCCTGCGCGTCGGCGATGTGCCGCATGGAGGCGACCTCGGCGGGCCCGAAGCCGAGGATCGGCCGCCCCGCAGCCAGGTACTGCGGGATCTTCGTGGACAGCGAAAGCCGCGTGTACCGCCGGTGGGCGGGCGCGAAAGACTCGACGTGCACGAGCACGTCCGCCGTGTGCAGGACCTTGGGCACCTCGTCGCTGTGCAGCCATCGGTCGAGGCGCACCGACCGACGTCCGCCGAACGCCTCCCTGAACTGCGACAGGTCGTGCTCCGGCGCGTACACGGTAAGCCGGAGCACGGGCGGCTCCTCTTGGGCCGACCGGTCCAGCACCTCGGCGATCCGCGCCAGCGTCTGCCAGCGGCCCAGATGCAGTCCGCCGACGTAGACCAACTCCACCGGCCAGGACGACGGCCGCCCGGTGTCGTCCGGCGGGCCGTCCGCGAAAGCGGTGTCGTCGACGCAGTTGGCGAAGGCGCCAAAGGGAATGCCGTACTGGCGTTGGTATTCATCTGCCATCGGCTGGCTGATGCACATGCCGCGGGGCGCCATCCGCATCGCGGCGCGCAGCGTGCGCAGCAGCGACGCCCGGGCCAGCCCGAACAACTCACCGGAGCCGTAGTTGGTGCTCGGCCAGTCGTCCATGAAGTGTGGTACGAGGGGAACCCCGAGATCACGGGCGATCCGCACGGCCAGCCTGTTCACACGGACGCTGCCCAACAGCGAGTAGACCAGGTCGGGCCGATGCCGGCGCAGCCACGGTGCCAGGTCGTCGGGGAACCGGCTCGGGGTCAGGTCCGCCGCGGCCCGCAGCTGAGTCATGAGCCGAGAGGTGCTGCCTCGACGCGCGGCTGCCGTCCCGCCTGACGCCGCGACGGCGCCGGTCGGCCCGCCGACCGCGCCGAGCACCCTGCGCAACGCGTGGTCGACGGGGAAGTTCCGCAGCCCGAAGTGGTAGAACGACGCGCATACGTCCGCGGAGCGGACTCCCTCGACGGTGTGCACCTGAGCGAGCCGGTCGACGGGCCATCCCTGGAAGAGGTTCGACAGGGTGATCCCCTCGTTCGTCGATCGACTGAACGGTTTTGCTCCCACCACCAGCACTCGTGGGTAGTCGTCATCGAGCCGCACGCGCCACCTCCAGGTCTGCCATCGGCGAGCTGGACATTCTCAGTGCCTTTCGGTAGCCGTAGATGGCGGCGGGCAGCACCGTGACCAGATAGGTGGCCACGGCAACGTACGGCAGCGCCGTGATCCCCCACCGGGTCGCGGCCCACCACTTCCCGACCAGGGAGACGACCAGATACGCCACCCAGCCGAGCAGTTGCGGTCGGACCAGGCCCATCGCGTTCTGCACCATGAATCGGGGCGAAATGCCGGCAAGCAGCACCCACCACAGCGCCAGACCACCGAGGAGCCACCGGTCCCCGCCCAGAGGAACGGAGAGCCAGGCGGAGAAGAACGGGCCGCCGACGATCACCAGACCGACCGAGGGCACCAGCGTGACGGCCGTGGAGATCAACGTCATCCGACGTACGGTCCGGTAGACCCAGGCCAGGTCGCGCCGGGCGAGGGCTTCGCCGTTGGCCGGCCACAGCGGCACGTTCACCAGCCCGACCAGCATTCCGGCCTGCGCCAGAACCTTGGCGGGCACGGCGTACGCCGTGACCTGCTCCAGCCCCAGTGTCCGCGCGATGATCAGGGTGTCCGCGTTGTTGGCCGCCGACATCACGACAGTCAGCACGAAGAACATCCCACTGAGTCCGAGCAGGCCCCGGGCGAGACGCCGGTCCACGAGGCTGAACCGGGGGCGGATCTCCGGCATCCGGTATCCGTACACCCACACGGAGTTGGCGAGGTTCGTCAGGAGCGGACCGATGACTGCCGCCCCGACCACCACGACGGGCGGCTGCCCGGACCACACCGCGAGCAACACAAGCGGCAGGGCCAGCACGCTGCCCGCCGCCTGCCACATGTTGCTCGCCGACACCTGCTGAAAGGCGTACTGGACGCGGGTTATCAGCGACAAGGGGATGTTCAGCAGGATGGCGGTCAGGCCCACCAGGACCATGCCGCGAACCTCTCCAGGACTCATGTTCCCCGGCAGCCCGAGCAGGGACGACCACGGCAGGGCCGGAGCCGTCAGCCAGAGCAACGCACACAGCGCAGCCGCCACCGCCAGGATGAGGAGGTACGCGCTGGAGAGGTAGCGGCGCGCACCTTCGCTGTCGCCGGTGCCGTGGCACAGGGTCAGCTTCGTCATCAGGCCGTTGCCGAGGCCCAAGTCCGCGAAGGCGGCCATGCCAGCCAGCGCCAGCACGGCGGACCACAGGCCGTAACGCTCCGATCCCAGGTAGGAGAGGGTGACGGGGATCAGCAGCAACGGGACGACGACCCCGATGGCCCGGCCGAGAACGGCGGTGGCGATTCCGGAGGCGAGACGGCGACTCCGGGCCGCGCCGTCCCGGTCCGCAGAGGACGGGTTCGGTGGCTCGCCGGTCGGGACGTCGCGGTCGAGGGTCCTGGGGGGTGTGGGGAGCATGGCCAAGTTCAGTGACGGACCAGAACGCGGTCGGACATCCAGTCGACCGTCGCCTGGAGTCCTTCCCGCATGGTGTACCGACGGGGGGAAGGGAAGAGCTCACGCAGGCGGGTCGAGTCGGCCTGGGAGTCACGCACGTCTCCCGAACGCGGTGGCTCGTGCACCCGGTCGAGCGGGCGCCCCAGCACGGACTCCAGTTCCGCAACCAGGTCGAGTAGTGAGACCCGCTCCCCGAAGGCCAGGTTCACCACGTCGGGCGCCGAGACCCGCCGGACAATCGCATCCGCGATAACCGAGGTGACGCTGCCGACATAGGTGAAGTCGCGGGTCTGCCGGCCATCGCCGTGAATCCGCACCGGTTCGCCGACCAGCGCCGCCGACACGAATCTCGGCACCACTGCGGCATACGCATGGTACGCGGCCTGCCGGGGGCCGAAGACATTGAAGAAGCGGAACGCCAGTACCGCTTGGTCGTAGCAGGAGGCGTGGGCGAGGGCGTAGGCCTCTGTCGCCAGCTTCGACACGGCGTACGGGCTCACCGGCATCGGCCGGAGCGCTTCCTGCCGGGGCAGAACGGGGTTGGCGCCGTAGACGGACGACGACGAGGCGACGATGACGTGCGGAACATCGTGCCGCCGCACCGCCTCCAACACCATCAGGGTGCCGGTCGCGTTGGCATGGTGACTGGCCAGCGGATTGTCGATCGACCGCGGCACTGACCCCAACGCGCCCAGGTGCACGACGCAGTCCGCGCCGGCCAGCGCTGCGTCCAGCACCTTCGCGTCCAGAACGGTGCCACGCAGCAACCGGACCGGCAGGTCGGTGAGGTTGTCCAGCGACCCGGTCGAGAGGTCGTCGACGGCCACCAACTCGTCCATCAGCGGGTTGTCGACCAGCGTATGGAGCAGATTGGCGCCGATGAAGCCAGCGCCCCCCGTCACGACTACCTTCAACGATGTTCTCCTCGCCTACCCGCGTCGTGTCGACCCGGAGCGCCGGGTCCGTCTCCTGGAGACAACGAACAGGGTCTGCGCAGGTCACGGCGGGGACGCTGGGCAACCGGGCAGCTCCTGAAAGGCGCGGTCACCTCCCGGTACACCCACCGACCGGCGCACCGGTGTGATGAGCTGTACGCATGGACCGCACCCTGCTCGGGCTGGTGCTCCACCCCACGCGGGACGCCTCCGATATCGTCGAGATCATCGCCGACTGGGCGGCTCGGCACCGCACCGACGTCGCCGTGCGTCTCGAGGACCAGCACCGGGTGCCGCCGACGGTGCAGGCGGTTCCCGCCGCCGAACTGGCTGCGCGCGTGAGCGCGCTGATCAGCGTCGGCGGGGACGGCACCATGCTCGGCGCGCTCCGGTCGCTGGTTCGCGATCCGAAACCGGTGCTCGGGGTGCACCTGGGCCGGCTCGGGTTCTTGGTCGAGGTCGAGCCGCACGAGCTGCCGGAGGCGCTCGACCGGCTGGCCAACCGCGACTTCACGGTGGAGGCACACAGCTGCCTGGTCTGCGATGTCTGCGGGGACGACGCCGTGGCGTTCAACGACGTCGCGCTCGTCCGCCAACCCGGCTCCGGCTTCGTCACGGCCTCCCTCGCCGTGGACGGCCAGCAGTACGGCTACTACCGCTGCGACGCGCTCGTGGTCAGCACTCCGACCGGATCGACCGCATACAGCTACGCCGCTGGCGGCCCGCTGGTGTCCCCGGCCACCCAGGCCGTGGTGGTCACCCCGTCGGCGCCGATGGCCGGCATCTCCCGTTCGCTGGTGCTGTCCCCGGAGGAACGGATCCGGCTGGAGCTGACGCCCGACTCCGCTCCCGTGGCGGTGGAGATGGACGGCCTGGTGATCCGGGAGGCGGCCACTGAGGGTGCGATCGACGTCAGCTACCGCCGGGAGGCGGGGCTGGTGGTCCGCCTGGACCCGCGCCGGTACCAGGAGCGCAATCAGCTCAAGCTCAGTCTGCTGGACCTGCCGCTGCTGCCCGACCAGCTGCGCGAGCTGCTCCCCGAAGGGATGCGCGAGCAGCTCAACCGCCGGGAGCTTCCCCCGCCTCGCTGACCGCGCCGTCAGATCCGTCAGCCGGTCACGATGCCGTAGATCTTCTTGATCGCCTCGGCCTTCGCCTGCGCCGGCAGATGACCGACCCGCAGGGACTTCGCCTTGAGCCGATCGAGGTACTCGTCGGTGGTACGGATCGGCCGGGCTGGGACGCCCACCGCCACGGTGTTGTCGGGTATGTCGGTGGTGACGACGGAGCCCGCGCCAATCACACACCGGTCGCCGATACCGACCCCCGGGAGGATGAGCGACCGCATCCCGATGTAGACGTCGTCGCCAACGGTGATCGGGGCGGTCCACTCCAGGTCGGGATGTTCCTTACGAAGGATGAGCGTCCCGCCGTCATGGGTGACGAACTGCACGCCGGCCGTGATGTGGACGTTGTCGCCGAGCGTTATCAGCCAGGGTTCGGAGCCGAACATGCCCAGGCTCATGCCGTAGAACGTCACCCGGCCCTTGAGGTTGACGCCGATCATCCGGGCATAGGCCTGCGGATCTCGGGCGGCGACCCACCGGCGCCGGATCATCCGGGCAGCGGTGCGAAGAGGTATGGACACTGCTCTCCCTCGGCTCGGAGCCCGGTGTGAACACCAGAGCTAACGACCCGCGCGGAGTTGGGTGATGTGAGCCGCCCGGTCAGGCCTTCGCGAGGACCTCGGAGACCAGGTCCTTCGCCTCCTGCTGGATGCGTTCCAGGTGCTTCGGCCCCTGGAACGACTCGGCGTAGATCTTGTAGACGTCCTCGGTGCCCGACGGCCGGGCGGCGAACCAGCCGGAGTCGGTGGTGACCTTGAGCCCGCCGATCGGCGCGCCGTTGCCCGGTGCGGCGGTGAGGGTCGCGGTGATCGGCTCGCCGGCCAGCTCGGTGGCGGTCACCTGCTCCGGCGAGAGCTTGCCGAGCACGGCCTTCTGCTCCCGGGTCGCCGGCGCGTCGATCCGGGCGTACGCGGGCGCGCCGAAGCGCTCGGCCAGCTCCGCCCAGTGCTGGCTCGGCGTGCGGCCGGTGGTGGCGATGATCTCGGCGGCGAGGAGGCAGAGCAGGATGCCGTCCTTGTCGGTGGTCCAGGTGCCCCCGTCGCGGCGCAGGAATGACGCGCCGGCGCTCTCCTCGCCGCCGAAGCCGACCGCGCCGTCGAGCAGCCCGGGGACGAACCACTTGAAGCCGACCGGCACCTCCAGCAGCGGGCGGCCCAGGTCGGCGGCGACCCGGTCGATCATCGAGGAGGAGACCAGGGTCTTGCCGACCGCGGCGGCCGGGCCCCAGTTCGTCCGGGTGCGGAACAGGTGGGCGATCGCCACCGCGAGGTAGTGGTTGGGGTTCATCAGGCCGCCGTCGGGGGTGACGATGCCGTGCCGGTCGGCGTCGGCGTCGTTGCCGGTGGAGACCTGGTAGTCGGCGCGGGCCGCGATCAGCGAGGCCATCGCGTTCGGCGACGAGCAGTCCATCCGGATCTTGCCGTCGCCGTCGAGGGTCATGAACCGCCAGGTGGGGTCGACGGTCGGGTTGACCACGGTCAGATCCAGCCGGTGCCGCTCGGCGATCTCGCCCCAGTAGGCGACGCTCGCCCCGCCGAGCGGGTCCGCGCCGATGCGCACCCCGGCGTCGCGGATCGCGTCGACGTCGATCGCCGCCGGCAGGTCGTCGACGTAGCCGGCGAGGAAGTCGTACGACCCGGTGGTGTCGGCGGCGCGGGCCCGCGCGTAGGGGATCCGGCGGACCTCCTTCAGCCCGTCGGCCAGGATGGCGTTGGCCCGGTCCTGGATCCACTTCGTGACGTCGGTGTCCGCCGGCCCGCCGTGGGTGGGGTTGTACTTGAAGCCGCCGTCGTCGGGCGGGTTGTGCGACGGGGTGATCACGATGCCGTCGGCCAGCCCGCTGGTGCGCCCCCGGTTGTGGGTGAGGATGGCGTGCGACACCGCCGGGGTGGGCGTGTAGCCGTCCCGGCTGTCCAGCAGCACGGTGACCTCGTTGGCGGCGAGCACCTCCAGCGCGTCCACCGCGGCCGGGGCGGAGAGGGCGTGGGTGTCGCGGCCGACGAACAGCGGGCCGTCCAGGCCCCGCTCCCGCCGGTAGTCGCAGAGCGCCTGGGTGACCGCGAGGATGTGGTCGGAGTTGAACGCGTTGCGCAGGCTCGACCCGCGGTGCCCGGACGTGCCGAAGGAGACCTGCTGCGCCGGGTCCTGCGAGTCGGGGTGCTCGGCGTAGTAGGCGGTCACCAGCCGCGGCACGTCGACCAGGTCGGCGGGCTGGGCGGGCTTGCCGGCCCGGGGATGACTGCTCACGGTTCCACCTTCTGTCCCTTGCCGATCACCACGATGCCGTTGTCGGAGACGGTATAGCGCTGCCGGTCCTTCTCCAGGTCGACGCCGATCTCGGCCCCCTCGGGCACGACCACGTTCTTGTCGAGGATGGCCCGGCGGACCACCGCGTGCCGGCCGATGTCCACCCCCTCCATCAGCACCGCGCCGTCCACGTGGGCCCAGGAGTGCACCTTCACCTTCGGCGACACGACCGAGTTCTCCACGAGCGAGCCGGAGATCACCGCGCCGGGCGAGACCATCGAGCCGACCGCCCGGCCGACCCGCTCGCCCCACTGGTGCACGAACTTCGCCGGCGGGTACGGCGGCTGCTCGGTGTAGATCGGCCACTCGAAGTTGTAGAGGTTGAACACCGGGTGCACGTTGATCAGATCCATGTGGGCGTCGTAGAAGGAGTCGAGCGTCCCCACGTCGCGCCAGTAGCCGCGGTCCCGGTCGGTGCTGCCCGGCACCTCGTTGTCGCGGAAGTCGTAGACGTTGGCCTCGCCCCGCTCGACCAGCATCGGGATGATGCTGCCGCCCATGTCGTGCTTGCTGGTCTTGTCCTCCGCGTCGCGCTCGACCGCCTCGCACAGCGCCTTCGTGCTGAACACGTAGTTGCCCATCGAGGCGTAGATCTGGTCGGGGGCGTCGGGCAGGCCGACCGCGTCGGTGGGCTTCTCGCGGAACGCCCGGATCCGCCGGCCGTCCTCGCCGACCTCGATCACGCCGAACTGGTCGGCCGTCGACAGCGGCTGCCGGATGCCGGCCACGGTGACCCCGGCGCCGGAGGCGATGTGGTCCTCCACCATCTGCCGCGGGTCCATCCGGTAGATGTGGTCGGCGCCGAAGACGATCACGTGGTCCGGCTGCTCGTCGTTGATCAGGTTGAAGCTCTGGTAGATCGCGTCGGCGGAGCCGGCGAACCACCACGGGCCGCGCCGCTGCTGCGCCGGCACGGGGGTGACGTAGTTGCCGAGCAGCGTCGACATCCGCCACGTCTTGGTGATGTGCCGGTCCAGCGAGTGCGACTTGTACTGGGTCAGCACGACGATCTTCAGATAGCCGGCGTTCGCCAGGTTGGAGAGGACGAAGTCGACCATGCGGTACATCCCGCCGAACGGGACGGCCGGCTTGGCCCGGTCCGTGGTGAGCGGCATCAGGCGCTTGCCCTCTCCGCCGGCCAGGACGATCGCGAGCACCTTGGCAGCCATGTTCCGACGCTAACCATCCGCCGGGGACTTCACCACTCGTACGGGCACACTTCTGCACTAGGGTGCCGGGAATGACGGACTCCGCACAGCTTCGCGTCGACCTGTTGACCCGGGAGTACCCGCCCGAGGTGTATGGCGGCGCCGGGGTGCACGTGGAGTACCTGGCCCGTGAGCTGCGCCGGCTCGCCGACGTGCGGGTGCACTGCTTCGGCGCGCCGCGCACCGAGCCGGGCGTCACCGCGTACGCCGAACCGGCGGGCCTGGGCGGCGCGAACGCCGCGCTGCGGACGATGGGCGTGGATCTGGAGATGGCGGCGGCGTGCGCCGGCACCGACGTGGTGCACAGCCACACCTGGTACGCCAACCTGGCCGGGCACACCGCGAAGCTGCTGCACGGCGTGCCGCACGTGGTGACCGCGCACAGCCTGGAGCCGCTGCGGCCGTGGAAGGCCGAGCAGCTCGGCGGCGGCTACGCGCTCTCGTCCTGGTGCGAGCGCACGGCCTTCGAAGCCGCCGACGCGGTCATCGCGGTCAGCGAGGGGATGCGGCGCGACGTGCTGACCGCCTACCCGGCGGTGGACCCGGACCGGGTCCGGGTGGTCTACAACGGCATCGACACCGACGAGTACTCCCCGGACCACGGCACCGACGTGGTGGACCGGCTCGGCATCGACCCGGCCCGCCCGAGCGTGGTGTACGTCGGGCGGATCACCCGGCAGAAGGGGCTGCCCTACCTGCTGCGCGCGGCGCGCGACCTGCCCGCCGACGCCCAGCTGGTGCTGCTGGCCGGAGCGCCGGACACCCCGGAGATCGCCGCCGAGGTGGAGGGCCTGGTGGCCGAGCTGCGGGCGGGCCGCTCAGGCGTCGTCTGGGTGGCCGAGATGCTGCCCAAGCACGAGGTGATCCAGGTGCTCACGCACGCCACGGTCTTCGTCTGCCCGTCGGTCTACGAGCCGATGGGCATCGTGAACCTGGAGGCGATGGCCTGCGAGACGGCGGTGGTGGCCACCGCGACCGGCGGTATCCCGGAGGTGGTCGTCGACGGCGGGACCGGGCTGCTGGTGCCGATCGAGCAGGCCGCCGACGGCTCCGGCCGGCCGCTGGACCCGGACCGGTTCGTCGCCGACCTCGCGGCCAGGGTCAACGAGGCGCTGGCCGACCCGGGGCGCGCCACGGAGTTCGGGCTCGCCGGCCGGCGCCGGGCCGTCGAGCAGTTCTCCTGGGACGCCGTGGCGCGGCGGACGCTGGAGGTGTACCGGTCGGTGGGCGCCGCCGGCTGACGCCGCGCGGGAATCGATCTCGCGCAGTAGGTTGGCGGGGTGACTGGACGGTTTCCGATCGAAGACGTCTCCCCCGTCGTCTCCTGCGGTCGCTACCCGGCCAAGGCGGTGGTGGGCGAGCCCGTGCCGGTGTCGGCCCGCGCCTACCGCGAGGGGCACGACGCGCTCGGCTGCAACGTGGTGTGGCTGGGCCCCGACGGACGGGCCCGGCCCTTCACCCGGATGCGCCCCGGCGAGCCCGGCCAGGACCGCTGGCACGCGGTCATCCGCCCGGACGCGGTCGGCGAGTGGGTGTTCACCGTCGAGGCGTTCCAGGATCCCTACCTGACCTGGCAGAACGCGGTCACCAAGAAGCTCGCCGCCGGCCAGGGGCCGGCGGAACTGGCCAACGACCTCGCCGAGGGCGCCCGGGTGCTGACGGCCGCCGCCGCGCTGGTGCCGGCGGGCGACGTCGACCGGGTGTCGGCTGCGGTGGCGGCGCTGCGCGACGACCGGCTGCCGTTGCCCCGGCGGGTCGCCCCGGCGCTGGAGCTGGCCGGCCTGCTCTGGGCACACCCGGTCCGGGAGCTGGTCACCACCGGCGCGGAGCACCGGCTCTGGGTGGACCGCCCCCGCGCGCTCTTCTCGGCCTGGTACGAGTTCTTCCCCCGCTCGGAGGGGGCCGTTCCGGCCACCGTCGACGCGCCGGCCCGCTCCGGCACGTTCGCCACCGCCACCGAGCGCCTGCCGGGCGTCGCCGCGATGGGCTTCGACGTGCTCTACCTGCCGCCGATCCACCCGATCGGCCGGGTCAACCGCAAGGGCCGCAACAACTCGCTCACCGCGGGGCCGGACGACGTCGGCTCGCCGTGGGCGATCGGCGCCGCCGAGGGCGGCCACGACGCCATCCACCCCGACCTGGGTACGCCGGAGGACTTCCGGGACTTCGTCGCCGCCGCCGCCGAGCAGGGCCTGGAGGTGGCGATGGACCTGGCGTTGCAGTGCGCGCCGGACCACCCGTGGGTGACGGAGCACCCGGAGTGGTTCACCACCCGGGCCGACGGCAGCATCGCGTACGCGGAGAACCCGCCGAAGAAGTACCAGGACATCTACCCGCTGAACTTCGACAACGACCCGGAGGGCATCCGGGCGGAGATCCTGCGGGTGGTGCTGCACTGGGTGGGCGAGGGCATCCGGATCTTCCGGGTGGACAACCCGCACACGAAGCCGTTCGACTTCTGGAACTGGCTGATCGGCGAGGTGAAGAAGGTCGAGCCGGACGTGCTCTTCCTCGCCGAGGCGTTCACCCGACCGGCGATCATGCACGGCCTGGGCAAGATCGGCTTCACCCAGTCGTACACGTACTTCACGTGGCGCACCTCGGCGGCCGAGATGCGGGCGTACTGCGAGGAGCTGGTCGCGGCGGCCGACCACATGCGACCCAACTTCTGGCCGAACACGCCGGACATCCTGCACTCCTCGTTGCAGCACGGCGGCCCGCCCATGTTCAAGATCCGGGCCGTGCTGGCCGCGCTACTCTCCCCCTCCTGGGGCATGTACGCCGGCTACGAACTGTTCGAGCACGTGGCCCGCCCCGGCGCCGAGGAGTACCTCGACAACGAGAAGTACGAGCTGCGCCCGAGGGACTGGGCGGGCGCGCAGGCGCAGGGCCGCTCCCTGGCGCCGTTCATCGCCACCCTCAACCGGGTACGCCGGGAGAACCCGGCCCTGCACCAGCTCCGCAACCTCGTCTTCCACGAGATCGACAACCCGGCGCTGCTCTGCTGGTCCAAACACGACCCGGACACCGGCAACACGGTCGTCGTGGTCTGCTCGTTCGACGCGCAGGGCGTGCAGTGGGGCAACACCACGCTGGACATGCCGGCGCTCGGCTTCGACTGGCACGACCGGTTCACGGTGCACGACGAGCTGACCGGCGCCAGTTACGACTGGGGGCAGCACAACGCGGTGCGTCTCGACCCGTACCTGCAACCCGCGCACGTGCTGACCGTGCGGCGGCCCGCTCCCCCGGCCGGGCCGGCGGCGCAGGGCCTGACCGTCGAGAACGTTCCCGACGACCTCTCGGGCGGCACCGCCCCCACCGCTTTCGCGCAGGAGGACGACCCCCGATGGACGAGTTGATCGCCGGCGCGACGCACGACCCGCACGCCGTCCTCGGCGCCCACCCGGCCGGCGGGCGGACGGTCGTCCGCACGCTGCGCCGGGGCGCCGCCGACGTCGCCGTCCTCGTCGACGGCCGGCGGCACCCGATGCGTCGGGTGCACGACGTCGGCGTGTTCGAGACCACGGTGCCGGGCGAGGTGCTCGACTACCGGATCGAGGTCGACGGCCGGGTGCACGACGACCCGTACCGCCACCCGCCCACCGTCGGCGAGCTGGACCTGCACCTGATCGGCGAGGGCCGGCACGAGCGGCTCTGGGAGGCCCTCGGCGCCCGGGTCCTCGACGGGGGCGTCGCGTTCGCCGTCTGGGCGCCGAACGCGCGCGGCGTCCGGGTCGTCGGCGACTTCACCGGCTGGGCCCCGGACGACGGCTGGCCGATGCGCTCGCTCGGCGCCAGCGGGGTGTGGGAGGTCTTCGTCCCGGGTGCCTCGGCCGGCGCCCGCTACAAGTACCGGATCCTCGGCGCCGACGGGCACTGGCGGGACAAGGCCGACCCCCTGGCGGCGTACGCCGAGGTGCCGCCGGCCACCGCGTCGGTGGCGCACCGGTCCACGTACGAGTGGGGCGACGCCGCCTGGCTGGAGCGGCGGGCCCGACGGCAGCCGCACCAGGAGCCGATGAGCGTCTACGAGGTGCACCTGGGCTCCTGGCGGCCCGGGCTGGGCTACCGGGAGCTGGCCGAGGAGCTGACCGCGTACGTCACCGGGCTGGGCTTCACGCACGTGGAGTTCCTGCCCGTGATGGAGCACCCGTTCGGCGGCTCCTGGGGCTACCAGGTCACCGGCTACTTCGCGCCGACGTCCCGGTTCGGCGACCCGGACGACTTCCGCCACCTGGTCGACACCCTGCACCGGGCCGGGATCGGCGTGCTCCTGGACTGGGTGCCGGCGCACTTCCCCAAGGACGAGTGGGCCCTCGC
The DNA here is from genome assembly GCF_043202855.1 of Micromonospora sp. NPDC048063. NCBI lineage: Bacteria > Bacillati > Actinomycetota > Actinomycetes > Micromonosporales > Micromonosporaceae > Micromonospora > Micromonospora sp. NPDC048063. The sequence continues at coordinate 676,471 of NZ_JBIDBG010000003.1, read as the reverse complement.
CCGCTTCGACGGCACCCCCCTCTACGAGCACCCCGACCCGCGCCGGGGCGAGCACCCCGACTGGGGCACGTACGTCTTCGACTTCGGCCGCCGCGAGGTGCGCAACTTCCTGGTCGCCAACGCGCTCTACTGGTGCGAGCAGTTCCACGTCGACGGGCTGCGGGTGGATGCCGTGGCCTCGATGCTCTACCTGGACTACTCCCGCCCCGAGGGGCAGTGGGTCCCGAACCGGTACGGCGGGCGGGAGAACCTGGAGGCGATCGCGTTCATGCAGGAGGTGAACGCGACGGTCTACAAGCACCACGCCGGGGTGGTGATGATCGCCGAGGAGTCCACCGCCTGGCCGGGGGTCACCCGCTCCACCGACGCCGGCGGGCTCGGCTTCGGTTTCAAGTGGAACATGGGCTGGATGCACGACACCCTGCTCTACACCTCGAAGGACCCGATCTACCGGCAGCACCACCACCACCAGCTCACGTTCTCCCTGGCGTACGCCTGGAGCGAGAACTACGTGCTGCCGATCAGCCACGACGAGGTGGTGCACGGCAAGGGTTCCCTCGCGGGCAAGATGCCCGGCGACACCTGGCAGCGGCTGGCCACCGTCCGCGCCCTGCTGGCGTACATGTGGGCGCACCCGGGCAAGCAGCTGCTCTTCATGGGCTGCGAGCTGGCCGACGACCGGGAGTGGAGCGAGGAGCGGGGGCTCGACTGGCACCTGCTGCACGACCCGGCCCGCGCCGGCGTGCAGCGCCTCGTCGGCGACCTGAACGCGGTCTACCGGGACACCCCCGCGCTGTGGGCGCAGGACACGGAGCCGGCCGGCTTCCGCTGGATCGCGGGCGACGACGTCGCCAACAACACCGTCTCGTTCGTGCGGATCGCCCCCGACGGCGCGACCCTGGTCTGCGTGGCGAACTTCTCCGCCCGGCCGCTGACGGACTACCGCGTCGGGCTGCCCGCCGGCGGCACCTGGGCGGAGGTGCTCAACACCGACTCCCTCCACTACGGCGGGTCGGGGGTGGGCAACCTGGGCGAGGTGCACGCCGAGGACGTGCCGTGGCACGGCCTGCCGGCGTCCGCCGCGCTCCAGGTGCCGCCGCTCGGCGTGCTCTGGCTCCGCCACGACTGAGCGCCCGGCCCGGCCCGGGTCGCCGTCAGGGAATCAGACCAGGCCGGCGTCGCGCAGCAGCTTCCACAGGCCGGCGCCGTCGGGCGCGGAGAGCCACTTCTGCCCCACCGGCCCCGCGGAGGAGCTGCCGGCCGGGGCGGGCAGGCTACCGGCCAGCACCGCCTGGGTGGGCGAGAGCCGGCGGATCGCCACCCCCGCCACGTTCTGCGGGTGGGCGGCCGCGAACTCGCGGTAGATCTCCGGGTCGTGCTGCCCGTCGTCGCCGACCAGCAGCCACTTCACGTCGGGGAACTCCTTGGCCAGCCGGGCCAGGGTGGCCCGCTTGTGCTCCCGGCCGCTGCGGAACCAGCGGTCCGCGGTCGGCCCCCAGTCGGTCAGCAGCAGCGGCCCGGCCGGGTAGAGGTGCCGGGACAGGAACCGGGTCAGCGTCGGCGCGACGTTCCAGGCGCCGGTCGACAGGTAGAAGACCGGCGCGCCGGGGTGCGCGGTGGCCAGCCGCTCGTAGAGCACCGCCATGCCGGGCACCGCCGTCCGGGCGTGCTCGTCGAGGACGAAGGTGTTCCAGGCCGCGAGCAGCGGGCGGGGCAGCGCGGTCACCATGACCGTGTCGTCGATGTCGGAGACGATGCCGAAACGCACCTCCGGGTCGAGGATGCGCACCGGCGCCTCGACCGGCTCGGCGTCCGGCAGGCTGATCCGCACCGCGCCCCACCCCGGCGACAGCTCCGCCTCGACCACGGTGTCGACGAAGCCGCTGCGGTCGGCCTGCGCCTCGTGGCACACCCCGCCGGCCTCGACGGTCACCGTCACGTGCTTGGCCGGCAGCGTGGTGAAGCTGCGCCAGCCGCGGACCTTCTCCAGCCGGCCCCGCTGGCGGATGTCCGGCCGCCCCAGCAGCACCCGGCACATCACCCGCACCCAACCGGGCGCGCCGTAACCGGCGTACGCGATGATGTTGGTCCGCCAGCCGGTGCGCCGCAGCCGACGCTCGACCAACGCGTGCACGGCGTCCTCGATCCGCGCGGCCCGGTGCAGGTTCGGTACGGCCAACTGGCCAGCGGGAGTGGGTGGCACGTCAGCAACCCTGCCACAACCCGGCGGCCTCGGCCACGCGCGGCGATCTTCGCCGGCCGCCGGCTGCGCCGATCCGCCCCGCCCGGCCCCGGCGGCGTGTAACACTCCGGTCGGGACGACGACGGGGGCGTTGGTCGTGTCGCAACCAGTACGCAAGCGTGGGCGGTGGCGCCCGCAGCTCGACCGGCCGGCGCTCGTCGCGCTGCTGTTGGGGCTCGCCGGGGTCGGCTACCGGCTGGTGCTGACCCTGCACACGGTGCCCGTCTCCAACAGCGACGAGGCCACCTTCGGGCTGGCCGCGATGCACATCGCGCAGGGCCGCGAGCTGCCCGTCTTCCTCTACGGCCAGCGCTACATGGGCGTGTTGGAGTCCTATCTGGCGGCGCCGCTGATCGCGGTCGCCGGGCCGAGCTGGCCGCTGCTGCGCCTGCCGCTGCTGGTGCTCTACGCCGTCTTCCTCTGGCTGATTCACCGGCTGACCCGGCGGATCTGCTCGCCCTGGTTCGCCACCTTCGTCGTCGGGCTGCTCGCCCTCGGCGGGGAGCGGGTGGTCCGGGACCAGTTGACGGTGGTCGGCGGCCGGCCGGAGGTCAAGGTCGCCGTGCTGCTGATGCTGCTGGTCGTGGTGGGACTCGCCCGGGGCACCGTGCGGCACCGCCGGCTGGCCGTCGGGCTCTTCGGCCTGCTCGCCGGGGTGGCCGCCTGGTCGGACTGGCTGATCCTGCCCTACCTGGGGGCGGTCGCGCTGGCGCTGCTCTGGGTGGCCCGCCGGGAGCTGCTCGGCTGGGCCGGGGTGCTGCTGCTGGCCGGGTTCGCCGTCGGGATCGCGCCGATGGTCCGGGACAACCTGGTCGCCCCGCCCGGCGAGGACTCGCTGTCGGTGTTGCGCGAGGTCAGCACCCGGGCCGGGCCGACGCCGCCGTGGAGCCGGCGGCTCGACGGCGGGCTGCTGGAGGGGGTGCCGCTCGCCGGCGGCCTCTGCCCGGTGGACGGCTGTTCCCGCTGGCAGGGGTGGTTCGGTCTGCTCTACCCGCTGCTGCTGGTGGTCGCCGCCGCGCTCGCCGTGGTCGCGTATCGCCGGGCCGCGGGCACCTCACCCGGCCGCCGGGTCGGCCCGGTGGTGCACCTCGCGCTGGTCGTGGGCGCGGCGCTGACCCTGCTGTCGTACGTGCGTAGCCCGCTGGCCGCCACCAGCCCGCTGGACAACGCCCGGTACCTGTCGGTCCTCCAGCTCTCCCTGCCGGCGGTGCTGTGGCCGCTCTGGCTGGCGGCGGTCGCCTGCTGGCGGGGCACGGTCGGGGCGCTCGGCCGGCTGGCCGGGGCACTCGCCACCGCCGTGCTCGCCGCGCTGACCGCGACCGTGCTGGTGGTCACCGTGCAGTTCGCCGCCACCGGCACCGAGGCGTCCCGGGTCGAGGAGCGGCAGGCCCGCGAGTTGGCCGACCGGCTCCGCGCGGGCGGCCCGCACGAGGTGTACGGGGACTACTGGACCTGCAACCGGCTGATCTTCAACACCGACGAGTCGGTGGTGTGCGCGGTGCTCGACGGCGAACTCACCCCCGGGCAGAACCGCTATTCCGCGTACTGGCGGCAGGTGGGGCGGGCCGACCGGCCCGGGTACGTGCTGGCGGCCGACTCGGCGGCGGAGAGGCGGCTGCGCCGGCTGCTCGGCGACCGGGCCGACGCGGCGCTGCTCGCCGAGGTGGGCGGGTATCGCGTGTACCACCCGGAGACGCCGGTGCGGCCGTGGCGGTAGGGACGGGCCGTACGCTGGCCGGGCCGGCGCGCGGGCGCCGCGTCGAGGCGAGGAGTCACCGATGCTCATCCTGCTGCCGCCCTCCGAGGGGAAGGCCGACGCCGGCACCGGCCGGCGGCTGGACCTCGCCCGGCTCTCCCTGCCGGAGCTGACCGGCGCCCGGGAGGAGGTGCTGGCCGCGCTGGTGGCGCTCAGCGACGGCGGCGACGAGGAGGCGGCCCGGGCGGCGCTGGGGCTCAGCGAGGGCCAGCGCGGCGAGCTGCGGCGCAACGCCCGGCTGCGGGTGGCGGCCACCGCCCCCGCCGAGCGGCTCTACACCGGCGTGCTCTACGAGGCGCTCGACCTCGCCTCGCTCCCGCCGGCCGCGCAGCGGGCGGCTCGCCGGTCGGTGCTGATCAGCTCGGGCCTCTGGGGCGCGGTACGCCTCACCGACCGGATCCCGCCCTACCGCTGCCCGGTCGGGGCGCGGCTGCCGGGAGTGGGCGCGCTGTCGGCGTACTGGCGGCGGGCCCTCGCGTCGGCGATGGACGCCGCGGCCAACGCCGGGCCGGTGCTCGACCTGCGCTCCGGCGCGTACGCGGCCACCTGGGCGCCCCGCGGCGAGGTGGCCGCCCGCACCGTGACGGTGCGGGTGCTGCACGAGCGGGAGGTCGACGGAGTGCCCGTCCGGTCGGTGGTGAGCCACTTCAACAAGGCGACCAAGGGTCGGCTGGTGCGGGACCTGCTGACCGCGGGCGCCCGGCCGCGCTCGGCCGACGGGCTGGTGGCCGCGCTGCGCGACCTGAAGTACACGGTGCTGGAGCAGCCCGTGCCGTCCCACCGGCCACGCCAGGTCGACCTGGTCGTCACCGAGCTGTAGGGCTGCCGCAAGATTTCCTCAAGGCTGGGGCGGATCGGTTTCCCCGTCGGCGTCTTCGGGCCACCGTAGGGGGACCCCGACGCCGACAAGGAGTGCCTGAGTTGGCTCCCGAACCGATCCTGCTCGACCGGCCGCGCCTCCCGTCGACCCCGCCGCCGCTGGACTGGCTGACCCTGGCCGACGCGTTCGAGGCCGCCTGCCTGCTGCGCTGCATGCCCCCGCCGGCCGTCGCCGGCGCCCGCCGCCCGGTGCCGCACCACCGCCCGGCGACCGTCGAGTTCAACCGGGAGGAGGCCGCCCTGCGGTTCCGGCAACTGCTCGGCCGGTTGGACGTCCCGATCGAGCACGAGGTGACCGTCGGCGGGCTGCGCCGCCGGTACGAGCTGCACCGGCTCTCGGTGCCCCCGGCGGACCGGCCGGCGTACGCGCGGACGCTGGAGGCCGGCTGGCGGCAGGGCCGGCGCGAGCTGCTGGGCGGCCCGGTCCCCGGCGCGTCGACGGCGCGGCGGGTGTGGCGGCCCCGGCTGGCCGCGGCGGCCTGGCGGGCCGCCCTGCTCGCCGGGGGGCGGCACGTGCGCCGGCACATCCTCGGCGTCCGGCTCACCGACCGGGAACTGGCCGCCGTCCTGGTGCGCGGGGCCGCTCTGCTGGACGTGCCGGCGCTGCTGCGCCCCGGCACCGGGTGCTTCCTGGTCTGCGTCGCCGACGGCCCGGACCGCGAGCGGATCCTGCACAGCGCCGCGCTGGAACCCGCCCGGGCGGCCGTGCCGGCATGACGGCCGGATGACCGCGACCACCGCGCGGTCCGCGTCTGGCGGGGCACCGGCGGGCCGCCCGGGGCCACCGTTCCGACCTCGGTCGCGGACCGCAGCGAACTGATCCCCACCGTCGACCCGGCGCCGGGGCCGTAGTCCGACCGGTGGGCCCCGGGTTGCGGTGACGGCCCGCGCGGCGCAGAGTGCAGCCCGTGAGTCGAACCCGGTCCTGCCGCGCCCGCGCCGCGCGCCCGTCGTCCTGGTTCCGACCTGGCCGCCCGCGCGCCGGCCGCCCGGCGGCGCTGCTGTCGCTGCTGCTGGTGGTGACGCTGCCCGGCCTCGCCGGCTGCCAGGACTCCCCCGAGCCGCCGGTGCGGATCCGGATCGCGACCGGCAGCCCGACGGCGGTCTACCACGCCTTCGGCCGGTCGCTGGCCGACATCCTCAACCGGGAGATGCCGAACGTCGAGGCCAGCGTGGTGGTCACCGCCGCCTCGGCGGAGAACGTCCGGCTGGTCGGCTCGGGCGAGGCCGAGCTGGGATTCACCCAGGCCGACGTGCTGCCGGCCGCGCCGGCGACGCACCCGTCGGTCGTCGCGGTCGCCCGGGTCTACGACGACCTGCTGCACCTGGTCACCACCGCCGGCGGGCCGGTCCGCACGCTGGCCGACCTGCGTGGGCGGCGGGTCTCCGTGGGCGCCCCCGGCTCCGGCACCGAGATCACCGCCTCCCGGCTGCTGGAGGTGGCACGCCTGGGCGGCGACCGGGTGCACCGGGAGCGGCTCGGCCTCGACGACTCGGTGGCGGCGCTGCGGGCCGGCACGATCGACGCGTTCTTCTTCTCAGGTGGGCTGCCGGTCAGCGCGGTGAAGCAGCTCGCCGACGACAGCGCGACCCGGATCGTCGACCTCGGCGAGTGGACCGAGCTGCTGCGCGGCAGCAACCCCCAGGTCTACGTCTCCCGGGACGTCCCCCGCTCGGTGTACGGCACGGACCCGGTCACCACCGTGGCCAACCCGAACTTCCTGATCGTCCGGGCCGACCTGCCGGAAGCGCTGGTCCGGGAGGTGACCCGGTTGCTGATGGAACGCCGGCAGGAGCTGGCCGCGGCGCATCCGGCCGCCGGCCGGATGAGCCCGCGCTCGGCCATCGCCACCTCCCCGCTGCCGCTGCACCCCGGCGCCGCCGGCTGGTACCGCGCCGCCAAGCCCTGACCCTGGCGGCCGACCGCCGGCCGGCGGCGGTCACGGGCGATCAGGAGGACCTCGGTCGGACGGCGGCGACGTCACCCGGGCGGGGCGTCACCCGGTCGCGGCGTGCCCCGGTGCGGCGGGGACCGGTGCGGCGGGGACCGGTGCGGCGGGCGCGTCGACGGGCGGTGCGGGAGCGCCGGCGGGGACCGGCTCGGCCGGATCCGTCGGGTCCCTCGGGTCTGCCGGATCCGCCGGGGTCGAGGCCGGGAACCAGAGGCCGGCGACCAGGCCGCGCGGCTCGCCCCGGCGCATGGTGAGCCGCCCGTCCGAGGCGTCGACCAGCACGGCGACGATGGTGAGGCCCAGCCCGGCGCCGTCGACGTTCTGCACCTCCGGCGCCCGCCAGAACCGCTCGGTCGCCTGGCCGAGCTGGCTCTCCGTCATGCCCGGGCCGGTGTCCCGGACCTCCAGCGCCGTCCCGCCCTCGTGGTGCCGCACGGTCACCGTCACCGCCCCGCCGGCGCCGCTGAACTTCACGGCGTTGTCGATCAGTGCGTCCAGGGCCTGGTCGATGGCAGTCGGCACGGTCCGCGCGTACGCCGGGGAGTCCTCCGCCGCGAGCCGGAGGGTGACCGACCGGTGCCGGGCGAGCGGCTCCCACGCGGCGACCCGGGACGCGGCCACGGCCGCCGCGTCGACGGTGACCCGCTGGTTCTCCCGCCGCTCGGCGCGGGCCAGGGTCAGCAGCGCGTCCAGCACCAGGGCCAGCCGGTCGGTCTCCTCCAGGGCCAGCCGGTGCTCGGCCTGGCCGTCCGGGTCGGTCAGGCCCAGCCCCAGCTCCTCCACCCGCAGGCGCAGCGCGGTCAGCGGGTTGCGCAGCTGGTGGCTGGCGTGCGCCACGAAGGCGCGCTGCCGGTCCATCACGTCGGAGACGACGTCGGCCATGTGGTTGAAGCTGGTCGCCAGCCGGCGCAGCTCCGGCGGGCCGAGCCGGTGCTGCACCCGGGCGCCGCGGTCCCCCTCGGCGATCTCGTGGGTGACCGCGTCCAGCTCGGTGACCGGGCGCAGCACCCAGCCGGCCAGCCCGAACGCCGTGAGCACGCAGGCCAGGACGGCGAGCAGCCCCGTCCCGGCCAGCACCAGCCACCAGACGGTGACCGCGCGCCGGACCGAGTCGGTCGGGGTGGCGGTGACCACCGCCCCGAGCACCTCACCGCCGTCGTTGATGGGCACCGCCACCACGATCGGCCGGTCGACCCACGGCCAGACCGACTCCGGCCCACTGGCCTGCTGGCCCGAGAGCGCGGTGTCCAGCGCCTCGCGGGTCCCCGCGGCCGGCCGCCAACTGTCGGAGGCCGCCACCGTCCGGCGGTCCCGATCGACCACCGCCGCGCCGATCCCGTACAGGTCGTCGTAGCTGCGCAGCTCGTTGTCGAGCGGGCCGGGGGTCCCGCCGCGCAGCGCCGGACCGGCCAGCGAGGCGAACCGGGTGGCGTCGGCGAGCCGGTCGGCGCGTACCCGGTCGGTCTCCCGGGTCGCCAGGGTTATCGCCAGCGGGGTCTCCAGCGCGATCAGCACCAGCACCATCAGCAGCAGGTAGCTGATCACCAGTCGACGTCGCACGGCGTCACCTCACTCGCCGCGCAGCCGGTAGCCGACCCCGCGTACGGTCTCCACCAGGCCGGGGTCGCCCAGCTTGCCGCGCAGCGACCCGACGTGCACCTCGACGGTGTGCCCGTCGCCCCAGGTGGTGCCCCAGGCGTCGAGCAGGATCCGGTCCCGGGCGACCGCGACCCCGGGCTGCCGGGCCAGGGAGAGCAGGACGTCGAACTCCTTGCGGGTCAGCGCTACCGGCCGGCCGGCCACGGCGACCGTCCGCGCGGCCACGTCGATGCGGACGGGCCCGGCCTCGATCAGGTTGCGCTCGGGCACCGTGTGCGCCGCGCGGCGCAGCACCGCCTCGATGCGGGCCTGGAGCTCGGTCATGGAGAAGGGCTTGACCACGTAGTCGTCCGCGCCAAGCCGCAGGCCGAGCACCCGGTCCCGCTCCTCGCCCCGGGCGGTCACCGCGATGATGCCGAGCTGGCTGCTGCGCCGGCGCAGCTCGCGGCACAGGTCGGTGCCGTCCCCGTCCGGCAGGGTCAGGTCGAGCAGCACCAGGTCGCAGGGGGCGGCGGAGAGGGCGGCGGCGACGGTCGCCGCGTGCTCCACCTCGTACCCCCGGCGGGTGAGGGCGGAGGAGAGCGCGGCGGCCACCCGACGGTCGTCCTCGACCAGCAGGATGCGCACCCGGGGCCCCCATTCGTCGGCGTGTCGACCCCGAATGGTGACAGAAGCCGGCCGGGAGCGGGAGGGTAGGCCCCGCGTCGACCGCCGTGCGGACGGCGGCCCGGACCCCTCCGGCCCCCGCCGGAAGCGGGCGGCAGGCCGCGGGCCGGAGCCCGGAGACCCCCGTCGAGAGCGGCGGCGGGCGTACCGCGGAGAACCGGGCCGGTTCTGCGTAGGCTGCCGGGGTGATCTACAAGCTGCTGACCACCGTCGAGTGGGACGACGCCCTGGCCGCGGGGCACTTCGTCGGCACCGCCACGGACGCGCAGTCCGGGTTCATCCACCTCTCCGGGCCCGACCAGGTGGTCGAGACGGCCCGCCGGCACTTCACCGGCGCCACCGGGCTGACCCTGCTCACCGTGGACCCGGCCCGGCTGGGCGACGCGCTGCGTTGGGAACCGTCGCGCGGCGGTGCCCTCTTCCCCCACCTCTACGGGCCGCTGCCGGTGCCGGCGGTGGTGGCCGCCGACGCCCTGCCGGCGGACATGCCGGTCGCCGAAGCCGTGGCGGCGTTGCTGGGCTGAGGGGTCGATATGCTACGCCGAGTCCGCGCGCCCCGGCCTCACTCTCCGTGCCCGGGGCCGGCGCGGCAGCCCGGACCCGCGCGGGCGGCCGCCCCTCCCGGCGTACGCCGAACGCGGGTCACCGACGGCGCCCGGCGCGCCCTGCGACCCATGCGAGTTGAAGGATGACTGACAGCAGTTCCCCGTCCCCCTCGGTCTTCGTCCACCCGACGGCCGACGTCGAGGAGGGTGCCCGGGTCGGCGACGGCACCAAGGTCTGGCACCTGGCCCACATCCGGTCCTCCGCCCAGGTGGGCGCCGGCTGCGTCATCGGCCGCAACGTGTACGTCGACGCTGGTGTGACGGTCGGCGACCTGGTCAAGATCCAGAACAACGTCTCCGTCTACCAGGGGGTGACCCTGGAGGACGAGGTGTTCGTCGGGCCGTGCGCCGTCTTCACCAACGACTTCCGGCCCCGCGCGCAGAACCCGGACTGGAAGATCACCCCGACGGTGGTCCGCCGGGGCGCCTCGATCGGCGCGAACGCGACCCTCGTCTGCGGCATCGAGGTCGGCGAGTACGCGATGATCGCGGCGGGTTCCGTGGTGACCAAGGACGTGGCGCCGTACCAGCTCGTGGCGGGCAACCCGGCGCGGCCGAAGGGCTGGGTCGACGAGCGGGGCGAGGTCGTCTCCCGGGACGTGGACACCCCGCCGCAGCGGCAGGGCTGACCCTCCGACGAGAAACGGCGGTGGACGGGCGCTCCCGTCCACCGCCGTCGTCGTACGCGCCGGTGCTCAGCGGCAGAGCCGCGCGATCTCCTCCCGGAACCGCTCCATGGGGTTCGCCTCGGCCGGGCCGAGCAGGTAGGTCTTCAGTTCCCGCCGGGCGTCGGTCATCGGGTCGTCGCCGGCCCGGGTGACGGACACGATCTTCTCCAGCTCGCCGCAGTCCCGGGAGAGCAGGTACGCCGCCCGCGACGTCGGGTATTCCCGACGGAACTCGTCCTCCGGCAGGCCGCCCGGGTTCGCCACCACGTACGGCCGCTGGCTCTGGACGAAGTCCGAGACCACACTGGACACGTCGCTGATCAGCAGGTCGGTCTGGTTGAAGCAGTCGAACAGCGCCGGCGTCCGGCCGGTGACCACGAGGTGCCGCGTGCCGTCCAGGGAGGTCGCGTCCGGGTTGCCGCCCGCCGCGCGGATCCGCTCCACGATCCGCTCGTGCACCGTCTTCGCCTCCTTGGCGCGGGAGCCGGTCAGCGGGTGCGGCTTGTAGATGAGCCGGACCGCCGGCGCGGTGGCGAGCAGCCCCTTGACGATCCGCTCCCCCATCAGCACCAGCGAGGTGTGGTACGGGTCGTCGTCCAGCCACCCCTCCCAGGTCGGGGCGTAGAGCACCGTGAACGGCCGGTCGACGGACTCCGCGCCGAACGTGTGCACCCCGGCGAGCTGCGGCCGTCCGATCTCGACGATGTCGGAGTCGAGCACGCCCACCCCGGCCCGGGCGTACCGCTCGCGCCCGGCGAGGCCGGCGACCCACACCTCGTCGTACACCTTGCTGTACGGGTTGACGCTGGCCTGCTTGTCGCTGTCGCCGTGCCCGACGAAGACGTGCTTCATGCCGGGCTCGCGGAGCATGTGAATGTTCGCGCCGACGTTCGCGGCGTAGAGCGCGGCGCGCACGCTGCCCAGTTCGAGGTTCATGAAGTCCACGCCGGCCGGCACGCAGATCACCGGCAGCCGGGTGTCGGCCAGCTCGAGGAACGCCTCCTTGTTGCGCAGCAGCACCACGCCGCGCTGGTCGAGCGCCTCGGTCGGGGCGAGCCACATGTTGGCCTGGTAGACGTCCTTCGCCGGCCCCGCGAAGTAGAGGGCCACCTCCGGCCGGTAGCTGTCCAGCCAGCGCTGGACGGCGGGCAGCAGCGGGCTCTGGCCCGTCCCGCGCCCGCGCAGCCAGGTCAGCGCGACGATCCCGCCCACCAGCGCGGCGGCGAACACGGCCACCACTCCCGCGCCGATCACCGGGGCGGCGTTGTCGAGCACCGCCGCGAACACGGCGGCCGGCGCCAGCACCACGTTGACCAGGGCCAGCCGGTCGCCGGCGAGCCAGGCCGCCCAGTCCGGCGGGCGGGGCGCGGCCCGCATCGGGCCGAGGTCGATGTTGCGCACCAACGCCGACAGGGGGTTGCGCCGGTCGATCATCGTGGCGAGCGCGCCGGCGAAGACCGAGATCAGCCAGACGGTCGACGGCAGCACCAGGACCAGGCTGAGTTCCCACGCGCTCGGCCGGACCTCGGCGACCACCAGCAGGACGACCGAGAGGTCGCGGGCGAGCTGCCGGTAGTCGCCCCGCAGGCCGACCTTCTCGAGCAGTGTGAGTGTGGCGGGCGACCAGCGGGCGAGCGCGTACTCGCCGGCGAGCGCGGCCAGCCCGGCGACGGCGAAGACGCCGATCCAACCGAGCGCGCCGGCGGCGAGCATCACCAGGTAGGCCAGCAGCAGCAGCGCGCCGCGGGCGGCGACTCCCGCCGGTCCCATCAACTTGCCGAACAAGGACTAGCTCCCTACGAGATCGACGACTGGCTCACCGACCGTCACTGGCGCCGTGACGGCAGCGTTCCCCGCTTCGGCGACCGTCGGCGCCCGGACGCCACCGGCGCCCCGACGGAACGCGACGGGACGGGACAACGGTCGCGGCGACCCGCCTGTCCGTCCATCGTCGCTGACCAGCGACGGCACCGGCGCCCGCGGCCACCCCGCCACCACGCCGGTGTGACCTTAACGCGAAGGAACGCGCCGGTATCGCTCGGGTACCGCCACACCGGGACGATTTGGTCCCTCCGGGCCACAGTCGCCACCTCGGGGGGATGATCCACCGCAAAAACGACGCCGGTGACGACGCGTCGCCGATGGCCGGTTCGCCGGGTCAGCGCGGCCGGCTCCCGTTCCTATACTGGTCCGGCCGCTCGCCGACCGGGTGGCCGCACGGGCGGCCGCACCTCGGCTCCGCGCACCAGCCGCCGCGGGGCAACCGCGAGTTCCGTTGGAAAGGATCCACGGTTTGACCAGCCTCATCGCGCTCGCCGTCGCCATCGTGCCCGGCGCGCTGCTCGGATTCGCGCTGCCCCCGGGCCGCTACCGGTGGGCCACCTGGGCCGCCGCCCCGGCGTTGACCCTGGGCCTGGTCACCCTCGCCATGACATGGCTGCCGAAACTCGGGCTGCCGAACGGTCCGCTGGCGGTGCTCGCCGCCGAGGTGCTGCTCGCCGGCCTCGCGGTGCTCGCGTCCCGGCTGGTGACCCGCGGCCTGGTCGACCCGGACGCGACCGACCGCACCGCCACCGCCGACGGCGACGCCGCCAGGCGGCCGACCGACGCCGGGTGGCGGGGGCGGATCACCCGGCTGCGGCTGCCGGCGGTACGCCCCGGCCGCGCCGACGTCCTCGGGATCGCCGTGCCCGCCGTGGTCAGCGTCGCCTTCGGCTGGCTGATGCTGGGTCGGCTCGTCGCCCCGCCCGGGTGGGACGCCATGAACCACGGCTTCCTCACCCGGCGGATCATGGAAACCGACAGCGTGCTGATCTCCTCGGCCTGCACCAGCGGTTCCACCGATCCGGCGCTGTCCTGCTCCTTCTACCCGCTCGCGGCCAACGTGGCCTGGGCCCAGGCGGCGGAGATCTCCGGCGGGCGGATCAGCACGGTGCTGAGCGCCTGGTCGATCCTCGTCGGGCCGCTCGCGCTGGTGGCGGCCGTCTACGCCTGCGTCCGGGCCCTCGGCGGCAGGCCGGTGGTGGCCGCCAGCGCCGCCGCCGCGCCGGCCGTGCTCGGCCCGATGTGGATGTCGGTGATCACGGGTCGGATCACCGAGCAGACCGCCCCCTGCATGGCCGGGGCGATCGCGCTGCTGATCGCGCTCGCCGCGCGCGGCGCCCACCCGGTCCGGCTGGGCCTGCTCGCCGGCCTGTGCGGCGCCGGGATCGTCATGACGCACACGTACGACGTGCTGTTCATCGCCGTCCTGGCGATCGGCATGCTGCTGGCCGTACGCGGCCGGTGGGTGCTGCGCCGGGTCGCCGCGGCGGCCGGCGCGATGGTGGTGGCCGGGCTGGTGCCGCTGCTGCCCCTGCTCGGGGTGCTGGCCGGCGCCAACGGCGAGCGGCTGTCGAACCCGCCCGCCCTGCTCGGCAGGTACGGCGAATCGTTCGAGTACTGGGTCACCGACCCGCAGCGGTACGTCCTGTTCGCCTACCCGGGCGTCGGCGGTCAGGACTTCCAGCTCAGCGAGCCGACGATCCAGGTCGGCCTCTGGCTGGTCATCCCGTGCCTGCTGCTCTCCCCGCTCTGCCTGGTGCTGCCGCGGCTGCGGTGGGCCCGGCCGTGGTTCGCCGCCGGCGTGGTCTGGACGGCGATCGGGGTGTGGACCACCGCGTCCGACTCGACGGCCGCGATGACGCTCTCCAGCCTGTGGTACGGCGTCCGGGAGCGGGTCCGCTCGATGATCTTCCCGGTGTACGGGCTGCTGGCGGTCGCCGGCGCGGTGGTGCTGGGGCTGGCCGTGCAGTGGCTGCTGACCCGCGTCGCCGCGAAGGCCGGGGCGCTGCGCGGGTCGGAGGCGCCGACGGCGGTCGCCGCCGGGGTACTGGTGGCGGTGCTGCTCGGCCTCGCCGCGGTACCGGCGAGCTGGCAGCCGCTGCGCGGCGCGCTCAAGGGCCGGGCGCCGGTCGGCGCCTCCTTCGAGAAGACGTTCGAGTGGCTGGCGGAGAACAACCCGCCCGGCGCCACCGTCGCCTACGACCGGCACCACGAGTTCATCACCTGGGCCTACGCCGACTACGAGGTGCCGCTGCTGTTCGGCATCCCGCCGCTGCCCGGCCTGCCGGCGGAGAACTACGAGCGGCGGTGGGACGCGTGGAACTGGCTGGTGAACAACGCCGACGCCCGGCCCGCCGGGTGCGAGGTGCGCCAGTTCAACATCTCGTACGTGGTGGTCGGAAAGCGGAACATGCCCGGCGCCTGGGACAAGCACTACGAGCGCGAGCGGCTGGAGACCAGCGACCGGCTGGAGCTGGCCCACACGATCGGCCGGATCAACATCTACCGGGTCACCGAGGCCGGCCGGAGCTGCGCCACCGGGGGCTGAGCGCGACGGCCGGGAGACGACGAAGGGGCGGGGCGACCACGGTCGCCCCGCCCCTTTTGTCGGTCCGTCAGCGCCCGTTGTCGGCGAAGAGCCGGCCGACCACCCGGTGCGCGGGCAGGATGCGCTGCCGCTCCACGTCGGCGTCGGCCGTGCCGGCGACGATGTCCAGGAAGTGGTCGAGCTGGGCGGCGAGCGGCTCCCGGTTGGTGAGCAGCTCCGGGACCTCTATGATGCTCTGCTGCCGGTAGCCGCGCCCGTCCGGCGTGGCCGCGTCCGACGAGACGTGCCGATAGATGGTCACGTCCTTGCGGATCAGGTCCGCCTCGATCAGCCGGTCGACCTCGCTGATCACCAACGTCCGGACCTTGCGCTGCCCGATCCGGCTGGCCGAGACGTTGGCCAGGGCACCGCTGCCGAAGTTCAGCACCGTCTCCGCCACGTCTTCCGCCTCGGCGAGCGAGTCCGGGTGGAAGTGGCCGAAGGTGCCCCGGACCCCCACCGGCTCCTCGCCGCCGAACGCCTGGATCGCCAGGTCGACGTCGTGGATGAGCAGGTCCCAGGCGACCCCGGTGCGGATCCGCGGCGCGTACGGCGAGTGCCGGGTGGCGGTCAGGTGCACCGGGCGGTCGACCAGGGCGAGGGCCGTCAGCACCGCCGGGTTGAACCGCTCCAGCAGGCCGCACAGCAGCGGCACGCCGCGCTTGCCGGCGGTGGCCACGATCTCCTCGGTCTCGGCGAGGCTGCCGCAGACCGGCTTCTCGATCAGCAGCGGCTTGTCGGCGGCGAGCACCTGGTCGGCGAGGCCGTGGTGGAACTCGGTCGGCGCGGCGATCACCACGGCGTCGACGTCGGAGAGGTCGTCGGCGTTCGGGGCCCAGCCGGCCCCGTACCGCTCGGCGATCTGCTGGCCGACGGAGCGCCGGGGCTCGATCACCCGGGCCAGCTCCGCCCGGTCGGACTGGGCGATCACCCGGGCGTGCAGCGAGCCCATCATCCCGGTGCCGACCAGGGCGAAACGCACCTTGGCGGTCATGCGCCCACCGCCGCGCGGACGGCCTCGACCACCTGGTCGACGTCGCTGTCGGAGAGGTGGTGGTGCACCGGCAGCGAGACGCACTGGCGGACGACCCGGTCGGCCACCGGCGCCGGGTCGGCGACCACGCGGGGGTGGTCCCGGTAGCAGTCGTAGTCGTAGACGGTCTTCGGGTAGTAGATGCCGCAGCCGACGCCGCGCTCGGTCAGCCGGGTGATCACCTCGTCGCGGCTCACCGGGGCCTCGTCGGTGACCAGCACCGTGTACTGGTGCCAGACGTGCGAGCGGCCGGGCAGCTCGGTCGGCAGGCGCAGCCCGGGGACGTCGGCCAGGCCGGCGGAGAGCCGGGCGGCGTTGTCCTTGCGGCGCTTGACGTTCTCGCCGTACGTGGCGATCTGCGGGATGCCCAGCGCGGCCTGCAGGTCGGTGAGGCGGTAGTTGTGCCCGGCCACCTCGTACTGGTAGCGCTGCCGCATGCCCTGGTTGCGCAGCACCCGCAGCCGGTCGGCGAGGCCGGCGTCGTCGGTGGTGATCATGCCGCCCTCACCCGTGGTGAGGTTCTTGGTGGCGTACAGCGAGAAGGTGCCGAGCCCGAAGCTGCCGGCGCCGCGCCCGGAGATCGTGGCACCGAGCGACTGGGCGGTGTCCTCGACGAGCCCGAGGCCGTGCTGCCGCGCCAGCGGGGCGATCGCGTCCATGTCGGCGGGCTGGCCGTACAGGTGGACCGGCATGAGCACCTTGGTGCGCGGGCCGACGGCGGCGGCGAGGGCCTCCGGGTCGACGCAGAAGTCGTCCTCGCGGATGTCGGCGAACCGGGCGGTGGCGCCCGCCTCGAGGATCGCGTTGAGGGTCGCGACGAAGGTGAAGGGGCTGGTGACGACCTCGTCGCCAGGCTGGAGGTCGAGCACCTGGAGCGCGGCCACGAGCGCGGTGGTGCCGTTGTTGACGGCCACCGCGTGCTCGACGCCGACCAGGTCGGCGAACTCGCGCTCCAGACGGGCCACCATCGGTCCCTGCGCGATGACGCCCGAACGGATCACCTCGACCGCCAACCGTTCGGCCGCCTCGTCCAGCTTGACGACGGAAATCGGGATCACAAGCGCTCTCCTTGGGGTGTGGGGCAGCGTGCAGACGGTAGCAGCGCGGGAGGACCCCGGCACATCTGGACCGCCCCGGCGAGAATCCGCGCACGCCCGGGGGAGGGCCCGACTCGCCGACCGGGCTGGGTTCGTGGTACGCCCCGCGCTGCGCTAGTCTCGGCGAATTGTGCAGGCGACCCCAACGGGTCAGGGCGACGCGGAGGCAGGACGGCCGTGGCAGAGACCGCGACGCAGGTCGAAACGGTGACCGCACCGGCCGAGGGGGCCGGCGCGGCGAAGGGCCCGTCCCGCTGGCTCTCGTTGGGCGTACGGGTCGTGGTGATCGCGGCGATCGCGGCGGGCATGACCTGGAGCGTCGTCAGCCAGTGGCCGGACGTCCGGCAGACCTGGCTCGACCTGGCGTGGCCCTCGGTGGTGCTCGCCGTGCTGGCGGTGCTCGCCGGGATGTTCGCCAACTCGATGGCGTGGCGGGCCGCGGCGGAGGACCTGGAGCACCGGGTGTCCGTTCCCGCCGCCCTGCGGATCTGCATGGTCGGGCAGCTCGGCAAGTACATCCCGGGCAGCGTGTGGGCGTACGTCCTGCAGATGGAGTTGGGCCGGCGGGCCGGGCTGCCGCGCGCGCGGGCCTTCCTGGCCACGCTGGTCGCGCTGGGGCTCGGCGTGGTCGCCGCGCTCGGCGTCGGCCTGCTGAGCCTGCCCTCGCTGCTGGACGCGACCGCCGAGACCGGGGCCGAGTACGCCGAGCCGGTCCGGGTGGCGCTCTACATCGTCGCCGTGCTGTTCCCGATCGCCCTGATCTGCGCGATTCCGGCGGTGCTCACCCGGCTGATCCAGATCGTCCTCAAGGTGCTGCGCCGACCGCCGCTACAGCACCGGCTGACGCTGCCCGGTGTGCTGCGGGTGGTCGGCTGGAGCGCCCTGGGCTACACGCTGTTCGGCGTGCACCTGTGGCTGCTGGCCAACGCCCAGGCCGCTCCCGGCGTCGGCGGCCTGCTGCGCAGCATCGGCTCGTTCGCCATCGCGATGACCGTCGGGATGTTCGCCTTCCTCTCCCCCTCCGGGCTCGGCGTCCGGGAGGCCGTGCTGGTCGCCACCATGGCGCCCTTCCTCGCCGGCGCCGGGGGCATCGGGGCGGCGACGGGCATCGCCCTCGCCTCCCGGCTGATCTTCACGGTGGCGGACCTCCTCGCCGCCGGCATCGCCGCCCTGTCCGGGGTGCGGCAGCTCCGTCGGGGGACGCCCGACGAGGCCGACGAGGCGGTCGCCGTCGAGCAGGTTCCGACGCCCCGCTCCGCCGCCGACCAGGCCGCCGCGCCGGTCACCACCCGCTGACGCCACCCCGCCGGCCCGTGCCCGGCGGAGACCGTCCCGCGAAACGCCGGTGCCCCCGACCACGCTCGTGGCCGGGGGCACCGTCTCGTCGTACGGTCAGCGGCGGCGGGCGGCCGCCATCTCGCCGAGCACCTCCAGGTGCCGGTGCAGCACCCGGTCGAGGCTGAAGCGCTCCCGGATGAGCGACTGGCCGTTGACGCCGATCTGCTTGGCCAGGGCCGGGTCGGTCAGCGCGGCGATCAGCCGCTCGGCCAGGCCCGACACGTCGCCGGGCCGGCAGAGCAGGACGTTCTCGCCGTCGCGCAGCGAGATGCCGGGGAAGTTGTCCGCCCGTGCGGGCGCCACCACGGGCACGCCCGCAGCCATCGCCTCCAGGGTCGCCGTGCCGAGGCCGAGCCCCTGCTCGTGCGACTCCACCGTCGCGGCGGCCAGGTAGTCGGGGATCTCGCTCTTGGCCACCTTGCCGGCCGCGATGACGGCGTGCTCGACGCCGAGCGCCCGGGCCCGCTCCGCGAACACCCCGTAGTAGACCTGGCCGCAGATGAGCAGTTTCGCGTCCGGCACCTTGGCCAGCACCTCGGGCAGCGCCTCGACCAGCGCGATGCGGTCGCGCAGCGGGATCACGTGCCCCACCGACAGGATCACCGGCGAGGTGCCCAGGTCGTGCCGCTCGCGGACCCGCTGGGCGTTGCCGCCGACCACCCAGTCCGGGTCCACCCCGACCGGGATCGGCACCAGGCCGGAGTGCGCGCCCCGGTAGCGGGCCTCGATGTACTCCTGCATGAGCACGTCCATCACCACGAGCCGCGGCTTGGACCGCCACATGAACGGCTTGACCATGGTCGCGTCCAGCCCGCGGAACACCTTCGCGTAGCGGGCCTGCGGGTTCTCCAGCCGGGTGTGGATGGACAGCAGCGCCGGCACCCCGCGCTTGCGCGCGTAGAGCGCGGTCGCCCAGGTCAGGTCGAAGAACTGGCCGTGCTGGTGGATGACGTCCGGCCGGAACTCGTCGAGCAGCTTGCGGACCCGGCGCAGCAGGCTGGGCCGGGTGGTGAACGAGATGTCGAAGCTCACCGCCAGCCGGGTCTGCGGCAGCATCCACGCCGGCAGCCGGACGATCCGCAGCCCGTCGCGCTCCTCGACCGCCGGGGCGTCCTGGTAGGCGGCCGTGAGCACCAGCACGTCGTGCCCCTCGGCGGCGTAGCCCTTGGCGAGCGACTCGGACAGGTGCGAGCTTCCGCCCGCGCGCGGCGGGAAGAAGTTGTTGACCACTGCGATACGCACGGGAGGGGTGCTCCTAGCTCTCCGCTACAGGGACGAACCGGACATCGCCGCCGTCCAACTCGACTGTGGAGACCACCCGGGCGGGGACCCCCGTCACGACCGCCCCCGGTGGCACGTCTCTGGTGACCACGGCCCCCGCGCCGACGACCGCACCGTCACCGATGGTGACGCCCATCATCACGGTCGCGTTCGCCCCGATGAACACCCGGTCGCCGATCGCCACCGGCGCCCGGTCCACGGAAGCATGGGCACGCCCCGACACGCAACGCCGGGCGGTGGAGTGGGTGTAGATCTGCGCGCCGCAGCTGATGTC
The DNA here is from genome assembly GCF_043202855.1 of Micromonospora sp. NPDC048063. Lineage (NCBI taxonomy): Bacteria > Bacillati > Actinomycetota > Actinomycetes > Micromonosporales > Micromonosporaceae > Micromonospora > Micromonospora sp. NPDC048063. Next base: position 656,670 of record NZ_JBIDBG010000003.1, on the reverse strand, counting down.
GCAGCCGGCTCCGATGGTCAGCCCACCGGAGCCGTCGATGACGGTGAACGCGCCGATCCACGTGCCCGCGCCGATCACCGGCTCGCCGATCACCCACGCGTGCGGGTTGTACGGGTTCGCCGGGAGCCCGTGCGACGACGGACCCCCGGCGGACGGCGACTGGGTCACGCGACCTCGGTCTTGATGAGGTCGGTCATCCCGTCCTCGACGGCGATGGTGGGCTCCCAGCCGAGCACCTCGCGGGCCCGGGTGATGTCGGCGGCGCGCCGGCTGACCAGCACCTCGCGCGGGTTGAACTGCGGCTGCACGTCGACGCCGACAGCCTTGATCAGGATCTCGGCGAGGGTCGCGATCGAGGTGTCGATGCCGGTGCCGATGTTGACCGGCACGTTGCCCTGCTCGGCCTCCATCGCCGCGACCACCGAGCGGGCGATGTCGTGGACGTGGATGAAGTCCATCGACTGCTCGCCCTTGCCGTCGATGACCGGCGGCTCGCCGTTCTTGAGCCGCTTCACGAAGTGGTTGATCACCGAGGTGTAGTAGGCGGTCGGCTTCTGACCCGGGCCGTAGACGTTGAAGAACCGCAGGGCGATCCAGTTCAGGCCCTTGCTGCGCTGGTAGAAGCCGAGCAGGTCCTCGCCGGCCCGCTTGGAGATGCAGTACGGGGTGAGCGGGTCGAGCCGGTCGTCCTCGTGCATCGGCAGCTTCTTCGGGTCGCCGTAGACCGACGCCGACGACGCGAAGACCAGCCGCTTGACACCGTGGTCGGCGGCGGCGGCGAACACGTTGTGGTTGCCGACCATGTTGATGTCGATCGACTCGTACGGGTCGGCCTGGCTCTTGTTGATCGAGACCGCGGCCAGGTGGATCACGTAGTCGCAGCCCTTCATGGCCGCGTGCACGGCGCCGCCGTAGCGGACGTCCTGGTCGATCAGCTCGACGTCGCCGGTGGCCACCAGCTCCGCGACCCGGTCCCGGTCACCGCGGAACATGTTGTCGAAGATGCGGACCTTGTAGCCCTTCTCCAACAGCATCGGCACCACGTGCAGGCCGATGAAACCCGCGCCTCCGGTGATGAAGACGGTCTGCTTCGACATGGCGGAGCGTGTCCTTCCTTGGGGAGTCAGCGGCTGGTGGCCGCGGTGTTGACGACGTCCACCAGCGTGGCCGCGACGGTCTCGACCTGGGCGTCGGTGAGGTTGGCGTGCATCGGGATGGCCAGGTGCCGGGCGAACAGGTCCGCCGAGACCGGGCAGGGCGTGGTCTGGCCGTAGAGCGGCTGGACGTGCGAGGCGTACGTGCCGAAGGTGCACTGCACGCCGCGCTGCCGCAGCGCCAGCGCCACCGCGCCCCGGTCGACGGAGGGCGCCAGCGTGACGACGTACGACTGCCAGGGGTGCTCGCGGTCGGGCGCCTCGTACGGGGTGGTGATCAGCTCGTGGTCCTTGAGCAGCTCGCCGTAGCGGGCCGCGGTGCGGCGCTTCGCGGCCAGCAGGTCCGGCAGCCGGTCGAGCTGGGCGAGCATGATCGCCGCGGAGATGTCCGAGAGCCGGTAGTTGTAGCCCAGCTCGGTGAAGGTCGGGATCGGCAGGTGCGACAGCTCGGCGCGGGTGAGCGCCCCCTCCACCCCGTACGTGTGCAACTTGCGGGCGTGGGCGGCGAGGTCCTCCCGGTCGGTGACGTAGGCCCCGCCCTCGCCGGCGGTGATGCCCTTGCGGCCGTGGAAGCTGAAGGTGGCGACGTCGGCCAGGCTGCCGGCCGGCCGGCCCTTGTAGGTGGCGCCGGCGGAGCAGGCGGCGTCCTCGACCAGGAACAGGCCGTGCTTGTCGGCGATGGCGCGCAGCTCGTCGTAGTCGGCGGGCTGCCCGAACGCGTCGACGGCGATGATGCCGACGGTGCGCGGGGTGATCGCGGCCTCGACGGCGGCCGGGTCGACCGTCCAGGTGTCCGGCCGCACGTCGGCGAAGACCGGCGTGGCGCCGGCCCACATCACCGAGTGCCCGGTGGCCGGGAAGGTGTAGTCGCCGACGATCACCTCGTCGCCCGGCTTGACACCGAGAGTGAGCAGCGCCAGGTGCAGCGCCGAGCCGCAGTTGCTGGTGGCGAGGGCGTGCCGGGTGCCGGCGGTGGCGGCGAAGCGCTCCTCGAAGCGGCGGCAGGTGGGCCCGGAGCCGGCGAGCCAGCCGGAGGCGAAGACCTCGGCGATGGCCGCGAGCTCCGCCTCGCCGACCGTGGGCTGGCCGAGCGCGATGACCTCAGACATGTGACCCCCAGAGTGATGGACCCGGAGCAGTCTAGGCCAACCGGGCGGGTCGTCCGCGAGTCGGGCACGCGGGACGGCTTGGTTACCATCGGTCGCGGCGTCGGCAGGGGAGATGAGATGACCAGGTTCGTGGTGGTGGGTGGCGGCATCGTCGGGCTCGCCGTGGCACACCGGCTGATGACCGACCGGCCCGGGGACCAGGTCACCGTGCTGGAGAAGGAGGCCGGCTGGGCGGCCCACCAGACGGGGCACAACTCGGGCGTCATCCACGCCGGCGTCTACTACAAGCCGGGCAGCCTGAAGGCCACCCTGTGCAAGGCCGGCAGCGCGTCGATGGTCGAGTTCTGCGAGCGGCACGGGCTCGCGTACGACATCTGCGGGAAGCTGATCGTCGCCACCGACCCGGAGGAGCTGCCCCGGCTGCACGCCCTGCACGAGCGGGCCACGGCCAACGGCCTGCCGGCGCGGCTGATCGAGGCCGCCGAGGCGGCCGAGTACGAGCCGCACGTCGCGGCCGTCGCCGCGCTGCACGTCGCCTCGACCGGCATCGTCGACTTCGGGGCGGTCTGCCGCAAGCTCGCCGAGCTGCTCGCGGCGGGCGGGGCGGAGCTGCGCACCGAGACCGAGGTCACGGGCGTGGCCACCCGGCCCGAGGGCGTGGTGGTCAGCACCACCAGAGGCGAGGTCGTCGCGGACGTCCTGGTCAACTGCGCCGGTCTGCACGCCGACCGCATCTCCCGGCTGGCCGGGGTGCCCACGCCGGTGCGGATCGTGCCGTTCCGCGGCGAGTACTACGAGTTGGTGCCGCAGCGGCAGGGCCTGGTGCGGGGGCTGATCTACCCGGTGCCGGACCCGCAGTTCCCGTTCCTCGGGGTGCACCTGACCAAGATGATCGACGGCAGCGTGCACGCCGGCCCGAACGCCGTGCTGGCGACCGCCCGGGAGGGCTACTCCTGGGGCCGGATCAGCCCGCGCGACATCTGGGACGAGCTGACCTACCGGGGCCTGTGGGCGCTGGGCCGCCGGCACTACCGCTACGGGCTGACCGAGGTGGCCCGGTCGCTGTCGAAGAAGCGGTTCGCGGCGAGCCTGGCCCGGCTGGTGCCGGAGCTGACCCCGGCGGACATCGTCCGGGCCGGCGCCGGCGTCCGCGCCCAGGCGATCCTGCCCGACGGCGGGCTGGTGGACGACTTCCTCATCGTCGAGGCGGACCGGCAGGTGCACGTGCTCAACGCGCCCTCCCCCGCCGCGACCAGCTCGTTGGAGATCGCCCGGCACATCGTCTCCCGGCTGCCGGTCGACGCGCCGCGCTGACCCGACGGGCCCGGGGCGGGCGGCCCCGGCCCCGGGCCCGTCGGGCGGGCGGCGAGTTCCGGGACCGCACGGGTTCGGGGCGGCGAGTTCCCGGGGCCCGCACGGGGCGGGCGGCGCCGGTCCGGGACGGGCGCTGGGCGGCCGGTCAGGCGGGCGTGGCGTCGGTGGCCGCCGCGCGGGGCCGGGGCACGGCGGTGCCGGCGCCGAGCCCGGTGGCCACCGCCTCGACCAGCGTGTCCAGGTACGCGTCGGTGAGCGGGGTCCGCGCGATCGCCAGCCGCCAGTAGAGCGGGCCGACGATCAGGTCGACGGCCGCCTCGGGGTCGGTGTCGGGCGGCAGCTCGCCGCGCTGCACGGCGCGGCCGATCAGCCGGCCGCCGATCTCCTGCTGCCGCGCCCGCAGCAGCTGCTGGAGGGTCTGGTCGATGGTCGGGTTGCGGGCCGCCTCGGCGAGCAGGTCGGGGATGATCTGCGAGGCCAGCGGGTGCCGCAGCGCGTGCGCCACGACCTGGAAGAGCAGTTGGAGGTCGCCGCGCAGGGTGCCGGTGTCCAGCGCCGGCAGCTTGCCGGTGGCCGCCGCGGCGACGATCTCCAGCACCAGTTCGAGCTTCGAGCTCCAGCGCCGGTAGATCGCGGTCTTGCTCACCCCGGCCCGCCGGGCCACCGCCTCGATGGAGAGCCGGCCGTAGCCGACCGCGGCGAGCTCCTGCATCAGCGCGCGGCGGATCGCCGTGGTGATGTCGTCCCGCAGCACCGCCGCGCCGGCCGGCACCCGCCTCTTCCCGGTCGTCACCTGGAGCTCGTCTCGGCTGTCACGAGGAACAATGTAGCGCAACGACGGTACGGTTGCGTCCCGACGTGTTTCGGACTACTGTCCACGCAGCGGCGAGGCGGCGCTCCCCGCTTGGTTCCATCGTCGCGCCTCATCCGTCGTCACGAAAGATCGGAGCGCCCATCCCATGGCCAACACCGCGCTGGCCGACCCCGACTCCGGCCTCACCCAGGCGCAGCTGGCCGCCCGCCACGGGCTCCGGGTCGCCGGCGAGCGGCCACCCCTGGCCGAGTACGCCCGGCGGCTCTGGCGCTACCGGCACTTCATCGCCGCGTACGCCAACGCGAAGCTCGTCGCGTCGTTCAGCAACGCCCGGCTCGGGCAGCTGTGGCAGGTGCTCACCCCGCTGACCAACGCGGCGGTCTACTACCTGATCTTCGGCGTGGTGCTGAAGCAGGACAGCATCCCGAACTTCATCGCCTACCTCTGCACCGGTCTGTTCATCTTCAACTTCACCCAGACCGCCGTGCAGAGCGGCACCCAGTCGATCACCGGCAACCTGGGCCTGATCCGGGCGCTGCACTTCCCCCGGGCCTGCCTGCCGCTGGCCGTCACGGTCACCCAGTTCCAGCAGCTCCTCGGCTCGATGGTGGTGCTCATCGCCATCGTGCTGGTGACCGGCGAGCCGATCACCTTCGCCTGGCTGCTGCTGGTCCCGGCGATCATCCTCCAGGCGGTCTTCAACGCCGGGCTCACCATGACCGTGGCCCGGATGGGCGCGAAGCTGGCCGACCTCAAGCAGGTCATGCCCTTCGTCCTGCGCACCTGGATGTACGGCTCCGGCGTGCTCTACAGCGTGGCGCTCTTCGAGGAGCAGCTGCCCGGCTGGGCCTCCCGGCTGGTCGAGTTCAACCCGGCGCTGGTCTACATCGAGCTGGCCCGCGTCGCGCTGCTGGAGCAGGCGCCGCTGCTCAGCTCCTCCGTGCTCCAGCTCTGGCTGGCCGCGGTGGGCTGGGCGATCGTGATGGGCGTCGGGGGTTTCATCTACTTCTGGCGGGGCGAACAGGAGTACGGCCGTGGTTGAGCAGTTCGAGTCGTCCAACGACGTGACGGTGACGCTGCCCCGGGTCCAGGACCGGGTGCCGACCGTGGTGGTCGACGACGCGCACGTGATCTACCGGGTACACAAGGGCGGCGGCGGGGGCGGCGGCCCGGTCGGCGCGCTCAAGCGGATGGTCAGCCGCACCTCGGCGCCGAACATCCGGGAGGTGCACGCGGTCAAGGGGGTCAGCTTCACCGCGTACCGGGGCGAGGCGATCGGGCTGATCGGCAGCAACGGCTCGGGCAAGTCGACCATGCTGCGGGCGATCGCCGGCCTGCTGCCGGTCAACCGCGGCGCGGTCTACACCCAGGGACAGCCCTCGCTGCTCGGCGTGAACGCGGCCCTGCTCAACGACCTCTCCGGCGAGCGCAACGTGGTGCTGGGCTGCCTGGCCATGGGGATGCCGCCGGCGGAGGTGCAGCGGCAGACCCCGGAGATCATCGAGTTCTCCGGGATCAACCAACGGGGCGACTTCGCCTCGCTGCCGATGCGCACCTACTCCTCCGGCATGGCGGCCCGGCTGCGCTTCTCCATCGCCGCGGCCAAGAAGCACGACGTGCTGCTCATCGACGAGGCGCTCGCCACCGGCGACAAGGGCTTCCGCAAGCGCAGCGAGCAGCGGGTGCGGGAGCTGCGGGAGAGCGCGGGCACGGTGTTCCTCGTCAGCCACCAGCTCTCCTCGATCAGGGAGACCTGCGAGCGGACGATCTGGCTGGAATCGGGCGTCCTGCGCATGGACGGCCCGACCGACGAGGTCCTGCGGGCGTACGAGGCGTTCGCCAACGGCAAGTAGCGCGCCGGACGGCATCGACGGAGATGCCGGCGGACCGCGTCGTCCCGTTGGGGCGGCGCGGTCGGCGCGTTAAGGTTCATCCGGTCGCCGCGCGGGCGGAACCGTCTGTTCACGCACCCCTGAGAGTGAGGATTCGGCAATGACGCAGGACCACACCACTGGCCCGGACGCCACACCGGAGACCCCGGCGCCGTGGCGGCCCTCGCGGACGGTGGCGGTGGTGCTGGCCGGCGGCACCGGGACCCGGCTGGGTCTCGGCATCCCGAAGCAGCTGCTGAAGATCGCCGGCAAGCCGATCATCGAGCACACCCTGGCGGTCTTCGAGGCCGCCCCCGAGATCGACGAGATCATCGTGCTGATGGCCACCGGCCACGTCGCCGAGGCCCAGCAGATCGTCGACAAGGCCGGCTTTCGCAAGGTCACCAAGGTCATCGAGGGCGGTGACACCCGTAACGCCACCACCCGGATCGCGCTGGACGCGGTCGGCGAGGGCGACTGCAACATCCTCTTCCACGACGCGGTGCGGCCCCTGGTCAGCGGCCGGATCGTCCGGGAGTGCGTGAACGCGCTCTGGACGTACTCCGCGGTCGACGTGGCCATCCCGTCGGCCGACACGATCATCCAGGTCGACGAGGACGACTGCATCACCGACATCCCGGTGCGCTCGTCGCTGCGCCGCGGCCAGACCCCGCAGGCGTTCCGCTCGGGCACGATCCGCGAGGCGTACCGGATCGCCGAGGGCGACCCCCACTTCGCCGCCACCGACGACTGCGGCGTCGTGCTGCGCTACCTGCCGGGCACGCCGATCAAGGTCATCGACGGCTCCGACGAGAACATCAAGGTCACCCACCCGGTCGACGTGCACCTCGCGGACAAGCTGTTCCAGCTCGCCGCCGCGCAGGCCCCCCGGGTCACCGACCACCGCAGCTACACCGAGGAGCTGACCGGCCGGACCATCGTCATCTTCGGCGGCAGCTACGGCATCGGCCACGACCTGGCCGAGCTGGCCCGCCGCTACGGCGCGCAGGTCTTCCCGTTCAGCCGCTCCAGCACCGGCACCCACGTGGAGCGCGCCGCGGACGTCGAGGCGGCACTGAAGACCGCCTTCGAGGCCACCGGCCGGATCGACCACGTGGTGGTCACCGCCGGCATCCTGGAGAAGGGCGCCCTCGTCGAGATGGACGAGGAGACCATGGACCGGGTGCTCCAGGTCAACTTCGTCGGGCCGGTCATCGCCGCCCGCCAGTCGCTGCCGTACCTCCAGCAGACCAAGGGCCAGCTGCTGCTCTACACGTCCAGCTCCTACACCCGGGGTCGCGCCCAGTACGCCCTCTACTCCTCCACCAAGGCGGCCCTGGTCAACCTCACCCAGGCGCTCTCCGACGAGTGGGCCGAGTTCGGCGTACGGGTCAACTGCATCAACCCCGAGCGCACCGCGACCCCCATGCGCACGAAGGCGTTCGGCGAGGAGCCGGAGCACACCCTGCTCGCCGCCGAGACCGTCGCCCAGGCCTCGCTGGACGTGCTGATCTCGGACCTGACCGGTCAGGTCATCGACGTGCGCCGCGCGCCGGGCGAGGTGCCGGCCCAGCCGGTGCCGGGGCAGGCCGAGCGGGCCGCCAGCCCGGCCAGCGCCGGCTGACGCGGGTCTCGGGCCACGGCGGGGAACGGAGCCGACATGCGTGGTGACCTGGTCCGGAAGCTGATCGCCCGCGCCCTGGCCACCGGCCTGGCGGTGCTGGCGTTCCTCGTCGTCGCGCTGACCGGCGCGACCGGCTGGGGGCTGGGGCTGGCGGTGGCCGCCCTCGCGGCGGCCGCCTGGGAACGGCGGGTCCGCCCGGGCGCCGACAGCGTCGCCGAGACCGCGCTGGTCGCGGCGGCGGTCCTGGTCGGGTACGCCCGGCGCCTCGACGCCGGTTTCGACCCCGCGCTGGCCGCGACGGCGCTGGTCCTGCTGGGGCTGGTGCTGCTCGTCGGGCCGCTGCGGGACGCCGGCGGCCTGGAGGTGCGCGCCGCGAACCTGCCGGTGCGCACCTGGACGCCCCTGGTCGCCGCGCGCCTCGGCGACGCCCTGCTGGGGCTGCTCGCCCTGGTGGCGGCGGCCGCCGCGGCGACCCTGCCGGCCGGGGTGGCGCTGGGCGCCGTCGCGCTGGTCGCCGCCGGCGCCGGGGCCGTCGGGCTGGACCTCGCCCGGCGGCGGTTCCGGCCGGGGGCCGGCGGGTCGGCGGTCTCCCGCGCGCTGCGCCGCCACCAGCCCGAGTTCCTGCTCCACTTCTCCGCCCCGCCCGGCTCGGAATACCAGGTCACCATGTGGCTGCCGTACCTGGAGCGGATCGGCCGGCCGTTCCTGGTCATGGTGCGGGAGCCGGAGTTCCTGCCCACCGTCGCCGCGGCCACCACGGCACCGGTGGTCTACTGCCCGACGACGAAGGCGATGGACGAGGCGCTGGTGCCGAGCCTGCGGGTGGCGTTCTACGTCAACCACGGCGCGAAGAACAGCCACTGCATCCGCTTCACCCAGCTCACCCACGTCCAGCTGCACCACGGCGACAGCGACAAGGCGCCCAGCGCCAACCCGGTCTCCGCCATCTTCGACCGGATCTTCGTCGCCGGTCAGGCCGCCGTCGACCGGTACGCCCGCGCGGGCGTGGACATCCCGGCGGAGAAGTTCGTGGTGGTCGGCCGGCCGCAGGTCGAGTCGATCGAGGTCCGCCCGGAGCCGGTGCGCGGCCTGCCGCACCCCACGGTGCTCTACACGCCGACCTGGACGGGCCACCACGCGGACGCCAACTACTGCTCGCTGCCGGTGGCCGAGGCGCTGCTGCGCGGGCTGCTGGCGCGGGGCGCGACGGTGATCCTGCGGGCCCACCCGTACACCTCGCAGAACCCGGCCTCGGCGCGGCAGCTGGGCCGGCTCACGGAGCTGCTGGCCGCGGACCGGGCCCGGAGTGGCCGGCAGCACGTCTTCGGCGCCGCCGCCCGCGAGCTGACCCTGACGGAGTGCGTGAACCGCTCGGACGCGCTGGTCTCCGACGTGTCCGGGGTGATCTCCGACTACCTCTACTCCGGCAAGCCGTACGCGGTCACCGACATGGGCGACGAGGGCGACCGGTTCGCCGAGCGGTTCCCGCTGGCCGGCTCGGGCTACGTGCTGCGTCGCGACATGTCCAACGTGGACGAGGTGCTGGCCGCGCTGCTCGACACCGACCCGCTCGCCGCCGCCCGCTGGGCCACCCGGAGCCGCTACCTGGGCGACTTCCCGGCCGAGTCGTACGCCGAGGCGTTCCTGGGCGCCGCGCGGCGGCTGCTCGACGCGGACTGGAACCCGCCGACGCCGCGCGCCGTCGGCGGGACCGGCCTGCCGGTCGAGCCGGACGAGGCGACCCTCTCCCCCACCACCTGACCGGCCGGCACCTCGCGGGTCAGCGGTACGGGTCGACCAGCTCCAGGACGGCCTCGGGGGCCTCGACGTGGGCGTTGTGGCCCAGGCCGGGCAGGGTGGCGACCGGCACGCCCAGCTCCTTGAGCTGGGCGTCGGTGACCATGGGGTCGTGCTCGCCGCGGGCCAGCAGCACCGGCACGTCCGTCGCCGCCAGCAGGGCCCGCAGGTCCGGCTCCCCCACCCCGAACGCGGCGGGGTCCATCGCCAGCCGCCAGCGGCCGTCGACCTGCCGCAGCCCGGCCTCGACCACCGGGTGGTCCGGCGCGAAGAGCCCGGTCAGGCCGGCCACCCGCAGGTACCGGCGGGCCGCCTCGTCCCGGCTGGCGAACCAGGTCACCGGTCGGGCGGCCAGCTCCCCGGCCTTCGCCAGCTCGGCCGGGGACCAGACGGCCTTGATGCCGAGCCCGACCACGGCGTCGACCGGCAGCCCGGCGCGGCGGGCGGCCAGCGCCAGCCCGACCACGCCGCCGAGGGAGTGCCCCAGCACGACGAGCCGGTCCCCCGCCGCGAGCCCCGCGGCGACCCGGTCGGCCAGCCCGGCGAACGAGTACGCCGACAGCGGCGGCGACCAGCCGTGGCCGGCGAGGTCCGGCGCCAGCCACCGCCCCGCCCACCGGCGCTCCAGCAGCGGCGCCCAGGGCAGCCACACGTCCCCGGTCGCGCCCATGCCGTGCAGCAGCAGCAGGACGCGCCGGCCGTCCCGGTCACCCGATTCGTCGGCCATAGGCCGCAGTGTGCCACCCGCCGTACGCCCCGGCGAGGGCCGTGACCCGGAGACGACATCGGGCGCCGGCTCCCGGGGTGGGGAGCCGACGCCCGACGGGTGTCTTTCTCAGGCGGAGTAGCCGCGGGTGGCGGCCCAGTTCGCCAGGGCGATGGTGGACATCCAGTACGACGCGGTCGCCGGGTTCGCCGAGTCGGCGATCTTCACCTGCCGGCCCTCGTCCTGGTAGCCCACGACGGCGATGTAGTGGCCGCCGGGGAACGAGTGCCAGCCGCCGTCGGTGTCGGTGGCGCTGCCGGCGACGTTCACCACGACACCCCGCCCGTCCGTGATGGCGGCGACCACGTCGGCCTGGAGCTGGTCCATCTGCGCCGGGGTCGCGGCACCGCCCGGGATCATCCGGGTCCGGTACGGGTCACCCTTCACCGTCGCGTTCAGCACCCGGGTGGTGTCCTCGGCCGAGTCGGTGCCCATCTCGTCGGTGCCCAGCTGGGCGCCGAGGGCGTCCTGGCTGCGCGCGATGCCGGCGGCGCTGAGGGCGTGCCGGACGGCCGCCGGACCGCAGTTGTAGAAGGTGGTCTGGGCCTGGTAGTCGTAGTCCAGGGACTTCGCCTTCGGCGGCTTCGGCGGCTCCGGCTTGCGGGTCAGGTCCGGGTTCGGGGCGGCGCTGGTGGCGCTGGCCGACGGAGCGGCGCTGGACGCGGCCGGGGCGCCGGTCGACGGGGCGGTCGCGACGCGGGCGTCGCCGCGCGAGGCGACGCTGCCGTCCCGCAGCTCGCTCACGGCCACCGGGGCCTGTGCGGCGGCGGGTGCCTCGTCGGTGCCGGCCAGCAACGCGCCGGTGCCCGACGCGAGCACGAGCGCCGCGGCCGACGCGGCGGCCACCTGGTACGGACGCTCGGACGTGAGGCGACGGAGCTGACGCTTGAGGTGGTGCTTCACGGTTTCCTCCACGGGCTCGGGGGGTGAGCGGCCGCCGGTCCGCGCAGGGGGGACCGACCGCGCGGACGGCGTCCGGCGGTGGTGGACCACTCAGGGGATGCGCCCGGGATGCCGGGCGACGGGCGGTGACCGGTGGGTCAGCTCGCGGCGTGCGGACGGGCGAGCGCGGGCACCGCGGCGCCGTGGAGGCGCCGGAACGACCGGGGGGCGGGTGGGTGCTGCACGGGGATGGAACTCCTTCCGACGCCGCCGACCGGGTTAGCTGACGGATTCGGGCGGGAAGAACGCCCTACCGCGGGCCGTGGCCCGCGGATTCACCCCGATGTTGCACTGGGTCCCCGGCTCGCCTGTTCACGATTAGGCGGGTCGGCGCGGCGTCGCCTCTTGCGATCGGTTACCGCACCGGACGGGCCGACACTACTGGCCGGCCCGCGCCCTGCCAACCCGCTCCCACCTGCCTAAACCTTGATCTCCGGACTTTTTTTGCGGTCAGTTCGGCACTGACGCGACTCAATGGGACGACCGTTTCCCGACGCACCTTGCGTCGACAACCGGACGAGCGGCGGACATCGGCGCGGAATCGTCGGCGGGAATCGGCCGGGCCGCGCCGGATGACCGGTTCGGCGCCGCTATGACCGGCGTCACGAAATTGCCCGGCGGTGTCAGCCCACCCGCGCGGGCCGCCAGCGCGCGGCGAGCGCGGGCCGACGCCCGGCGGACACCGGCCGGGCCGCCGGGAGCCGGCCCGGCCGGAGCCGGACCGCTGCGGCGTACGCCTCCCCGGCCAGGGCCCGCGCCGCCTCGGCGGCCAGGTCGGCGTCCCGCCACGCCGCCCGTTCCCGCTCGGCGGCGGCCCGGTGGGCGGCCCGCTTCGCGTCGCGTACCGCCCGGGCCAGCGCGATCTCCTGCTCGACCGGGTGCCGGCGGGGATCCCAGCCGGCCCGGCGGCCGAACACCTCGCGGAGTTGGCGGGTGGAGAGGTCGCCGCGCCAGTGGGCCGCCACCGCCGCATGGTGCAGCCAGCGCTCGCGGGCGGCGTACTCGGCGGGCGTGCGCGGGGTGCGCGGGGCGGGCAGGGCGGCGGCCCCGGTGAGGCGGCGGGCGGCGGTCTCCGCCTCGTCGTACGCCCGCCAGGCCCGGTCGGCCTCCTCCCGGGCGGCGAGCCAGTCGGCCCGCCACCGCCGGGCGGTGCGGGCGGCCCGGCCCGCCGCGACGGCCACCTCCTCGGCGTAGCGGCGCAGGTCGGCCGCCTCCGCCACGGGGTCGACCGCGGGCGGGGCGACCGGCTCGTCGGCCGGACGGAGCCGCTCGGGGCGGGCGACCAGCACGGCGAGCACGGTCAGGGCCAGCAGGAGCAGGGCGGACCAGATGGCGGCGGCCCGCGGCACCTCGATCAGGAACTGGTAGACGACGGTCTCCATGGTCGGCACCTCACGGGGAGCGAGTGCGTCAGCGGGTCGCACGCGGCGCCCGGGTGGCGGGGCGTGGCGGTGCCACGTCCCGCCGCCGGGACGGGCGCGGGTGGTGGAGAGCGGAGGACGGGCACCTGTCAACGCCTGCGATAGCGGAAGGAGCCCTTCCTACGCCGTGCGGCGGGCGTGGTCGCGGGGCGCGCGTGCCCCGCGGGATGGTGCGGATCAAACGTGCGGCGGGCCCCGGGGGCCGGCCGCGCCGGGGGTGTGCCCGCCCGGCGCGGGGGCCGGGCCGGGGGTGACGGCCCCGGCGGCCTCACCCGGGTCGGCCGGAGCGGCGGGGTGGCCGGGGCCGGCGGCGGCCCGGTCGACGGCGGCCCGGTCGACGGCGGCCCGGTCGACGGCGGCCCGGTCGACGGCGGCACCGTCGACGGCGGCACCGTCGGAGAGGACGCGGTGGTCGGCGACCGCCACGGGCGGGTCGGCGGGTGCCAGCGTGACGGGGAGCGCCGGGACCGGGGGCGCCCAGGCGTCAGCCGGGGGCGCCCAGGTGTCGGTCGCGGAAACTCCGGCCTGGGCCGAGGCGGCGGCGGGAAGGGCCCCGGCGCCGACGGCGAACGCGACCGCGACGGCGAGGCCGGTCAGCAGCCGTACGGCCCACCGCGCCACCCACCACAGGGGACAGGTGAGCGCGACGGGAAGCACGCGACCACGCTACCGCCGATGCCACCGGTCCGCATCGCCGCCCGGCGTGTCCCGTCTGCGGCGGTCTCGGCGGCCCTCCGGACCGGTGCTCTGCGCGCCCGGCCGTCCACCGGAGGACCGCACGGACCAGGGTGGACGGGTGGTCCGGCCGCCCCAGTGGGTCGACCTGTGTCAGTGGACGCGATCGTCCTACGCCCGGGGACGCGGCCGGCCGGCCGTCGCACGGGACTCGACGTACGCCGGTCGGCGGTCCGCCTCCGGCTCGGCGTGCCGGGGGCGCGGCACGACGCGTCCCCGCTCCCCCGGCACGGCCGGCGCTCGCTCCCCTGGTCGCTGCCGCGGGGCGGCCACACCTTCGACCGGCGGCGTCGCCCGGGCCGGGCGGCGCGGGCCGAGCAGCCGCATCATCGGCGTCTCGACGAAGCGGTGCAACGCTCCGGCGAGGGCCAGGTTGGCCAGCAGGAAGCCGAGCACCGCGGCCAGCCCCCACCAGCCGCGGTACCCGACGCCCCAGTCGCCGGTGAGCCGGAGCACGGTCACCATCACCAGCACGTGCACCAGGTAGAAGGCGAAGGAGACCTCGCCGAGCCAGACCATCGGCCGGGACCGCCACGGCGACCGCCGCCCGCGCACGTCCGCGTCCGCCGCCGCGGTGATGACCAGGATGTACGCCACCGCGAGCAGGGCCGCCCACAGCTCGGCGCGCACCCACTGCGCGGCGACCACCCAGGTGGCCACGAAGACCAGGCTCGCCACCGGCAGGCCCGGCCCCCGCCACCGGCCGCGCCGCATCAGCTCGGCGGCGGCCACGCCCATCCAGAACTCCAGGGACCGGACGGGCGGGAAGATCTGGGTGAACCACCAACGGCTCTCCTCGGGCACCAGGGCCTGGGCCGGCCAGAGCGCCAGGATCAGCAGCGGCACCGCGACGACCACGGTCCACAGTGCCCACGGCCGGGCCCGGCGGAGCAGCGGCAGCGCCAGCGGCAGGCAGAGGTAGAAGAAGAACTCGCAGGACAGCGACCAACTGACCGTGTTGATGCTGTAGAACGCGCCCGGCCGAGGGTCCCACGCCTGGAGCAGGAAGAGGTTCTCCACCGCGACGCCGCGGTCCACCGGGTCGGCGAACCAGGCCGCGACCAGCAGGGCGAGCGCCCACAGCGCCACGTGGCTGGGCCAGATCTTGGCGATCCGGCGACGCCAGAACGCCCGGCGGGAGTCGGTCGGCCGGGCCGACCACACCAGCACGAAACCGCTGAGGATGAAGAAGAACTGCACGCCGGACAGGCCCAGGGTGAAGACCCAGTTCACCACTGCCCGGTGGTCCGGCTCGGCGATGATCCCCATCGTGCCGGCGTGGAAGCCGAAGACGAGCAGGGCCGCCACCCAGCGCAGCCCGGTCAGCGAGGGCAGCCGACCGGCCGGGGGCGCGGGCCGGGCCTCCGGCGCGACGGTCGCGGCCCCCGTCATGCCGGCGGCCCGGCGGTCCGCAGGGTCACCAGCACGTACGTCTCCTCCTCGGCCGTCGGCGGGCGGCGCAGGACGGCCCGCGGCGGCCTCCGGTAGGCGCCGCCGCCGGGCACCCTACCCGCCGCCCCGGATGTCCCCCTGCGTCCCCGTCCACCGCGTGACGGTTCCGTCCCTCCGCGTGGCGGAGTGACGCGCATCTGTGCCGGGGTCGGCCGGTGGCCTAATATTCCGTGACCCGAAGGTGACGAGAGGCGGGGACGGATGCACCAGCGGATCCTGATGCGGGCGAAGAAGGGCCCGTTCGACGTCTACTCCCCCGAGGAAGCCTTCGAGGGGAACTGGATCGGCGAGAACAACGGCAACCTCGTCTTCAGCCACGCCGCGCACAAGCTGCTGCAGACCAGCACCACCGAGATCACCCCGACCGAGTTCAAGGTCAACCCGCGCGACGCCGACATGATCAACGAGCGGTACGACGTCTACGTCGTCCCGCTCGCCAACGCCTTCCGGCGCAGCTACGCCCACCGCATCGAACTCATGACGAAGCTCGTCGAACGGCTGAAGATCCCGGTGGTGGTGCTCGGGGTGGGCGTGCAGACCGACGTCAAGGGCGACCGGGAGTACCTGCGCCCGATCGACGACGCCGTCACCCGCTTCGTCCGGGCCGTGCTCGACCGGTCGCACAGCATCGGCGTACGGGGTGAGATCACCGAGGGCTACCTGCGCACGCTGGGCTTCTCCGCCGTCGACGTGATCGGGTGCCCGTCGATGTTCCTGCACGGCGACAGCCTGCGGGTGGAGAAGCGGAAGGCGGCGCTGGCGCCCGACGACCGGCTCGCGCTGACCATCTCGCCGTACGTGAAGTCGATGGCGAAGATCATCGCCCGGCACCACGAGCGGTACCCGAACCTGCGTTACCTGCCGCAGGACCTCAAGACGCTCGGCACCCTGCTCTACGGCGACGCCCCCGACGACCGGGGCAAGTCCAGCGCGATCCCCATCCACACCTCGCACCCGCTGTTCACCGAGGACAAGGTGCGGATGTTCGTCGACCCCTGGACCTGGATGGACTACCTCTCCGGGTTCGAGTTCGCCTTCGGCACCCGGATCCACGGCACCATCACCGCGCTGGTCGCCGGCACGCCCGGCTACCTCTTCGCGCACGACTCGCGCACCCTGGAGCTGGCCCGGTACTTCGACATCCCGCACCGGGTGATGAAGGAGGTGCCGGCCGACGTCGACGCCGCCCAGCTCTACGACGAGGCGGACTACACGGCGCTCAACGACGGCCACAAGGCACGCTACGAGACCATGCTCGCCTTCCTCGCCAAGCACGACCTGGGCAACGCCTTCGCCGACGGCGACAGCGCCGCCCGGTTCGACGCGCGGGTGCGGGCCACCACCTACCCGCCCGCCGTGCGCCCGGCCACCGCGACCGCGCCGGACGTGCTGCTCGAGCGGATCCAGTGGCTGCGGGACCGCAACGCGGCGCTGCACCAGGACGCGGAGACGCTGCGGGAGCAGCGCCTGCGCACCCGGGTCAAGCGGGTGGTGGGCGGCCCGGTGAAGCGCATCCTGAACCGTTAACCCGGCGCTGGGCGGCTGTTCAGGGACTCCACCTTCGCCGGCAACGTGAGGTTCCGGGGCCGTCCATCCGCGCGGTCGATGGTGTCGGCGTGGTCATTGAGCCGACGCAAGCACCGCTGCTGAGCATCGTCGTGCCCGTGTACGGCGTCGAGCCGTACCTGTACCAGTGCCTCGAGTCGATCCGCGCCGACATCCCGGCCGGCGAGGCGGGCGCGGTGGAGCTGATCGCGGTGGACGACGCCTCCCCGGACCGCTGCGGGGAGATGCTGCGGTCGTACGCGGCCGGGCGGGTCGGCATCCGCACCGTCCACCTGACCGACAACGTCGGCCTCGGCCTGGCCCGCAACGCCGGTCTCGACGAGGCCACCGGCGCGTACGTCTGGTTCGTCGACAGCGACGACTGGCTGCCGCCGGGCACGATCCCGGCGGTGCTGGACCGGTTGCGCAGGGACCGGCCCGACGTGCTGATGCTGGACCACCTGCGGGTGCACGAGGGCGGCCGGCGGGAGGTCGACGCGAGCAGCCACCTGCTGCGCGGGGTGCCGGGCGTGGTCCGCCTCGCCGACCGGCCGCAACTGCTGAAGGTGCAGCACACCGCCTGGAACAAGGTGGTCCGCCGCGGATTCATGGCCGAGCTGGAGCTGCGCTTCTTCCCCGGCTGGTACGAGGACATCCCGTTCAGCCACCCGCTGCTGATCGGCGCGGAGCGGATCTCCGTACTGGACCGGGTCTGCTACCTCTACCGGCAGGGCCGGCTCGGCGCGATCACCTCCACCCGCAGCCGCCGGCACTTCGACGCCTTCGACCAGTACGAGCGGCTCTTCGACTGGCTGGACCGGCACGCCCCGGACGAGCGGCTGCGGGCCGAGCTGTTCACCCTGATGATCAGCCACTACCTGGTGGTGGCGGGCAACGACGGCCGGCTGCACCCGCGGCTGCGCCGCGCGTTCTTCCGCCGGGTCGCCGAGCACTACCGCCGCTACCTGCCCG
This sequence comes from Micromonospora sp. NPDC048063, assembly GCF_043202855.1. NCBI lineage: Bacteria > Bacillati > Actinomycetota > Actinomycetes > Micromonosporales > Micromonosporaceae > Micromonospora > Micromonospora sp. NPDC048063. The sequence continues at coordinate 639,154 of NZ_JBIDBG010000003.1, read as the reverse complement.
ACGTGGGCTACTCCCGGCCCGCCGGAGTCGCGGGGCTCAAGCACCGCCTGGTCGGGCGGAACAGCTACCTCGCGTACGCGGCGCTGCGCCGGGCCCACCGGGCGGCGGGCCGGGTGCGGGGCGGCCGACCCGTCCCGCCGGCCCTCCCCTCGCCGGAGGCCGGCCAGGCGGAGGCCGGGCAGGCCCCGGAGGCCGGGACGGCGGCGGACCAGACCACCGCGATGGCGAGCCGCCGATGACCGGGCTTCCGACGACCGAGCCGCTGGTGGCCGGGCCGCTGCGGCCGGCAGACGACGGCGACCTGCACCGGATGCTGCTCTGGCGCAACCACCCGCAGGTGCGGGCGGTGAGCCTGACCAGCCACGAGATCGGCCTGGTCGAGCACACCGCCTGGTGGGCGAGGGCCCGGGTCGACCCGGACCGGCGGGTGCTGGTGCACCTGCACGACGAGGTGCCGTCCGGCATCGTCACGTTCTCCGGGGTCACCGCCCCGGACCGGGCCCTGACCTGGGGCTTCTACCTGGACATCGACGGCCTGGACGCCCGGGGGCAACTGCTGCCGGCGTGGCTGTCGCTGGAGCGGGCCGCCATCGCGTACGCCTTCGACACCCTCGGGGCGGAGACGCTGGGCGGCGAGACGCTCGCCGCCAACAAGCCGGTGCTGGCCCTGCACCGGCGCTTCGGATTTCGCGAGGTCCGGCGCTACGAGCGGGACATCGACGGCACGCCGCACCAGGTGGTGTGGACGGAGAAGAGCAGAGGAAGATGACGGCGACAGTCAAGATCGGCCCGCACGCGGTCGGCCCCGGCGAGCGGCCCCTCGTGGTCGCGGAAATGTCCGGCAACCACAACGGCAGCCTGGACCGGGCACTCGCCATCGTCGACGCGGTGGCGGCCAGCGGGGCGCACGCGCTCAAGCTCCAGACGTACCGGCCGGACACCATCACCATCGACGTGGACGCCCCCGCGTTCCGCCTCTCCGACGGGCACGACCTGTGGGGCGGCGAGCGCCTCTGGCAGCTCTTCGAGCGCGCCCACACCCCGTACGAGTGGCACGCGCCGATCTTCGAGCGGGCCCGCCGGCACGGTCTGACGGTGTTCTCCTCGCCGTTCGACGCGACGGCGGTGGAGCTACTGGAGGAGCTGGACGCGCCCGCGTACAAGATCGCGTCGTCGGAGCTGGTGGACCTGCCGCTGATCCGGCTCGTCGCGGCCACCGGCAAGCCGCTGGTCATCTCCACCGGGATGGCCACCGTCGGCGAGATCGACGCGGCCGTCCGCGCCGCCCGGGAGGGCGGCGCCGGCGGCATCGTGCTGCTCGCCTGCACGGCGTCCTACCCGGCGCCCCCGCAGGACAGCAACCTGCGCCGGCTGCCCGTGCTGGCCGACACGTTCGGCCTGCCGGTGGGCCTGTCCGACCACACGCCGGGCATCGGCGTCCCGGTCGCCTCGGTGGCGTTCGGCGCCTGCCTGATCGAGAAACACGTGACGCTGCGCCGCGCCGACGGGGGCGTCGACTCGGACTTCTCGCTGGAGCCGGCGGAGCTGACCGCCCTCACCGTCGAGTCGGAGCGGGCGTGGGCGGCGCTGGGCGGCACCGCGATCGGGCCCACCCCGACCGAGCGGGAGGGGCTGCGGTTCCGCCGGTCCCTCTGGGTGGTCGAGGACGTCCGGGCCGGCGACCCGGTCACCGCGGCGGTCGTGCGCTCGATCCGGCCGGCCGGCGGACTCCCCCCGGCCGACCTCGACCGGGTGCTCGGCCGCGCCTTCACCCGGGACGTGCCGAAGGGGACGCCGCTGAGCTGGGACCTCGTCTGAGGCCACCCGCACCGCGAAAGGGGGCCCGGTCCGCGCGGACCGGGCCCCCTTCCTCGTGCGACCGCCCGGGACGGGCGCCCCCCTTCTCGTGCGACCGCCGGGGTGGAGTCAGTCGGCGACCGTGACCAGCCGGACGAACTCGCGGAGCAGGTCGTGGCCGTCCCAGACCGGCGCGAAGGTCAGCGCCGCGCCGAACGGCACGATCCGGTCGATGCCCCGGCCGCCGAGCCGCCGGGCGAAGTCGACCAGCTCGGACCGGGTGAACCCGAAGTGGGTCAGCGTCTGGTCCCGCCGGCGCACGAACGGCGCCAGCTCCGCCAGCTCTCCCAGGGTGACGAAGCCGAACGTCCCCGCGCCGAGCCACTCCCGGGGCGCCGCCGCCGGCCCGTCCAGCTCCAGCGTGGTGACGAGGTTGTCGTGGAACACCATCCGGGCCACTCCCCCGTCGGCGGCCAGCCCGTACGCGCCGACCCGCTTCTCGACGGCCATCGCCGCGTCCACGTCCCAGCCCCGCTCCCGCACGGCCACGCCGAGCAGGGCCACGAACTCGGCCCGGACGGCGTCGGCGCGCCGGGCGTCGCCGACCAGGAACACCGCCCGGGGCGACGCGCAGGCCGCCTGGTCGAACCAGTAGGCGTCGTTGGCGAACCGCGCCACGGCGTCCCGCCGGGCGGCAAGCGGGGCGGCCGCCCAGCCGGCCACCGAGAGCACCGCGAACGACGAGCGGTCGGGGAAGGTGAGGTCCCGCGCCGCGGGAGCCAGCGGGTGCCGACGCACGGCGGTCACCGCCCGGTCGCCGCCCCAGATGACCCGGACGTCGCAGCCGGCGCTGAGCCGGCCGGTCACCGCGTCGTCGTGGCCGTACGTGACCATGCGTTGGGTACGGCCCACGACCGGGTCGGCGGCGTCCAGGCTGTCGTTGAGCACGTCCAGGATCGCGTCGGCCGCCGCCGCCGAGCGGGGCGACACCCGGACGACGTTGGTGTTGCCGGCCAGCGCGGACAGCGCCCAGGAGTAGACGAAGATGGTGTCCACGTTGGCGGGTGGGATGTGGAACACCACGCCCCGGGGGAAGGCGAGCACCCCGTCGTCGAGCCCGGCGTGCAGCCGCTCCACGCCGCGCAGCAACTCCCGGCGGCGCAGGAAGAACCCGAGCGAGCCCAGCTCCGGATGGCGGCGGGCCAGCGCCGGGGCCAGCAGCCGCCGGGAGACCGAGGTCAGGAAGTCCACGATCCGCTCGTCGCCGACGGTCAGCGGCGGGTCGGCGGCCGGGGGCAGCAGGTCGTCCACCGGCACCTCCGGCCCGGCGGGGAAGCGCATCCGTACCGTCATGCCTGACCTCCGACGTAGGTGTCGCTGCAACCCCGGGCCTCGGCGCGCGGCAGCCGGCCCAGCACGCTGAACCGCTTGCCCGGCCAGTGCCCGTCGTCGACGCCGTGCACCACCCCGAGGTCCTCGGTGAGCAGCACGTTGCCCGGGTAGGAGGTGGGCAGGGTGCTGAGCACCTCGATCACGCCGGGCGTGCCGATCGGCGCCTCCCGCCAGGTGACCGGGTCGCGGACGATGACGTCGGCGAAGTCCGGGCAGTAGAGGGAGCCGCCGTCGGGCCCCTCCAGGAAGACCGTGCCGATCTGCTCGACCATCCCGTAGAAGTTGTGGATCCGCTCCAGGCCGGTGTCCGCGCCGAGCCGGCGGCGGAACTCGGCGTTGTCCACCGCCTGGTCGGCGAGCTTCTTCCAGCCGCCGGAGTGCACGAGGATCCCGTTCGACAGGTCGAGTCCGTGGTCGCGGGCCACCTCGTAGAGGTAGCGCCAGACCATGAAGGTGAAGCCGAAGACCAGGAACGGCGCGTCGCCGTGCCGGGCCAGGAAGTCCTTGAGCGCCGCGACGTCCGGCCGGTCGTCGGCGTCGAGCAGCCACAGGTGGTCGCGGCCGAAGTTGACCATGCCGAGCGCCCCGGCGCCGCGCGCCGAGTAGGAGCGCCGGTCGCCGACCACGCCGGCCCGGTCCACCACCACCATCGGCAGCCGGCGCGGGCCGAGCACGGCGCCCAGCGTGCGGGCCAGCATCCGGGACTGGGTGGCCGCCGCCTCCCGGTCCAGGTGGATCCGGCTGACCTCGCCGGTGGTGCCGCTGGAGGTGAGCACCCGGATCACCTGCTCGTCCGGCACGCTGGCCAGCTTGCGGGTCTTGAACAGCCGCACCGGCAGCCAGGGCAGGTCGGCCAGCGTCGCGACGTCGCCGTCCGCGCCGCCCAGGGCGTCCAGGATCCGCGCGTACGGCGGGCAGTGGCGCCGGTGGTGGGCCAGCAGCCCGACCAGTTCGTCGCGGAGCCGGTGTTCCTTCTCGGGCTGGGTGAGCGTGAACACCTCGGTCAGCACTGTGCCTCCAGCGCGCGGTAGTCGGGCTTGCCCGTCGGGGTCAGCGGGAGGGCGTCCACGCCACGCACCTGGACGCCGGACGAGTGGGTGCCCAGCGCCTCCGCCACCTCGGCGCGGATCCGGGCGAGCCGGTCGGCGTCGGCGCCCTCGGCCACCACCACCAGCCGGTCCGCGCCCGCGATCGCGGCGACCGGCCCGTGGTGGCCGAGGGACCGTTCCACGTCGTCGAGGTTGACCCGGACCCCGAACACCTTGGCGATCCGCTTGATCCGGCCGGTGACGTGCAGGAACCCGTCGGCGTCGAGCCGGCCCAGGTCGCCGGTGGCGAGCACGCCGCCCAGTTCGTCGGGGCGGGCCAGGTCGGCCGCCGTCTCGGCGTAGCCCATCATCACGTTGGGCCCCCGGTAGACGATCTCGCCGGTCCGGTCGGGCGCGGTCGTCTCCGTGCCGTCGTCGGCGCGCACCGACAGCGCCCCGCCGGGCACCGGCAGTCCCACCGAGCCGAGCTTCTCCGGCAGCCGGTCGGGCGGCAGCACCGTCATCCGGGCGGTCGCCTCGGTCTGCCCGTACATGACGAAGAGGCGGCCGGCCACCTCGGCCATCCGGCCGTGGAAGTCCGCCACCAGCTCCGGGTGCAGCCGGCCGCCGGCCTGGGTGAGCGTCCGCAGCCGTTCGTGCCGGGCGGGCGCGAAGCGCAGCCGGCGCAGCATCTCGTACTGGTAGGGCACGGCGGCCAGGGAGGTGACCCGGTGCCGGTCGACGGCGGTCCAGAACTCGCGGGAGGTGAGGCCGGAGCGCTCCAGCAGCACGGTGGCGCCGGCGTGCAGGTGGCTGGTGAGCACCGACAGCCCGTACGTGTAGTGCAGCGGCAGGGTGGTGGGGGCCACCTCGTCGCCGTCGATGCCGAGCGCGGTGGCGATGGCCGCCGCGTTGGCCCGCACCGCCGCGCCGGAGAGCCGCACGAGCTTCGGGTTGCCGGTCGAGCCGGAGGTGGTCAGCAGCAGCGCCAGGTCGGGGTGGGGCGCGGGTCCGGCGGGCCCGGTGCGCCGCCAGGCCGGGCCGAGGCCGACCGGGCCCGGCTCGTAGCCGTCGACCGGCTCGGGGCCGGTGAGCAGTACGGCGGGGCGGAACCGGTCGACCAGCTCGCGCAACGCGCCCGGCGTGACCTGCGGGTCGAGCAGCGCGACCGCGCGGCCGGCCTGCCAGGCCGCGAGGATCCGCAGCACCGCGTCGATCTCGGCGGGGGCGGCGGCGAACACCACGCCCGGTGGTTCCCGGTCGAGCAGCGCGGCGAGGTCGGCGACCCGGGCGGCGAGTTCGGCGCCCCCGACCTGCCGGCCGGTCGCCGCGTCCACCAGCCGGGCGTCGGGGTGCGGCAGACCGGCCGCGTCGGGGTGCGGCAGAGCGGCCGCGTCGGGGTACGGCAGACCGGTCACAGGGTCAGCCCGCCGTCCACGCCGAGCACCTGGCCGGTGACGAAGGCGGCGGCCGGGGAGAGCAGGAACGCGACCACCTCGGCCACCTCCTCCGGCTCGCCGAGCCGGCGCAGCGGCGTGGCGTCCACGCGGGCCCGCCGGCCCGGCTCGTCGAGGTCGGCCAGCAGGTCGGTGCGGATGAAGCCCGGCGCGACCGCGTTCACCCGGATCCCGGCCGGACCGAGCTCCTTCGCGGCGGCCCGGGTGAGCCCCTCGACGGCGGCCTTGCTGGCCGCGTAGACGGCCTGGCCGGCCGCTCCGGCCGAACCGACCAGCGAGGCGGTGAGCACCACCGCCGGCCGGTCGCCCCGGCGCAGCAGGCGCGATCCCTGTTGCAGCGTGTGCGCGGCACCGGCCGCGTTGACCGCGAACAGCCGGGTCACCGTCTCGTCCGGCACCGAGCCCAGCAGCCCCGCCTCGTGCACCCCGGCGTTGACGACCAGCGCGTCCAGCCCCCGCCACCGCGCGAAGACGGTACGCATCGCCGCCCGGACCTGGTCGGGCTCCGCCACGTCGCCGTGCACCGCGAGGTGCGGTCCGCCGGGCAGTTCGGCGGCCACCTCGTCGGCGGAGCCGGGCAGCCGGCCGTGCACCGCGACCGCGCAGCCCTGCGCGGCGAGCCGCCGGGCGACGGCGCGGCCGATGCCCCGGGTCGACCCGGTGACCAGGACCCGACGGGCGGGCGCGTCCCGGCCGGCGCCCGGCCCGGACGCGGCGGCCGTGCCGGTGTCAGTCGGTGAGGACGACACCGTGCTTCTCCAGGATCAGCCGCGCGCGGTCGAAGGAACTGAGGTCGATCACTTCGTCGGTGTCCAGCATGACGCCGAACTCGTCCTCGATGGCGGCCACCAACGACATGTGCGCGAGCGAATCCCATTTCTCGATTCCGCGATATTCGAGACTGTCCACGACGGCGTCGTCGGAAAGCTCCAACGCCGCGCGGAAGACGACCCTCAGTCGCTGAAGTTCCACCGCGATTTCCTCCGTAACTGGTCCGCACGCCTCGACGTGCGGGCCGAGTGTAGCCGAGGCCGAAGGCCCCTCAACCTGGCCCTGAACTGGCGAAAAGTGTTTGCCTGCAAGGTGTTCCGCATTCACTTCAGGCGCGGCGACCGTTCACCGAGGGGCGTCGAGGTGTTAACCCGCCGGGTCTAGCGTCTCGATCCGGTCGACCGGGCAAGGTCGCCGCGGAAACAACCACGACCACGGGAGCACCAATTGAGCGAGTTGAATGGGTCTTCCATTCTGATCACCGGCGGAACCGGTTCCTTCGGGAAGACGTTCCTCCGGCACGTCCTCACCGAGGCCGACCCGGCCCGGGTGGTGGTGTTCTCCCGCGACGAACTCAAGCAGTACGAGCTGCGCCAGCAGCTCGGCGACGACCCACGGCTGCGCTGGTTCATCGGTGACGTCCGGGACCGGCACCGGCTGACCCGCGCGATGCACGGGGTGGACCACGTGGTGCACGCCGCCGCGCTCAAGCAGGTGGACACCGCCGAGTACAACCCGTCGGAGTTCATCGCCACCAACATCACCGGCTCCCAGCACGTCGTGGACGCGGCGATCGAAGCCGGCGTGAAGAAGGTCATCGCGCTCTCCACCGACAAGGCGTCCAGCCCGATCAACCTGTACGGCGCGACGAAGCTGGTCGGCGACAAGCTGTTCGTCTCGGCCAACCACTACGCCGCGCAGCACCCGACCCGGTTCGCGGTCGTCCGCTACGGCAACGTGGTCGGCAGCCGGGGCTCGGTCGTCCCGCTGTTCCGCCGGCTGGCCGCCGAGGGCAAGAGCCTGCCGGTCACCGACAAGCGGATGACCCGGTTCTGGATCACCCTCGACCAGGCGGTCCAGTTCGTCATGGACTCGTTCGACCAGATGCAGGGCGGCGAGCTGTTCGTCCCGCGGATTCCCAGCATGCGCATCCTCGACCTGGTCGAGGCGGTCGCCCCGGAGGCCACCACGCACGAGGTCGGCATCCGCCCCGGCGAGAAGCTGCACGAGGAGATGATCGCGCCGGACGACAGCCGCCGGACCCTGCGCGCGAAGGACCGCTACATCGTGCAGCCGACCATCGCCACCTGGGGCTACCAGCCGCCGGTCGGCTGCGAGCCGGTGCCGGACGGGTTCGCGTACCAGTCGGACAGCAACGACGAGTGGCTCAGCGTGGAGCACCTGCGCGACATGCTCGGCATCGCCGCATGACGGGGCTGCTCCCGTACGGCCGGCAGTCGGTGACCGGGGACGACGTCGCCGCCGTGGTCGCCGCCCTGCGCAGCGACTGGCTCACCACCGGCCCGCAGGTCGACGGGTTCGAGGCCGACCTGGCGGCGTGGACCGGCGGCGCCGGCTGCGCGGCGGTCTCCAACGGCACGGCGGCGCTGCACGTGGCGTACGCGGCGGCCGGGGTCGGTCCCGGCGACGAGGTGGTCGTGCCGCCCATGACGTTCGTGGCGACCGCCAGCAGCGCGGTCGCCCTCGGCGCGAAGATCGTCTTCGCCGACGTCGAGGACGAGACGTTCACCCTCGACCCGGCGGCGGTCGCCGCGGCGACGACCAGCCGGACCCGGGTGGTGTCCGCGGTCGACTACGCCGGCCACCCGGCCGACTACGACGCGCTGCGCGCCGCGACGGCCGGCACGGACGCGCTGCTGCTCGCCGACGCCGCGCACTCGATCGGCGCCACCTACCGGGGGCGGCCGGTCGGCTCGCTGGCGGACCTGACCACGTTCTCGTTCTTCCCGACGAAGAACCTCACCACCGCCGAGGGCGGCGCGGTCGCCGCCACCGACCCGCACCTGCTGAAGCGGGCGCGCCGGTTCCGCAACATCGGCCTGGTCCGGGAGCGTGACGAGCAGCGCTGGCCGGACGAGGGCGGCTGGCACCAGGAGGTGCACGAGTTCGGGCTGAACTACCGGCTGCCCGACGTGCTCTGCGCGCTGGGCCGCAGCCAGTTGCGCCGGCTCGGCGACTTCCTGGCCCGCCGGGCCCGCCTGGTCGCCCGCTACGACGAGGCGCTGGCCGACCTGCCCGGCGTGCTGACCCCGGGCCGGCGGTCCTGGGCCGCCCCGGCGTGGCACCTCTACCCGATCCGGGTGCTCGACGGGCGCCGCCGCGAGGTGTACGACCGGATGCGCGCCGCCGGCATCGGGGTGCAGGTCAACTACATCCCCGTGCACTGGCACCCGGCCTTCGCCGACCTGGGCTACCGGCGCGGGTCCTGCCCGGTGGCCGAGTCGTTCTACGAGCAGCAGCTGTCCCTGCCGCTGTTCCCGGACCTCACCGAGGCCGACCAGCACCGCGTCATCGACGCCCTCGGCACGGCGCTGCGCGCCGCCACGGCGCGTTCCGCCGCCTGAGGGGACCCGATGCACCACGCGAACCACTTCTACGGCCACGCCCACGTGCTGGCCCGCTACGCCGGTCTGGGCGACGGCCATCCGCCCCGGATCAACGGGTACGTCCAGCACGGCTGGAACATCGGCGACGGCCTCGCCCCCGGCCACCCGTACGCCGAGCGGACCCCGAGCCTGCTGTGGTCGGAGCAGACCCGGCGGCGGGCCTGGTCGGTGGGGCGGCGCAACGTGACCGTCATCGGGGCGCCCTTCGCGTACCTGCTGGCCATGCGGCCGGAGGACCCGCCGGAGTCGGAGCGGGAGGGCACCATCTGGTACCCGTTCCACGGCTGGGAGGGTCAGCACGTGCGGGGCGACCACCGGGAGCTGATCGCCCGCATCCGGGACACCGAGCCCGGCCCGGTCACCGTCTGCCTCTACTGGCACGAGTACGGCATGCGCCGCGTGCGCCGGCTCTACGAGAACGCCGGCTTCCGGGTGATCTGCCACGGCTACCGCGGCCACTGGTGGAAGGACACCGACCCGCTCTTCCTCGACAAGCAGCTCACCGAGCTGCGCCGGCACCGGCGGGTGGCGTCGAACCGGCTGACCAGCGCCATCTTCTACGGCATCGCCGCCGGCTGCGAGCCGGCCGTGTACGGCGACCCGATGGTGCTCGCGGACGAGGACCCCACCTTCGGCGGCACCGCCCGGATCCGCCGCCAGTGGCCGGAGCTGCACGGCGAACAGGTGGACCTGCCCACGGCCGTCTCGATCGCCCGCGCCGAGCTGGGCACCGACCACCGCTGCACGCCGGCCGAGCTGCGCGAGCTGCTCGGGTGGGCGAACCTCCAGGAGGAGAAGAGTGACGACTGAGACGGCGCTGCGGATCGCGCTGCCGGGCGGAGAGATGCTGGCCTGGTCCGACCTGCCGGCGGAGCGCCTGGCCGAGGGCGGGCCGCTGGCGGCGCTGGCCGCCCACGTGGTGCCCGCCGGCGCGCGGGTGCTGCTGGCCGGGCCGCACGACCCCGCGCTGCTCGACCGGCTGGCCCACGCCGAGGTGACCTGCCTGCTGCGCAGCCACCCCGACGGGGTCGCCCTCGCCGAGCGCGCCGCGCAGGTCGTGGTGGCCGGCCCGGCCGGGCTGCCGGCGGGCGAGCGGTTCGACGTGGTGATCGCCGGCGCCGGCCTGGACGCGGTCGAGTCGGTGGAGGGGACGCGGCTCGGCTGGGCCGGCGTGCTCGACCGGCTGACGGCGGCGCTGCGCCCCGGCGGCGTGCTGCTGCTGCGCCTGGACAACCCGCTCGGCCTGCACCGGCTCGTCGCCGCCTCTCCCTGGTACGCCGGGCGCGACGACTCCGCCTGGGTGATCGGCGGGGTGCTCGACGCGGACCGCCCGGCCAACCTGGAGCAGTTGCGTGGGCGGCTGAGCGCCCGGGGTCTGCGCGCGGACGCCTGCTTCGCCGCGTACCCGCACCCGACGGCGCCGACCGCGCTGGTCGACACGGGCGCCCTGGCTCGGCGGACCACGTCCGGGTTCCTCGACGCGGCGCTGCACGGCGCGTGTTCCCGCGTCGTCGCCCGGGGCACGGTGCTCCAGGACCCGGCCCGGCTGGCGGTCGACGCGCTGCACGCCGGCCGGGCGGGCGAGCTGGCGCCGGCCTGGCTGGTGCTCGCCCACAAGTCCGACGACCCGGCCGCCGCCGACCCGGCAACCGCGGACCCGGCCGCCGCAGGCCCGGCCGGCGCGGACCCGGCCGCCGTGGACCCGGCCGCCGCAGGCCCGGCGACCGCGGCCCCGGCCGCCCGGGGGCGCGCCGACCTGCCCGTGGCGCTGGTGCAGACCGGGCCGCCCGGGGCCGGCGTGGTCGAGGTGGTCGACGGCCCGGACGGCTGGCGGTGGCGGGCCGCCAGGGCGGAGACCCGGGGCGGGCCGGCGGCGGCGCCGTTCGCCAGCCGGCTGGCCGCGTACCGGGACGCGGGGGCGCTCACCGGGCCGGTGCCGGACGGGCGCCTGCTGCGCACCCTGCTGCTGGACGGCTGCCTGCGGCGGGACACGGACGCGCTGCGCCGGCTCCTGCGCGGGTACGCGCGCTGGCTCGCCGGGCAGGTCGACGCCGACGGCCGGCTCGCCGGCCCGTTCGGGCTGGCCAGCGTGGACAACGTCGTCGTGGCCGGGGACGCCTACGCGGTGCTCGACCCGAGCTGGCGGGCCGCCGAGCCGCTCGCCGTGGACGTGGTGCTCGCCCGGAGCCTGTGGCGCTTCGCCGCCGAGCTGCTCACCGGCGGGTACGCCCACCCGTGGACGTCCACGCTGGACGTGGCGGGCCTGACCGTGGTGCTCGGCGGCGTCGCCGGCCACGACCTGGACCGGCCGACCGTCGCCGCGGCCGTGGAGGCCGAGGCGGCCATCGCCGCCGCCCTGCACGGGCTGGACGCCGACGGGCGCGTCGCCCTCGCCACCGAGCTGCGGGCCGTCGAGCCGACCGACCCGCCGATCGGCAGTCGCAGCTACCAGCAGTTGCGGGAGGCGTGGCTGCGCCAGCGCGAGGAGCTGACCCGGCTGGCCGCGCTGCTCAAGTGGACCGAGGAACTGCTCACCTCGCGGGAGCGGGCGCTGCGCCGCGCCGATGCGACGATCCACCTGCTCAGCGGCTCGCTCAGCTACCGCGTGGGCCGGCTGGCCATCGCCCCGGCGCGGATCGCGAAGCGGGGCGCCCGGGCGGCCAAGCGCCGGGCCCGACAGGCCCTCGCCCCGAAGCCGGAGGAGACGCATTGACATCCTCCCCCGCCTAAAGGCGAGGGATTCCCACCCTCACGGGTTGGGGTTCCTGGTTCACCGCAGACCGCACGGAAGGTTGCCCCTCGTGTCTGACGTCCGCTCCGCAGGCGTTTTGCGTCTCGACCAGCCCGGCCGCGACAGCGATGTTCTGGGCGGCGTTGACGTCCCGGTCATGCCGGGTGCCGCAACCCGGACACGACCAATGCCGTGTGCCGAGGGAAAGCTGGGCGAGCAGGTGCCCGCACACCGAACACGTCTTCGACGACGGAAACCAGCGATCCACGACAGCGAGGGTACGGCCGTCGCGGTGCGCCTTGTAGGCGAGCAAAGTGCGGAACTCAGCCCAACCGGTACGCGAGATGGATCTGGCCAGGCAGCGGTTGCGGACCATGTTCGCCACCGCCAGATCCTCCACCGCGATGGCGGCGAACCGGCGCACCAGGGCGGTCGACTGCTGATGGAGGAAGTCCCGACGGGCGTCGCGCACCCGCGAATGCGCCCGGGCCACCTTCCGTTTAGCTTTGGCGCGGTTGGCGGAGCCCTTCTGCCGGCGGGCCATCATCCGCTGATACCGCTTGAGTCGGCGTTCACGCCGCTCCATGTGTTTCGGGTGCGGGATGCGCTCGCCGGTGGACAACACCGCGAAGTCGCTCAGGCCGAGGTCCACACCCACCACCTCGCCCGTCGGTTCGGGTGCGGTGGGTGTCTCGACGTCGACGGCGAAGGTCACGAACCAGCGGCCGTCCGGGTCACGCGACACCGTCACCATCGTCGGATCCAGCCCCGCCACGTCCACGTCCGGCCACGACCACACGAACCGCAGCGCACCGGGCGTCTTTCCCAGCGTCAGGTTCCCGCCACGCATGCGGAACGCCGACCGAGTGTAGGAGGCGGACTGACGGCCGTGCCGGGACTTGTAGCGCGGGTACCGGGCTCGTTTCTGGAAGAAGGCGGTCATGGCGGTGTGCTGGTGGCGCACGGTCTGCTGCAACGGCACCGACGACACCTCACCCAGAAACGCCAGATCGGGCTGCTTCTTCATCTCCGTCAACGCCCGATCCGTCTCCGCGTACGAGGTGGATCTGCCCTCAGCGTGGTAACGAGCATGGCGGGCCGCGAGGGTGCGGTTCCAGACGACACGTACACACCCGAACGTGCGGTTCAGCACCGCCGCCTGCTCCAGGGTCGGGTACGCCCGACACCTGTACGCCGTCCGCACACGACCAGTCATACCAGAAAGGACGGACATGGTTGACAACGCGTCGGCCGTTCCTCCCCGCCCTGAAGGACGGGGCATCCTGGCGGTGATCCGGTGAGCGACGCACCGGCCGCCGGCACCCCGGCGGCGCCCGGCCCCACCGGCACCGCCTCCCCGTCGACGGCGGGCGAGACCGGGGCCGGCCCGCGGATCGTGGGCGTCGTGCAGGCCCGGATGGGCTCGTCCCGGCTGCCCGGCAAGGTGCTCCGGCCGCTCGCCGGGCGCAGCGTCCTCGGTCGGGTGGTGCGGGCCGCGCGGGAGAGCGCCGTCCTCGCCGACCTGGTGGTCGCCACCAGCACCGAGCCCGCCGACGACGCGGTGGTGGCCGAGTGCGACCGGCTGGGCGTGGCGTGGCACCGGGGCCCCGTAGACGACGTGCTCACCCGCTTCGTCGGCGCGCTGGACGCCCACCCCGGCGACGCGGTGATGCGCTTCACCGCCGACTGCCCGCTGCTCGACCCCGAGATCATCACGCTGGTCGCGGCGGTCTGGCGCGCGGTGCCCGGGCTCGACTACGCCAGCACGTCCATCGCCCGCACCCTCCCCCGGGGCCTGGACGTCGAGATCGTCCGGGCGGACACGCTGCGGACGCTGGACCGACTCGCCACCGACCACCACCGGGTGCACGTGACCTCGTACGCGTACTCTCGCCCGGAGCTGTTCCGGGTGCTCGGGGTGACGCTCACCCCGGACCGCTCGGACCTGCGGCTCACGCTCGACACCGAGGCCGACTGGACCCTGGTGCGGGCGGTGACCGACCATTTCGGGGACGTCAGCGTGCCGCTGGCCAAGCTCGCCGACTGGCTCGACGGGCAACCGGCGCTGCGCGCCGTCAACGCCGGCGTACGACAGAAGCGGCTGGAGGAGTCCTGAGCACCGTACGCGTCGGACTGCGCTGCGACGCCGGGCCGCGGCGCGGCGTCGGGCACCTGGTCCGCTGCCTCGCCCTCGGCGAGGAGTTCCTCGCCCGGGGGGCCTCGGTCGAGGTGTTCGGCACCGTCGAACGGGTCGGCTGGGCGGGCGCCCAACTGGCCGCCCGCGGCATCCCGCTGCACCCCGGCCCGGAGACCCCGCAGGAGTTGGTGGCGACCGCGCGCCGGCACGCGCTGGACGTCATGGTGCTCGACTCCTACGAACTGGACCCGGCCGGCGCGGGCGCGTTGCGCGCGGCGGGCGTGCTGACCCTGGCCGTCGTCGACGGCGACACCCGGGGGCAGGACGCCGACCTCTACCTGGACCAGAACTTCGGCGCGGCGACCGTCGCGCCGGCCGGGCGGCTGCTCGCCGGCACCGCGTACGCCCTGCTGCGGGACTCGGTCGTGGCCGCCCGGCCGCCGGCGCCCCGGCCCGCGACGGCGGTGGGGCGGCCCCGGGTGCTGGCGTTCTTCGGCGGCACCGACGCGGTCGGCGCGGCCCCGGTGCTGACCCGGGTGCTGCTCGCCACCGGGCACCCGATGGACCTCACCGTCGTGGTCGGCCGGCCCGAGGTGGAGGCGGAACTGGCGGCGGTGCCGCCGGGGCGGGGGCAGTCGCTGCGCCCGGTGCCGCCCACCGACGAGTTGCCCGCGCTGATCGGCGCGGCGGACCTGGTGGTGAGCGCGGCCGGCACGTCGACGTGGGAGCTGTGCTGCCTCGGCGCGCCGTCCGCGCTGGTCTGCGTGGTGGACAACCAGCGGGAGTCGTACCAGCGGGTGGTCGCGCACGGTCTCGTCGCCGGCCTCGGCGAGCTGCCCGAGCTGGCCGCCGCCGGGGTGCCGGGGCGGGCGGCGCGGGCCGCCGCCGCCCGGACCCTCACCGGGCTGCTCGCCTCCCCGGAGCGCCGCGCCGCACTCTCCGCCCGCGCCTGGTCCACCGTGGACGGCCTGGGCCGGGGCCGGGTGGCCGACGCGGTGCTGGCTTCCCTCGCCGCCACGCCGGCCTGATCCCGGAGGGGAGCCGCCGGCACTGCTGGGGTCAGACGAGGCGTTGGATGCGCACCCTGGGCTGCTCATTCCTCAGGTGGCCCAGCTTGTGCTGGCGGACCTGCTCGTCCCAGACCTCCTGGTCGTAGTCCGGGTCCGGCGGGATCCACCTGTGCGAGCCATCGCTGTAGTGGAACTTCTCGTCGCCGGGCCGCAGGATGCTCACCGGACCCAGCCGAGGAAGCGTCGGTGCAGGGTGCCGGCCGGAGCCCAGGTCAGATCCTCGGCGGCGCGGACGAACTGCGCACCCATGTACAGCGCCAGTGACATCGGTGCGTCCGCGAACTCCGCCTGTAGCTCCTGACGGCGGGTCCGGCAGGGCCAGGGCGCGCCGCACCCACCGCAGCTCCAGATCGGCAACACCGGGCCGTGGGTGGTCATCGTGGACCACCGAGCAGGGGTACGTAGTGCGCCCGCTTCTGAATCCACTGCTGTCGCTCTGGACAGGGGTGGAGCCGGCCGCACCGGCACAGGCCCAGCCCTACCTCGTCGTGATGGGTGAGGATCACGTCGGCGGCGTCGACCTGGGCCTGGGCGTACTCGATGAGGGCCTTCGAGCCGTGAGTGGCGCCCATCGTCACCCCGCCATGCGTCTGTGGTGGCGGGTGATGGTCTTCCCGCGACGGACGGGACGAGCGCCACAGCAGTCGTGGCGTGGCTCGATCGGCGGGCTTTCGGCGTCGAGGAACATGTCCGCGACGATCCCGCCGGCCGTGGCTCGGCAGCCATGTCAGCCGGCCATGTCACGGTGACATGAGCGGGCTCGACCTGCACGGACAGCGGCCCTAGGCTCCGGGCTGAGCACCATGGGTAGTCACGTGACGACGCTGGGGGCGCTGTGCTGCGCGATCACCTTCGGATTCCCGACGATCTCTGGTCGCACCAGGACATGCGCGCCGCATTGCAAGCCCGCGACATCGGCACCCTGTTCCGGCTGCTCGCCCGGCACACCGGGGCGAGCCAGACCCGCATCGGCGCCGCCGTCGGCCTCGAACAGGGCTACGTCAGCCGGATCATCGCCGGGCGGAAGGTGACCTCCATCGACGTGCTGGAGCGAATCGCCGACGGTTGCGGCATGCCCGACGAGGCCCGGATGACGCTCGGCCTCGCGCCCCGCCGACGTGCATGGCACCGGGACATGGCCGCCCGCCCCGACAGCCGGCAGAGTGACGTGCCGGTCAACCGGTCCTGGCGCGAGGACGTCCGCGCCGCCGTACAGCTATGGGAAGGCGACGTGAACCGTCGAGACATGCTCCGTCAGGCAGTGTTCAGCTCCGCCGGCTACACCCTGCCGGCCCTGCGCTGGTTCACCGCCCCCACCCCACAACCCGTCGCACAGGAAGGCCGCCGAACGGTCGGTCAACCCGACATCGACACCATCCGGGAGATGGCCACCACCTACCGGCGACTCGACAACCAGTACGGCGGCGGCCACGCCCGCGACACCGTTGCCCGCTACCTCACCCACGAGGTCACGCCCCTGGTGACCGAGGGCCGTTACGACCCGGCGACCGGCCGCAGGCTGCTCGCCGCCGTCGCCGAGCTGACCCAGCTCGCCGGCTGGCAGGCGTACGACATGGCCGAACACGGCATCGCCCAGCGCTACCTCACCCACGCCCTCGACCTTGCCCGCGCAGCCGACGACGCCGGCCTGGGTGCCGAGATCCTCGCCGCGATGAGTCACCAAGCCACCTACCTCGGCCACACCAGCACCGGCGTCGACCTCGCCCGGGCCGCCCGACAGACGGCACACCGCGCCGGCCTCACCGTGCTGACCGCCGAGGCACTGGTCATGGAAGCCCACGCCCACGCCGCAGCCCGCGACGAACGCGCCTGCGCCACCGCACTGCACCAGACAGAACAAGCCCTCGACCGAGCCGACCGCAGCAGCGACCCACAATGGCTCGGCTACTTCGACGAGGCGTACCTGTCCGCCAAGTTCGGCCACTGCTTCCACGCCCTCGGTCAGCACCACCAGGCCGAACGCTTCGCCGCCCGATCCCTGCAAATGGACGAACGCTACGTACGCGGCAAAGCCTTCAACCTCGCCCTTCTCGCCACCATCCACGCCCGCCACGGCGAGCCCGAACGCGCCGGCGCCATCGGAGCCGAAGCCCTCACCCTGACCTCGCAACTACGGTCAGCCCGGGCCATCCGCTACCTACGCGACCTGCAAGCCCAGCTCACGGCGCACCGCCGCCGGCCAGCCGTACGACACTTCATCACCCGCATCGACGCGGCCCTCGGCCAACGCCGCTGACTACAGCTCGCGCCGGGCCTTTCGCGCGACCAGCTCCAACACCGCGATCACCGTGCCGGCGCCCACGATCTCACCCCGCGACACCAGATCCCGCGCCTCCTCCAACGGAATCCACGCCACCCGCTCGGCCTCGTTGACATCCACGGGAGCGCCGATGTGCTCCGCGCCTCGGGCAAGGAACAGCAGGTTCTCCGCGTCCGCGGTCGCCACCCACGGCTGGAACGACAGCAACGGTTCCACGGCAGCCGGACGCCAACCGGTCTCCTCCTCGACCTCCCGGACCGCGCACTCCGCCGGCTGCTCCTCGTCATCGACGTAGCCACCGGGCAGCTCCCACACCCACCGGTCGAACACGAACCGATGCCGCCGCATCAGCAACAGACGCTCCTGCTCGTCGAGCACGGCGACCATCGCCGACCGGGGCGCCCGGATCACGTACTGCTCGAACCTGACACCGTCCGGCAGTTCCACCTCAGCGATGCTCAACCGCGCCCGCCGGCTGCCGTCCACAACCCGCTCGCCATGAATCGTCCACCTGGTCAACTCGGTAACCTGCTCCTCCGCCACCCGACCAGTATCCGGTTCTGTGCAGGTTGTCTGGCCGTCGTCCGTCCGGGTCCCGGCCTCGGGGCATTGACCGCACCTGTCCGACGTAGGTCTCCTCTTCCGGGCCAGTTGCTGTCAGCCCTGCTGTCGTCGCCTCGGGGAATCTGTCTGACTCGGCAAGCCCTGCGACCAGGCGAGCAGCCGGCGGACCACAGCCAGGCTCAGCCCCTCGGCAGGGTCGATGTCGACAAGGAGGGTGGGTGCCGCACGGGCTTCGGCCCATGCCCGCGCCTCCGTCGTCAGCGCGTCATCAATCCAGGCCACCGGACGTGAGCCGACGTACGCGGCCACGGCGGGCACCTTCTCGCGCGGTTCGAACGGGCCCGACGGAAGGCTGATGACCGGCAGTTGCGGAAGACGCAGTACCGGCGCGAGGAGCCGATTCGCTTCCGCCCCCCACCCGGTGGCCCACACCATCTCGAACCGTTCGCCCAGCTCTCGGAGCCAATCCGCGTGAGCTGGGCACAGCCGTACCGGAGCCTCCCCCGGAAAGAACTGGAACTCCTGGTAGCTGACCGGGCACTGGTCTCCCGCGAACGGATTCAGGACACCGTCGACGTCGAGCAGAAGCAACGGGAGGTCGCGCGCCACGGTCCTCAGGATAGGGAGTCGGGCGTGCCGGTCAGCCTCAAGCGGTGCCGGAAAAGCGGTGCCGTCAGGGCAGCAGTTCGAGGGTGACCCGGGAGCGCAGCTCCGGGCGCTCGGCCAGGAGCCGCTCGACTACGGCGGCAGCCTCCGGTCCGGTGGCGAGGAAGCGGATCGGCCGCCGTTCCTGCTCGACCAGGGCCGCCGAGCGGGCCGGCTCGGACAGGGGCAGGTTGTAGAACGCGGGCGCGGAGGCGCCGTGGGTGCCCTGGAGGGTGGCGAGGAAGAGCGTCTCCAGGTAGCCCTCCCGCCGGTGCTCGCTGACCACGACCGTGACCTCCCCGGCGCGGACCGGCGCGTGGGCCAGCGCGCGTACGGTCACGTCGGCCTGCCTCGGCCGGTCCAGCAGGCCGGACCACCAGGCCGCCGCCCAGGTGGTGCTGCGGGCGCCGAACGGCTGGGCGAAGATCCCGCCGCCGCGCGCCAGGCCGGCCGCCCCGGCCGTCGCCGCCACCAGCGACAACGCGATGAGCGACCGGGCGACCGGGCCGGACCGGCCGGGGTGCCGCCGCGCGCGCCACGGGGCCGGCCGCAGCAGGAACACCGCGCCCACCCCGACGAAGAGGACCACCAGCAGCAGGTGCAGGGTCTTGCCGTAGTAGTAGCGCGGGTCGGTGCCCTGCAGCGTGAACCAGAGGTAGAAGCCGGCCGCGAAGGCCAGCGCCGCGGCCAGGGCGCCCGCGTACCTGCGCCACACCGGCAGCCGCAGGCCGCCGGCGAGCAGCCCCGCGGCGACCACGCCGGTCAGCGCCAGGTAGGCGTCGTAGCGCGGGAAGACGCCGCCGCCGGTGGCGGCGTTGTCGACCTGGTCGGTGAAGAGCAGGCCCGCCGCGCTCGGCAGCGGCGTGAGCACGGCCGTGGCCAGGGCCACCGCGCCGGCCAGCCAGGGCCGCCGGCGCACCGCTCGCCGGTGCCGGACCAGCCAGGCCAGCACCAGCGCCCCGACCACCGGCAGGAACATCAGGTACGCGAACCCGACCCCGACGCAGAGCGCCCCGAGCAGGCAGAGCTGGGTGCCGGTGCGGGCCACCGGGCGGCACACCAGCGCGACCAGGATCGCGGTCAGCGCCAGGCCGAGGCTCTCCCCCGGGTAGCCGTACACCACGAAGCGGGCCAGCTCCGAGCCCAGGGCGAGCGCGGTGACCGCGCCGGCCAGGGCGGCGGCGCGCAGCGGGTCGAGCAGTCGGCCGGCGATCCGCGCGGCGGCCCAGAGCACCGCGAGCACCAGCAGGGCGTACGCGGCCAGCGACCAGCCGAGGTAGTGGTCCAGGGTGCTCGTCGCCGAGCCGGGCGCGGTCGAGGAACGCAGGAAGCCGTCCAGCAGCGCGGCCGTCACGTGGAAGCCCTGTGGGTACCAGACCATCGCCTCGGGCGCGATCCGGGCCGCGCCGTCCGGGTCGCTGAACAGGTAGCCGCCGACCGCCCGGATGCCCTCCACGGCGGCCAGGTGCCGGCTGTTGTCCTCGCCCGTCATCGCGTACGCGAGCCGGCCGGCCAGGCCGTCGGCGCGCAGGTAGGGCCAGGCCAGGGCCAGGGTCGCCAGCGCCGCCGCGACGACCGGCGCCGCGTCGGCCGACGCCGGGCGGGGCAGGCGCGGCCGGACCCCGGTGACCAGGGCGAGGCCGAGCAGCGCGGTCAGCGCCGTGCCCGCCACCGGGACCGGGTGCAGGCCCCACGGCCAGACCGAGAAGAGCAGGGCGGCGGCGCAGAGCGCCCCGAGCAGCAGCGCCGTCGCCAGCACCAGCCGGTCCAGCAGGGTGCGCCCGACCCGCAGCAGCGCGGCCGTCAGCACGAGCACGAGCGGCGGGAGCACGGCGGCCACGCCCAGCGCGTACGCCAGCACCGGGACGACCCAGGCGGCGGCGAGCCAACCGACGACGGCTGCGGCTCGGCGGGCCGGGCGGACCGGGATCGCCTGCGGCGGGGCCGCCGGGCGCGGCGCCACCGGCACGCGGGTGGAACTGCTCTGCACTGGTCGTCTCCTCGGCGCGCGGCCCGCCCGGGCCCGGACGGAGCCGCCTCACGGTAGGGGCGGCCCGCCGACGCCGGGCGACGCCGACGTGTGCGCCAGGTGACGGGCGGGCGACGAGATCCCCCGCGTCGTACACCTGTGCCAACCGGGCCGGTACGCTGGGCGGATGACCGGGGCCGCCTACCAGCCGTCGATGCTGGACCTGACCGACGCGGGGCCGTCGCTGGGTCCGCTGGCCGGCCGGCTGCGCCGGCACCCGCTCACCCGGGGCGCGTGGGTCGACCACCTCCCCGGCTGGGTCGCCGGCTCCGACCAGGTCTTCGACACGCTGCTGCGGGACGTGCCGTGGCGGGCCGAGCGCCGCACGATGTACGACGCCGAGGTCGACGTGCCGCGGCTGCTGTGCTGGTATTCCGGCCACCGGCCGCTGCCGCACCCGCTGCTCACGCAGGCGCGTGCCGCGCTCACCCGGCACTACGCCCCCGAGCTGGGCGAGCCCTTCGTCACCGCCGGCATGTGCCTCTACCGCTCCGGCCGGGACAGCGTCGCCTGGCACGGCGACACCCAGGGCCGCTCCGCGCACACCGACACGATGGTCGCCATCGTCTCGTTCGGCTCGCCGCGCACGCTGCTGCTGCGGCCCCGGGGCGGCGGCGACAGCCTGCGCTTTCCGCTCGGGCACGGCGACCTCGTGGTGATGGGCGGCTCCTGCCAGCGCACCTGGGAGCACGCGGTGCCGAAGACCGCCCGCCCCGTCGGGCCCCGGGTCAGCGTGCAGTTCCGACCCGCCGGCGTCGCCTGAGCCGCCCTCGGGTCCGGGTCGGTGCACCCACCGTCACCGGTCACCGTGCTAGCTTGACCATTCAATCACTCTCCGCTGTCTCCTGGAGCTTTTCGTGCTCGTTGGACGCCCGGCCGCACGGCGGGTCGGCGCTCGTTCCCTCCCCGCACTGCTGCGTCGCCACGTCGGGCTCGTCGTCGTGCTCGCCGCCGGCCTCGCGCTGCGGATCACGACGATGGCGGCGTACCCGCCCGCGCTGTGGTTCCAGGGCGACTCCGGCACGTACCTCCGGCTCTCCGCACAGTGGCCGGACATGCCGGCCCGGTGGACGTACCCGTGGCTGCTCAGGGCCTTCGAGTGGACCGGCACCGTCGCCTCCGTGGTGGCCGTCCAGCACCTCGCCGGGCTCGCCCTGGGCATCGCGGCCTACCTGCTGCTGCGCCGCCTGGGCGTCGGCCCCTGGCCGGCCACGCTCGCCGCGACGCCGATCCTGCTCGACGCCACCCAGCTCACGCTGGAGCAGTACCTGCTCACCGAGACGCTGTTCACCACCGCGCTGGCCGTCGCGGCGCTGCTGCTGGTCCGCCGGGAACGCCCCGGGACGCTCGCCGCCCTGGGCGCGGGCGTCGCCGTCGCGCTGGGCATGGCGACCCGACCCACCGGCGTGGTCGCCCTCGGCGCCCTGCTGCTGTTCCTCCTCGTGCCGTGGCGCGGCTGGCGGGCGCCCGCCGCGTACCTGCTCGGCATCGTCGTGTTCTTCGGTGCCGCCTTCGCCGGCATCGGCACCGTCAAGGGCGCGCTGGGGCTGGAGGGCGGGAAGTTCCTCTACGGACGGACCGCGCAGATCGCCGACTGCGACCGGCTGGAACTGCGGCCGGGGCTGCGCAAGCTCTGCCCGACGCAGCCGCTGGACCAGCGCCCCGCCCGGCCCGACTGGTTCATCTGGAACCGGGACAGCCCCATCCGCGACGCCGAACGCCCGGAGGACCTCGACGAGTTCGCCCGGGAGGTGCTCCGCCAGCAGCCCAGCGACTACCTGGCCGCCGTGGCGTCGGACACCGCGCGCTACTTCTGGCCGACCCCCCTCGCGCCGACCGAGTCGTGCCTGGCCAACTGGTGGCGACCGCAGCCCGCGCCGACCGACTGGGCGGCCGACCACGACTGCGTGCCGCGCACCGCCAGCCCCGGCTACGAGTGGAAACCGGCGCCGTCGCGGGACGTCGAGCCGAACGCGGCCAGCCGCTTCCTGCACGGCTACGGCCGTTACGGCGTCACCCCGCCGCCGGTCCTGGCCGCCATGGTGCTGATCGCGCTGGCCGGGGCGGTGTGGCCGCGCCGGGGCCGGCTGCGGCTGAGCCTGATCGCCCTGTTGTACGCCGGCATCGGCCTCGGGATCATGGTCTTCTCGGTGGCAACGTCGATGTTCGACCACCGCTACGGCCTGCCGGCCCTGGCGTTCCTCCCGATCGCCGCCGCTCTCGGCTGGCAGCGGCTGCGCTCGACACCCCGCCCGACGGATCGGTCCGCGCCGGCCGACGGCGATCCGGTCGGACGCCCGCCGGCCGACGGCGATCCGGTCGGGCTCATCTCGGCTGATGGCGAGCCGGACCGGCTCGCGCCCACCACGGCAGAAAGCAACGGGGAGCATGACGAACGAACCGGAGATCGAGGTCACGGTGCTGCTGCCGTGCCTCAACGAGGCTGAGACGCTGGAGGTCTGCGTCCGCAAGGCGCTGCGCTCGCTGCGGGAGTGTGGGGTCGTCGGGGAGGTGCTGGTCTCCGACAACGGCTCCACCGACGGGTCGCAGGAGATCGCCGAGCGGGCCGGCGCCCGGGTGGTGCACGCCCCGATCCGCGGCTACGGCGGCGCCCTGCTCAACGGCATCGACCAGGCGCGCGGCCGGTACGTCATCATGGCCGACGCCGACGACTCGTACGCGCTGGCCGACCTCGGCCCGTTCGTCGAGGCGCTGCGCGCCGGTCACGACGTGGTGATGGGCAACCGGTTCCGGGGCGGCATCGCACCGGGCGCCATGCCGCCCCTGCACCGCTACCTGGGCAACCCGGTCCTGAGCTGGCTCGGCCGGCGGCTGTTCGGGCTGCGCGAGGTCCGGGACTTCCACTGCGGCATGCGCGGCTTCAACGCCGAGCGGATCCGCGCGCTCGGGCTGTGCATGCCGGGCATGGAGTTCGCCTCCGAGCTGGTGGTGCGCGCCGCGCTGGCCGGGTACGACATCGTCGAGGTGCCGACCACGCTGTCGCCGGACGGCCGGTCCCGCCCGCCGCACCTGCGGACCTGGCGGGACGGCTGGCGGCACCTGCGGTTCCTGCTGGTGTTCGCGCCGCGCAAGACCCTCGTCCGGCCGGGCGCCGCGCTGACCGCGCTCGGGCTGGCCGGCGTGGGGGCGCTCACCCCGGGCCCGCTGACCCTCGGCCCGGTCCGCCTCGACGTCAGCACGCTCGTGTACGCCTGCCTGATGGTGCTCGTCGGGGTGCAGCTCGTGCTCTTCGGTGGCCTCGCCGAGATCTACGGCCGGCAGGAGAGGCTCGTCCCGCAGCGCGCGTCCGACCGCTGGATCCGTCTGCTGCGGCTGGAGACCAGCGTCACCGTCGGCCTGCTGCTGCTCGTCGCCGGCGTCGCCGGCACCGTGGGGGCGGTCGCCTACTGGGGGCTGGACGGGTTCGGCGACCTGAACCCGCACGACACGCTGCGGGTGGTGCTCCCCTCGGCCACCGCGATCGCGCTCGGCGTGGTCGTGCTCTTCTCCGGCCTGGTGGGCAGCCTGCTCACGCTCCGCCCCACGCATCCGGCACCGGCGATCGTCCGCCAGTCCGGCCCCGACCACGACCGGATCCTCACCGGCAGCTGACTCCCGTCCCGGTCCCCCGTCCGCCGATCTTGCACCTCCTGCCCGGACAAAAACGCCATCGCCCGCCTGACAGGGCATCAGGTGCGGGACCGACCGTGCCTGGTGCCCGGGGTGGCGGGCGGGGCGGGGCGGCGCTCTGCTAGAAACGACTCCTGGGTTTCGTCAGCGCCCCCGTCACCTCTTGACGACGCGAAGGGCGACCCATGACCAAGTCCTCCACCGAGCCGCGCTCCCGCTGGTCCGCCTGGGCGGTCCACGGCGACGGCCGGTCCGTCCGCCCCGGCGACGTGGTCCACCCCGACGAACGGCTGTCCTGGCCACGCACGCTCGGCGTCGGCGTGCAGCACGTCGTGGCCATGTTCGGCGCCACCTTCACGGTGCCGCTGATCACCGGTTTTCCGCCGGCCACCACCCTCTTCTTCTCCGGGCTCGGCACGCTGCTGTTCCTGCTGATCACCGGCAACCGGCTGCCCTCGTACCTCGGCTCGTCGTTCGCCTTCATCGCGCCGGTGCTGGCCGCGAAGGCCGGCGGGGACATCGGCCCGGCGCTGGGCGGCATCGTCGTGGCCGGCGTCGCGCTGGCCGGCGTCGGGCTGGTCGTGCAGCTCGCCGGGTCGCGCTGGATCGACGCGCTGATGCCGCCGGTCGTCACCGGGGCGATCGTCGCGCTGATCGGCCTGAACCTCGCCCCGGTCGCGTGGGACGGCGGCGGCAGCGGCACCGGGGTGAAGGCGCAGCCGCTGATCGCGGTGGTGACCCTGGCCGCGATCCTGCTCGCCACGGTCGCCTTCCGGGGCTTCCTGGCCCGACTGTCCATCCTGCTGGGTGTGCTGGTCGGCTGGCTGCTCGCCGCGGCGCTCGGCGACCTGGACCCGAAGGCGGTCGACGGGCTGCGGGACGCCGCGTGGGTCGGCCTGCCGGAGTTCCACGCGCCGAGCTTCAGCCTGCGCGCGGTGGTGCTGGTGATCCCGGTGATCCTGGTGCTGATCGCCGAGAACGCCGGCCACGTCAAGGCGGTCGCCGCGATGACCGGCCGCAACCTGGACCGGGACATGGGCCGGGCGTTCCTGGGCGACGGGCTGGCCACCGTGCTCGCCGGCTCCGCCGGCGGCTCCGGCACCACCACGTACGCGGAGAACATCGGCGTGATGGCCGCGACCCGGGTCTACTCCACCGCCGCGTACTGGGTGGCCGGCGTGGCGGCGGTGTTGCTGGGGCTCAGCCCGAAGTTCGGCGCGCTGATCCTCACCGTGCCGGCCGGCGTGCTCGGCGGCGCCACCACCGCCCTCTACGGCCTCATCGCGATCCTCGGCGCCCGGATCTGGATCGAGAACCGGGTGGACTTCCACGACCCGGTGAACCTGATGACGGCGGCGGTCGCCGTGATCGTCGGCGCCGCCAACTACACCCTCACCGCCGGCGACCTCTCCTTCAACGGCATCGCCCTGGGCACCGCCGCCGCCCTGGTCGTCCACCACGGCATGCGCCTGGTGGCCCGCCTCCGCGGCACCACCCCCACCCCCCGCCAAACCCCCGAACCCGAACTCTGACCCCGGCCGGAGCCCGAACCCCGGCCCGAAGCCCATTGATCATGAAGTTGTTGTCCTCGACACCGGCGTGTCGCGCAACAACTTCATGATCAACGCGGGGAGCAGGCGGGTGGGTGGATGGTCGAGAGGGGCGGCTGCGTCAGCAGCCGCCCCTCTCCCGTCCGGGGGGTCAGTCGCGTTCTACCTGGTGGCCGACGACGGTGGGGCCGAGCATGACGGCGAAGCCGGAGCCGTCGCGGCGCGGGTCCGCCGCCGGCAGTTCCACCGGCTCGCCGGTGGCGGTCGCGCCCACCGGGCGCGACCCGACCCAGGCGACCACCACGTCGGTCTCGCCCTTGAGGAAGCGATGGGCGCGCACCCCGCCGGTCGCCCGCCCCTTCGCCGGGTACGCCTGGAACGGCGTCACCTTCACCGTGGCTCCCGTGGAGGTGACCACCATCGGCTCGCCGTTACCCGGGTCGTCGGTGCGGACCGCGCCGAAGAAGACCACCCGGGCGCCGGCCGGCAGGTTGATGCCCGCCATGCCGCCGCCCTTGACGCCCTGCGGACGGACCAGCCCGGCGGGGAAGCGCAGCAGCGACGCCTCCGAGGTGACGAAGGTGAGCGTCTCCGCCCCGTCGGTGAGCCAGGTCGCCCCGACCACCTCGTCGCCCTCGCGCAGGCCGATCACCTCGAACTCGTCGGAGCGGACGGGCCACTCCGGCGCGCAGACCTTGACCACGCCCTGCCGGGTGCCCAGCGCCAGCCCCGGTGAGCCCTCGGCCGTCGGCCCCAGCGGCGCCAGCCCGACCACCGTCTCCCCCGGCTCCAGCGGCACCAGCTCGGCGGCCGCCATCCCGCCGCGCAGCGACACCGTCCCGGCCTGCTCGGGCAGCACCGGCAGCGGCAGCACGTCGACCTTGAACGCGCGGCCGGCGCTGGTCACCAGCAACACCCGGCCCCGGGCGGTGGAGTGGGCGATGGCGCGTACGGCGTCGTGCTTGACGCGGCCGTGCCGCCGGCGCCCCTCGGACGCCTCCTCCGACTCCGCCGCGGTCCGGGCGACCAGCCCGGTCGCGGAGAGGATCACCTGGCACGGGTCGTCGGCGACCTCCAGCGGGCCGGCCGGCACGGAGGCCGCCAGCACCTCCTTGAGGTCGCCGTCGACCAGTGTGGTGCGGCGCGGGGCGCCGAACTGCTTCACCACCGCAGCCAGCTCGTCCGAGACGACCTTCTTCAGCACCTTCGGGTCGTCGAGGATCGTGGAGAGCTGGGCGATCTCCGTGCGGAGCTTCTCCTGCTCGGCCTCCAGCTCGATCCGGTCGTACTTGGTCAGCCGGCGAAGCGGAGTGTCCAGGATGTAGGTGGCCTGGATCTCGGAGAGCCTGAACTTCTGCATCAGGCCGTCCTTGGCGGCCTGGGCGTCCTCGCTGGCCCGGATCAGCTTGACCACCTTGTCGATGTCGAGCAGGGCGATCAGCAGACCGTCGACCAGGTGCAGCCGCTCCTCGCGCTTGCGGCGGCGGTAGGAGCTGCGCCGGGTCACCACCTCGTAGCGGTGGGCCAGGAAGACCTCCAGCAGCGCCTTCAGCCCGAGGGTCTGCGGCTGCCCGTCGACCAGCACCAGGTTGTTGACGCCGAACGACTGCTCCAGCGGCGTGAGCCGGTAGAGGTCGGCGAGCAGGGCCTGCGGGTTGACCCCGACCTTGCACTCGATGACCAGGCGGGTGCCGCTCTCCCGGTCGGTGAGGTCCTTGACGTCGGCGATGCCGGTGAGCCGCTTGGTCTTGTTGACCTCGTTGGTGATCGCGGCGATGACCTTCTCTGCGCCGACGCCGTACGGCAGCTCGACGACCGTGATCGCCTGCCGGCCCCGGCTGCCCTCCAGCGGGCCGATCTCCACCCGGCCCCGCATGCGGACCACGCCGCGCCCGGTCTCGTAGGCACGGCGCACCTCGTCGAGCCCGAGCAGCAGGCCACCGGTGGGCAGGTCGGGCCCGGGGACGAACTCCATGAGCTTGTCCAGCGTGGCGTCCGGGTGGTTGATCAGCCAGCGGGCGGCGGAGACCACCTCGCCGAGGTTGTGCGGGATCATGTTCGTCGCCATGCCGACCGCGATCCCGGACGCGCCGTTGACCAGCAGGTTGGGGAAGGCCGCCGGCAGCACGGTGGGCTGGGTCAGGGAGCCGTCGTAGTTGGGCTCCACGTCGACCGTGTCCTCGCCCAGCTCGCCGACGAGCAGCATGGCCTCCCGCGACATCCGGGCCTCGGTGTAGCGCGCCGCCGCCGGCCCGTCGTCCGGGCTGCCGAAGTTGCCGTGCCCGTCGATGAGCGGGGCGTTGAGCGAGAAGTCCTGGGCGAGCCGGACCATCGCGTCGTAGATCGCGGTGTCGCCGTGCGGGTGGTACTTGCCCATCACGTCGCCGACGATGCGGGCGGACTTCACGTGCCCCCGGTCGGGGCGGTGCCCCTGCTCGTGCATCGACCAGAGGATGCGCCGGTGCACCGGCTTGAGGCCGTCGCGGGCGTCGGGCAGCGCCCGCGAGTGGATCACCGAGAAGGCGTACTCCAGGTAGGAGTCGGAGACCTCGGTGACCAGCGGGTTGTCGAAGACCCGCGCGCCGGCCTGGTCGAAGGCGGACAGGTCCACCTTGGCGCGGTCGTCCTTGCGGCGTGCCATCGGTCAGCTCTCTTCCGGACGGGTGGTGGCGGGCCTGGTCATGCGTCGATCGCCTCGCGGTCGACCCGGTCGGCGGAGTCGATCAGCCAGTTGCGGCGCGGCTCGACCTTCTCCCCCATCAGCAGCTCGAGGATCCGCTCGGCGGCGTCGACGTCGTCGAGGGTGATCCGGCGGACCGCCCGGGTGGCCGGGTTCATCGTGGTCTCCCACAGCTCGTCGGCGTCCATCTCGCCGAGACCCTTGAAGCGCGGGATCGGGGTGACGATCTGCTTGCCGGCCTTCTCCAGCTTGCGGACGGTCGCCTCCATCTCGGCCTGGGTGTAGGTGTAGATCGTCTGCGGGTTGCGCCCCTTCGTGGTGATCTTGTGCAGGGGCGGCATGGCCGCGTAGAGCCGGCCGGCCTCGATCAGCGGCCGCATGTAGCGGGCGAAGAGCGTGATCAGCAGGGTGCGGATGTGCGCGCCGTCCACGTCGGCGTCCGCCATGATCAGCACCCGGCCGTACCGCAGGGCCGACAGGTCGAAGGTGCGGCCCGAGCCGGCGCCGAGCACCTGCACGATGGCGGCGCACTCGGCGTTGTCGAGCACCTGCTGGAGGTTGGCCTTCTGCACGTTGAGGATCTTGCCTCGGATCGGAAGAAGCGCCTGGTATTCGGCAGATCGAGCAAGCCGGCCTGTCCCGAGGGCGCTGTCGCCCTCCACGATGAACAGCTCGCTGCGCTCGATGCCCGCCGCGCGGCAGTCGACCAGCTTGGCCGGCATCGACGCGCCCTCCAGGGCGGTCTTGCGCCGGGCGGCGTCCTTCTGCTGCTTCTGGGTCAGCCGCACCCGGGCCGCATCGACGATCTTCTGCAGGACCGTACGCGCCTCGGCCTTGGTCCTCCGGTCCTCCAGCCAGGACTTCAGGTGCTGCTCGACCAGCGACTGCAGCACCTTGGTGATGCCGGCGGTGGAGAGCTCGTCCTTGGTCTGCGAGGTGAACTGCGGCTCCGGGATCCGGACGTGGACGACCGCCGTCATGCCCTCCAGGACGTCGTCCAGGGTGGGCGGGTCCTCCTTGGCCTTCAGCAGGCCACGGGTGTTGCGGACCGCGTCGGCGAGGGTGCGCGCCAGGGCCCGCTCGAAGCCCTTGCGGTGGGTGCCGCCGTGGGCGTTGCGGATGGTGTTGGTGAAGCACTCGACGGTGCGCTCGTAGCCGGTGCCCCAGCGGAAGGCCACCTCGACCTCGGCCCGCCGCTGCACGTTGGACTGCATGACCCCGTTGGCGTCGGCGGCGTTCTCCCGGTAGGTGCCCTCGCCGGTGACCAGCAGCGTGCCGGAGACCGGCCGGTCGCCGGCCGGGGCGAGGAACTCCACCATGTCGGTCAGGCCGTTGGGGTAGTGGAAGCGCTCCTCGGTCGGCTCCTCGCCGGTGTGGTCGCGCAGCGTGTAGCTCACGCCGGGGACCAGGAAGGCCGTGTTGCGCAGCTTCATCCGGACGGCGTCCGCGTCCAACGCGGCGCCGGTCTCGAAGTAGCGCGCGTCGTGCCACCAGCGGATCGAGGTGCCGCTGCGCTGGCCGCGCTTCATCGCGCCGACGATCTGGAGCCCGGGGCCCGGGGTGAAGGCCGCCTCGGGGCCGTCGCCGTCGAAGATCCCCGGCACGCCGTGCCGGAACGACATCGCGTGGATCTTGCCGCCCCGGCGGACCGTGACGTCGAACCGGCGGGACAGGGCGTTGACCGCCGAGGCGCCCACGCCGTGCAGGCCGCCGGAGGTCTTGTAGCCGGAGCCGCCGAACTTGCCGCCGGCGTGCAGCCGGGTCAGCACCAGCTCGACGCCGGAGATGCCGGACTTGGCGTGCACGTCGGTGGGGATGCCCCGCCCGTCGTCGTCGACCTGGACAGAGCCGTCGGCGTGCAGCGTCACCTCGACCTTCGAGGCGTGGCCGGCGACGCCCTCGTCGGTGGAGTTGTCGAGGATCTCGTTGACGAGGTGACCCACGCCACGGCTGTCGGTGGAGCCGATGTACATGCCGGGCCGCTTGCGGACGGCGTCCAGCCCCTCGAGGTGCGTGAGGTCGTCGGCCCCGTACAGGGTCTCAGGCTCTGCGGTCAACTGGTCGTACTCCCAGGTCTCGGCGGTGTGGTGCCGCGTCCGACATCGGCGGTCGGCCGGCGCGCCGCAGCGAGCCTAACCGGGAGATGCGACAGGACGACGGCGCCCCGCAGCGAGGCCCGCACCACGTCGTGTGGTGCGGGCCTCGGCGGCGTCGTCGCGTGGTCTGTCCGGATCCGGCGCCCGGCGGCGCCGTGACCGGTTCGCGGGTCAGCCGGCCGCGGGCGGGTCCACCTGCACAACAAGGGAGCCGTACCCGACGTTCCCGGCACTGTCCACGGCCGCCACGTACAGGGTGTTCGTGCCGTACGCCGGGGTGGTCAGCGTCACGGAGACGGTCTTCCCAGGGTAGCCGAGAGTGGTGCCGGCCTCCGCCTCCTCGGTGGGCGGGCTGGTCCAGCCGTAACGGAACATCACCACGTCGGGGTCGGGCGAGCGGAGCTTGTAGGTGTAGAACTGGCCGGGCGGGGCGGGGTTGGTGACCGGGTCGACGGTCACCGTCGGGGGCTGGTCGTCGACGGTGAACTCGCACCACGCCGACCAGGGGCTGAGCAGGCCGTACGGCGCGGGGTCGGTGCTGCGGGCACGCCACGCGTACGCCTTGCCGCCGAGGACGCCGGTCACGGGCGCCGTGGTGGAGCGGGCGCCGGCGGTCACCGCCGAGCCGGCCGGCGGGGTCAGCCGTGGCGTGCTGCTGTCGTAGCTGCCCGAGGCCGGGATCTCCAGCAGCTCGTACGCGGTCTGCAGGATCTGGCCGGCGTCCGCGTCGGGGAAGACGGCCGACAGGGTCGGCGGGGTCGCGAGGGCGACCCGGTCGCCGGTGACGCAGGCCTGCCCGCCGACCTGGAGGCCGGTCGGCTGGCCGGGCAGCGAGTCGTAGTCGACCACCAGGCGGGCCTCGTCCGGGTAGAACTTCTTGTACCGGTTCTGGTCGCCCTCGCCGGTGCCGGCCGAGTCGCTGCACGCGCAGAAGCCGAACGTGATCGAGGTAGCGCCGGTGGCGGCCTGGGTCCGGATGGCCGCCGTGACGTTGCTCCCGGCGAAGTTCATGATGGCGTCAGGCTGCGGACTGGTGACGCTGGCGCACGCGCTGGCGCTGGCGCTGGCCCTGAGCGTGGTCAGCGTTGGCGCCCAAGCGGTGCGCGGGGTGGTCGCGATGGGCGCCGACTGGTACATGTAGGTCGGCGTGGCGAAGCAGCTCCAGGAGTGGTCCAGCTTCATCCGCACGTATGCCGACTGGATGTGCTTGCCGACCAGGCTGCTGGTCGGAAACTCGAAATACGAGCGGTAGGTGCGGTTGCTGTCGGGGAGGAACCCGACGATGGCCCGGGTGGTGTCGCTGTTGGTGAAGTTGTCGCTGGTGGCGTACGCCCAGCGGGACGCGCCTGAGGACCAGGCCGGGTCGATGTAGACCGGGAAGCTGGCCCGCGCCGGGTCGAGCAGGCCCGGCGTGGGGCGCAGCACCAGGTCGCCGGCGGCGTCGATCGCGGTGGCGACCGGGGCCGTCCGGGCCCCCGCGCCGGGGCCTGCGGCGGAGGACTTCCCCGCGGCCGACCGGCCGGTGACGGAGGTCGCGGTCGAGTCCCACATCTCGGCCGGCGCGCTGCGTGCCACCTCGGCCGTCCCGGCGAGCGCCCGCAGCGAGCCGTCGGCGTCGCGCCGGACCCGCACGTCGCCGCCGAGGTCGAAGCGGATCTCCCGCAGGGCCGGGTTCGCGGCCGCCTGCGGGGTCTTCACCGTGAGCACATGGGTGAAGCCGGTGTGGGTGGCCCGGAGCACCAGGTCCACCCCGGGCAGCACCTCGGGATAGGTGGCGGCGTCCCCGCTGACCACCGGCGCGGGCAACTCCCCCGGCCAGGCGAGGGTCAGGGACTTCCCACCGCTGGTCAGCGTGGTGGCCGGGCCGCGACCGCCGGCCGAGAACCGCACGTCGGCCGGGGAGACCGCCGGGCGGAACCCGCCCGCGCCGTCGGGGCGCAGGGTCAGGTCGACGTCGGCCCAGGACCCGTCGCCCTGGCGGACCCGCTGCGGGACGGCGGCGGTCTCGGCGACGAAGCCGCCGGAGGGCTTGGCGAAGACCTGGGTCAACTCGGTGCGGGCGGAGAGGACCTCCACCCGCTGGCCGGTCCGCTCGGCCGCCGCGGCGGCCCGCGCGGCCTCGGTGGTGCCCGTACCGGCGGCGGCCGGCGGCGCGGCCGACACGGGCGGGGCCAGCACGGTGGCGCCGAGCGCCGCCGCGAGCCCGCCGGCCATCAGGCGGCGTACGGATCGTTTCTGGACCTGGACAGCGTGCATCGAGCGGCCGACGGCCACCGCAACCCCCGTGGAAGTAGAAAGCCGGACGCCGGAACTGTAGAGACGCACTTCGACCGGTGTCCATAGCCGTCACATCCTGTGAGTACAAGCGGGACATAGGCCCTCAGGACAGCCGCCGTACCGCCGGATGATCGACGTTCCGTCATGGCACCCGGTGGCCGCCGCGATGCGGTGTGGTCGACGCCGGGGAGGGGTCGCCGCCAGGTGGAAACGGACCGGTGCACCAGGGCGGGCGCGTCCCGCAACGGACCATTCCGCGCCGAGCCATTGACGTCCGTCGTGCCGAGGTGATGGGATCGCGACCGAGAGGATCTTTCACATTTCGATGTACAGATGGAGGACGTCATGTCCAGGTTCCGTCGTACGACTCTCGCGGCGGCGCTCGCCGTCGCCGCCGCCGCACTGTCGACCGCCGTCGGGCTGCCCGCTCCGGCCGCGGCGGCGCCACCCACCGCCGCGGTCGCCCTCGGCGACAGCTTCATCAGCGGCGAGGGCGCCGGCGCGTACACCCCCGTCGTCGACGTCACCGGGGTCGCCCAGGGCTTCCCGGGTTGGACCGCGCCCAACAGCAACGCGTTCTTCTGCCACCGTTCGGCGAACGCCTCGCTGCACCGGGCGAGCCTGCCGGGCATCCAGGACCGGTTCAACCTCGCGTGTTCCGGCGGGCAGCCGCACGACATCGCCACCGCCTCGTCGGCCCGAGCCGGCGGCCGGCAGGTGGCCGCCCAGCTCGACCAGCTCCGCGCGGTCGGCCAGACCCACGACATCGACCTGGTGCTGCTCGGCCTCGGCTCGAACAACAGCTCGTTCACCTTCGGCGACGTCGCCGAGAAGTGCGCCAACCGGTTCATCGCCGACGCCTGGACCGGCTGGTGGGAGTTCTGGGCCTACCTGGGCGGGCCGGTCGAGCAGGAGCCCTGCACGGACGCCGACCTGGCCACCGCCGCCCAGTGGAGCGCCGCGACCGCGGAGACCACCTCGGCCGTACGCCAACTGCTCACCACGCTGCGCGAGATCGACGCCGACGGCCAGCACCGGATCGTCTTCCAGGACTACACCAACCCGCTGCCGTTCGACCTGGAGCCGAGTTTCCACAGCGAGGACAGCCGGGACGACACCCGGGACAAGTTCCGCGCGCTGGGTGCCGAGCGGTACGCGGCCGGCTGCCCGATCCACCGGGCCAGCCTGCCGCCGGGGCACCGCTTCTCGCAGGGCCTGGGCACCCTGGTGCGGTCCACCCGCGACGCCCTGGCCGCCGAGTTCCCCGGCGCGGACCTGGTCCACCTCAACGTGCAGCGGGCCTTCGACGGCGCCCGGCTCTGCGAGTCGGGGGCCAGCCCGACCGGGGCGCTGGCCACCCCGATCCGGCTCCAGGACAGCCCGCCGAACGGCGTCTTCGTCACCAGCCTCGCCGGCAAGGACAAGATCGCCATCCAGCGGATCGCGAACACCTGCGTGAGCTACTTCCAGACCTGCCAGGAGTCCTGGCACCCGAACGCCGCCGGCCACCAGGTGCTCGGGCAGTGCCTGACCGGCGCCGCCGCCACCGGCGCCCGCTCCGTGGCCTGCGTCCGCGCCGCAGACGGCTCCGTCACCGTGTCCTGACCGCGACCGCGTCCCGGAACCCCGTGCCGCCCGGCGCGGGGTTCCGCCGCGTCCACGCCCGGATCAGTCACGCCCCGGGGCGGGCGCGGGGCAGGCCGAGGGCGAGCAGCACCGGACCGGTCGGCCCGTCGACGAGGCCGCCGAGGGTCACCCCGTCCAGCACGGCGAGGAAGGCATCACGGGCCCGACGCAGCTCGTCCCGGAGCCGGCAGGCCGCGCGCAGCGAGCAGGCCGGCTCGTCGCAGGACACCACCTCGTCGTCGCCCTCGAACGCCCGGACCACCCGCCCGACCGTGGTCTCGTGGCCGCCCTCGGCGAAGGCGACCCCGCCGGAGCGGCCCCGGATCGTGACCAGCACGCCGAGCCGCTGCAACCGCTGCACCACCTTCGCCACGTGGTTGCGGGGCAGCGCCAGTTGGTCAGCCAGCTCGTCCACGGTCATCCGCCGTGGGTTCGCAGCGGTGAGCATGGCGATCCGCAGCGCCATGTCGGTGGACCGGTTGAGCTTCACGTCCCGACCCTAGCCAGCGCCGACGCGCCCCACCACGGGCCGACGGACGCGATCTGTGATCCACCCGACCCCCGACCCGGGACCTTCGGCCCTAAAGAGGTATCTCGAATGCCTGTTTTGCTGGCATGGCCCGAGCGGTTCAGCGCATAAGGAGACAAGTCGTGCTCTCGGAGTCCTCAACAGCAGTGGTGACGGCGACCCTGCCCGCCGTACAGGCGCACGGCGAGGCGATCACCGGCCGGTTCTACCAGCGGATGTTCGACGCCCACCCGGAGCTGCTCGACATCTTCAACCGCGGCAACCAGGCAACCGGGGCGCAGAAGGCCGCGCTCGCGGCCTCCGTGGTCGCGTACGCGGAACACCTGACCGGCGGCAGCAACGCGCCGTGGGGCCCGATCCTGGACCGGATCGCGCACAAGCACGCCTCTCTCGGCATCACCCCCGGCCAGTACACGATCGTCGGCCGGCACCTGCTCGCCGCCGTCGGCGAGGTGCTCGGCGACGCGGTCACCCCGGAGGTCGCGGCGGCCTGGGACGAGGTGTACTGGCTGCTGGCCTGCGAGCTGATCGCCCGGGAGGCCCGCCTCTACGTCGGGGCGGGGCTCGCCGAGGGCGCGTCGGTCTGGCGGAACTGGCGGGTCACCGGTCGGGTCACCGAGGCGGTGGACGTCGTCTCGTTCACCCTGGTCCCGGCCGACGGCGGCCCGGTGCCCACCTTCGTCCCGGGCCAGTACGCCTCGGTCGCCGTCGACCTGGACGAGGGCCGCGGGCAGCAGATCCGCCAGTACAGCCTCTCCGGCCGGCCGGGGGCCGACCACTGGCGGATCACCGTCAAGCGGGTACGCGGCACCGACGCCGGCCCCGACGGCATGGTCTCCACCTTCCTGCACGAGCACGTGGCCGAGGGCGACACCCTCCGGCTCAGCCCGCCCTTCGGCGAGGTCAGCGCGGTGGCCGGGGAGGGCCCGCTGCTGCTGGTCAGCGCCGGCATCGGGCTGACCCCGGCGATGTCCGCCCTGGAGCACCTGGCGGCCACCGAGCCGCACCGCCCGGTGGTGCTGGTGCACGCCGACCGGGCCGGCGCGGCGCACGCGTTCCGCGGCGAACTGCCACGCCTGCACGCCGCGCTGCCCAACCTGCGCACCGCCCTGTGGTACGAGGACGTCACCGACGCCGAGCTGGCCGGGCTGGCCGCCGAGGTGGCCGGCGGCCGGGTCGACCCCGCGTTGATCCCGCTCTCCCCCGACGCCCACGTGCACCTCTGCGGGCCGCTGCCGTTCATGAACACCGTCCGGGGTGGCCTGCTGCGGCGGGGGGTGCCGGCGGAGCGGATCGCCTACGAGGTGTTCGGCCCGGGCATGCTCCGCGACGACCGGAACTGACCCTCCGCGACCGACCGGCCACCGGTGGTGGGGCTGCTCACCCCACCACCGGCCGGGTCCCCGCCGCCGGCCGGGCGGCCCGCCGAGAACTCGGCGGGCCGGCGGTTAGGCGACAGGGCCGGGGGTAGGGGACTCCGCATGCGGGTGCGACGGGCTCGCGGGGCGACACCGTCCGCGGCGCGACCCGTTCCCGGACGACCGGGCCGGCCGATGGAGGAAGACATGCGCATCGCGATGATCTCGGAGCACGCCAGCCCGCTCGCCGTCCTCGGGGAGGCCGGCGGGCGGCACACGCGGGTGGCGGAGCAGGCCGCCGCGCTGGTGCGCGAGGGGCACGACGTCCGCGTCTACACCCGCCGGGAGTCCGCCGCCCAACCCGACACCGTGTCCACTCCGGACGGCTACCAGGTGTGCCACGTGCCGGCCGGGCCGGCGCTGCGGTTGCCCGGCAGTGAGCTGATGCCGCACCTGGGTGAGTTCGGGCGCTGGCTGGCCGGTCAGTGGCGCGACGGCGACTGGACGCCGGACGTGGCGCACGCCCATCACTGGATGAGCGGCCTGGCCACCCTGCACGCCGGCCGGCGCACCGGGGTCCCGGTGGTGCTGACGTACCACTCGCTCGGCACCGTCGCACGGCGGCAGCAGGGCGCCCGGGACACCAGTCCACCAGGCCGGATCGGCTACGAGCGGGCCCTGGGCCGGGCCGCCGACCGGGTCGTCGTGCAGTGCCAGGACGAGATCGGCGAGCTGGTCCGCCTCGGCGTGCCCCGGTCCCGGATGGTGCTGGTCCCCTGCGGGGTCGACCAGGAGCTCTTCCGTCCCGACGGGCCCGTCGCCCCGCGCGACCCGACCCGCCGGCGGATCGTCACCGTCGGCCGGTTGGTGGAACGCAAGGGCTTCCAGGACGTCATCCGGGC
Organism: Micromonospora sp. NPDC048063; assembly: GCF_043202855.1. NCBI lineage: Bacteria > Bacillati > Actinomycetota > Actinomycetes > Micromonosporales > Micromonosporaceae > Micromonospora > Micromonospora sp. NPDC048063. The sequence goes on along the minus strand of NZ_JBIDBG010000003.1, from coordinate 601,977 downwards.
CCTGCCGGCCGTCCCCGACGCGGAGTGCGTGGTGGTCGGCAGCCCGCCGGCGCGGTCGCTCCCCGCGGACGGCTTCGCCCGCCGGCTCCGGGCGCTCGCCGAGGCCTGCGGGGTGGCCGACCGGGTGAAGCTGGTCGGCGCGGTGCCCCGCACGGAGTTGGCCGCCTGGTACCGCTCGGCGGACCTCCTGGTGGCCGCCCCCTGGTACGAGCCGGTCGGGCTGGCCCCGCTCGAGGGCATGGCCTGCGGCGTGCCCGTCGTCGGGTCGAATGTCGGCGGCATCGCCGACACGGTCGTCCACGGCCTCACCGGCGACCTCGTGCCGCCCCGGGACCCCCGGGCGTTGGGCACCGCGATCCGCCGGCTGCTCGCCGACAAGGTCCGCCGCTTCGCGTACGCCACGGCGGCGCTGGACCGGGTCCGCAGCCGGTACTCGTGGAAGCGCTGCGCCGAGCAGTTGAGCGCGGTCTACGCCTCGGTCAGCACGGTCGGCCGGACCGCCCCGGCCCTGGCCTGACAGCCGACGGCACGGCGGGCGCCGGCGACGCGGGTGATCCCCACCACCCCTCGGTTACCCGCCGGTAGCCTCGGGCCGTAGCCTGGGGCGATGAACGCGACGGGGGAATACCGGCAGGAGTTCGTCGAGGTCGACGGGGCCCGGATCGGGCTGCAGGTCTACCCCGAGCCGGACGGCGTCGCCGACGCGCCGCTGGTGCTGGTCTCACCCGCGATGGGGGTGCGCGCCCGCTACTACCGGCCGTTCGCCGCCGAGCTGCGCGCCGCCGGCCTCGCCGTGGCGGTGGCCGACCTGCGGGGCACCGGGGAGAGCACGCCCGCGCCGAGCCGCGCCTGTCGCTACGGCTACGCGGAACTCGCCGCCGACGTGGGCGCCGTGCTGGCGGCGCTCAAGGCCCGGCGGGACGGGCGGAAGACGGTGCTGCTCGGGCACTCCCTCGGCGGGCAGACCGCGCTGCTGCACCTCGCCGTGCACGGCGCCCACGACGTCGACGGGCTGGCCCTGGTCGCCGTCGGCATGCCCTGGTGGCGCAGCTACCCGGGACTGCGCGGGTACGGCGTCCTGCCGTACACCCAGGGGATCGCGGCGACGGCCCGGCTGCTCGGCGTCTGGCCCGGCTGGGGCTTCGGCGGCCGGCAGGCGCGCGGGGTGATCCGGGACTGGGCGCACACCGCGCGGACCGGCCGCTTCCCGCGCCTGGGTGGGGTGGACGCCGAGGCGGCCGTCCGGGAGCTGCGCAGCCCCGTGCTCGCGGTCAGCGTCGACGACGACCAGTACACGCCGCACGAGACGCTCGACCACCTCTGCGCGAAGCTGGCCGCGGCGCCCGTCGTGCGCGAGCGTTACACCGCGGCGCAGGCCGGCGCCCGGATGGACCACTTCACCTGGGTACGCGCCGCCGCGCCGCTGGCGGCCCGGGTGGCCCGCTTCGCCACGGACCTGCCGGCCCGCTGAGGCGTCCTCGGCCGACCGTTGCGCGCCACGGTCGGGTCGGTCCCGCCGACGTCACGCCCGCACGCCTCCCCGGGCGGCGTGCCGTGTGCCCGCCGCCCGGAGCCCGGTCACTCGTCGGTCTCGACGGGCACCATCTCGCCGTCCCGCTCGACACGGGTCTCGCCGCGCTCGGGCGGCGGCGGCACCTGGGACGTCGTCTTGCGCGGATCGTTGCCCGGGTGCATCAGCACCGCGTCGGTGGAGGCGGTCTTCTCCCGGCTCTCGTCGGGCTGCGACATCCTCTTCCCCTCTCGCTCGGATCGTCCGTCCCGCGATCTACCCGCACCGGCCCCGCCGACTCCTCCCGGCCGCGCCCCGTCGCCGGTGCGACCGCCCGTACCCGCCGCCGCCCGGACGGGTCCGCGCCGCGGCGCGGCGCGGCCACGCCACCGGTTCCCGGTCTTCCCCGGAATCCGCGTGACCGCGCCCTATCGGCAGGTGACGGACGGGCATAGCCGACCGGGCGGCGGGTATGCCGCAGCGCCCAACACGGTGGAAGGGGATCAGATGTCCGAACGGCACACCGCACTGCGCTCGATGCACGATCTGGGCCTGGCGGCCTGGTTCGGGGGCTCCCTGATGGGAGCGTTCGGCGTCAACGGCGCGGCGGCACAGATGAACGACTCGACCCAGCGGTTGCCGATGGCCTCGGCCGGCTGGGCCCGGTGGACGCCGGTGAACGCCGCCGCCATCGGGGCCCACCTCGCGGGCGCCGTCGGCGAACTGGTGACGGAGAGCCCCCGGGTGGCGGCGCAGTCGGGTGTCGCCCGGGTCAGCACGCTGAAGACCGCGCTGACGGTCGGCGCGCTGGCGGTGACCGGCTACAGCCGGATGCTCGGCATGAAGCTGGAGAAGGCCGGCGGCCCGTCGGTCGAGGGGGTCACCGAACCCAATTCGCAGACCCCGTCGAACGTGGCGTCCTGCCAGCGGAAGATGCGGATGCTCCAGTGGGCGGTGCCCGCGCTGACGGGGGCGCTCATCGTGGTGACCGCGTACATGGGCGAGCAGCAGAAGCCCGGCGAGGTGTTCCGGGGGATGCTCGGCCGCGCGGGCGGGCTGCCGAAGGGGATGGGCGCGGTGATGGCGATGGGCGCGGCGGCCAAGAAGAGGCGGATGGCGATGTCCGGTCGCTGACCGGGCGACGTGCCCACCGGCGTCCCGCCGACTCCTCGGCGGCGGGGCGCCGCTCCGCGTCCGGAGTCGGGCGCGGCGGGTCCGCCCGGCACGACCGCGCCGGGGCGCCCGCGCAGGCATGACCGGCCCCGGGACGGGCAATCGGGGCCGGTAGCGGCGGACCCGACCAGCGAGGTGACCATGGCGGCAGGAGACGGACGCAGCGGGGGCAGGCGCACACCGGAGTCGATCACCCCGTGGGTGACCAGGGACGGCTTCGACGCGGAACCGCCCTGGGGCACCGGCGAGCACGACCCGATGGACGAGGGCAGTGAGGAGACCGCCGTGCCGGAGGGCCGGCGCGGGGACCGCCGCGCCGGCGAGCCGGCGGGGCCGGCCGGGAAGGGGGGCCGGCACGGATTCGGGCCGACCGAGCCGACCCGTACGCTGCCGGCCGGACCCGGCGCGCCCCCGGACCCGGCGCCGTCCCGGCGGACCTTCCCCGACGCCGCCGACGTCGAGGAGCGGACGGAGGACGCGCTACGGACCCGGGGCCGGCGCTCCTGAGCGACGTGGGCGGCGGCGCGGTACGTCCCGGCCGTCCCCGGCCTCGGGGCGCGGCCCGGTCAGGCCCCGGGTCCCGCCGCGCGCAGCAGCCGGAGCTGACCGATCTCGGCGACGTTCTTCATCAACTCGGCGTTGACCCAGCCGAGCATGTGCATCACCGTGTGCTCGGTGTCGTCCTGCCAGGGGAGCGATGCCGTGCGGTCGAGGTCGGCGTCGGTGAGGCGGTCGAGGACACCGAGCCACTCGGTACGCAGGCCGCGCAGCCACGCGACCGTCGGCTCGCCCGCGCCCGGCCACTCCACGTCGGCGCGCTGTCGTGGCGGCTGCCCCCGGAGGTGGTCCGTGGTGACCGTCCACCACCAGCCGATGTGCCAGGTCAGCCAGCCGATCGTCGGGACCGGTACCGGGTCGGGTTCGGTGTCGGCCCAGTCGGGCGTCCAGCCGCCGTCGGGGCCGCGACGCACCGTCCAGCAGAGCCCGGCCGGCTCCCAGAGGAAGTCCGCCGGCTCGATGCGCTCGAGGTGGTATTCGAACAGCGACCACGTCAGGTCGAACTGCCAGCGCAAGAGCGCGCGAGAGGGTGCCGTCACCCGGCGATCATGCCGGAGCCCGCGCGGCCCGGTCGACGCAATTAGCCCCGCGGGGCCGGCCGACCCGGGTCGCACGCCCGCCGTCAGGAGGGCGACGCCGCCCCCGCCCGCGCCGGGCGGACCCGCCCCACCGGTTCGACGCCCAGCAGTTCGGCCAGCCGGTCCGCGTCGCGCTGGGCCTGGTCGCCGCAGCAGTTGTTGAACAGCACGTGCAGCTCGCCGGCCTGCCCGGCCAGCTCGGTCAGCAGCTCCGACCAGCGGCGCAGTTCCTCGTCGCCGTACGCGTAGCGGAACTTCTCCTGCTTGTCCCCCGTCCCCCAGGCGCTGCTGTGCCCGTGGAAGCGGACGACCGCCAGCTCCGCCGTGGCGAACAGGATGGGCGGCACCGACGAGGGGTGCCCCTGCGGCATGTCCACGCAGACGAACGACAGGTCGCGCTCCCGCAGGAAACCGAGCGTGTCCAGCGCCGCCGTGCCGTCGAACCAGGACCCGTGGCGCAGCTCGACGGCGACCCGCCACGGCCGGCAGCGCTCGGCCAGCTCGGCGATGCGGCGCTCGGCGGCGGCGCCGCGGGCCAGCCACGGCGGGAACTGGAGCAGGACCGCGCCGAGCCGGTCGGCCGCCGCGATCGGGTCGAGCGCCGCCCGGAACCGGTCCCACAGCTCGTCGTACGCGGTCGCCGGCAGGTCCCGGCGCCGGATCCGGCTCGGACCGCCGGCCGGGCGCAGGTCGCGGGGCAGCGCCGCCACCGGGGTCGGGTGGCCCGTGAAGAGGCTGAAGGCCTTGACGTCGAAGGTGAACCCCTCCGGCGTGGCGTCGACCCACCCCTGCGTCGTCTCGGGCACGGGCACGGCGTAGTAGGAGGTGTCGACCTCGACCAGGGGAAAGCGCCCGGCGTAGAAGCCGAGCCGGCCGGCCGGGGTGTTCGCCGCACGCGGGTACCACCCCGAGCGCAGCAGCATCTGGTCCGCCCAGGACGACGTGCCCACCTTGATGACACCCATGTGGTTCAGTGGATCGCGGATCGGACGAATCGGCAACCGGTGGCGGAAAGCCGGCACGCCAGGACGCGGTTTCTGTCGGTGGCCGGCCCTATCCTGAGCCCGTTCGGACGTCCGTGAAGAGGGGTGGCGGGATGACCACGACAGAGCAGCTGACCGGTGAGCGGGCCGACCTGGTGGAGACGCTGCGCCTGCACCGCGGCTTCCTCCGACAGACCGTCGCGGGGCTCACCGACGAGCAGGCCGCGACCCGCAGCACGGTCAGCGAGCTGTGCCCGGGCGGCCTGATCAAGCACGTGACGCAGGTCGAGCACCGGTGGATGCGGTTCGCCGTCGGCGGCGCCGAGGCGATGAACAGTGAGCCCCTCGACTGGGCCGCCCAGTTCCGCATGCTCGACGGCGAGACCCTCGCCGGGCTGCTCGCCGACTACGACCGGGTGGCCGCCGCGACGGACGAGCTGGTCGCCACGCACGACCTCGACGCCGTCCACCCGCTGCCGCAGGCCCCCTGGTTCGAGCCCGGCGCGAGCTGGACGGTCCGCCGCGTCCTGCTGCACCTGATCGCCGAGACCGCCCAGCACGCGGGGCACGCCGACATCCTCCGCGAGGCCATCGACGGCGCCAAGACCATGGGCTGACGCCCCCCGCGCGGCCCGCTTCCCGGCCCGGTGGTTGTCGGACGTCACACTCCATTCCGTGTGACGTCCCGGCATCTGGCGGCGCTGAGGGACACGAGATGAAAGCACACCGGATGGACCAGGAGACCGTCGAGCGACTGCTCGGCGGTCCGGTCGTCGACCCGCGGGACGCTCCGCAACCTGTCGCGTCGCTCCTGACGGCGGTCCGTGCCGCACCCCGCGCGGCTGAGCTCGCCGGGGAGGACGCCGCGGTACGGGCGTACCGGCTGGCGCGGGCCGGCACCCCCGTCGGCAGTCACGAGCGGAGTCGGGGCCGCGCCCTCGCCGGCTTCGGCGTTCGCGCCGCGCTGGCCGGTGTCGCTCTCGCCGTCACCGGCGGGGTGGCCTTCGCCGCGACCGGGGGCACCTTGCCCGGACCGCTGCGTGGCCCCGCCCCCACCACCGCCACACCCGCGCCGCCTCCGGCCGTCTCCCCCACCGCGGGTCCCGGCCGGCCGTCCGCGCCGCCCACCACGACGCAGGGCCGGCCCGACCCGAGCGCGTCCGTGGCAGCGCTGTGCCGGGCCTACCGGACGGACGGCGACGGCCCGGGCCGCGCCCTGGACAAGCCGGCCTTCGACGACCTCGTCCGCGCGGCCGGCGGCCGCGGCAAGGTGGCCGGCTACTGCGACCGCCTGCTGCCCGGCGAGTCGGCGGTCCCCGGGGCATCGGGCACACCGGTCGACCGGCCCGACGGCACCCCGACCCCCCAGCCGTCCGGACGACCCACGACATCACCCTCCGTCCCGGCCGGCCGACCCTCGGCGCCCGGCAACGTTCAGATCTCGCCCGGCAACATCCAGATCTCGCCCGGCAACGTCCAGCCTTCGCCCGGCAACATCCAGGTCTCGCCCGACCACGGTCGCCCCACATCGCGCAGCGACGACGGGCGCTGACCCAGATCGGCCCGGCTGATAGCTTGCCCCGATGAGTCTGCGGCGTCGACGCGTGGCGATGCTCTTCCGCGTGGTGATCGTGATCAGCGTGCTGGCCGGGATCGTGCTCACCGCGCTGGGTCCCGCCACCGTCACCGGCCTGCTGCCGTACTTCACCATCCAGAGCAACGTCGCCGTCGGTCTCCTCGCCGGATACGCCGCCTGGCTGGCCTGGCGGGACCGTCCCGAGCCGCCGTCGCCGCTCAAGGGCGCGGTCACCCTCTACATCACCATCACCGGCGTGGTCTACCACCTGGTGCTCGCCAACCCCGCCAGCCCGTTCGCGATGCCGCAGCCCGACCGCGCGTTCGGCGAGGCGCTGGGCAACCAGTTCCTGCACACCGTCGTGCCGCTGCTCGCGGTGGCGGACTGGGCGCTGTTCGACCGGCGGGGCCGGCTCCGCCCGCGGTATGCGGCGTGGTGGCTGGCGTTCCCGCTGGGCTACCTCGGTTTCGCGCTGGTCCGTGGGCTGGTGGTCGAGCGGTACCCGTACCCGTTCCTCGACGCCGGGGAGCTGGGCTACGACGGGGTGGGCGTCAGCGCGGTCTTCTTCGCCGTCGCGTTCTGGCTGCTCGGCCTGCTCTTCGTGGGCGTCGACCGGGGCCTGGCCCGCCGGGCCGGACCACCGGCCGCCCCCGCCGCGCCCTCGTCCGGGACGGCCGCCCCGGCGCAGCGGTCGGCGGCCGTCGATTCCGCCCCGGTGTCGGGCGCCACCCCGGGCGGCCGGCCCGACGCGCCGGCCGTGCCGTGACGACCGCGCTCCCGGCGACCGTCGCAGAGCTGTACGCCGTCTTCGACCAGTGCCCAAGGCCAGCGGTGCGGGCTCGGCATCGGGCCGCACCTGTCGGTGTGGGCAGCCGACGGTTCGGAGCAGGACACCGGCGGGGGTGAGCCCGACTCACCCGGACGGGGTGAGACGCGGGAGGCGGCCAGCACCGCGCCGCTCGACGTGGCGCAGCGCTGCGGCCACCGGAAGGCGGATCGTTTGACCGGGCGCTGAGCGGGCAGGCGGCGGGCAGAGCCGGAAACCGGAGGACAGGAGACATTCATGCGCGCGCTGCGGTTGCCGAACTGGAAGTCGGAACCCGAGTTGGTCGAGGTCGACGAGCCGACCCCGGGCCCCGGGCAGGTGGTGGTGAAGATCGGGGCCGCCGGCGCGTGCCACTCCGACCTCCACCTCATGCACGACTTCGAGGCCGGCGCCGTGCCGTGGAACCCGCCGTTCACCCTCGGCCACGAGAACGCCGGCTGGGTGCACGCCCTCGGCGACGGGGTCACCGGGCTGACGGTGGGCCAGCCGGTGGCCGTCTACGGCCCGTGGGGCTGCGGCACCTGTGCGCGCTGCCGGGTGGGCATCGACCCGTACTGCGAGAACATCGCCGAGGCGCCGGTGCCCGGCGGTGGCGGCGGGCTCGGCCTGGACGGCGGCATGGCCGAGTACATGCTGGTGCCGCAGGCCCGGCAGGTGGTGCCGCTGCCCGAGGGGCTCGATCCGGTGCTGGCGGCGCCGCTGACCGACGCGGGCCTCACCCCGTACCACGCGATCCGCCGTTCGTGGGCGAAGCTCGGCCCGACCAGCACCGCCGTGGTGGTCGGCGTCGGTGGGCTCGGCCACGTCGGCGTGCAGATCCTCAAGGCCACCACCGCGGCCCGGGTGATCGCGGTGGACACCCGCGAGGAGGCGCTGAAGCTCGGCGAGGAGTGCGGCGCGGACCTGACGATGCTCTCCGGCGAGGGCACCGCCCAGGAGATCCGCCGGGCCACCGGTGGCCGGGGCGCCGACGTGGTGCTGGACTTCGTCGGGGCCAACCCCACCCTCGCGCTCGGTGCCGCCGCCGCCCGCACCGTCGGCGACCTCACCATCGTCGGCATCGGCGGGGGCATCCTGCCGGTGAGCTACTTCGGCGTGCCGTACGAGGTGAGCATCCAGACCACGTACTGGGGCAGCCGGCCGGAGCTCATCGAGGTGCTGGAACTGGGCGCCCGGGGCCTGGTGAAGCCGAAGGCCAGCACCTTCCGGCTCGACGAGGCGGTCCTCGCGTACCGGAAGATGGCCGACGGCACGCTGGAGGGCCGGGCCGTCGTCGTGCCGTGACCACCACGTCCTAAAGTGATCATGTGGTCGCGGCGCTGGAGCTCTACCTGGACACCGACGCCACCCGGCGAATCCGGGTGCTCTGGGACGCGCTGGAGGCCGAGGGCGTGCAGAGCATGCGGTCGCTGCTGGAGCAGCGCCACCGACCGCACGTCTCGCTCGCCGTCGCGCCCCGCTTCGACCCGGAACGGGTCGCGGCGGCGCTGCGCGGCACGGTGGTGGCCGCGCCGCTGCGGCTGAGCTTCCAGCACGCCGGTCAGTTCGTCGGGCGGGTGCTCTGGCTGGGCCCGACCCCCACCGCCGAGCTGCTCGCGCACCACGCCGAGGTGCACGGCCGGCTGGCCGAGGCCGGCATCGGGCTGGTCGAGCACTACCAGCCGGGGCGCTGGGTGCCGCACTGCACGCTGTCGATGCGGGTGCCGAACGCGCTGATGGCCGCCGCCGTGCGCCGCTGCCTGGAGGTGCTGCCGCTGGAGGCGACCGTGGTCGGCGCGGCCCTCACCGACCACGCCCGGAGCATCTCGGTCCCGCTGCCGTAGCAGCTCGGACCGGCTGACCGCCGGCGCGCCGCGTCGAGCCCGCCGGTGCGCCACCCCGCCCCAGACCCTCGCCGGAGCGCCGCAGCCCGCCGGGTGCGCCGTCATGACCGGGCGGCGACGGGGTGCGGCGGGTTCTCGGCGGGCGGGGCGTCCCTGGCCGCCGCGCCGCGCCGGGTCAGCGCCACGCCGGCGAGCACGACGACCATTCCGACGACCGTACGCGGCGTCAGGCCCTCGCCCAGGAACACGGCCCCCAGCGCCACTGACACCACCGGCAGCAGGTATCCGACGGCGGCGGCGTTCGTCGCGCCCTCCTCCGCGACGACCCGGAAGGTGAGGTGGAATGTGATCGCCGTGCAGAGCACGCCGAGGACGACGACGGCGACGGCGGTCGCCGGGGTGGGCCGGGGCACGACCAGGCCGCCGGCGGGCAGGGCGAGGACGCTCCACCCGGTGGCCGCCACGAGCTGGGCGGCGGACAGCGCGATGGTGGGGGTGCCCCGGCCGGCCAGCTCGCGGCCCATCCAGGCGAAGCCGACCGCGTAACTCGCGGCGGCGCCGAGGATGGCGAGCGAGTCCACGCTGACGAGCCCCGCCCGGCCTGAGGGCGCGAAGATCGTCAGTACGCCGGCGAAGCCGAGCAGCAGCCCGGTCAGTCGGACCGGACGCGGCGCCCGCTCCGTGCCGAGGGCGACCCCGAGCAGCACCGACCAGAGGGGCGTCGTGGCGTTCAGCACGCCGGCCACCCCGGAGTCGACGGTCCGCTCCCCCACGCTGAACAGGGCGAACGGCAGGGCGTTGCAGAAGAAGGCCGCGACCACCAGGCGGCCCCACGTCGCCCGGTCGCGCGGCAGGCGGTGCCCCGCCCAACGGCAGGCGACCAGCAGCGCGGCGGCGCCGAGGGCGCACCGGGCGACGGTGACCTGGGCCGGGGACAACCCCTCCAGGGCCACCTTGATCCACAAGAAGGTCGAGCCCCACAGCAGGGCCAGTACGCCCAGCCGCAGCAACGCCCACGGTCCGCCGCCCATCGCCGCCCCCCGTCTCGCCCGCTCCGCCGTCCCGGTCCACCGTGCCCGGGGCAACCCAACAGCACAAGTGAAGGTTTCTGCCGAACTGTTAAGGTCTGCTACATGCTCGACGTACGGCGGATGCAGGTCCTGCGCGCCGTGGTGACCAGCGGATCGGTGACGGCCGCCGCGGCGCACCTGGGCTACACGCCGTCCGCCGTCAGCCAGCAGATCGCCGCGCTTGAGAAGCAGGCCGGCACGACGCTGCTGGAGCGGTCCGGTCGGGGCGTGCGCCCGACGGCCGCCGGGCGGCTGCTCACCGAGCACGCCGCCGTCATCGGCCGGCACCTCGCCGAGGCGGAGACCGCCCTCGCCGAGTTGCGGGCCGGACGCACGGGGCGGCTGGCGGTCCGCTACTTCGCCACCGCCGGAGCCGCCCTGGTGCCGCCGGCGTTGGCCCGCTTCCGCCGCGAGCACCCCGACGTCCGCGTCGACCTCCGGCTGGTCGACCCCGACGATCCGCTGCCCGAGGTGGAGCGGGGCGAGGCCGACCTGGCCATCGTGGTCCGCCGCCGGGGGCAGGCCCGCGACGGCGTACGGCTCGTCCATCTGCTCGACGACCCCTACCTGGTCGTCCTGCCACGGGAGCACCGGCTCGCCGGCGCGCGGGTGCTGGACCTGACCGACCTCGCCGACGAACCCTGGGTGGGCAGCGAGCCCGCCGGCCCGTGCCGGGAGGCCGTGCTGGACGCCTGCGGCGCGGCCGGCTTCAGCCCGGCCGTCGCCGTCGAGAGCGAGGACTACCCGACCACGCAGGCGTTCGTGGCCGCCGGGCTCGGGGTCGGGGTGGTCCCGCGCACCGCGCTGGACAGCCCGCACCCCGACGTGGTGGTCCGCCCCCTGCGCCACCCGCGGCCGGTCCGGGCGATCCACGCGGCCGTCCGGGAGGCCGCGCTGGACCAGCCCGCCCTGCGCGGCCTGCTCGACGCGCTCCGGCACGCCGCCGCCGCGCGCCGCTGACACCTCCGCGGCCGATGCCGCGCGCCGCTGACACCTCCGCGGCCGGCGCCGCCGCCACGCGCCGCGTCCGCCGGCGTCGATCTTCGCCGGCAGCAGCCCCCGACGGGGACTCCGGCGGGTCCGCAGGCCGCCGCGACCCGTGGCTTGTCCGTGGCAGACCCGCGGGTGGATCCTGTAGGGAATCGACAGAGACGGATCTATCGGAGGTTCGGATGCGTCGTCTCCCGCTCGCCCTGCTCCTGCTCGCCGCGCTGCTGCTCGGCCTGCCGGCGCCCGCCCACGCCGCCCCCGACCACGCCGACGCCGCCCGCGCCGCGGCCACGCTCGCGGCGGTCCGCACCCCCGGCACCGCCTGGGGACTCGACCCGGCCACCGGGCGGATGACGCTGACCGTCGACGACACCGTCTCGACCCGGGATCTGGCGGCGCTCCGGGCGACCGCCGCCCGCGCCGGGGCGCTGCTGCGCCGGGAGCCGGGCCACCTGCGCGTCCTCATCGCCGGCGGGCAGGCCGTCTACGGCGGCGGCGGACGGTGCTCGCTGGGCGCCAACGTCCGCAGCGGCACCACCGCCTACCTCGTCACCGCCGGCCACTGCACCGTCGCCGCCTCGACCTGGTACGCCGACAGCGCGCAGACCACCGTCCTCGGCACCCGGGCCGGCACCAGCTTCCCCGGCAACGACTACGGTCTGGTGCGCTACACCGGCGGGATCGCCCACCCCAGCGCGGTCTACACCCACCCCGGGCTGCTCACCGTCTACGGCGCCGGCAACGCCTACATCGGCCAGGCGGTCTGCCGCAGCGGCGCCACCACGGGCGTACGCTGCGGCAGCGTCACCGGGCTCAACGCGACCGTCAACTACGCCCAGGGCACCGTGACCGGCCTGATCCGGACCAACATCTGCGCCGAGCCCGGCGACAGCGGCGGGCCCCTCTACGTAGCCGCGACCGGCACCATCCTCGGCATCCTCTCCGGAGGCAGCGGCAACTGCGCCACCGGCGGCACCACCTACTACCAGCCGATCACCGAGATCCTGGCCGCGTACGGCCTGGCGATTCCCTGACCGACCGGGCCTTGCCCGCCGCCGGCCGTTCGGCCGCCAAGGCGCGGGTCGACCTCCACGGGCCCGGCCCGGCCCGAACGGCGGGTCGGGCCGGTCCGGGCGTCAGCCCTTGCGGCCGGTGGTGGCGATGCCCTCGACGAAGTGGCGCTGGGCGAGGAAGAACAGCACCAGCATCGGCACGGTCGCGACGACGCTGCCCGCGAGCACGATCTCCCACTGCTGCTCGCCGCCGTAGCCGAAGCGGTCCAGCACCACCTTCAGCCCGCGCGGCAGGGTGTACAGCTCCTCGTTGCGCAGGTAGATCAGCGGCTTCATCAGGTCCGTCCAGCTCGCCTTGAACTCGAAGACGAAGGCCACCAGCAGGGCGGGACGGATCAGCGGAAAGGCCAGCTTCCAGAACAACTGCGGGTAGCTCGCCCCGTCGACCCGGGCCGCCTCGAAGTACTCGCGGGGCAGCGAGAGCAGGAACTGCCGCAGCAGGAAGATGTAGAACGCCGAGCCGAACAGGTTGCCCGCCCACAGCGGCACCTGGGTGTCGGTCAACCGCAGCTCCGACCAGATCAGGTACGTCGGGATCATGGTGACCGCGAACGGCAGCATCATCGTCGCGAGCACCAGCCCGAACAGGATGTCCCGCCCGGGGAACCGGAAGTACGCGAACCCGAACGCCACCCACGCGCTGGACAGCGTCACCGCGACCGCCGCCGCGACGCCGACCACCAGGCTGTTGAGCAGCCAGGTGACCATCGGCACGGCCTGCCACGCCTCGGCGTAGTTCCCCGGCGCGAACGGGGTGGGCAGGAACCCGGTGGAGAAGACGTACTCACGGGGCCGCAGCGAGGCGCTGATCAGCCAGACGAACGGCGCCGTGAACAGCACGGCGGCGCCGACGAGCGCGAGCACGAGCAGCACCCGCTGCCAGACCGGCCGCCCGGCGTCCTCGGCCGCCGGCCGGCGCTCGACGGCCGACGGCACGGCGGCGGCCACGGGGGCGGCGGCCGTCCGCTCGATCGCGGCCGTCACGACCGGCCTCCCTCGGTCCGGCGCGCGCGGGCCATACCGCGCCGCCCCCGGTGCCCCGTCACGGCCGGTCTCCCTCGTAGTACACGAAGCGGTTGCTCAGCTTCACCTGCACCAGCGTGATGATCAGGATGATCACGAAGAGCAGCCAGGCCATCGCGGAGGCGAAGCCCATGTGCAGGAACTGGAACGCCTCCTGGAACAGGTGGATGACGTAGAACGACGCGGCGTCGCTGTTGAACGAGCCCTGCGTCTGCCGGTTGCCGAAGTACATGGTGTAGACCTCGGTGAACATCTGCAGGGACGCGATGGTGTTGACGACCAGGGTGAAGAAGAGCGCACCGGAGATCATCGGCAGCGTCACGTGCCGGAACCGGGCCCAGCCGCCGGCGCCGTCGATGCTCGCCGCCTCGTACAGGTCGCGCGGCACGTTCTGCAGGGCGGCCAGGTAGATGATCACGGTGGAGCCGAGGCTCCACAGGCTCATCAGGACGATGCCGGGCATCACCCAGTCGGGGTCGGTGGTCCAGCTCGGACCCTCGATCCCGAGCAGGGCGAGGCCGCGGTTGATCAGGCCGTCCTGGGTGTTGAGCAGGAGCAGGAACAGGATGCCGACCGCCACCGCCGGGGTCATCACCGGCAGGTAGAAGACGGTACGGAAGAAGCCCTGCAACCGTCCCACCCGCTTGAGCAGCAGCGCCAGCCCCAGCGAGATGGCCATCACCAGCGGCACGTGCAGGGCCGTGTAGTAGACGGTGTTGCCCAGGCTGCGGGCCACCATCGGGTCGGCCATCAGCTCCCGGTAGTTGTCCAGGCCGGTGTACCGGGGCGCGTTGATCACGTCGTACTCGGTGAGGCTGAGCCAGGCGCTGGCGATCATCGGCCCGGCGTTGAAGACCAGGAACCCGACGATCCAGGGCGCCAGGAAGACGTACGCCCAACGCGCCTCCCGCCGGGCCAGCGGCGTACGACGCCGCCGGCCGGCGGGGGCGGGGACGGTGGTGGTGGCCATCCCCGGGCCTACTTCGACGCCTTGTCCAGCGCGGCGGTCGCCTCCTGCTGGGCGCGGGCCAGCGCCTGCGCCGGCTGCGCCTGGCCGGAGAGCACCCGGTTGACGGCGTCCGTCCAGGCCTTGTCGAACTCGGCGCCGGCGGGCGAGGCGGGCATGGCGAACGCGCTGTCCTGCACCGAGCGGATGGTGGCCACCGCGTCGTCGAACCGCTTGTTGCCGGTGGGCTGGTACAGCTCGTCGAAGATCCGCTTGTCGGCGGCGACGTTGCCCGTGTAGACGCCGGTGAACGGCTGGCCCGCGGCCTTGCGCGCGTCGGCGCGGGCCTTGGCCGCGGCGACCCAGGTGTCGGTGGCGGTCACCGTCTTGGCGAAGGCGCACGCCGCGTCCGGGTTCCTGGCTCCCTTGGGGATCACCCAGGCCTGCCCGGAGGACAGGGTGACGGGCTTGCCCTGCCGATCGACGAAGGGCTTGACCACCAGCTCGGCCTTCGGGCTGTTCTTGGCGGCCTGGTTGAGGAACCACTCCTCCATCGGCCACGCGACGATCTGGTTCTTGGCCAGGGGGTTCTGCGCGCCGAAGAAGTCGAAGGTGTCCCGGAAGGACTTGAACTTCCCCCAGCCACCCTGGTCCTGGATCAGCCTGACGCCGGTGTTGAGCGCCTCGACCACCCTGGGGTCGTCGAGGTTCGCCTTCGTCCCGTCGGCGGAGAGCAGGTCGGCCCCGTTGGCCTTGGCCCACATGGGCAGGAACTCGGGGATCTTCGGGTCGAGGCCGATGCGGGAGAGCCGGCCCCCGGAGACGGTGGCCAGCTTGGCGTTGAGCGCCGACAGCCCCGCCCAGTTCGCGAGATCGACGTCGTCGGCGGTCAGGCCCGCCTGCCGCAGCAGCGCCTCGTTGAGGTAGACCACCCGGACCATGGAGAACTCAGGGATGCCGTAGACGGTGCCGTCGAGGGTGACCTGTTCCCTGGCGGCGGGCCGGTACTGCCCCATGTCGATGTCCTGCTTCTCGACGCAGTCCGTCAGCGACTGGATGGAGCCGCGCTCGGCGTAGGTGCCGATCAGCTTGCGGTCCATGTAGACCAGGTCCGGCGGGTTGCCGGAGGCGACCGCGGAGAGGAACTGCTGCTCGTCGAAGGCTCCCTCGGTGATCTTCAGGTCGACGTCCGGGTGGTCGCGCGTGAACGCGTCCACGCGCGTCTTGGCGATCTCGTCGGACAGGCCGAAGCCCATCGTGCTCAGGGCACCCTTGGTGGCCGTGCCGCCGCCATCGCCCCCGTCGCCACCGCCGACGCCTCCGCAGCCGCTGAGCGCCAGGGCGAACACCCCGACGAGCGCAGCCGCCCGCACCATCCGTGTCATGACAGTTCCTCCCGAGAGCCGGCGGGCGGCAGTGCCCGCGCCAGCGCACCTTCTCCGATCCTCGGGATCTTCAAACGTCACCGGAGGAACTGGCGTCCGGGGGAGGGCCGGCGCCAGCCGCCGGTGTGGTCAGGAGGACTGCGGGGTGAGCAGGTAGTCGTCGGCCTCCTGGCTCCACCGCAGGTCGACGATGCCGCTGGTGGCTGCCGCCTTGCAGAACTGGAGGAAGCTGCGGTAGCCGAGCTTCTTCTCGCTGAAGTCGGGCCGCGCCCGGCGGAGCTGGTTCTTCAGGCCGGACAGCGCCACCGCCCCCTCGTCGCCGGCCAGGTCGGACACCACCGAGCGGAGCAGCCCGAACGCCACCTCCCGGTCGCCGTGCTCGGGCAGGGACACCTCGGGGTCGCCCTTGGCGGGGCCCTCCCCCAGCTCGACGACGTTGTGCTGGGCGAGGTGTCGCAGCAGCTCGCCGAAGGTGCGGAAGCCGTAGTCGGACTCGCTGAACGTCGGGTCCTTCCTGAGCAGGGTCCGCTTCAGCGTCGAGGCGGTCACCTCGCCGCTGGAGCTGCCCTGCAGGCCGGCCACGGTCTGCGCCACCAGCACGGCGAGCGTGTCGACGTCGCGGGCGGCCTCCTCGCTTACCGGCTGCGGCTCGGGCTCCCGCTCCGGCTCGGCCTGCTGCGCCTCCGGGCCGGGCAGCCGCGCCGGGCGGGCGCGCCGGCCCCGCGCCGGGGGAACGTCGACGCCCTCCAGACGGTCGTAGTAGAGGAACTCGTCGCACGCGGGCGGCAGCAGCGCCGAGGTCGACTTCTCCACGCCGACCCCGATGACGCGCTTGTTCAGCTCGCGCAGCTTGTGCACGAGGGGCGTGAAGTCGCTGTCGCCGGTGCAGATCACGAACGTCGAGATGTAGCCGCGCTCGAAGGCCAGCTCCACCGCGTCGACGGCCATCTTGATGTCGGCGGCGTTCTTGCGGGAGGCACCCATGCGCTGGGGTATCTCGATGAGTTCGACGTGGGACCGGGTGAGCATCCGGCGGTCCTCGTCGAAGTACGACCAGTCGGCGTACGCCCGGCGCACCACCACCCGGCCGCGCTCGGCGAGGGCGTCGGCGATGGGGCGCAGGTCGAAGGCCGCGCCGCCGAGGTGGTCGCGCGCCCCCAGCGCGAGGTTCTCGTAGTCGAGGAACAGGGCGATGCGGTCCTCTTGATCCACGCGGACCACCCTACGCCGCCGACGGTCCGACGGCCGGCGACGTGGCGGACCGCGCCGCGATTCTCCTGCCGGCGGGCCGTCCCGGCGGGGCCGCCGGTGTGCTCTCCGTCGGGCTGCTGGTCGTCGGGGCGCCTCCCTCAGCTGCCCAGTCGCTGGCGCGCGAGGAACTTGGGCACGACCATCCGCCAGGCCTCCGTCACCAGCTCCGTCATGTGGTCGCGGTCGAGCCGGTCAAGGTGACAGCACACCCAGTTGAAGCGCAGGTCGGCCGCGTCGGGCAGGAAGAACAGCTCCGGGTCGCCGGCGACGAGCCCGGCACGTTCCTCCTTCGGGTACGCGAACCCCATCGTCGTCTCGTCCCGGGAGAACGCGACGTAGACGAGGGCACCGACGCGGAACTTCACGCGGTCCCGGATGAGGTGCTCGGTGGTCCGTGGCAGGGTCAGTGCCAGTGCGCGGACGTCGGCGACGGTGACCATGCCCCGACGGTAGTGGCCGGCCGGGCCGAGGGAGACCCGGCGCCGCCGACGGCTCGCGCCCGAAATGTTGCGCTCCCGCTCTCCCGGCGTTCACGCCCGCACCGATAGCATCGCTGTCCATGAATACGATGAGCAGTACCCGCTCGCGGCCCAGAAGGCTCGCGACGGCGTTCGCGCTGGCCGCCGTGCTGGTGGCGCCCGTGGTGGTGACGACGGCGGTGGCCTCGGCCGCCACCACCCTGACCGTGGCCCAGGCGCTCGCCACACAGGACGGTCGGACGGCGACCGTGACCGGCTACGTGATCGGCCAACCGACCAGCAACACGACCGTGCTGAGGTCGGGTTTCACGTCCGACACCGCGATCGCGATCGCCGACACGGCGGCCGAGACCAGCCCGAGCAGGATGCTCTACGTCCAGGTCACCGCCGCGTACCGGAGCACCTTCGGGCTGCTCACCAACCCCGGCCTGCGGGGCCAGCGCGTCACCGCCACCGGCACGCTGACCGCCTACTTCAGCCACGGCGGCCTGAAGGACCCGACGGCGATGACCCTCGGCGACGGTGGCGGCACGCCTTCGCCGACCCAGTCGCCGACGCCGGGCCCCACCCAGTCGCCGACTCCGGGCCCGTCCCCGACCTCGCCCGGCGGCGGGTACGACTCCACCTACTACGCCAGCGCGATCGGCAAGACCGGCCCGGCGCTGCGCAGCTCGCTGCACTCGATCATCAAGGTGCACACCAAGCTCTCCTACGACCAGGTGTGGGAGGCGCTGCGGGACACCGACCAGGACCCGGCGAACGCCAACAACGTTATCCTGCTCTACACCGGCCGGTCACAGAGCAAGACCAGCAACGGCGGCGACCCCGACGACTGGAACCGCGAGCACGTCTGGGCCAAGTCGCACGGCGACTTCGGCACCGCGACCGGCCCCGGGACCGACGTCCACCACCTGCGGCCGACCGACGTCTCGGTCAACTCCACGCGGGGCAACAAGGACTTCGACAACGGCGGCAGCCCCGTCGCCGAGGCGCCCGGCTGCTACACGGACGCCGACTCGTGGGAGCCGCGCAACGCGGTGAAGGGCGACGTGGCCCGCATGATCATGTACATGGCGATCCGGTACGAGGGCACCGACGGCTGGCCCAACCTGGAGATGAACCAGTCGGTCAACAACGGCACCGCCCCGTACCACGGCCGGATGTCGGTGCTGCTGCAGTGGAACCAGCTCGACCCGCCGGACGCCTTCGAGAAGCGCCGCAACCAGCGGATCTACGAGCGCTGGCAGGGCAACCGGAACCCGTTCGTCGACCATCCGGAGTGGGCGACGGCCATCTGGGGCTGACCCGACACCGCGGCCGGTCCCCTAACCGGGGGGCCGGCCGCCCGCGCGTTCGCCGTGGTGGTGGCGTGCCGGGCCGTGGCCGTCCTCCCGGTCGATGCGCAGCTCCCGTTCCAGCTCGACGATGACCGCCCGCAGGTCGTCCAGCCGCTGGGTCAGTGCGATCCGGTCCACCTCGTCCGGCACGCCGTCGCCGTCCTCGTCGTAGTCGGGCGACAACCGCTCGGTCATCTCCAGCCGACGGGCCTCCTCCATCGAGTTCACGATGACGGCGATCAGGATGTTCAGCAGCAGGTTCACCGTGATCATCACGTAGCTGACGTAGTAGAGCAGCGTCCACGGCGACACCGCCATGCCCTGCGCGATGAGGTCCGGCAGGGTCTCCAGCGACAACAACACGAACAGGGTCAGCAGGGAACGACCGATGTCGCCGTACTGCTCCGGATAGCGCTCCCCGAAGATCAGCCAGCCGGCCATGCCGTAGACGTAGAGGGTCACGGCGGCCAGCGCGAGGAAGCCGGCGACGCCGGGGATGCTGCGCCACAGAGCCGCCACGATCGTGCGCAGCCCCGGCGAGAACCGCACCAGCCGCAGCACCCGGGCGACCCGTACGAAGCGCAGCAGCGCCGAGTCGCCGTGCAGGCCGGGGATGAAGATCGCCGCCGTCACCAGGAAGTCGAAGACGTTCCAGCCGTGCCGGAAGAAGTCCTGCGGCCGGCGGCCGTACGCCAGCACCCGGATGGCGATCTCGGCGACGAAGACCAGCCGGAACAGCCACTCGCACCAGCGCAGGGCCCGTCCCGCGGCGCCGAGGTCCGGGTACGTCTCGAGGCCGAGCACCACCCCGTTCGCCATGATGACCACGACGATGAGCACCTCGAACGGCCGCGACCGGGCGATCCGGGCGCACCGTTCCGCCACGCCCGGCCGGCCCCCGGGCGCAGCCGCCGACCCGCCACCCCGCTGGGTGGGCACCGACGGGCGGCTCACCGCCCCCACACCCCCGTGCCGCTCCGGGCGGCCGCGGACGGGTCGTCGGGCAGGAGCGGGGTAGGCATGCGGACAGCGTAAAGGCGAGCCCGGGACGCGATTTTCGCGCCGCGTTCAGGCGCTCGCGTAGCAGCGCAACCCGTCGGCGTCGGCCCGGGTCAGGCGCCCCTGCGCGACCAGCAGCTCGAGGTGCGCCGCGGTCTCGGTGACGGCGAGCATCCGGTTGAACACGTCCAGGTCGCCCAGCTCGCGTTCCCGCCTGGTCCAGCGCAGCCGCGACGCGACTTCGTACGCCGACTGCGCGCCACGGGCGACGGCGACCTCCGTCTCGTCGAGCCGCGCGCCGTGGTGCGCGACCAGCTCGTCGACGCGTGCGTGCACGCTCGGGGTCACCGGCCCGTGCGCCGGGAGCAGCCGCGCGTCGGGCCGCTGCCGCACCAGCGCGAGCGAGCCGAGGAAGTCGCCGAGGGGGTTCGCGGAGAGCACGGGCTCGAACCCGATCGACGGCGTGATGGTGGGCAGCACGTGGTCGCCGGCGAACAGCAGCCGCGACCCGGTGTCGTGGAAGACGACGTGACCGCGGGTGTGCCCCGGGGTCTCGACGACGTGCAGGGTGCGGTCGCCGTGCCGGACCTCGTCGCCGCCGCGGAACCAGTCGTCCGGCAGCTCCCAGTCCTCTTCGGGGACGCGCCCCCGGGTGATCCTCGCCAGGGTGTCGGCCAGCTCGCCCGCGCCGAGCTGCCGTAGGCGGTCGAGCTGCTCGGCGAGCGGGTCCCGCTCCGGCGACATGGTGACCTCGAGGCTGGGGCGCTCGCCGGCACCGAGGCTCACGCGCATGCCGAACTCGCGGCGCAGGTGCACGGCCTGCGTGTAGTGGTCCCGGTGCATGTGCGTCACGAGGAAGCGGCGGACGTCCTTGACCGTCGAGTCCAGCTCCTCCAGCGCCGCGTCGAGGGCGGCCCGCGCCCCGGCGACCGCCCACCCCGAGTCGACCAGCACCAGACCGTCGTCGTGGCGCAGGACGTACACGTTCACCGCCCGCAGGCCGTCATCGGGCAGCGGCAGCGGCACGCGCCAGACCCCGGGGGCGACCTCGAACGTGCCGGGCGTGGTCCAGTCGTCGGGGCTGCCGTCGTCCGAGGTCATGGCCCCGACCATAGTTCCCGTCCGGGCCGGTCCGGGTCCGGGTCCGGCGGGTGCGCCGGTGGGCGTCAGCGCGGCCGGGCGTACGCCAACGGCAGCGGAGTCGGCTGGCCCGCCCAGGCGCCGGTCAGCGTGGCGCCCTCCGGCCGGCTTCCGCCGTCGAGGCGACGCACGACGACCAGGTCGACGGCGTCCGTGACGATGAGCGTCGGGTCGTCCGGCACCACCTGCCGCAGCGCGCCCACGGCCGGGGCGTCGGCACCGGAGGTGCCACCGCCGGTGATGGTCATGCTGGGCTCGCGGCGCTCCAGCCGGCCGTCGATCTCGATGAACTCCTCCGCCTGACCAGTGCCGGCGAGCACGGCGCCCGCGAGCGCCGCGGCGTAGACGGGGTCGCCGCAGGCGTCGTAGACCCAGCGGCGGCCGAGCACCGAGTGCTCCGTGGTGCCGACCAGCCACTCGTCGCCGCCGTCCAGCGGAGCGCCCCGGTACGTGAGCGGGACCTGGTGGATCGGCCCGTCGCCGGCCCGGACGAGCATCGTCTCGATGCCGACCTCGCCAGCCGGGTCGTCGAACCGGTAGGCCGCCACGCGGACGACGTCGGCGTCGTCGGGCCCCTGGTACCACGGCCGGCCGGGCAGCCACGCCGCCAGGAGTTCCAGTTTCGACGGGTGCAGTTCCGCCCGGTGCAGCAGCGCCATACGCCGAATCGTAGAGGCATCCTCGCGATCCGCGCTCACCGCCGCCGGGACGTCTCCGCTCCCCGGGACTTCTCCGCTCCCCGGGCCGACCGGCGAGACAGAGGCCGGACCGCGCCACCCGCCTCCGGGTGACACCCGCCCCGCTGGCGGCCGACGCCGCCCAGCCGGGTGCGGGGTGTGCCCGCGGCGCGCTGTCGAGCTGCCCCGTCCATGAGACCGGACCAGCTCGCCGAGTCGGCCCTACGTCCGCCCACCCGCCCGGCCTTGTGCAGAGTCGAAGCCGCCGGTCCCAGGCAGTCGACGACCGGTGCGCTGGGCCTCGTGGTGACTGGTGCCCCACCCGGTGGGGCAGGTCGACAGTGGTCGGAACGGGTGGTGCCGGCGGCGTGGCTGTCGCCCCGCCGGGACAGGTCGGACCGAGGCCCGGCCCGGCTACCCCTCGACCGTGACGTCGACCGGGCCGACGCGCAGGACACCGTCGTTCAGGGGCGTGCAGCGGACGCCGCCCCGGCCGCGCAGCGCCTTCCACGCGCCGGGCCCGACGGTGACGTCCATCCAGGCGCAGGGGTGTGCCGGCCGGTTGACCCGCAGCCTGACCGGGCCCTCCCCCGAGTCCAGGGTCAACACCGACCCGACCAGTTCGTCCACGGCGATGCCGGCGGTGAGGACGTTCCGCCGGACCTGCACCAGGTCGACACCGGGCGGCAACGACTCCAGCGCGATCACGGTGACGCTCGCCTCCCGGTGCGCAGGCCTGCCGAAGTACCGGTCGCCGACGATGCCCAGGCCCGCCCGGATCCGGACCTCCTCGACCAGCTCGCCGGGCGGCGCCGGCGCCGGGCCGTCCGCAGGGCGGCCCACGTAGCGGTGCACCGGCGAGGCCAGCAACTGCACGATCCGCGGCATGACCGGAGTCTACGAAGCGGTCACCGAGCGCGAACCCCCCGTTGGCCGGGTCAGGACTCCCCGGGGAAGCGGCTCGACCGTTCGCCGAGGGCCGCGCCGGCAGCCGGGCACGGAGGGCCTGGACGGACCAGTCGAGCACCGGCGCCAGGCTGTCGGCCGCCCGGTGTGACGTGGGCGGGCGCGGCGCTCCGGCACGACCAGTTCCCGGCGACGCCGTCACCCGTGGTCGTACACCGTCACGGCGATGTCTCGCGCACAGAGGGTGCGCTCGATGACGGGTTCCATCCGGTTCCAGGTACCGCCGGCGAGCCCGCAACCGATCCGGGGCATGTGCACCGACGCCCCCAACGCCTGCGCCTGGTCGGCGAGCGACGTCAGGCAGCGTTCGACGGCGTCGTAGCGAATGGGCGGGCCGCCGCTGCCGGTCCTGATGCCGCGCTGGCCGACCATGTTCGCCACCCACACGTCCGGCGTGACCCGCACCAGGCGGGTCGCGCCGAGGGCGAAGTCGTTGCTCGCACGGTGCCGGTGCCAGTCGCGGTAGTCGCGTTCGGGCTGGGGCCAGCGACGGGAGATCGCCACCACGAAGCCCCTGCCCCAGCCGCCGAGGTCGTTGCAGATGTGCGCGATCACCTTCGGGCCCTTGGCCTGGGGGCTGGTCGCATCACCCTTGATGATCCTCAACGGTGTCACGCCGGCCAGCATGCCAGCCGCGTACGACGCTCCGGCAGCAAATTACCGCACCGGCACAGCGGCTACCGTTGCCCGGGGGCGCAGTTGTTGCTCGTACGCCTGACCGTGTATTCGGTGTCGTCGTGGGTGATGCCGGACGGCTCGCCGTCGAAGTGGCTCTCGACCTTCTCCCAGCCCCGGCGCTGCTCGTAGTGCAGGTGCGGCGCGCCCGAGTTGCCGGTGCTGCCGAGCCGCCCGATCTGCTCACCCTGGGCGACCCGCTGACCCTCCCGCACCAGGGGCGGTTCGAGCAGGTGCAGGTACTGCGTCTCCCACCTGCCGCCGTGGTCGATCTTCACCCAGTAACCGCCGCCGCGACCGCGCGGACCGTTCGGGTTGTCGGGGGTGCGGCCGCCCAGCGACCCGTTGATCCCGGCCACGGTGACCGTGCCGGCGTAGGACGCGAGCACCGGTCGCCCCCACGCCTCGCCGTCGGTGGGGAACAGGTCGACGTCGTAGTCGTCGTGGCCGGGATAGGTGCCGAGCTGCCAGGTCTCGCCGCAGGCGACGGGGAGCTGGAAGAGCGGGCGCGGACCGGGCGGCCGCAGCAACGGCACGACGACCACGGCGAGGACGACGACGATGGCGGCGACGGCAGCGACCGCGCCGAGCAGGATGGCCCGGCGGGCGGTACGGCTCCGGACGCGGCGGCGGCTGCCCTTGCGGCTGCGGCTGCGGGGACTGGTCGGGTGGCCGGTGGTCACCGTCCAGAGCATGGCAGACGCCGGCAAGACGCGGGCGCGGAGCCCGGCCGGGTCAGCGGGTCCGGTAGGTGAGGGCCTTGACCCGACGGAGGACGAGGACGGTGTCCGCGCCGTCTACCCGCCCTCGGCGTGGCGACTACTTTTCCGGCCGCCGGCCGTCTATTCAGTGACCACTGCGAAAGGAGCCCTCATGGCCAAGCTGCTGTACTCGGCGACGGCGTCGCTCGACGGCTACATCGCCGGCCCGGGCGGCGACATGTCCTGGCTGACTGCTTACCTTGCCGGCGGGAACCCGACGGCGGAGCGCCTGCTGGCCGACGTCGGCGCGATCCTGGCCGGCAACCGCACCTTCGGCGGCGACGACCCGAACCGCGGCACCGACAGCGAGGGCGCGTTCGGCGGCCAGTACCACGGGCCGGTGTTCGTGCTCACCCACCGGCCGCCGGCCGCACCACACCCGGGCGTCACGTTCGTCGGTGACCTGCACAGCGCTGTCGCGCAGGCCAGGGAGGCCGCCGGCGACAAGTACGTGAACATCCTCGGCGCGAACGTCGCCCAGCAGTGCATCGAGGCCGGGCTGCTCGACGAGGTCCTGATGTTCTTCGCCCCGGTGCTGCTCGGCGACGGGGTACGCATGTTCGACCACCCGGGCGGCACCGAGGTGCGGTTGGCGCCGATTCCCGGCGAGACCGCGCACTGGTACAGCGTCGTCTACTGAGCGGTGGTGTGGCCCCTACAGCCACTCGTCGTTTCCCTGAATCGGGCAACGGTCACCGGATGTTCACGGATATCGATCTGGACGATCACTTTCATCTCTGTCTATATGAGAACGGCAACCACCTGCTCTCACCCGGACGGAGCACCATGACCCGCACCCTGCGCGCAACGGCCGTCAGCCTCGCCGCGATCCTGGCCGCCACCCTCGGCGTCGCCCAGCCCGCCTGGGCCGCCAGCTACTCGGCCTCGCTCACCACCGCCGTCGCCGATCTCCCCGTCGCCACCGAGGTACGCACCGGCTACAGCCGCGACCTGTTCCGCCACTGGATCGACGCCGACGGGGACGGCTGCCACACCCGCAACGAGGTTCTCATCGCCGAGGCCACCACCAGGCCGAGCATCAGCGGCACCTGCACCCTGTCCGGTGGCCGCTGGTACTCCTACTACGACGACGCCTACTGGACCCTCACCAGCGACCTCGACATCGACCACATGGTCGCCCTCGCCGAAGCCTGGGACTCCGGAGCCCGCAACTGGACGTCCAGCCGCCGCCAGGCCTTCGCCAACGACCTGGGCGACAGCCGGGCCCTGCTCGCCGTCACCGACAACGTCAACCAGGCCAAGGGGGACCAGGACCCCGCCACCTGGATGCCGCCCTACCCCTCCGCCCGCTGCCGCTACATCAACGAGTGGGTCGCGGTGAAGATCCGCTGGCGGCTCACCGTCGACAGCGCCGAGAAGAGCGCCCTGACCGACTGGGCCAACAACTGCCCCAACGTCACCATCTCCGGCACCTACGCCTACTGACAGCGCGACCCACCCGGCCGGTCCGCCGTCCTCCGGGCCGGCCGGGCAGGCCGTTGGCGTACGGACGGTGGCGATGGCTCAGCGTGCGGCGCGCACGATCTCCCGCGCCGCCCGGGCGCGCTTCTCGTCGTACGGCCGGCCCAGGGCACGCGCGAACTCGATGGTCCGGTCGAGCAGCGCCAGCGCCTCGTCACAGCGACCCGCCGCGCGGCACGTCTCGGCATAGGTGTGCAGGAAGTCGATCTCCATCTGCACCTCGGCCAGCGGCTCCAGCAGCTCGAGGGCCCGCTGGTGGTGTTCGAGCGCCCTCTCGGGTGAACCCATGACCCGCAGCGCGACACCGAGATAGTTGTGGCACCACGCCTGGTTGTGTTGAAGATTGTTCTGCTCGGACAGCCGTAACGCGTCGTGCAGCGTTCGCAGCGACTCCGTCGGATCGTCGGGTGCCAGTGCGACACCGAGGGTGACCAGCCCGGTGATCTGTGCGGGCCCGTCCGCCAGGGCGACGGATGC
Organism: Micromonospora sp. NPDC048063; assembly: GCF_043202855.1. Classification (NCBI taxonomy): domain Bacteria; kingdom Bacillati; phylum Actinomycetota; class Actinomycetes; order Micromonosporales; family Micromonosporaceae; genus Micromonospora; species Micromonospora sp. NPDC048063. The sequence continues at coordinate 576,219 of NZ_JBIDBG010000003.1, read as the reverse complement.
CCGGGCGAGTTCGACGGCTTCATGGTGCCGCCCGAGGTAAAGTGTCACCCATCCGTCGAAGGCCAACGCCTGGGACTGCCCGGCACGGCGCCCGATCTTCTCGAACAGCTCGCGTGCCCGCCGGAAGTGCGCCTGTGCCGCTTCGAGTTCACCGAGATCCCGGAGCACGAGGCCGGTGCGCAGCGCCAGGGCAGCCGCGATGTCGTCGTCCGGCCCTGACTGCTCCGCCAGCTCATAGGCGGAGAGCGCCTCGGTGAGGCGGCCGGCGGCGGCACAGGCGTAGCCGAGGTCCGCGAGCAGCGAAGCCCGCTGCTGGTCGCGGCCGAGACGTGCCGCGGCGGCTGCGGCCGCTTCGAGCAGGCGCGCCTGGTCGTCGGTTCCGCGGTGCCGGAAGAACCACACCCGCATGGCCTGCGGCAGTTCGGCCACCACCTCGTCCACGCCGAGCCGCACGGCGGCGTCGAAGCAGGCCACCAGGTTGACGTACTCGAGGTCGAACCAGGCCATGGCCTCCGCCGGATCTCCCGGCGAGGGCTCCTTGCGGTACGGCGAGGGCAGCGTCTGATCGTGGGCGACCGCCTGCGCCAGATAGTGCTTGAGGACCCGGCGCAGGGCGGCGTCGGCCTGTGGCTCCTCCTCGGCGGCGATGTCCGCCGCGTACTGCCGGATCAGGTCGTGCATCCGGTACCGCCCGGGCGACGGCTCCTGGACCAGGTGGGCGTCGACCAGCTCCTCCAGCGCCGCGCCGATCCGGCCGGGCGGCAGGTCGGTGAGCGCGCCCACCACCGCCGCGTCGAAGTCGGCGCCCGGCAGGACGCCCAGCAGCCGGAACACGCGGCGCTGGACGGCGTCGAGCTGCCGGAGCGACATGCCGAACACCGAGTCGAAGCGGTTGGCGGTGTCGCGCAGCCGCTCGGCCAGCACCGCCACCGTCCAGCCCGGGCGGTGGCGAAGCCGGGCGCCCGCCATCCGTAGCGCCAGGGGGAGCCCGCCGCACTGCCGCAGCACCTGGCTGACCGCTTCCTCTTCGGAGAGCGCGAGCCCGGCCGCCCGGCCGAACAGGTGAGCCGCGTCGTCGTTGGCCAGCGGCTCCAGGGACACCGGCGGCACCCCGTCCAGGCTGACCAGCCGGTGGCGGCTGGTGACCAGGACCGCGGACTTCCCCGCGCCGGGCAGCAGCGGGCGCACCTGCTCCGCGTCGACCGCGTTGTCGAGCACGACGAGAGCCCGCCGGCGGGACAGCTCCGACCGCCAGAGCGCCGCGCGTTCGGTGGCGCCGGCCGGGGGGTGCGTCACGTCCAACGCGCCCAGCAGCCGGCCCAGCGCGGCCTGCGGCTCCAGCGGCTCCTGGCCCGGAGTGAAGCCGTGCAGGTCGAGGTAGAGCCCGCCGTCCGGATACGTCGGGGCGAGCCGATGGGCCACGTGCACGGCCAGGCTGGTCTTGCCCACGCCCGCCATGCCGTCGATCGCGACCGCGCCGGTAGTGCACAGCAGCTCCTCGACCAGCGCGGACTCCGCTTCCCGGCCGGTGAAGTCGAACAGGTCGGCCGGCAGATCGTTGCGGCGCGGGGCGGGCGCCGCGCCGCCCCTGGCCGCCTCGGCCCACACCGCGCGCAGTGGCCGGGGGTCGCGGCCCACCACCCGGCACAGCGCCACGACGGCCTCCCACGGCGGCACGAGCTGACCGGTCAGGTACCGCGACAGCGACGAGCTGCTCAGACCAGCCTGGCGGGCGAGAGCGCGCAGGCTGAGCCCGCTCAGCTCCTTGAGCCGGGCGAGCTGAGCCACCAGTCGCTCCTGGGGGCTGGACACGCGCAACACCGTACCGTCCCGGACCACGGACCCGGATCGGCGATGCGTTTGCGCTGCTGGACCACGTTCTCCGTGTCCCACGGTGTCCCACGGACCGCGCGGGATCCGGCGCGCCGGTGGTCGGATGGCTCCTGTCAGAGACACCCACGACGAAGGAGAAGCGATGTCGACCGAGCGCATGCCGAACCCGGCGGTTCTGGTCCCCGAGGCGATGGAGGCCCTGATGGCGGTCAACAGAGCCATCGCGGGCGCCGGGGTCGACGGCAAGCTGCTGGCGCTGAGCCACCTGCGGGCCAGCCAGATCAACGGCTGCGGCCCGTGTGTGGCCGGGGGCGTCCACCAGGCCCGCCAGCACGGCGCGAGCGCGGACCAGGTGCACGCCGTCGCCGCGTGGCGGGAGACGCCCTGGTTCAGCGACGAGGAGCGCGCCGCGCTGGCCCTGACCGAGGCCGTGACCCGGCTCGCCGACCAGCCGGACCCGGTGCCGGACCAGGTGTGGGACGTGGCCGCCACGCACTTCGACCAGAAGGAGTTGGCCGCGCTGCTGCTCAACATCGCGATCACCAACGCCTTCAACCGGCTCAACGCGCCGACCCGCCAGCAGGCGGGCACCTGGTGACCTTGTTGCTGATCAAGGCCGAAGAGACCGGTCAACGCTGAACCAACCGGTGGAAGTCGGCCCCGGAGAGGGCTCCACCGACCAGTACCCCCGAAGCCCACACGTCACCGAGAGGACGTTGTCATGTCGACCACGACGAAGACCCCCATCGCGAACGGCGAGAAGTACGACGGTTTCACCGACGAGGAGCGCGGCGCGATGAAGGAGCGCGCCAAGGAGCTGAAGAAGGGCGCTCGGCGGGGCGCCAAGGCCGACACGGAAAGCGAGGTGCTCGCGAAGATCGCCGAGATGTCGGAGTCCGACCGCGTGATCGCCGAGCGCCTGCACACCCTGATCAAGGCCAACGCGCCGGTCCTCACGTCCAAGCTGTGGTACGGGATGCCCGCGTACGCCCGCGACGGCAAGGTGGTCTGCTTCTTCCAGAGCGCGGCGAAGTTCAAGACGCGGTACGCGGTGCTCGGCTTCAGTGACGATGCAAACCTCGACGAGGGCGTCATGTGGCCGACCTACTTCGCGCTGACCGAGCTGACCGCCGACGTCGAGGCCAGGATCGGCGCGCTCGTGAAGCAGGCGGTGAGCTGAGCAGCGGGCTCTCCACGACCCACCGAGGCCGTCGCCGGCACCCGATCCGCACGCCGCCTGTTCCGGTCACAGCGTGCGCGGTCATCGGTGCCGGCGACGCCACGTCGTCTCCTCAGCCTCCAGTTCCCGCTGTTCGGCAAGCCTGGATGTGCGTACGCGCCGACGGAGCTGCCTGGTGCGGATGCTCTGCGCGACGATCAGGGCGGTGGCGACCAGCACCAGGAGGGTCAGTGCGGCGATGGCGGACAGCCGGTCCGCCACCGGAATCAGCGCCGTCAGGAGCATGATCCTGGCCACCTGGAACCAGTCGGACCGGCGGACGGCGCGGCGCTCGAAGCCCTGCACCGCCAGGAGGTAGAGGATGACTCCGCCGTACAGGACGTAGACCTCGGCTCCGCTGAGCACATCCTCGAAACTGGGCACCGTGGGCTCGGCGATGTTGGTGAGGACCCGCTTGAGCCCGAGGGCGAACAGGATGATCCCGGCGATCATCGGCAGGTGCAGGTAGGTGTAGGCGTCCCGGGCGAGCGCGGCCCGCGTGCGGCCCCGGGCGCCGTGCAGCATGTGTTCGGCGGCGATGGCGCGGACGTCGAAGTAGACCCACCAGAGCGCCGAGATCAGGACGATGCCGAGCGCGGAGGCGAGAATGATGGGCCAGGTGGGCGGCCATCCCACCGCGAGGTTGGAAGCTGTCCCGAGGGAGATGACCGACTCGCCGAGCGCGATCAGGACGATCTGGGCATGACGTTCCGCCCAGTGCCCGGCTGAGACGATGGTCAGGCCCTCGGTCCGGACGACCGCGCTGACGGTGTACTCGACGGCGATGGCCAGCAGCCACAGGCCGGCCCGGGCGCCGAACTCGGCGGTGCCGGTGAAGAGCCGCTGCGGCACGAGTGCGGCGACGAGCAGCAGCGCCGTGCTGACCAGCGCTGGCGCGACGAGCCCCGACCACCGGCGGCGCAACTGCCGGTCGCCACGCACGGTGTGCCAGAGGGCCAGCACCTGGAGCGCCCGTAGCAGGAAATAGCAGGTGGCGAAGACCAGGTCTCCCGGCAGCCCGTGCGGCGCGTCCGAGAAGGCGTCCGGGATCGTCACCGCCAGCACGAAGACGACGATCATGGTCGCGAACCCGACCAGGGGCATGACACCCTGGTCGACGCGTACGACGTTGCCCAACGCGACGAAGGTGGTCCAGGCGAACCAGAGCAGGGCCAGGATCAGAAGGCTCTTCACCAACGCGGTCGGGGTGAGGTATTTGGCGTTCGTCGCCGTCACGTTGAGAAAGGCGAAGACGAAGACCAGGTCGTAGAAGAGTTCCAGCGGGGTCACCTTGCTCCCCGGCGCGGCCGGCTCCAGCCGCCGCCTTCCTGAACGCTCCCCGTCGCTGCTCATCCTTGGGAGTCTTGCAGCCGGGCCGGGGCCGAGCTGCGGTTATGACAGGTCGACCCCGCTGCTGTACGACAGCAGAAAGGCCCCTCCCGTTTCCGGGAATCCTGGGATCGAACCAGTGATCCCCTCGGTGTGAACTCTCGGCGAGACGGTCGGAGCGGGCTCGATACGAGGTCGTCTGGCCTGCTGGGGCTCGTCCTGGTCCGGTTCGGCTGGCACGGTTGCTGTACTTCGCTGCTGTACTGCTGGCATCAGACGAGGCGCTGGATGCGCACCTTGGGCTGCTCGTTTTTCAGGTGGCCCTGCTTGTGCTGGCGGACCTGCTCGTCCCAGACCTCTTGGTCGTAGTCCGGGTCGGGCGGGATCCACTTGTGGGAGCCGTCGCTGTAGTGGAACTTCTCGTCGCCGGGACGCAGGATGCTCACCGCAGCCAGCCGAGGAACCGGTAGTGCAGGTGGCCGGCGGGGACGTGGGCCAGGTCCTGGGCGGCGTCGACGAACTGGGCAGCCAGATAGAGGGCCAGCGACACCGGGGCGCGGTCGTACTCGGCTCGCAGCTCCCGTCGGCGGGTCGGGCAGGGCCACTCTCCCGCACAGCCGCCGCAGGACCAAGCCGGCTTGATCGGATGGTGAGTAGTCATCGCGGCCCGTCCTGGCTGGGCCAGTGACCGCGGTTGATAGGGATGCGGTGGCGGCTTCGGCACGGCAGGGTCGCGCCGCAGCGGCAGACGTGTCGCCAGTGCCGCCACGACCACACGGGTCGGTGCCGACGGGCGAGGGTTAGCGCTGCCGCCAGGACGTACTCGTCGTACGAGACCCGCTTCATCGGCTCGCCACAACGACTGGGGCCGGGAGCCGTCGAGTTGGGCAGACGGAAGGGAGCACTGCCGCCTCCTTGTGCCGCAGGTGTCCGGGGGCGTGGATGCCCGATCGCGGGGGATGCGCCGGACATCCACGCCGGCGAGGACGACCCACAGCGCCAACCGGGGGAATCGACCTCCTCGGCAACCTCCCATAGGTACCGTTGGGTAGTCAAGGGCTGACGTAGGTGGTCTACTCGTGTTGCCAACCGAGGGGAACACCGTGCCACCGCGTTACCGCTACGAGCAGATCGCCGACGACCTCGCCGAACGCATCGCGACCGGCGAGTTTCCGCCGGGCTCCAAGCTGCCCAGTCGCCGCGAGTTGATCGAGCACTACGGCGTTACAGAGCCCGTGATCGACCGCGCAATGCAGGTCCTACGGATCAAAGGCATGACAGAGACGCTGCCCGGCGTAGGGGTCTTCGTTGCCGAGTAGGCCCTCCCTACGTCAGACGGCAGTCGGGACCCCTCGCTTGTAAGTTCTAGGCGCTTCGTCCGGCGGGGTTCATCCGCGTCCGCGACCTCTGACGGCTGTCCGCGCCCGGCGGCCGGCGGCCGTCCGTGTCGAGGGCCGTTGCTGTCACCGTTGCTGTCGACAGCCGGTCAGGGTGGGAGAGTGAGCGCATGGGGCTGAACAAGGAGATCGCAGCGCAGCTCGCGGAGGCGCGCCTGGCGGAATGGCGACGCAGGGGCTATGACGAGTGGCGCGCAATGCTCGACGACAAGGACATGCGCCTGGTCGTGGGCGAGGACGGCAAGCGGTACACCGTGGTCAGCTACGCCATTGACGACGGCGACGGCCGGGTCCGAATGTCAGTCGCCGTGGACGATGGCGGCTCGTCGGCGTTGGTACCGCTCGTGCGGGACGAAATCATGAGACCGGACGACACCTTCATTACGTGACCCCTTCGTCCCTAAGGAACCACCGGCCGTCGTCGAGCTGCGTCAACAGCAGGACGAGCTGCCCCAATGATCCACCGGAGTCCATGGACGTCCGGCGCTGCCCGGGCCCGTCGTCACCCAGTTGGTCACCCAGCCCAAGCCTCCTTGACCCCAGGCACGCGCGGGGCTCGTACGGCTCTAGGATCCTCTCTTCGGCAGGTATACGCCTCCGGAGTCCTCGAAGGCGGATTCACCATGATCCCTGATCCGACTGACGTAAGCCGCCGCCTGGATATGGCGCTGTCGGGTGTGGCCGCCACCTTCCAGGGCATGACGGCCCACCGGCAGGAGTCCAACTGCGAGTGCCACTGGGGCAGCGCGGAGGAACTGGCACTGCTCAAGACCCCGGACGTGCCGCTTGACGACGACCTGCTCCGCCGCACCTACTGGACCACAGGCTGGCACTACCCCGGGCCACTGCTGCGCCGGATCCTGCCCCAACTGACCCAGGGCCTCGTGGCGGGCCGAGTAGAGCCAATGGCCGGGATGGAGAGCCTCGGACGGTTGTTCACCGCCGGCCGATGGCAGGAGTGGCCCACCGGACAACGGGACGCCCTGCGGGAATTCCTGGACGCCTGGTGGCTGCACGTCCTGGTCGAGCCCGATGCAAAGGTGCCCGCCCATGAGGCCCTGACGCTTCTCGCCGAGATCACCACGAAGCTCACCCCGTGGTTGACCGTCTGGGCAGAGCTGCTGGCCGACACGGTGGCGCGGCGGCGGCTGGTCACGGCCGTAGACGAGTGGATGTACGACCTGCTGGGCGACACGCTCCCTTGGTCGAGTTGGCACAACGAGGACACGTGGTGCCCCGCGCTGTCGCTGTGGGTGCTACGACAGGCGCCGGCCGCACTGCGGGAGCACGACGCGTCGACCGAGTTACACGACCACATGCGGCTGCTTGGCCTACCGTACGCCGATCGGTGGGACCGATAGCCTCGGCCGGCGTCCCTGGGTGGGTCCAAACCCACCGCTGGCCTTGCCATCCCGTCTGCCGCCGACCCGCCCTCCTGGGGAGCGGGCCGCCGCCCGGTCCGCCACGTCAAGCGGGCCTTGACGCACGGACGGACGCTGGCGGGCCGGGCGGTGGTCTGCTCGGCTCGCCCGGGTCGTCGGCTGGCGGGATGGCCCTGCGCAACCACCCACGGACCGCAAGGCGCGGACGGAGCCCAGGCCATCCTGGAGTCGTTGCGCCCCCGCCGGAGGCGCAGTGACCGCGACCCGACCACCGGCGCGACTCGCCGCGCGGACCGGCGTGCCCTTCCCTGCGCCGCGTCGCTCGGGCGCGGCGCGGCCGGCTGCCGGCGACGAACCTTCATCATTTCCCGAGCTACCCCGTCTGCGGCGGCCCCCGGGCTCCCCCGCTCTCCGCGCCAGCCGCCGGGCGTGTTGCGTGGCCGGCGTGGAGCGACAGCGGAGCGTCGGACGCGCGCCCTGGCGGCGGCGCGTGCGGCCCGTTGCGGGCCGCCTTGATAGACGTACAGAAAGTCCTCCCAGACCGCCGGCAGCCGACCTGTCGCAGTCCCTCTGTTGCGTTACATGTTGGCTCCGCTTGATGGGTTACATGATCCCCGGCTCGCTGGCTACGGGCTGTGTGGCGTGCGACCGCCAGATTCCGAACCCTGGCGGTCGCACCCTGGAAGCTTCCCGACTATATCGATCATCTGCATATTGCGGCTGTGACCATGAGGGAACCCACCTTCTTGATCCTGGCAGCGCTGGCCGGGCCTCCCCTGCACGGCTATGGCGTGATGCGGCAGGTGGCGGAGCTGTCCGGCGGCCGGGTGAAGCTGAGCGCCGGCACCTTGTACGCGGCATTGGACCGGTTGACCGCTGAGGGGCTGATCGCGGTTGATCGTGAGGATGCGGTCGACGGTCGGGTGCGGCGCTACTACCGGCTCACGGAACGCGGGGGTGCTGCCCTGCGGCAGGAGGCTGCCCGGTTACGTCGTAACTCCGAGGTTGCTGTGGAGCGTCTGGCCGGGTGGGCACCGCTGCCAGGTCTGCTTCCCTCTTGATACGCCTCGTCCAGTCGTTTCACGAACCGGTAAGGAAGTCGGATGTCAGAACAGAGCGACCGGGCGAGGCTCGCATGCCGTTACCGCAGGTTGTTGCTGACCTACCCGCGGTCCTACCGGCGCCGACACGGTGCCGAGTTGGTGACCACCTTGCTGGACGCCGCTCCGGCCGACCGGGTCCGGCCGAGCCGTGCGGAGGTCGTGGACCTGCTCACCGGTGGAATCCGCTTCCGGTTCCGGGTGTGGGGAGCGGCCGGGGTTCTTGCCGCGATCTCCGCCGCCACGTTCGCGGCAGTGGCCCTGGGCGCGTTCGGCAGCTATCTGGGCTGGCAGACCGCGCCACCCCTGCCGAGCAACGCCGAGGTGCTGCAGATGGTCCAGCCGGTCTTGCCGCCAGAGGCGGCGGCGCAGCCACAGCGCTGGGACTTCATCTTCGACAACAACCCGGAGTACAGCGATCCCCGATGGACCTACGTGGTGGGCGGCACCGACGAGTATCGGGCGGGGAAGGTCTTCTTCCAGTTCACCTACCCCCACAACAAATCCCCGCAGCAGGTCGTAGCGGCAGCGGACGAACGGATGCGGGCGGCTGGATGGCTTCCGGCGGCGAAGCAGACGTCCGGTTGCTGCCCTGAGACTGCGCTTCACCGGGACGGGTGGCTGGTGGAGGTCTTCTCAGAGGGCTACCTCGACGAGTCCCACTACGGGCTGCAAATCGCCGTCGGCCGCACCACACCCGCCGTCGTACTGCCGTTGACCACAGCCGGTCTACTTGCCGGCGGTCTTGCAGGCTGGCTGCTGGCGGCATGGGTGTTCCGGCGCTTCCAGGAATCCACCCCGACGCGGCGAACTCTCACTGTCGTCGTCTGCGGCGCAGGTCTCCTCGCCCTCTTTCCCGCCACGGCACTGAGCGCCGTGACCCTGGTTGCCAGCTACTTCACACCCGATCATCCGGCAGAACCTGCGTGGGTCGGGTACACGTTCATCCTCTTCCGGCCGCTGGCCTACCTCGGTGCGGCTGCCCTCGTCGGCGGGCTACCAGTAACCGCGTTGCCTTCCCCCACTCGTCGAGGCCCACTGATCAACTGACCCAGCCAGGCTGGCCGCAGCAGTCGCTTGCTGCCAGACGGAAACCACACGCCGGGTCTGCTGCACCGACCGACGATCATGGACCGCTGACTTGTTGCTGACGGACGACGCTGAGCCGGCACCGCAGGCGATCACTCTTCCTCGGCATCCTCGATGCGGATCCCCAGCGCGCCGGCCAGGGTGTACGACAAGGCAACAAGATCTTGATGGGCGACGACCGCGCCCCCCATGCTCGTCACCCCACCGATCCCGACGAGGACGCAGTTCGCGAACCGGGTCCCCTCCATCGTCGCCTGCGAGAACTGCGCGCCAGTCAGATCACAGTTCGTGAACCGGACACCGCTCAGGTCCGCGTTCTGGAAGTCCGCCCGGGTCAGGTTGCACCCCTCGAACACCACGCTGGAGAAGTCCGTAAAGCGGAACGACGACAGGTCAAGCCGGCACTCCGAAATCGTCACATCCCGTAACGCCCCGTTGATCCAATGCACGCCCGTCATCCGTAAGGTCGACAGCCGTGCGCGGATCATCGATGATTTCTCCGCCCGCAGGTTTGCCAGGTTCGTGCTCTCGAACAGGCAGTCCGTGAACGCTGCCCCGTCGAGCTGCGTACCGCTCAGGTCCGAGCCTTTGAACCGGCACTGCTCGAACTCCACGCCATCCGCCGACCGCCCCGACAAGTCGAGGTCGAAGAAACCTAGCCGTCGGAACGTGGCCTCATCCTCAAGATCGTGGTCCTCGGTGGCTGGTTCCAACGACGACGGCGGCCTAGGTTTCACAGGCGCCCGCCATCGACCACCACGACTCGCCCGGACAGCCACCCGCAGAGACTAGCGGAAGCGGCCATGCTGACGGCCAAGGCGACCCGGGGCATCCAGCGACCTTGACCCACAGGCAACCAACGAGCGATCTCGACCAGTAGTGCCACAGCCGCTCACCTGCACAAACAGTCCCCCGTCGTCCGGGGACGTCCCGCCACCCGGGTCGCAAACGGCCCTGGCCTCGGGGGCGCGTAGGGCCATTCAGGATCCGGTCGTCTGGAATCTGCGGAGCGCAGCTTCGGCGAGCGGGGTGAGGTATTTGTTGCCGCCGGGTTTGTTGCCGTGCTCCTGGACGGCCACCAAGGTGGTTCCGATCCGAACGAGTATGCTGTCGCATTCCAGCGTGCCAGAATCGGACGTCGAGCTGCAGCTGACGTGAATACTGTCATCGCCCAACTGCGGCCCTGGTGCCACTGCGAAGCGGTACCTGTCGCCGATGCCAAGGCCGGACGAGACGACGAGGGTGGGACAACGGCCGATGAAGGTTCGCAGGTTGGTCATTGCTCGTTGTGCGCCGTCATCGGCGTAGGTCCTGAGGACTTCGTTCCCCACCCAGAGGTCATCGGGACCCGCGTCATAGCTGAGGGTGGCTGCGGCCATCGCTGACGGAGTCCCGGTCAGCCGCGTGGCCGACAGCAGCGGGATCATGCTGTCCGAGCAGGAGACGTCGACGCCTGAGGGCTGATCTCCAGCATCCGGCGGCATAACTGTCGCGATCTCCACAGTGAATCCGGGCGGCACCGAGTCCGTGGTCAGCAAGCGTGCGGACAGCGTCGCGGAGTAGCCGGACCCGCCGGTCGCCGGAACTGCTGGGGAAGCCGGCTTCGTGGCTGAGGCCGAGCCCGTCGCCTGCGCCGCGGAGGGGATCGTCTCGCCCGCTGATCGATCCGCTGTATGAGCCGTTGAAGAACCGCACGCGGTCACCATGCAGGCGGCCACGACCGCGACTGACCTACGTAGCACAATCCTGAGCACCGGGCGGACTCCACCTCTTGCGCGAGACGCGTCAGGCTACCAGCGCGTGACTTCAGCCGCCGCGAACCCTGAACCGCGTAGGCCTCGCAGCACGCCGCCAATCGATCATCGCTAGTTGGGCCGACACCGGGCCGGACGATCTCGACCCGACTCGGCGCTTCCTCGCCGACAGCGGGCCGGAGGAGTCGTCCCGGCGGCAGGGGTGGTGCTGCCCTGGGTGACACTCCGCCCAGGGCAGCACCTGCACGACCTCCAGTCTCACCCACCAAGATCGCCGGATGCGGCATCCCTCGCGAGCACCCACACGGAAGTTTCAAGTGCCGTCCAGCCGGATGCGTCACCCACGTCCCGAGACTGATCTGTCACGGACGTCCTGAGACCCGACATCGCTCAGGCGCGAGGGTGCTTGATCGCCGGTCAGAGCAGATCACCGCTCGGCCCATCAGCCCTCTTGGTTGGCCACCCAGCCGAGGAGCAAGGCGAGGAATCGGTCGGGCTGCTCCAGCGACGGCAGGTGGGCGACGTCCGGCCAGTCGACGCGGCGAACGTTGGTAAGCCCTCCGCACACCCGGTCAGCGGAGTCTCGGGTCGTGGCGAGGTCGTGACCGCCGACCAGCACCAGCGTCGGCGCTTTGATGTCGTCCAGCCGATCCAACGCAGGCGGATCCAGCTCAACCTCGTCGACGTCTGCCCATGACGCGGTCACCTCGAACGCCTGGCGCTGCATGCGTCGTACGAAGTCCTGGAAGCCGGGGTCGACCTGCGAGGCCTCCCGGCCGGGACCGACGACCCAGGAGGCGATGTTGGCCTCGACAGCGGCATCGATGTCGCCAACGGCGAGCGCGCTCTTCTCCGTGTCGAAGAAGGCCTTGAGGTCGTCGGTCAGTTCGGCCAGCAGGCTGCCGCCTGGCGGGCACAGCAGGAGCGATTGAACGAGCTGCGGCGCCGTCAACGCCACTTCGAATGCGACGCCGGCGCCGAACGACGATCCCACGAGGTGGCATCGCCCGATGCCGAGATGGGAGAGCGTCGAGAGGACGTCGTCGACGTGCGACAGCGCCCCTTCTGGAGGAGCCGTCGATTCCCCGAAGCCGCGTAGGTCAAGCCGCACGACGTTGTGTTCGCTGCCGAGACGCTCCCATTGGGGGTCCCACATCCTACGGTCGGCGATACCGGCGTGGATCAGGACGATCGGCAGGTCGTTGGTGCCTACAGCGTGGTCGTAGGCGATTCCGAGCGGTGTGGTGGCCACAGCTCTCCTGGGGTTGGGAAGTCGTTGACGGGCGTCAGGCAAGCAGGACGACAGGTCCGTGTGCAACAGGTTTTGTCGGAGCAGTCTCCCCAGATCAGCCACCGACTCACCTCCGCACCGTCACTCAAACAGTCCTTGCGGGGACGCCCTGAAGTCGGCCACTGCGGCCTCCGCTGATCCGTGACGCTCGGCCCGTTCCCGATCATGCGACGATGACGCCCGTGTCGAGCAGCGAGGCAGACCACTCCCGAACTTTGCGGCTGATCGGCTACTGGTGTAAGCCAGGCGAAGAGCACTGGCCCGACCCCGCGCTATTCGTGGACCGCGAGGCCGATGCGGCGAGCCAACGACGGGTAAGCGACTACCTGCGTGGTGGCACGTGGTTCGTAGCTACAGCCGGCCACTCACTGTGTCGGCTGTGTGGCACCCGCAACGGATCCACCGAACTGACCGACGGCAAGTACTTCGTATGGCCAGAGGGGCTCGCGCACTACATCGACGCGCACAACGTGCGACTACCCGATGAGATCACCGAGCTGATGGATCAGCCGCCGGGGCCCGTCAACGTGGAAGCGTTCGAGCGTGACGTCCTCGAAACGGAACAGATTGTCATCGACACTGCCTGGTGGCATTCGGTGCGTGGCTCACAGTCCTGAACCCGATCACAGCCCTAGCGCCAAGCATCCTGCGACACCGCTCCGTCAACTATCGCCGGCAGCCGGCTGGCCGGGAGGTCGAGGCCGATCTCTTCGCGGATCTCCCGGCGACACGCGGCCAGCGGCGATTCATCAGCGTCGGCCACGCCCCAACGACGTGGCGAAGGGGATCGGGCACGAGCAGACGTCGACGACGTTGAACCGCTACACGCACTCGACGGCTGAGCGCGACCGCCGGGTTTGAAGTCCTTTGCTGCCTCCGAGCAACGACTAACCCTCAGATACGAGTCAAGGCCCCTCGATCGAGGGGCCTTGAACTTGCCTTATTCATGGTGGGCGATACTGGGATCGAACCAGTGACCTCTTCGGTGTGAACGAAGCGCTCTCCCGCTGAGCTAATCGCCCTCAGCGCCGATGACTCTACCTGATCGAGGGACCGGACCGGAAATCCGGGGTCGGCGCGTCGCCGGGTCTCGACCGCCGCCCCACCACGCCCCCGCCACGGGCACGTCAGGGTCGCCGCAGCGGCACGTCAGTTCGTCGCGAGGTAGTGCAGGGCCTCGGCGATCACGTCGATGCCGAAGCTGTACTTCAGCGACAGCCAGACCACCGTGCCGACGAAGACCAGGCCGACGCTGCCGAGCACGAAGCGTACGGCCAGCGACTGGTCCTTCACCCACTGCGTCCAGCTGTGCACGTGTCGGCGAGTGAAGCCGAGCAGCCGGCGAGCCCAGTGGAACTCGACGGCCCAGATGCCGAGGCCGGCGATCACCAGCAGCCAGCCCGGCCCGGGCAGCGGGATGAGGGCGATGCCGATGGTCACCACGAGTGCGCCGGCGATGGCGATGAAGATCTTGAGGGCGACGCGGCCGGTCGGGTTGGCCCGGATCAGGTCGAGGGTGGTGGCGAGCCGCTGCCGCCAGCGCGGACGGCGCCGCCGCTCGGCCAGCGCCGTTCCGTTGGCGCCACCCCGGTCGACCGGCGTCCGACCTGACCGGCCCTGCTGCTCCATCGGCACCCCGTACCCCCGCTTTTCGGCTGCCCGGACCGCGACTTTCGGCCCGCCCGGCGCGGCCATCGGATCCACTGAGGATCGTTTCGTGACCATTTCCTCCCCCAGTGTGGCGCGCGCCCGTCACTGCAACGGTCGACTGGACGTTACCGGAGTAAGTCGACGACTGAACCACCCGATGCCGGGCGGGATCGCGCACTGGGCAGAACCGGAAAACCCTACATGAATCCTCACATTCACGCGGACTTTCCGACCCCCTTCCCACCACTGGGTGAAGTCAGCGTATGGCGGAGCGTAGCCAGGAGTAGCACCTGAGTATGGGAAAAGCGGGACACGCGCGTTCCGCAGCGGTGCCGGGGGGAGATCGTCCATGAGTGTCATCCGACCGACGACCGTAGAGGTCGAGACGTCGCTAAGGCTCGTCGCACCTGACGCCACGGCCTTGCCGGTGCGTGCCAGTCTGCGTTACGACCCTGCTGATCCGTATGCGGTCCATGTCCTGTTCCACGCCGAATCGGCCGGTGGCGAGGCGGTCAGTTGGTCCTTCGCCCGGGAGCTGCTGGTCACCGGCCTCGACGAGCCGGCCGGCATCGGCGACGTGCGGGTCTGGCCCTGGGCCACCCCGCGCGGGGACTTCGTCGCCCTGGCGCTGTCGTCGCCCGACGGCAACGCCCTCTTCGAGGTGCCGCGCAGCGTCCTGGTGCGCTTCCTGCGGCGAACCTACGTCGTCGTCCCGCGCGGCCGCGAGGCCGAGCACCTGGACGTCGACACCGCGGTGAACCGGCTGCTCGCCGGCCGCTGAGAAACCGGCAAGACGGGCCATCCGGGGCCGCGCGGATCTGCCGAGTCCGCGCGGCTCCGGCCCGCCAGGGGGTACGCGGGCAGCCCTCCCGCCCAGGGTCGGGCTCAGCCGTGCGTGGTGATGCCGCCGTCGACCGGGATCACCGCGCCGGTGAGGTACGCCCCGGCGCGGGACGACAGGTAGATCGCGGTGCCGGCCATGTCCTCCGGCCGGCCGATCCGCCCGAGCGGCACCTGCCCCTCGATGGCGGCCCGAGACGCGGGGTCGTTTAGCGCGAACGCCATCATCTTGCTCTCGAACGGCCCCGGCGCGATCGCGTTGACCGTGATCTGCTCGCCGGCGAGCTGGTGGGCGAGGCTACGGGTGAGCATGTGCACGGCGGCCTTGGTCGCCGAGTACGCGTACACCTCCATGAACGGCACCCGGATGCCGTCGACGGAGCCGATGTTGATCACGCGGGCCGGGTCGTCGGGGCTGGCGGACGCCCGCAGCGCGGGCAGCAGCGCGGTGGTGAGCCGGAAGACGGCCTTGACGTTGACGGCCCAGAGCTTGTCGAACGCGCTCTCCGGGTACGCCTCCAGCGGCGCGCCCCAGGTCGCGCCCGCGTTGTTGACCAGCACGTCGAGCCGGTCGACGCGCTCCCGGACGGCGGCGGCGAGGCCCTCGGCGCCCGCGTCGCTGCCGAGGTCGGCGGGGATGGCCTCGCAGCGCCCCTCGGTGGAGAGTTCCTTGGCCACGGCCTCGCACACGTCGGCCTTGCGGGACGAGATGATCACGTGCGCGCCGGCCCGGACGAAGCCCTGGGCGATCATCAGGCCGATCCCCCGCGAGCCGCCGGTGACCAGGACCGTCTTGCCGTCTACCGAGAACAGATCCGTCATGCCCATCCCATCGCGAGTCGGCCGGGACCGCCGGGGGTGAACGCGGCCGGCCCGGCCGGTGCGACCGGCCGCGGGCGTGCCGCGACCGGACGGCTCTACCGCTCGGTAACGTAGCCCGCCGCCGACAGCCCGGACAACCCCCGCCCGCCGTCTTCGGGATGCGATGATCGTCGCCCCGGGCTACCGTCGCAGGCGATGGTCTCTTCCGGTCAGCTCTCCCCCGCGCCGCCCGACACCCCTGCCACCACCCCAGCCGAGATCGACACGCTCACCCTGGGTGACCTCGCGTCCGGCCCGGGTTGGCGGCGTCCGGTGCTGCTGGACCGGGACCTGCTCATCCTGACCGCCGGCGGACACGGCACCGCCGAGCTGGACTTCCGCGCGCTGCCCTGCCGGCCCGGCACGCTGCTGCGGGTGCGCGCCGGTCAGGTGCTGCGCTGCGCCGGCCCGCACCTCGACGCCACGGTGGTGCGCTGGGACGCCGACGCGCTGCGCGGGCTGGACGTCGACCCGGACGCCGTCCCGGCCTGGCTCCAGCTCGCCGGCGAGGACGAGGACGCGGTGATCACCGAGGTGAGCCAGCTCGCGGTGGACTGCCAGCGGCACCACGGGCTGGCCGCCGCCCGCGGCCTGCTCCGCCACCAGCTCGCCGTGCTGCTGCTCCGGCTGTCCCTGCTGCCCGAGGGCCCCCGTCCGGTGCCGCGGGCGGAGGCCGCCACCTTCCACCGGCTGTGCCGGGAGATCGAGCGCGGCTACCAGCACACCCGCCGGGTCGAGGACTACGCCGACCGGTTGGGCTGCTCGGTGCGGACGCTCACCCGGGCCTGCCTCGCGGTGACCGGGCGCAGCGCCAAGCAGGTGGTCGACGAGCGGGTGGCCCTCCAGGCGAGCCGGCTGCTGGCCGCCACCGACGAGCCGGTCGCCCAGATCGGGCGGCGGCTGGGCTTCTCCGAGCCGACGAACTTCGGGCGGTTCTTCACCCGTGAGGTCGGGATGAGCCCGGGCGCGTTCCGGGCCGCCCGTGAGCAGCCGGCGCCCGGTCTGGTCGTCCGGCCCCGTCCGCCCGCCGACGCGGTCGGCGGGCTCCGCCGGGCATGATGACGGGGTGCAGATCTCCGCGCGCGGCGACTACGCGGTACGGGCGGCCCTGAGCCTTGCCACCGCGTACCCCAGATTGCTCTCCACCCAGGCCATCGCGGCGGAGCAGGACATGCCGCGCAAGTTCCTGGAGGCGGTGCTGGCCGACCTGCGGCGGGCTGGCATCGTCCGGGCGCAGCGCGGCGCGGAGGGCGGTTACACGCTGGCCCGGCCGCCGCGGGAGGTGACCGTCGGCGCGGTGCTGCGCGCGGTGGAGGGCCCGCTGGCCGGGGTCCGCGGCCTGCGCCCGGAGGAGACCAGCTACGAGGGCGCGGCCGAGAACCTGCCCGGGCTCTGGGTGGCGGTGCGGGCGGCCGTGCGACGGGTGGTCGACGAGGTGAGCCTCGCGGAGATAATCAGTGGCCGGCTGCCCGCCCACGTGCGTAGGTTGACCGCTTTGCCCGACGCCTGGGAGCCGCGCTGATGCCCACCCCCACCCTGCAGACCGACCGGCTGCTGCTGGAGCCCTACGGGCCCGACGACGCCGAGGACTTCGTCGCCCTCTTCACCGACCCGGAGGTGGGCCGGTTCATGGGCGACGGCCCGATGGCGGCCGAGGCGGCCGGCGCACTGTTCGGGCGGGTCTTCACCAAGGTCTACGCGGCCGACCTCTTCGACGTCTGGGCGGTCCGCCGCGAGGGCCGGTACGTCGGGCATGCCGAGATCAAGCGGACCGACCAGGTCGACGGCCACGAGCTCGTCTACGCGCTGGCGAAGCCGGCCTGGGGCGCCGGCCTCGGCACCGAGCTGGCCCGGGCCCTGGTCCGGTACGGCTTCGACACCCTCGGCCTGCCCCGGGTGTACGCGACGGTCGCCGACGCCAACCACGCCTCGCTGGCGCTGCTGGGCAAGCTCGGCTTCGTCCACGAGCGCGACATCGCCGAGGACGACGGCAGCGTCACCCGCGTCCTCGCCGTCGGCCGCGCCCCCGCCTGAGACACCCGGCGGCCTGCCGGTGGTCACCACCCACAGCAGGTCCTGGGCGGCCCGGTCCAGCGCGAGCGGCTCCCCGCCGGGCGGTGGCGCGGCGGACGCGCACCCGTCCGCCGCGCGCACGCCCGACGCCGCCGAGCCGGTCACGCCGGCGCCGCAGTGACCGCGCCGGTGTAGCCGCCGCGGTGGTAGACCAGCGGGTCGCCGTCCTCGCCGCCGCCGAGGGCGAGCGGCTCGGCGACGAAGAGGGTGTGGTCGCCGGCCGGCAGCCGGTGCACGATCCGGCAGAGCAGCCGGGCCAGCACTCCGGTCAGCAGCGGCACCCCGAACGGCCCCGGCGTCCAGTGCGGGTACGCGGCGAAGCGGTCCACCCCGCTGGTGGCGAAGACCCGGGCGGCCTCCCGCTGGCCGGCGCCGAGCAGGTGCACGGCGACGTGCTCGGCCCGGGCGAGCACCGGCCAGCTCGACGAGGCGACGCCGAGGCAGAACGAGACCAGCGGCGGGTCCAGCGAGACCGAGGTGAACGACGTGGCGGTGAACCCGACCCGGACGGGCTCGCCGAGGCCGCCGAGGCAGGCCGGCTCGACGGTGCCCGGGGCGACGGCGGTGACCACCGTGACCGTCGCGGCCTGCCGGCGCAGCAGCGCCCGGTACAGGTCCCGGTCCACCGGCAGCAGGTCGGCGGTGTCCGCCCGGGGACGCTCGACGGTGGTCACGCCGGCACCAGGGCCGGGGCGGCCTGCGCGGCGCGGACCTCGTCGCGCAGCAGCGCCCAGATCTGGTGGCGGTGGTGGCGGAAGGCGTCGGAGGAGCGGACGTCCGCCACGGCGTCGCGGTCGCCGAGGTCGATGTCGACGACCTGCTTGATCCGGCCCGGCCGCGAGGTCATCACCGCGACCCGCCGGCCGAGGTGGACCGCCTCGTCGATGCCGTGCGTGACGAACACGACCGTCTTGCCGGTGCGCTCCCAGATCCGCACGAGGTCGTCCTGCAACGAGTCGCGGGTCTGCGCGTCGAGGGCGCCGAACGGCTCGTCCATCAGCAGGACGTCCGGGTCGTGGGCGAGGCTGCGGGCGATGGCCACCCGCTGCTTCGTGCCGCCGGAGAGCTCGTGCGGGTAGCGGTCGGCGAACCCGGTGAGCCCTACCAGCCCCAGGTAGTGCGCGACCAGGTCGGCGCGTTCGGCCCGGGGCACGCCCCTGGCCTCCAGTCCGTACGCGACGTTGCCGGCGGCGGTGCGCCAGGGCAGCAGCGCGTACTGCTGGGAGACGATCCCGCGGTCCAGGCCGGGCCCGGTGACCGGCCGGCCGTCGACCAGCACCTGCCCGCCGGTGGGCCGGGACAGCCCGCCGAGCAGGTCGAGCAGGGTGGACTTGCCGCAGCCGCCGGGCCCGACGACGACGAGGAACTCGCCGGGGCGTACGCCGAGGGTGACCTCGTCCAGCGCGGTGACCGCGCCGGGGGACGCACGCCGGCCGGCGCGGGCCGGGAAGGTCTTCGTCACCCGGTCGAAGAGGATCTTGTCGGTGCTCATGCCGCCACCCGGCCCACGGCGGTGACGGCGGCCGCGGAGAGGGCACGCGGACGGGTACGACGGGGTGAGTCCATGGGAGTCTCCTGATCTGTCCACGACGCGGTGGAGGAAAGCCCGACGAGGGGCAGGGAGGCACGCGCCGCTCCGCGTCGAGCGGACGGGCGGGCGAAGTGCGGCGATGGGGCCGGGCCGGGGTGGTGCCGGTCAGCTCAACAGAGCGCGCTCGCGTGCCGGACCAGGTCGACGTGCACGCGAGCGGTGAGGAGGAGCTCGTCCCGCTGCGACATGACCTCATCGTGCCGGCGGGCGTACCGGCCGGTCAACGTCCTTCCAGAAGATGGGATCGGGGTCGGCGCTTTCGTCATCTCCCCATCCACACCAGGGTCCACCGACCCATAACACCCATCTGGTGGATAGGGATTGCCGGCCCTGCGGGCACCGTCCACGACAGACCGGGACGGGTTTCGGAAATCAGCGCTCCGGGCATGTTCGGTGCCGTCAGGACAGGGAAGGGAATCGAAGGGAGCCCCGCGATGGGTCTGATGTTCCGCAAGCGCAAGAAGTACGGCCCGATCATCCTGAACTTCACCGAGAACGGCTTCTCGTCCTGGAGCATCAAGATCGGCCGCTGGTCCTGGAACTCCCGGGCCAGGGCGCACCGGGTCGACCTGCCGGGCCCGCTGTCCTGGAAGCAGGACAAGTCCCGGGCGTGACGTCCCGAGGTCGCGCGGGGTGCCGGTGGTCTCCACCGGCGCCCCGCCCGGCGTTCGGGCCGCCATCGCCCGAGGAGTGGCGCCGGCGCGGAAGAAAGGCGCTGTCGGGCAGGAGTGGCGCCGTCGCTCAGGTGTTGCGCCGGCGCGGAGGGCTCGGCGTGGAACGGGCCGGCCGCGAACCCGTCGACGCGGTCAGGGAGTCGACCGCGCGTCCCGGCCGGTGACGACCACGTCGCCGCCGAGCCGGCCGTGCTCCGGGTCGCGGGTCACCTCCCCCGCCCCGAGCAGCCCGGTCAGCGCCCGGACGGCGTCGGCCGAGCGGTAGACGGTCGCGGTCAGGGCGTACCGGCGCAGCTCGGTGACCGTACGCGGGCCGGAGCGGGCCAGCTCGGCCAGCAGTTCCCGGCGCAGCGGCCCGGGCTCGGGGACCAGCGCGATGTCGAGCAGCCGGCCGGCCGGGTCGCGGTAGCGGACCCCGGCGAACTCGTCGACCGCCCAGAGCGCCTCCTTGAACGCCTCCAGGCTCTTGTCCGAGCCGGTCGCGAGGGCGAGCAGCCGCGCGGGCCCGCCGTCGGCGGGCACCAGCTCCACCTCGGTCGCCAGCGGGAAGCCGGCGTCGGCGAGGGCGCCCCGGGCGGGTGCGCCGGGCGCGGTGGCGAGCAGCACCTCGGCCGGCCTGCCGCCCGCCGCGGCGGTCAGCACGGCCGGGTCGGCGGGCCCGTCCACGTACGACAGCAGGGGCCCGCCGGTCGCGCCGGCCGCCTTGAGCGCCACCGGCAGCCGGGCGGTCCCGCCGGGCACCAGGTGCACGGTGGCCTCGGCCGGCAGGGCCGCCTCCACCGCGCCCAGCCGGGCCGGCAACTCCTCGGTGCCGGCGGCGAGCACGAGCACGGTGAGCTGGCGGCCCCGCAGCCGGTCGGCGTACTCGGCGACCACCCGCAGGGCGGCCTCGGCGGAGTCGGCGTCGCCGTCGTCGTACGCCAGGGCGACGGTGACCCGGCGGGCGCGGTGCAGCGCCCCCGGCAGCCAGGTCTCCAGGTGTCGGACGAGCAGCTCGCGCAGGACGGCGTCGGTCGGCATGCTGCCGTTCTACCGCACCCGGCCCGGGCCGGACGCCGCTCCCCCGGGCCGGGCGCCGCTCCCCCGGGCCGGGCGCCGCTCCCCCGGGCCGGGCGGTTCGACGCCCGGGCCCGAGGGCGGCGTCGCCCGGGGCCGGCCGGGCAGGGGATCCGCCGGGACGGCCAGCTCAGGCCGGGACGGAGACGCCCACCCCGCCGCGGGTCTGGCCGCCGTAGCGCCGCCGCTCGGCGGCCAGGTCGAGCCGGCCGATCCGCTTGCGGGCGGCCAGGGCGGCGTCGTCGAGCCGGTCGGCGGGCACCAGCCAGACGATCTCGAACTCCAGGCCGTCCGGGTCCTGCCCGTAAAGGCTCTTGGTGGTGCCGTGGTCGGAGGTGCCGACGAGGGCGCCGGCCGCCCCGAGCCGCTCGGCGGTGACGGCCAGCTCGTCGAGGGTGTCGACCTCCCAGGCCAGGTGGTAGAGCCCGACGGTGCCGCGGCCGGCGGCGGAGCGGCGCGCGCCCTGGCCGACCTCGAACAGGCCGAGGTCGTGGTCGTTGGTGGAGCCGGGGGCCTGGAGGAAGGCGGCGCCCCGGAAGCCGTCCGGGGTCATCGGGATCTGCCGGAAGCCCAGCACGTCGCGGTAGAAGGCGACGCTGCGGGCGAGGTCACTGACGTAGAGCACGGCGTGGTTGAGGCGGTGGATTCCCATGTCACCGACGCTAGCGCGATTTGGTTGAACATTCAACTACCGGGCGTATGATGGTGGTCATGACCCGCTGGCTGGACCCGGACGAGCAGCGCACCTGGCGTGCGTTCCTGACCGCCTCCCGCGCGCTGATGGAGACGCTCGACCGCGAGCTGCAACACGACGCCGGGATGCCGCACGCCTACTACGAGATTCTGGTCCGGCTCTCCGAGGCGCCGGAACGGCGGCTGCGGATGAGCGACCTCGCCGAGGCGAGCGGCTCCTCCCGCAGCCGGCTCTCGCACGCCGTGGCCCGGCTGGAGGCGGCCGGCTGGGTCCGCCGCGAGGAGTGCCCCTCCGACCGGCGCGGCCAGATCGCCGTCCTCACCGACGAGGGCTTCGCGACCCTCGCCGCCGCCGCGCCCGGCCACGTCGAGGGGGTACGCCGGCACCTGTTCGACGCGCTGAGCCCCGCCCAGGTGGACCAGTTGCGCCGGATCAGCGAGGCGCTCGTCGACCACCTGACCGGATCCTGACCAATCCACTCCGGCCCGGGTCTTGTACTTACCGTCGTCGGGTGAGCACGATGGGGCGTGCCTTCCGGCTTCGGGGAACTGACTGACCAGGCGCACCACCTGGTGTCCACCGGCGACCTCGCCGGCGCCCAGCGGCTGCTCGCCGACGCGCTGACCGACGCCGACCCGCGCCCGGCCAACGCCACGCCCGAGCTGGCCGAGGCCGCCAGCCTCCAGGCCCGCGTGCTGGTCGCCCTCGGCGAACCGCACTCCGCCCGGGGCTGGGCCGCCTTCGCGTACGCGGCCACGAACAGGTTGCACGGGCGCTCCGACCAGCGCACCGTGGCCGCCGCGGCCACCCTGGCGGCGGTGCTGCACCGGGTCGGGAGCTGGTCCCGCGCCGCCCGGCTCTACCAGGAAGTGATCATCGAGCTGACCGCCCTGGACGGCCCGGAGTCGCTGCGGGTGCTCGCCGCCCACGCCGACCTGGCGACCGTGGAGTACGCGCGCGGCCAGTGCCAGGTGGCCCGCGACCGACTCCAGGACGCCTGGGAGCTGCACCGCGAGGTCTACGGCGACGGGCACCCCAGCGGCATCAAGATGCTGGCGCGGCTCGGGGCGATGCAGCGCGACTGCGGGCAGTTCGCCGAGGCGCACGACAACCTGGCGCTGGCCCGGGAGCTCTGCCGGCAGCACCTTCCGGCCGACGATCCGCTGGCGGCGCAGGTGGCGACGCTCGCCCGGGCGGCCGCCAGCCCGGATCATGTCTGCGCCGACACCGCCCCCGTCGGGCGGGACGACCCGATCGTGCCGGCCGCGCGCACCCCGCCCCCCGGTGACGCGCAGACGGCGTACCACCCCTCGCAGCCGGGCTACCGGCCGGCCGGGCCGGACCCGTACGAGCCAGACCCGTACGACCCGGACCCGTACGAGCCGGGCGCCGGGCAGCCGCATCCGGTGCCGACCCCCCGCCAGCCGGCGGAGGACCCGGCGCGGGGCTGGTGGCCCCCGGAGCCGGCCGCCGGTGAGCAGCCGGCCGACAGCGCCGTGCCGCCGTCGGTCGTGCCCCTGGCCGGGGCCGAGGAGGCCGACGGGGTGCACCGGGTCCGCCAGCACGGCACGCCCGCGGAGCCCCACGAGCCGTACCAGCCGTCGCGGCTGCTGCCGGTGCCGGTGCACCGCGCGCCGGCCCGGCGCGACAACCGGCTGCTGCCCCTGGTCGTCGGCGGCGTCGCGGTGGTGTTGCTCGGCACGGCGGCGGTGATCGCCGGGGTGGCCGGGATGGACGGTGACGACGGGCCAGCGCCGCCGGCCGCGACCGGGGCGTCGGCCTCGACCGGGACCGGCGCCGGTCCGCCGGCCACCACGGCCGGCCCGCCCGCCGCCGGCCCGACGGCCGGTGCCGCCTCCCCCGGCACCCCGCCGGGCGGCGTGACGCTGCGCGACAACCGGGACAACGTGACGCTGCGCTGGACCTATCCCGCCGGGGGCGAGGGCCCGGTCGTCATCTCCGGCGGCCGGGTCGGCCAGGCGCAGACCGCGTTCGCCAACCTGCCCGCCGGCACCACCGACTTCGTCGTCTACGGCCTGAACCGCAGCACCGACTACTGCTTCACCGTCGCCGTCGTGTGGTCCACCGACTCGATCGCCCGGGCGAAGGAAGTCTGCACCAAGCGCCGCTGACCCGGCCGTGTCGTCCGTCGTCCGTCGTCCGTCGCAGAGTACGTCCGTCAGTGGGCCTGGCGGGTGCGCCGGCAGGTCGCACCGTGACGTCGGCCGCCCTGCTCGGCCCCGACATCGCGGTCAAGCAGGGAGGCCTCGGCATGGCCGTCGCCGTGCTCATCGACGCCACCATCATCCGGATGGTCCTCGTCCCCGCGGTGATGGAACTGTGCGGCAGGGCCAACTGGTGGATGCCCGGACGCCGGGCGCCGAAGGCGCCCTCGGCGGCACAGGCCAGGGTCGCGGCAGAGGTCAGCGGCTGAGCCTTCCTGGTAGTGGGAAGCGCGGGGAGCCCTCGGCGGTTTCCCCGCGCTCCCCGTGCGAGGCTCCGAGCGGACTACTGGCGGTGTGGTCGACGGCGGAGCGCGGCGGCCTGTGCGCCGGTCAGGGCTGCTCCGGGTCCGGCAGGGCCGGCAGCGCGAGGCGGACGCGCAGCCCCGGCCCGCCGTCCCGGCCGGGGTGGGCGTCGGTCAGCTCGACGCGCCCGCCGGCCCGGCGGACCAGTTCCCGCACGATGGCCAGGCCCAGGCCCGCGCCGCCGTCGTCGCGCGCCCGCGCGTCGTCCAGCCGGGTGAACCGGCCGAACACCCGCTCCCGGTGCGCGACCGGGATCCCCGGCCCGTCGTCGGTCACGGTCACCAGGTGGTACGCCGCCACGCCGTTCTCCCGGCCGGCGGCCAGCACCACCTCGGCGCGGGCGTGCCGGACCGCGTTGTCGACCAGGTTGGCCAGGATCCGGCGCAGCTCGTCGGGGTCGCCCTCGGTCCACAGCGGGCCGGCCGGCGCGTCGAGGCGCACCGGCGGGGACGGGTACCGGCCGGCCACCGACGCGAGCAGCGCGCCCAGGTCGACCGGCCCGGTGGCCCGCGCCGGCGGGCGCTCGTCGAGGCGGGCCAGCAGCAGCAGGTCGTCGACGAGCCGACCGAGCCGCTCGGTGTCGGCGAGCAGGTTCGCCGACACGGCGGTCCAGTCCGTCCGGTCGGCCAGCCGCCGGGCCACCTCCAGCTCCGTACGGATGTTGGCCAGTGGGCTGCGCAGCTCGTGGGCGGCGTCGGCGACGAAGGCCCGTTGCCGGTCCCGGGCCGACTCCAGCCGGCCCAGCATCCCGTTGAGGGTGACCGCCAGCCGGTGGATCTCGTCCTGCGAGGCCGGTACGGGCAGCCGCCCGCCCCCGTTGCGCCCGGTGATCTCCTCGGCGCCCCGGCGCAGCGTCTCCACCGGGCGCAGGGTGGCCCCGACCACCCGCCAGGCGACGGCGGCGAGCACGGCCACCAGCAGCGGAAAGCTCACCAGCAGGATGGTCCGCACGACGTGCCCGCTGTGCCGCGCGTCCGCCAGCGAGCGGGCCACCAGGACGGTGAGCGGCTCGGCGGCCGTGCCGGCCGGCACGGCCACCACCCGGACCGGCCCGGCCAGGTCGATCCGCTCCCCCGACACCGTCAGCCGCTGCCGCGCGCCGGCCTCGATCCGGTCGGGCGGAACCATCGGCACGAGCCGGTCGGCGTCGATCGAGGCGGCCCGCACCCGTCCCTGCGCGTCGACCACCTGCACCCGGACCTGTCCCCCGGCCACCGGCAGGGGGTCGGGCAGGGCGTCCTCGGCGGCCAACAGCGCCACGGCGTCGGCGGTCCGGAACGCCTCGGTGTCGACGGCGCGTTGCAGCGACCAGCCGAGTACGCCGAGCAGGACCAGCCCGCCGACGGCCAGCCCCAGCGAGACGCCCAGTACCCCGACCACCATCAGCCGCCCCCGCAGCCCGAGCGCGGCACGCAGCCGCCGTGTTAGCAAGGGCCCCTTCCTATACCGGAGGCGATAGGAAGGGGCCCTTCCTTCGCCCGTCATGTGGCGAGCCGGTAGCCGGCGCCCCGGACCGTCTCCAGCCGTTCACGGCCGATCTTGCGCCGCAGGTAGCCGACGTAGACCTCGACGGCGTTGGGCGCGGTCTCGTCGCTGGCGTCCCAGACGTGGTCCAGCAGCTCGGTCTTGGAGACCACCTCGCCGGGGCGGCGCATCAGGTAGTCCAGCAGCGCGAACTCGCGGGCGGTCAGCGCGACCTCGGCGTCGGCCCGGGTCACCCGCCGCCGGGCCGGGTCGAGCCGCAGGTCGCCGACCGCGAGCACCGTGGGGCGTTCGGGCGCGCCGCGGCGCAGCAGGGCCCGCAGCCGGGCCAGCAGCACCACGTACGAGAAGGGTTTGGTGAGGTAGTCGTCGGCACCGCAGTCCAGCCCGTCGGCCTGGTCGTACTCGCCGTCCTTGGCCGAGAGCATGAGGACGGGCAGCCAGTGCTCCTCGGCGCGCAGGCGGCGGACCACCTCGTAGCCGGAGAGGCCGGGCAGCATCACGTCGAGGATCATCGCGTCGTAGCCGCCGTGCCGCGCCGCGTCGAGCCCCGCCGGGCCGGTCGCCGCCACGTCCACCGCGAACCCCTCGGCCTGCAGCCCCCGTTGCAGGGCGGACGCCAGCCGGGACTCGTCCTCCACCACCAGCACCCGCACGCAGTCAAGGGTGCCACCCCCGCGCGGGTGGCCGTACCGTCGTCCTCAGCACCCTCACAGCGTCGAACGGGCAGGATGTCATCAGGAGGTGTCACATGTCCGTCCTGAAGAGCCGTCCCGTCCTGCGGTGGCTGGTCCCGGCGACCGCCGTCGTGACCGTCATCGGCGGCGGCGCCGCACTCGGCACGTTCGCCGCCCAGGCCGAGCCGAGCCTGCCGCCGCGCACCGCCGCCCAACTCCTGGTCGACCTGCAGACCTCCCGGTTGGAGGGGCTCTCCGGCACGGTCGTGCAGCGCGCCGACCTGGGCCTGCCGCCGCTGGCCGGGCTGGTCGGCGGCGACAACCTGACCGGTCTGCTGACCGGCACGCACACGCTGCGCGTCTGGCACTCCGGCCCGGACCGGCAGCGGATCGCCCTGCTGGACACCCTCGGCGAGCGGGACGTCATCCGCAACGGCCGGGACGTGTGGACCTGGGACAGCCGGGCCAACGCCGCCACCCACCGCACCCTGCCGGTGGGCGAGGGCGAGGCCGCCGCCCCGGAGTTGCCGGCCACGCCGCAGGACGCGGCCGACCGGGCCCTCGCCGCGATCGACCCGAGCACCGAGGTGAGCGTCGGCCGGTCCGCCACGGTCGCCGGGCGGGACGCGTACGAGCTGGTGCTCGCGCCGCGCGACGCCGCCTCGCTGGTGCACCAGGTGCGCATCGCCATCGACGCGCGCGAGCACGTGCCGCTGCGTTTCGAGGTCTTCGCCGACGGCAGCGACCAGCCGGCCTTCGAGATGGCCTTCACCGAGGTGTCGTACGCCCGGCCGGACGCCGACCAGTTCACCTTCAACCCGCCGCCCGGCGTGAAGGTGACCGAGGAGACGGTCGGGGAACGCCCGGCCGGCACGCGCAAGGACCGGGCAGGCGACGGCGAGCGGCCGGACGTGCGTACGGTCGGCGAGGGCTGGGGCACTGTGGTGGTCGCGCGGCTCGACGGCGCCGGCGCGCCCGGCGGCCCCGGCAAGGCCCCTGCGGCCGGCGCCGGCCGCGAGCCGGCCGGCGAGGCGGCGGCGCTGCTCGGCGCGCTGCCCGCCGTCAGCGGCGACTGGGGCAGCGGGCGGCTGCTCACCGGGAAGCTGTTCAGCGTGCTGCTCACCGACGACGGCCGGGTGATCGCGGGGGCGGTGACCCCGGAGCGGCTCTACGAGGTGGCGAAGGGCTGAGCGAGTCAAGCGATCGGGGGTCCGCCACGCGGCGGGCCCCCGACTCGTCAGTGGGGCGGCCGTGACGTGGCCCGGCGCGCTTGGTCCGGGCGGCCGGGACGCGGTATCTTTCTCAGTTGGCACAACAAAAAGGAACGGCTCTCAAAAGCCGTTCCGAGAGAGATACTAACCAATTGGGAGACGGCTTGTCAAGGCATTCCGCCGATTCCGCTGAATTGCAGTCCGACGACGAGATCGGCCGCGAACAGGAATACGTCTCGATGCTCTACCGGCGGCTGGACGGGTTGCGTGAGCAGGCGTCCCGCCGGCTGACCGAGGAGCTGCGGGCGACCGGCGGCACCCAGCAGGCCCGTTCCCAGCGCGACAGCGCGGTGCGGATGTACGCCGATCAGATCGAGCAGTTCGCCGCGGTGGAGAACGGCCTCTGCTTCGGCCGCCTCGACACCGACGAGGGCGGCCCCCACTACATCGGCCGGATCGGCATCTTCGACACCAGCGGCGACTACGACCCGCTGCTGATGGACTGGCGCGCCCCGGCGGCCCGCGCCTTCTACCTCGCCACCGCTGCCAACCCGCAGGGGGTGCGCCGCCGCCGGCACCTGCGCACCCGGGAGCGCAAGGTGACCGCGCTCAACGACGAGGTGCTGGACCTCGCCACCGCCTCCCCCACCGCGCACGAGGAGCTGACCGGCGAGGCGTCGCTGCTCGCCGCGCTCAACGCCGGCCGGACCGGCCGCATGCGCGACATCGTGGAGACCATCCAGGCCGAGCAGGACCGGATCATCCGCGCCGACCTGCCGGGCGTCCTCGTGGTGCAGGGCGGCCCGGGCACCGGCAAGACGGCGGTGGCGCTGCACCGCGCGGCGTACCTGCTCTACACCCACCGGCAGCAGCTCTCCACCCGGGGCGTGCTGCTGGTCGGCCCGAACGCCACGTTCCTGCGCTACATCTCGCAGGTGCTGCCGGCGCTGGCCGAGACGGGCGTGCTGCTGCGGACGCAGGGCGACCTGTTCCCCGGCGTCAGCGCCCGGCGCACCGAGCCCGCCGAGACCGCCGCACTGAAGGGCCGGGCGGTGATGGCAGACGTGCTGGCCGCCGCCGTGCGGGACCGGCAGTGGGTGCCCGACGAGCCGCTGGAGATCGAGCTGCCGCAACAGGAGGTGCTCCGGCTCGACCCGGAGACCGTTCGCGCCGCCCGGGACCGGGCCCGCCGCTCCGGCCGCCCGCACAACCTGGCCCGGGCCCTCTTCGACGTCGAGGTCATCCACGCGCTCGCGGCCCAGGTCGCCGAGCGGATCGGCGCGGACCCGCTGGGCGGGGAGAACCTGCTGGAGGAGGCCGACGTCGCCGAGATCCGCCGCGAGCTGCGCGAGGAGCCCGAGGTGCGGGCCGCCCTCGACCGGCTCTGGCCGGTGCTCACCCCGCAGCGCCTGCTCGCCGACCTGTACGCCGACACCGAGCGGATCGCCGCCGCGGCGCCCATGCTCACCGACGCCGAGCGCGCCCTGCTGCACCGCGAGCCGGGCGGCTGGACGCCGGCCGACGTGCCGCTGCTGGACGAGGCGGCGGAGCTGCTCGGCGAGGACGAGCGGGCCGCCGCCGCGCGCCGCGAGCGGATCCGGGCCATGCAACGGGAGTACGCCGAGGGCGTGCTGGAGATCGCCCGCGGCTCCCGGTCGATCGACGTGGAGGACGAGGCCGACGGCGGCGAGATCCTCGGCGTGACCGACCTGATCGACGCCGACCGCCTGCTGGAGCGGCAGGAGGAGGCGGAACGGCTGACCACCGCCCAGCGGGCCGCGGCCGACCGGAGCTGGGCGTTCGGGCACGTGATCGTCGACGAGGCGCAGGAGCTGTCGCCGATGGCGTGGCGGCTGCTGATGCGCCGCTGCCCGAGCCGCTCGATGACCATCGTCGGCGACGTGGCGCAGACCGGCGCGCTGGCCGGCACGCCGTCCTGGGCCGACGCGCTGGAGCCGTACGTGGCGCAGCGCTGGCGGCTGGAGGAGCTGACCGTCAGCTACCGCACCCCGGCCGAGATCATGGCCGTCGCCGCCGACGTGCTCGCCGAGATCGACCCGGCGCTGCGCCCGCCCCGCTCCGTACGCTCCGGCGGGGTGCCGCCGTGGGACCGCACGGTGGCGCCGGAGCGGCTGGCGGTGGAAGTGGTCGACGCGACGACCCGGGAGGCGGCCGGCCTCGACGACGGCCGGCTCGGGGTGATCGTGCCGGCCGGCCGGGTCGACGAGCTGGGCGCCGCGGTCACCGCCGCCCTGCCGGAGGCGGCCGTGGGCGAGCACCCGGAGCTGGAGAGCCGGGTGGTGGTGCTCACCGTCGCCCAGGCCAAGGGCCTCGAATTCGACTCCGTCCTGCTGGTCGACCCCGACCGCATCGTGGCCGAGTCACCGCGGGGCCGCAGCGACCTCTACGTCGCCCTCACCCGCGCCACCCAACGCCTCGGCATCCTCCGCCCGGCCTGATCCTTGCGGGCGTGTCGTGGGGGGTGTTTGGTGTGGCCCGCCGTGCCCGGCTCCGGGCGGTCAGGCTTGATCCCTGCGCCGGGCACGGCGGGCCACACCCCGTCGGTGGTCGCGCGCCGTCCGTGCCTGGATGTCGGTTGTGCGGTACGGCTGCCGCGAAGCGTCGGTGAGGCGTCGGCGTGGGGTCGGTGGGGTTGGCGTGGTGTCGGCTGCGGGGTGGCGACCCGTCGACCCGCAGTCGGCAGGTCCGGGCGGGTCGGGTGACGTGGGCCCTGTCGAGCTGCCCCGTTTGTGGGACCGCCCGGCCCCACAGGGTGTCGCCGCCCGGCCCCTGTCGAGCGCAGATAGGCCAGCTTCTCCAGCTCCGCCTTCACCGCGGCCGGGCTCGACGACGTCGGCCCCACGCCCAGCCAGGCCAGCGGGGTCCGGCCGAGATAGGCGTCCGGGACCAGCAGCAGGTCCAGCTCGGCGCACCGCCGGTCCGTGAGCAGATGCCGTACCCGCGACCAGGTCTCCGTCCGAGCCCGAGCCCGGGCCGCGGCCACCCGCTGCAGCAGAAGGATCACGCCCGGACGCCTCACCCGCGACGACAGCAGGTACTTGCAGGCCAGCCGGAACAGCAGCTTCGGCGAGTCGTGCTCCATCGCCCGGGCGAACAGGAACTCGTCAAGGTCCTTCCACTCGCCGGTGTTCACCGACCGCCAGCCGGCGTTGCCGGCCACCTCCCTCAGGTGATCCGTGCGGGTCTGCTCGCGCTCGCCGTACCCGCGCAGCTCACCCATCGCGATCCCTAGCTGCTGCGACAACCGGCCCACCGCGACGTCCGGCGCCAACGCCACCTCATCGGGTACGAACCCGAGCCACGGCAGCGGGACCCACCCCGTGCAGGTGGTGCACGAGTGGAACACCGCGGTGCATGTCCAGGACAATGAGGCGGACGCCAAGAAGCGCGCGTTCACCAAGGCCGAGCTGCACGCCTTCTTCGCGCACTGCGACGACGAGGTCGCCCGCATCCGGGCCTTCGGCCGCAAGGGCTGGCTGCCCGCCTTTCGCGACGCGACGCTGTTCAAGACCGCCTACGCCTTCGGGACGCGGCGCAACGAGACACGGATGCTCGACGCCGCCGACTTCGGCCGCAACCCGCACGGCGGCGAGTTCGGCGAGTACGGCCGCTGCCAGGTCCGGTTCGGCAAGGCCAAGAAGGGCTCGCCGCCCAAACGCCGCGGGGTGCTGACCGTCTTCGACTGGACACCGGACGTCCTGGACGAGTGGTTCACCGAGGTCCGCCCGCTGTTCGGCACCGACAACAACCCGGCGGCCTGGCCCTCCGAGCGGGGCCTGCGGATCGGCTGCCAGCGGCTCAACTCCCGCTTCATCACCTACCGCAAGGCCCTCAGCCTGGGCGACGGGCTCGACTTCCACTCTTTCCGCAGGTCCTACGTCACCCACCTGATCGAGGACGGCTGGGACCCGCGCTTCGTCCAGGAGCAGGTCGGCCACGAACACGCCAGCACCACCTCCCTCTACACCTGCGTGCCCTCGGACTTCCGCACCCGCGCCCTGCGGCGGCATCTGGACTCCACCATCACCGCCGCTCTCCAGACCCAGACCGGGAGCCAAGCATGATGCGCAAGGTCGGCTACACCTGGCGGCTGCGTGAGGTCATGGCCCAGCACCAGATCTTCACGGCCACCGAGTTGGTGCCGCTGCTGCGCGAACGCGGCATCGACCTGTCCGCCTCCCAAGTCCATCGCCTGGTCTCCGGCACCCCCGAACGACTGTCATTGCAGGTCATGGCCGCACTCTGCGACATCCTGTCCTGCACCCCGGCCGACCTGGTGGCCACCACCGCCGAGAACGTCGGCGTCCGCAAGACCGCCACCGGCGACCTTCCCACCCCGCCCGCGAACGTCGCCAAGCTCCGCCCCCGCGCGGCCCGCATCCTGCCCAACGCATGACCCGCCCCTACGCCACCGACGAACAGTACGAACGCGGGTTCATGGCCGAGTGCTGCCGCTGCGGCCTCCGCAGACACAAGGCCGGCACCTGGCCGGACGGATACGTCTGCCGGACCTGTTCGGATCGCGCCGTCCGGACACGAGGCACCTGCCCAGGATGCGGCCAGGACCGGGCCCTTCCCGGGCTCCGACCCGGCGACGGGGCCCCGATCTGCACCACCTGCGTTGGCTTCTCCCAGACCTTCGACTGCTCACGCTGCGGCTTCGAGGGCAAGCTCCTGGGCGATCGGCTCTGCGAACGCTGCACGCTCACCGACCGCCTCACCGCCCTCCTCGACGACGGCACGGGCCGCGTCCGTCCCGCGCTGGTCCCGTTGCTCGACCTGCTGGTGACGATGGACAAGCCCGGAAGCGGACTGGCCTGGCTGAACATGCGCCGCGGGCAGCTGGGGAACGCCTCGCGGCTGCTTCGCCGGCTCGGCCTCGGCGAGATTCCGCTGACCCACGACGCGTTCCACGAACTCCAGCCCTGGCGGGCGGCCTCTCACCTGGAAGAACTCCTCATGGCATGCGGAGTCCTACCCGCGGTCGACAAGCACCTCTGTTCCTTTCAGCGCTGGATTCCCGGTCACCTGGCCGGCATCGCCGATCCCGAGCTAATGGCTCGACGAGCGGAACACCACCCTCGCGTCCTGCGGCCAGGTAGACATCGACGCCTGGCTCGCCGGGAACGCCGAGCACGCTCGCACCCGCCTGAGAGGCTTCCTCAACTGGGCCATGCAGGGCCGGCACTGCCGACGTTCCCTGGCCATCCCAGCGATGAAAATCGCCCGTCGGCCCGCACTGAGCGAAGACGAACGCCTCGCCGCCCTGGGCAGACTTCTGACCGACACGGAGATACCGATGCGGCTCCGTGTCGCCGGAGTCATCGTTCTCCTCTACGCACAACCGCTGAGCCGCGTCGTCCGGCTCACCCTCGACGACGTCATCCGCGACGGCGACACCGTGCTGCTACGACTCGGCGAGCCGCCCTCACCCGTTCCCCCGCCGGTCGCCGCCCTGTTGCTGGAACACATCACGAACCGCGGCAACATGAATACAGCCACCAACCCGGCGTCCCGCTGGCTCTTCCCAGGACGCCGCCCCGGCCAGCCCCTCGGCCCCAACCACCTGTCCGCGCTCCTGAACCAGGCCGGAATCCCGATCGCCGCCGCCCGCGGCGCCGCCCTCCGCCAGCAACTCCTCGAACTGCCCGCATCCGTCGTCGCGGACGCTCTCGGCTACCACGACAAGACCACCAGCCGCCTCCGCAACGAGACTGGAGGAACCTGGAGCCGATACGCCGCCGGAGATCACGGAAGGTCACCAGCAGGCTGGGTACCCCGGGTAACCAGCGACAGCTGATCAGGGGAGCCCACCAGTACCGAGGCCGTACTCAGGCATGGCGATCGACCCCCTGGTGATGAGTTTTCGCGCCCGCCCCCGTCATATCTGCGTCGGGACACGATGAGACGGAAGGATGACGTGATGGGTGCGGACACGCGGCTGGAGGAGATGGGCGTGAGCGGTCTGGGCGAGGTCGACGAGCCGGCGTTCTCGGGGCTGGCGGAGCGGCACCGGCGGGAGCTGCACGTGCACTGCTACCGGATGCTCGGGTCGTTCGAGGACGCCGAGGACACCGTGCAGGAGACGTTCATGCGTGCCTGGCGGCGGCGGGAGACCTTCGAGGGACGGTCAACGTTCCGGGCCTGGTTGTACCGGATCGCCACCAACGTCTGCCTGGATCTGCTCGCCAAGCGCCGCCCGGAGCCTGCAACCGGCGGTGAGGTGCTGTGGCTGCAGCCCTACCCGGACCGGCTGCTCGACGAGTTGCCCGCGGGCGACACGGACGAGCCGGAGGCCGTCGCCGTCGCGCGGGAGACGATCGAGCTGGCCTACCTGGTCGCAGTCCAGCACCTCGCGCCGCGCCCGCGGGCCGTGTTGATCCTGCGGGATGTGCTCGGCTGGCCGGCGAAGGACGTTGCGGAGATCCTGGGGGACTCCGTCAACTCCGTGAACAGCGCCCTGCAGCGGGCCCGCGCCGGCATGCGGGAGCACCTGCCCGCCGAGCGGCAGGACTGGACCGGCGGCGAGGAGGATGCCGGGACGCGCGAGCTGGTGCGCCGCTATACCGAGGCCAGCGTGGCTACGGACGTCAAGGCGCTCGCCTCGATGCTGCGCGACGACGTCCGTTTCTCGATGCCGCCCACGCCGGGGCTGTATGTCGGCCGCGACACGGTGGTGAACTACTTGGTCGAGAGCGGCTTCGAGGGCATGAAGGGCCTGCGCGCCGTCCAGACCACCGTGAACCGGCAGCCCGCCCTCGCCTTCTACCACTGGCAGCAGCAGGAGGGCGCGTACCTGCCGCTGACGATCGACGTCCTGCGCGTCACCGGCGGGGCGATCACCGAGATCGTCACGTTCCACGACGACCGGTTCCCGCGGCTCGGGCTGCCGGAGCGCCTGCCGGCCGACGGCACGGAGTAGTCCCGGTGCGGACGCTCGCGCTGCGCGGCGGCGCGCGTATCGCCGTGACCGCGGCGGAGTGGCACGACGTGTTCTGCCTCGTCACCCGTGGCCGAGTGCAGCTGGAGCTGCGCGATGGCGAGCCGGGTCCGGTCCTCGAACGCGATGCCGGGTTCTGGCTCCGCGGCACCGGCGTCCGCGCCCTGCGGAACCCAGGCCGCCGCACGGCGAGGGTACGCATCATCACTCCGCCCGGGAGCCAAGGCCCTCGCATTCCAGTCAAGACACCCCGTACACCAATGACCGAATGACGGAGGAACGACATGAACAGCACGAAGGAAACCGGGATCGTGACCGGCGCGGCCGCCGGCCGGACCAGCCACCCCCACCGACTCCGCCGACTCGCCGGCACCGGCTTCATTGCCGCGCTCGCGGCGATGGCGGTCACCACCCTCGCCGCCGCGCTTGTCCGGGCCGCCGGCGTCGACTTCGAGGTCACCGATGGTGGCGAGACGATCCCGCTGTCCGGGTTCGCCGTAGTGACCGGCTTCTTCTCGGTCGTGGGCATCGTCATTGCCGCCGCTCTTCTTCGTTGGAGCGCTCACCCCGCCGAGCGATTTGTGTGGACGGCAGTGTCGCTGACCGCCATCTCGTTGGTCCCGCCCTTCCTCTCCGGGGCCGACACTGCCACCACCACCGCCCTCCTCGGACTGCACCTCGTCCCTGCGGCGGTGGTGATCCCCACCCTGGCGCGGATCCTGGGCACCCGGACCGATTGACGATCCCTGATGGCACTTGAGGTTACTGCTGAAGGTCTGGCCGCAGCGATCGGCGTCCAGCTCATGACGGCGCCTGGTCAGGATGTCCGCGTCCTGGGCTTCGGCGGTGAACTGGCCCAGCACCTTGCCGTCCGACTGCGCGATGGTAAGCACTGCCACACCGGGCGCCGGCGTGACTGCCTTGGAGACCTCGTTCAAGGCGTGCAGGGCGAAGGTGATGGCCAGCTCGCCGACCAGCCCGTCGCCGTGGCTGAACTCGACGCCGTCGGCGCCGGTCCATCGTCCGTACTGTTCAGCGCGCTCGGTCATCGTGTCTCCGTCGTCGATCGGGCGGTGGAGTTCGCCGGGGTGCGGGGTCGGGGCACGGTGAGTCCCAGGTCGAGGCGCTTGTCCATGTCCAGACGGAAGGTGCCGTACGGGTCGATGTTCGACCAGAACAGCGCGGTCAGGCCGCGCCGGTCCTCATCCGTCAGCTTTTCGCCCAGGCCGGTTCGGCGAGGATCTGCTGAACCAGCAGCGTGTTGACGTGCACGAGCGCGGACTGCAGCAAGTGGAGCGAGAGCATGCTGGTCTCGGCGTGCTCCTTGCCCGGGCCGGTCAGGGCGCCGTCCTTGCCAGCAACTCCTCGAACTGCCCGCATCCGTCGTCGCGGACGCTCTCGGCTACCACGACAAGACCACCAGCCGCCTCCGCAACGAGACCGGAGGAACCTGGAGCCGATACGCCGCCGGAGATCACGGAAGGTCACCAGCAGGCTGGGCACCCCGGGGAACCAGCGACAGCTGAATACGAGAGCCCACCAGTAGGACGGGCCCAAGGGCCGAACCGGAGGGCGCCTGAACCGCCGAACGGATCCACGGCTCATCTGGGGCGATGCACCAGCAGGACCTGGGCGTCCTGCGGGTCGACGCTCACCTGGTACCCAACCTGCTCTAGTGCCGCGACTTTGAACGTTGATCGTGTAGTCCATCGGTTCTGAAGACCCGTGAGGCAGGCTGTCTCCCGACGCTTGAGGCTGCGGGAGGTGGTGCCGGGTGGGTAGACGCCCGGAGGTGTTCGTCCGGCAGGTGTCGATGGCCGAGGGCCAGCGGTTACAGCGGATCCGCCGCACGGCGAAGGACCCGGTGCAGCTGCGGGCGATCGTGGTGCTGATGTCCGCCCAGGGGCAGCCGGCGCCGGACATCGCCCACCTGTTGAAGGTGACCGAGGACTACGTGCGGGACGTGATCCACGCGTTCAACGAGCGGGGGTTCGACGCGCTAGACCCAAAATGGAGCGGGGACGCACTGCCCGCCGAAGATCCGCATCCGACTCCTCCAGATCGCCCGCTTCTCCCGCGTGCGCGTGGGGTTACGGCGGATGCGCTGGGCACAACGGTGGTCTGGGTCGGTGGCGCGCTCAGTGCCGGCGTGCTGGGCAACGCGGCCTACGACCTGCTCAAGGCCGCTGCCTCGCGTCTGTTACGCCGTGGCAGCCCCAAGGTCCTCAGTCAGCCTCAGGCGGTCCAGATCGCACGGAGGGCTCTGCAAGAACGAGTGGCACAGGCTGAGATCGACAACTTCCCGGAAGTTGAGGTTCTTGAGGTCGCCGAATGGTCTCTCTCGGAGCGTGGGTGGCGGATCCTCCTGCAAGGGCCAGAAGTCCTCGCTAGCGTGGAGATACCCGCAGCCAGTGAACGCAGAGACGCCGTCAAGGCGGTGGTTAGCGTTACGTTCTCCGGTCGAGCCGCTGGCCCTAGAGGAAGCAAGTTCATGCCGGGCAATCGTGCGGCACGTCCTGGTCCTGATGCTCGTCGACAACCGCCTGGCCATCAGGAGTAGTGCAATACCGTCGATCCGGCCGTGAAGTGTTCGGCAACTCGTCGTCCTGGTCAACGTCGAGTCCGTTCGGCAACTACGCACGGCCTTCCGGCCCGTCCGGGCGGCTTGCCGCCGGGCCGGGTAACCGCGCGCCAGCGCCTTGATCCCATAGAGGCCTCGCCGTAGCTTCCGGACCAAGAACAACTCCAGCCCTAGTCAGAGGCCCTGCGTTCGTCGTCGCTCATGAACTCGTTGTGGCGCCAGCCGCTGCACTGGCCGTTGTAGCAGCCGCAGCCGGGGCACTCGGGGCAGACCATCCCGTTGGTCCAGCCACGCTTCTCGCACATCACCTGGTTGAGCGGGGAGTCGTACTCGACCTGGGCGTCGGCGAAGGACCAGCCGTTGCACTGCGCGAGGTCTTGGAGCTCCTCCACCGAGGTGGCGGCCCGGTCGGCGTCCTCGCCGGCGTGGGCCATGCGCAGCGCGACGGCGGCACGGAAGGCGTGCGCCTGGCGCTCGGTCTCCGGCAGGGTCAGGGTGGCCAGCACGCCTTCGCGGGCCTGGGTGTAGGTCTCCCCGGTGCTGTCGCGGCGCTCGATCACCGCGCGGGTGAGCCTGCGGTTGGTCTTCGGCATCGTCAGCTCGCTTCTCGGCGGGGTGCGCCCACGCCCGACCCCACCGACACGAGGTCATGCCCGACAGCGGTGAGAGTTGGTGAGGCGCTGAGTCTGAGACGTCTTCTCCGCTCGTCGCTCGGCCCCGGCGTGGGGGGACGGGCTCCTGGATCGGCTGGCGCAACAGCCGTGCGGGCAGCGTAGCGCAGCCCGGGTGCTGTCCGGGTACGCCGCGCGACACCCTGAACGTGGTCGACCGTGACACGCTGTCGCCCATCCAACGCCATCATTGGCAGCCGGTTACCAACCGCATACGCTCGAACACCATCAGTCGTGGTGCAGGCCGACATTCCGTGGGCCGCACCCGTCAACGCCCCCCGACGGGGCTCGTAACACGGGAGGTTCATGGCGATGATGCGATCGGCAGACAGGGCGCGACGGCGGTGGCGCGCGATCGGCGCAACCCTCGGCGCGGCGACGGTGGGCATGGTGGGAGTACTGGTCACGCCGACCGGCGCGCAGGCGGCCAGCGACCGGGTCGCGGTGGTCGACCAGCGGTACGGGGTCAGGATCTTCAGCGCCGGCGCCAGCCGGTGGACGGCTGGTTCGGCCCACTGGTCGTGGAAGCGACCCGCCGGCAGCGGCTGGAAGAACCTCTCCGACGTCAAGTTCCGCAAGCAGGGCTCGCGGTACGTGGTCCTGGTGGCCGCGTCCGGCGGCCGGGCCGGGATCGTCGACTACGCCACCCGCAAGGTGCGGTACCAGGTCACGCCAGGCGGCAACCCGCACGCCATCGAACTGCTGCCCAACGGCGCTGTCGTGGTCGCCTCCTCCGATCCCGGCAAGCTCACCCTCTACGGCAAGGGCCGGACCAGCCCGGCCGCCACGAAGGCGTTCGCCAAGGCGCACGCCGTCTACTGGGACAGCGCCATCAAGCGCCTCTGGGCCGCCGGCGGCACCCGGCTGTGCAGCTACAAGGTGAGCGGCACGGCCATCGCTCCTAAACTCACCAACGCCGCCTGCCGGACGGTCACCGGAAACGTGCACGACCTGTCACCGGTCTACGGCACCTCCGCCAACCTGTGGATGAGCAACACCAGCCACGTTTACCGGTACGACATCAACCGCAACCGATTCCAGCGGGCACCCGGCTACATCGACACAAGCAAGATCAAGAGTGTCGGTAACCACTCCGGCGGGCTGGTCTTCACCACCAAGGTCGGCGGTGCGAACGGCGACGGCACCTACGGCAACGGCAACGTCTGGCTGTACCGGCTGAACGGTTCCTACGTCGGCAACCGCTACCTCTCCGGGGCGGCGATCTACAAGGCCCGGCCAGTGGTCTGGAGCTACCGGTAGCCATGCCCCGGAGCCGGTGGCGGGTGCCCGCCGGGTCTCCTAGGCCTGCCGGCAGGCCCTTCGGGGAGGAGAGTGGTGGGGGCGCCCCCACGTGGTCCGGGTCGGGCCACTCCCGCCGGGGCACCGGACGCGCCGGTGGCCCACGGGTAGGTCCGCTACCGGGGCTGCACGTCGGGGTCGGCGCTCACCGCTTGCCGCCCGGCCGGTCGGTGCGGGCCTGGTCGAGCTGGGCTTGCAGACGCTCGGCGCGGGCCTCGGCGGCCTGGGCCTCGCCGTAGCTTCCGGACCAAGAACAACTCCAGCCCTAGTCAGAGGCCCTGCGTGAACGCCTGGAGTTGTGATCGTCATCCCCTGCTTGAACAGCGCTGGAGTTGTTTTGGTCCGGAAGCTACCGGCAGGCCATGACGCCGCTGGCCGGTACCCCGACGGGGGCGCCGGCCAGCGGCTTCCTCGCCTCCGATCGTCAGTGGTCCCGCCTACGCCGTTGGGCGGGTGGGGCCGCGACCGGTGGTCATTCGTTGGTGAAGTTGCCGACCTGGCTGGCGGTGCTGGACTGGTCGCTGGTGGAGCCACCGGCGGGGGTGCTCATGCCGCCGGTGGTGGCGTCGCCCGTGGTCGTCGGGGCCACCTTGCCGCGGTGCCGCTCGGGCTGCCGGGCCAGCCGCCGGGCGCTGGCCGGGCCGGCGGTGCCGCCGGTCGTGGTGATCGCGCCCTGCCCCCGGGTGGGGCCCCCGTCGCGCAGCACGTCCGGGTCGACCGGGACGTGGGCCGGGTCGTCCGGGTCCTCGTCCTGGATGACCCGCTGCACGTCGGTGGGGGGTACGGTCACCTCGTCCAGGACGCCCTCGCCGTACACGCCGCCGGCGATCCGGTCCTCGGCCCGCCGGGCGGCATCCTGTCGCATGTCGTCCTCACGCACGTCCATCACCTCACAGAAGTGTCGGTACGGGTGCGTGCCCGGGCGACCGCCCCGGCAAACCCGCGCGGCCGGGCCGGCCGCCGTACCCCGTCCGTGGCGCGCCCCGCGCGACCCCAGCGGACCGGATTTTCCCGGCCGCCGGCGGGTGTTACTGCCCCCGCCGGGTCGGGTAGACGGCGGGTGCCCTCGCCATGAACGCGAACCGTGCCGTGGCCGAAACGCGGTAGCGGGGGGAGGGAATGCAGGTACGACTCATCGCATCCTGAGGAGGACAAGATGAGCACGCAGGCTGCATCCACCAGGCCGATGAACCGGCCGGTGCAGGAAGCACCCAACCGGGCGATGCAGGACCGGGCCATGCAGGAGACGCCCACCCGCCCGATGCCGATCGTGCCCGACGGACGTCGGGAAGCCATGCAGGCACCCGGCACGGAGACCAAGCCGTCGCTGCGGACCACCGAGTTCTGGGTCTACATCGCGGCCGTGATCGGCGTGCTGGCCGCCTCGCAGCTGGTCGGGAAGAACTCGGCCGGGGTGGACATCTTCCGGGCCCCCAACGCGTGGTTCATGATCACGCTGCTGACCCTCGGCTACCTGGGTAGCCGTGGTCTGGCCAAGGCCGGCAGCAACTGGCGCAGCAGTGAGGAGCGCAAGGCCCGGCACTGACCGGGTACCGCGCGCCACAGCACGCGGTGGCCTCCGGGACTTCCGTCCCGGAGGCCACCGTCGTGTGTCCTACTCCTCGAAGCCGCCGAAGTCCTCGGCGAAGTCGCCCTCGATCGCGTCCTCGATCATCTCTCCGGCGACCATGCCGCCGACGAGACCGAGCGCGGCACCGGCGACCACGCCGCCCATGCCAGGGCCCCGGCCGTGCCCGTGGCCGTGCCCGCCGAAGCCCTGCGCGCGCAGGCTGCCGTAGCGCGAGGTGGTCTCCCGCAGCCAGCCGTCGACGACCTGGACCCAGTCCGTCCGGTCGGCGTCAGCGAACGAGACCCGGTAGTGGCCGAAGGCGTCGTGCCCGGCGGTGAGGAACCCGCCGCGCTTGTCGCACTCCAGGATCACCTCGACGCCGTGCGGGCTGGTGACGAAGGTCAGCTCGACCTCGTTGATGGTCGACGCGTACTGGGGCGAGGCGAAGAACTCGATCTCCTGGTAGAACGGCAGCGTCTGCTGCGTGCCCCGGATGTGGCCGCGTTCCAGGTCGGCGTGCTTGAAGCGGAACCCGAGCTGCTGGAACGCCTCCAGGATCCGCTCGTGCACCGGCAGCGGGTGCACGTTGACCTGGTCGAGGTCGCCCTTGTCCACCGCCCGGGCGATCGCCAGCTCGGTGCGCAGCCCCATCGTCATGCCGCGCAGCCGCTGGCCGTACACGTCGGTGATCGGGGTCTCCCACGGCACCGGGAGCTGGAACGGCAGGGAGAGCTGCTGCTTCGGGGCGAGCTGGAACGCGCCGCTGACCGGCAGCCGGTGGAACTCCATGATGCCGGCGTACTCGGTGTCGCCGCCCTCGATCTCGACCCGGGTGACCAGGCTGACGACGACCTGCTCGACGTTGGCGGGGGCGTCGCCGCCGACCAGGTTCACCTGGCCCTCCAGGGTCAGGCCGGGTCGGGTGTTCGGGTTGGTCAGGACGGTGTCGACGCTCGGCCCACCCACACCGAACGCGCTCAGCATCTTCTTGAAGACCATCAGAACTCCCGCAGGATCACGCCGCACTCCACCCTGGAGCGGGTCGTTGACTGCTCGGACCCTATCCGGCACCGCTGTGAAGTGCCTGTGAGGGCACTCCGCCGCACCTCTTTCTTCAGAGGAGCGGGCGGCGGCGAAATTTCTCGGAATTTCTTCGGCCGGGATGTCGAGGACCGGTGTGCCGGCTTCTACCTGTGGGTGAGAGCACCGATGATGGTGCGCAGTCGTGAGGAGCCAGACGTGAAGTACATGTTGCTCATGCAGTTCAGCGCCGCCGGCACGGACTTCCCCTCGATCGACACCTGGGCGCCGGAGGAGATCCGGGCGCACATCGGGTTCATGGCCGAGGTCAACGCCAAGCTGGTCGCCGACGGCGAACTGGTCGACGGCCAGGGGCTCGCGGCGCCCGACCAGG
This sequence comes from Micromonospora sp. NPDC048063, assembly GCF_043202855.1. Classification (NCBI taxonomy): domain Bacteria; kingdom Bacillati; phylum Actinomycetota; class Actinomycetes; order Micromonosporales; family Micromonosporaceae; genus Micromonospora; species Micromonospora sp. NPDC048063. The sequence continues at coordinate 533,992 of NZ_JBIDBG010000003.1, read as the reverse complement.
CGAAGATCGTCCGGGCGGGCTCCGACGGCGCGCCCGTGGTCACCGAGGGGCCGTTCGCCGAGACCAAGGAGTTTCTCGCCGGCTTCTGGATCGTGGACTGCGACAGCCCCGAGCGGGCCGTCGCGCTCGCCGCGCACATCTCCACCGCGCCCGGCCCCGGCGGCCGGCCGCTGAACATGCCGATCGAGGTGCGCCCGGTCATGTCGGCCCCGCCACTGGAGATGTGACGACTGGACGCCGCCGAACCATCCGCCGAGGACCTGCTGCGCGAGCTGGCGCCGCAGGTCCTCGGCGTGCTCAGCCGCCGCTTCGGCGACTTCGCCACCGCCGAGGACGCCGTGCAGGAGGCGCTGCTGGCGGCGGCGACCCAGTGGCCGGTCGAGGGGACGCCGGACAACCCCCGCGGCTGGCTGATCCAGGTCGCGTACCGCCGGATGGTCGAACTGGTCCGCGGCGAGACGGCCCGGCGGCGGCGCGAGGACCTCGTCGCCCGCCGCGAGCCGGACGACCGGCGCGCCGCGCCGCCGCCGGACGAGGAGCTGACCGCCGACCGGGACGACACGCTGACCCTGCTCTTCCTCTGCTGCCATCCGGCGCTCTCGCCGGCCTCGGCGATCGCGCTGACCCTGCGCGCGGTCGGCGGGCTCAGCACGGCCGAGATCGCCCGCGCCTTCCTCGTGCCCGAGGCCACCATGGCGCAGCGGATCAGCCGCGCCAAGCAGCGCATCCGCGGCTCCGGCCTCCCGTTCCGGATGCCCGAGCCGGCCGACCGGGAGGCCCGGCTGGCCGCGGTGCGGCACGTGCTCTACCTGATCTTCACCGAGGGGCACACCGCCAGCCTGGGCGCCGACCTGCGCCGGGTGGACCTGTCCGAGGAGGCGATCCGGCTGACCCGGGCGCTGCACGCGCTCCTGCCCGACGACAGCGAGGTGGCCGGCCTGCTCGCGCTGATGCTGCTCACCGACGCCCGCGCCGCCGCGCGGACCGGCCCGTCCGGCGAGTTGGTCTCCCTGGCCGACCAGGACCGCAGCCGGTGGGACGCGGCGGCGATCGCCGAGGGGGTCGCGCTGGTGACCCGGGCCCTGCCCCGCGGGCCGGTCGGGCCGTACCAGATCCAGGCGGCCATCGCCGCGCTGCACGACGAGGCGCCCAGCACCGGGGAGACCGACTGGCCGCAGATCCTCGCCCTCTACGAGGTGTTGGAACGCTTCTCCGGCAACCCGGTCGTCGCCCTCAACCGCGCGGTGGCAACCGCCATGGTGCACGGCCCGGCGGCGGGCCTGGCGGCCCTCGACGCGCTGGACGCCGACCCCCGGCTCGCCGGGCACCACCGGCTGCCCGCCGCCCGCGGGCACCTGCGCGAGATGGCCGGCGACCGGGAGGGCGCGGTGGCCGCGTACCGGGCTGCGGCCGCCCTGACCACGAGCCTGCCCGAGCAGCGCTACCTGACCATGCGCGCCGCCCGCCTCGCCACCGGAAGCGAGGGTTGACCAGCGCCGCCGGGGGTATCTGTGGATGATCCGTCCGGGCCCGGCCGCCGAGCCGGGCGGGGAGACGGCTCGGAAGGAGAACGCCATGGTCACCGTCGGCTACACCCTGTTGTGCGAGCAGGCCGGCCCCAAGCACCTGGTCGACTACGCGGTGCGGGCGGAGGCGGCCGGCTTCGACCAGCTCGTCATCTCCGACCACTACTACCCGTGGCTGGACTCGCAGGGCCACTCCCCGTACGCCTGGTCCGTGCTCGGCGCGGTCGCGCACGCCACCAGCCGGGCGGAGCTGATGTCCTTCGTGACCTGCCCGATCCGCCGCTACCACCCGGCGGTCGTGGCGCAGAAGGCCAGCACCGTCGGGGTGCTCTCGGACGGCCGGTTCACCCTCGGCCTCGGCGCGGGTGAGAACCTCAACGAGCACGTGGTCGGCGGCTGGCCGCACGTGCAGCAGCGGCACGAGATGTTCGAGGAGGCGCTCCAGATCATCCGGCCCCTGCTCAACGGGGAGACGCTGACCTTCTCCGGCAACCACTACGACGTGCCCGACGCGTACGTGTGGGACCGGCCGGACCGCCCGGTGCCGATGGCGATCGCCGCCTCGGGCCGGCAGTCGGCCACCCTCGCCGCCGAGTACGGCAACGGCATCGTCGCCACCGAGCCCGACCCGCACATCATCGAGATGTACGAGGACGCCGGCGGCGCCGGGCGGCCCCGCTACGGGCAGGTGGCCATCTGCTACGGCCCGGACGAGGCGGAGTGCCGCAAGATCGTGCACGACCAGTTCCGCTGGTTCGGGATGGGCTGGAAGGTCAACGCGGACCTGCCCGGGCCGGAGTCGTTCGCCGCCGCCACCCAGTTCGTCCGCGAGGAGGACGTGGCCGCGGGGATCTCCTGCGGGCCCGACGTGGACCGGCACGTCGAGGCGTTCAAGAAGTTCGTCGACGCGGGCTTCACCCACGTGGCGATCGTGCAGGTGGGCGGCGAGACGCAACCCATGTTCCTGGACTGGGCGCAGGATCAGTTGCTGCCGAGGCTGCGCGAGCTGTGAGGATCTCGCCGACCCGGCGGCCCCGGGTGACCCCGCCCGGCCGGTTCGGACCGGCCGAGCTGCGCCTCGCGCTGGCCGCGCCGCGCCCGGCCGCCGGCCTGACCAGCGAGTGGCGGCTGGTCGACGGGATCCGTACGCACACCCGCCGCACGGCCGGCCCAGGCACCGGCGCCACACCCGTCGTGCTGGTGCACGGGCTGGCGGTGTCCCACCGCTACCTGACCCCACTCGCCCTGGCGCTGGCCGACACCCACCCCGTGTACGCGCCGGACCTGCCCGGCTTCGGGCTCACCGAGCGCCCCGGCACGGCGTACGACGTGGCCCGGCACGCCAACCACCTGGCCGCCTGGCTGGCCGCGTACCGGATGCCGCCGGTCTGCCTGGTCGGGCACTCGTTCGGCGCGGAGGTCGTCGCGGCGTTGGCCGCCCGCCAGCCCGACGCGGTCCGGGCCGTGGTGCTCGCCGGGCCGACCAGCGACCCGGCCGCCCGGTCCCGGCGGGGACAGTTCGGGCGGTGGCTGGTGGACACCCTGCGGGAGGCGCCGTTACAGGCGCCGATCCTGCTCCGGGACGTCGTGGACGCCCGCCCGTGGCGCGTCCACGCGACGCTGGCGCACTCGGTACGCAACGGCGTCGAGGCGGACCTGGTCCGGATCACCGCGCCGACCCTGGTGGTCGCCGGCTCCCGGGACCCGGTGGTGCCGGCGTCCTGGCGGTCGCAGGTGGGCCGGCTGGTGCCGCACGCCCGCACGCTCACCGTCCCGGGCGCCGCGCACAACGTCGCGACCACCGCGCCGGCGCAGGTCGCCGACGCGATCCGTGCCCTGCTCGCCCCGTCCCTGACGAACAGGTGATCACATGCGCATCGGCAGCACGGAGATCCGCCCCGCCGGCGGCGGCCTCGGCTGCCTCCTGATGATCCTCTTCTCGATCGTCGCCTCGATCGTCCTGACCGTCCTGCTCAACCTGGTCCTGTGACCCGCGTTCGCCCGCCCCCTGGTCAGCGGCGCAGGCCGAGGGCGGCCAGCACCTCGCGGGTCGCCTGGCGGACCGGGTCGACGACGCTGCCGCGCAGCCAACGGGCGACCGGCGACACCGTCGCCCGCCACGCGGCGGCGACCGCCCGGCCCACCGGGCGCACGGCGTGCCGCCACAGCCAGCCCGCCGCGAGCACGAACGGCCGCAGGGTGAGCGCGTAGCACCACCACAGCAGCCGGCCGGCCGTCCGCCATGCCCACGCCGCCGCGTCGAGCAGCACCCGGCCGACGGCCAGCAGCCACCGGCCCAGCGCGGCGAGCCCGGCCGCCAGCAGGCGCCCGAGCGGGGCGAGGAGCCGGGCAAGCCAGCGCAACGGCAGCCAGACCAGGTGGTACGCCAGCCAGGCCAACGGCACCCACACCACCGTCCGGGCCAGCCAGGCCAGCCCGCGGGCGAGCCACACCAGCGGCACCCACACCACCGCCCGGACCAGCCAGGCCAGCCCGCGGGCGAGCCACACCAGCGGCACCCACACCAGCGTCCGGACCAGCCAGGCGATGCCCCGGGCGAGCCACACCAGCGGCAGCCACAGCAGGTGACGCAGCAGCCAGCCGACCGGGCGCAGCAGCCAGCGGTCCAGGAACCGGCCGACCGGCGCGAGCAGCCAGCGGTGCAGCCACCCGCAGACGGCGGCGACCAGCTCCCAGACCAGCCGCACGGGCACGACCACGACCAGCGCGATCCCCCGGGCGACGGCCACGACCAGCGGCGCGGCTCCAGAAGTAGCGGATGGTCCGGTGGCGCGCGGAGCCGGGCCCGGCGAGTCGATCACCGGCACACGGTAACCAGCCCCGGCAAGCACCCGGCGGCGGGCACGTCGAGGCGGCCGGATGGCCGACGGGTCGGCCGGGTGACCGACCGGGTCGGTCAGGCCGGGTCGAGGGCCAGGTCCGCGACGAGCGGGTAGTGGTCGGAGGCGTACTCGGTGTCGCCGCCCCGGACCACCCGACAGTCCCGCACCCGGGCGGCCAGCGTCGGGGTGCCGAACAGGTAGTCCAGCCGCATGCCGGAGAACTCCGGGCCGCCGCCGTGCCGGGTCGGCGCGGTCAGCCCGGCGTCGGGCGTGCCGGCCGCCGCGTACAGGTCGGCCAGGCCGGCGGCGAGCAGTCGGGCCACCGCCCGGGTGTCCACCGTCCGCCCGTCCCGACGCAGGTGACGGCGGCGGTACGCGGCGGGGAGCCGGGCGATCCGGTCGGTGTGGTCGGCGACGGGGTCGAGGGTGTTCAGGTCCCCGGCCAGCAGCCCCAGCTCCCCCGGCGCGCGGCGCAGCGCGGCGGCGGCCCAGCCCGCCTCGACCCGCCGCCGCAGGCCCGAGTACGGGTCGAGGTGGACGCTCAGCACGGTCAGCGGGCCGGCGTCGGTCGCCACGGTGACCCGCTGCGCGGCGTGGTGGAACGGCCGGTGCACCTGGGCGGCGGCGAGGGCGCGCAGCGGCGGCCGGAGCAGCACCGCCACCGGCTGGCCGAAGCAGGAACGGGCGAGGTGGGGCCGCATCCCCAACCGGCCCGCGAAGTCGCCGAGCACGTCGCCCGAGTCGAAGTCCCGCAGTTCCTGCAGGGCCAGCACGTCCGGCCGCTGCGCGGCGACGACCCGCGCCAGCCGGTCCCGCCGGTCGGCGCCGCCCCGGTCCCGGCCGCCGGTCCGGATGTTCCAGGTCATCACCCGCAGCATCGGTGCCGTCAGTCCACCCGGGCGGCCTTGGCCAGCTCGTCGTCGAGGGTGTGCACGTCCTCGGACTCGATGCTGGGCCGGTTGCCCTCGCGCAGGTCCTCGTTGGGGCGGACGACCCAGTAGAGCAGCCCGATCCATCCGGTGGTGAGGATGATCGCGCCCATGACGTCGGTGGGGTGGTGCATCCCCCGGTACATCCGGGAGATCGCCACGGCGGCCGGCATCGCCACCGCCAGCGCCACGAAGATCCACCGCCACCACCGGTCCGTACGCGGGACGACGATGATCGCGACGGCGACCCAGACGCAGAGCGTGGCGGCGATGTGGCCGGACGGGAACGACGAGGTCGGCATCGGGCCGTCGAGGTTGCCCACCGGCGGGCGCGGCCGGTCGACCGCGGCGGCGGAGGCGAGGAAGAGGCTCAGCTCGCCGAACATGGTCAGGGCGACGAACAGCACCGGCCGCCAGCGCCGCCACACGGCCAGCACGAGCGGGCAGAAGACCAGCGAGATGAGCAGGATGGCGTGCGTGTCGCCGGCCTTGCTCCACCACCAGCTCAGGTCGTCCCGGTCGGGGGTGCGGTGCTCCGCGAACCACCTCGGCACGTCGGTGTCGAGAGTGGCGAAGAGGGTGCCGCCGGCGTGGTAGCTGACGAACATGCCGAAGCCGTAGAGCGCGCCGAGGACCAGCACCCAGCCGACGACCAGCTCGAACACGGCCGCCCGGGGGTGCGGCAGCAGGTGCGCCTCGTCGGGGGCGGGGGCCACCTCGTGCGCGGCCTCCGGCTCCAGCCCCTCGGTCAGCGCCGGGACCGGCCGGCCCCGCTCCAACCGCCACAGCCGGAAGGCGTACGCGGTGACGCCGAGCCAGGCGGCGCCGAGCAGCCAGGCCCCGAGCACGTCGGAGACGAAGTGCACGCCCAGCGCGATCCGGGTCAGCCCGATCAGGAACACGACGGCGGCGACCAGGACGATCGCGGGCCTGCGCCAGCGGCGCGACATGGCCGGCAGGAAGACCAGCAGCAGCGCCCCGTACGCGACCATCGAGCCGAGCGCGTGCCCGCTGGGGAAGCTGTCCCCGGCGTAGCTGCCGATCGGCACCTCCACCTCGGGGCGCAGCCGGTCGACCAGCGTCTTGAGCGCCGGGTCGAGGATCAGCGCGCCGAGACCGGTGACGATCAGGAACACCGCGAGCCGGCCCTGCCGGCGGATCAGCAGGCCGACCACGGCGACCGACACCAGCCAGACGATGACCGCCCGACCGCCGAGGTCGGTGAGCGCGTTGAGCACGGTCACCAGCGGCCCGTGCGGGGCGACCAGGTCGTTGAGCCAGGCGGCCACGCCGTGGTCGACGTCGTACAGCGGGGTCCACCGGGTCCGGACCAGGACGAGGAGCACCCCGAAGCCGACCCCGGCGCCGAGCACGACCGCCAGGCCGGCGAGCGTCCGCTCGGTGAAGTGACCCAGGGGTCGACGCAACGCCTCTTTGACCGCGGCCACGGCAGCCTCCCTCTCGCTCCTGGCGTGCCGCAATACCCGATCGGCGCTGCGCGTACACCGGGGGTGTCCGGAACGGACTACAGGGAGGTCATGTCGCCGGTGTCGTGGAGCTGGTCGCGTTCGGCCTCGGGCTCCCAGAGGTCCGGCTGGGCGGGCTCGCGCACCCCGATCCGCAGCGCCTCCAGCTGGGCGGCGAAGGAGAGCCCGCCGAAGAGCGCCATGCCGGTCAGGTTCGCCCACAGCAGCAGCGCCATCATGCCGGTCAGCGCGCCGTAGGTCTGGCCGAACCCGTCGCTGAACCGCACGTACGCGGCGAGCAGCAGGCTGGCCACCCACCACAGCGCGGTGGCGATCCCGGCGCCGAAGAAGAGCCAGGACAGGCCAGGCTGGTTGCGGCGAGGCGCGTGCCGGAAGAGCACCGCGACGGCCAGCACGGTCAGCCCGAGACTGAGCGGCCAGCGCACCACGTCCCAGACGCCGTTCGCGAGTTCGCCCCAGGCGTAGTGCCGCTGCACCGAGTCACCCATCGGGCCGCCGCCGACGAGGATCAGGAACCCGGTCAGCGCCGGTACGCCGGCGGTGAGGGCGAGGACGGCGGCGCGGACGTACTTCCACAGCGCCGGGCGGTCCCGTTCCACGCCGTAGATCCGGTTGGCCCCGCGCTCGATCTGCGCCATCGTGCTGGTCAGGGCGACCAGACCGGTGATCAGGCCGAGGCTGAGCGCCAGCTCGCCGGCGCGTTCGGTGCGGTCGCCCTCGCCGAGCAGCTCGGCCACCACCGGCTCGCTCGCCCCGGGGGTGAGTGCGAGCACCGTGTCGGCGACGACCTGGCCGCCCTCCTCCACGCCGAGTTCGCTGATCAGGCCGGTCAGCGCGATCATGAACGGCACCACGGCGAGGCACAGTTGCAGCGCGAACGCGCGGGAGTGGCTGAAGCCGTCGCCGTAGCGGAACCGGATGAAGGCGTCCCGCAGCAGGTGCCAGCCGCCCTGCCGGCGCAGCGTGTGCCAGGCGTCGTCGGCGTTGAGCTCCTCGTCGGGCATCAGCCGGGTCTCCGGCACGATCCTGGTGCTACTCACGGTGCGCCTCGTCGATGAGCTGCTCGCCCCGTTCTCCGGCCGCCTGCGCGTCCTCGGCCAGGTCGGGGGCCTGCTCGGGCTGCGGCACGCAGAGCCAGAGCGCCCGCCGCCGGATCTCGGCCTTCAGGGTGCGGCCCGGCTCGATGAGGTCGCCGTCGAGCTCCCGGGGCTGGGCCCGGTTGCTGGTGATCTCCACGCGCCGGCCCCGGAAGACCTCCATCCGGGGCACGCGGTCCTGCCGGCGTACGACGGCCCAGCCGAGCGCCAGCCAGTGCCGCAGCGTACGCGGGGTGAGCACGGCGACGTCGAGGTAGCCGTCGTCGGGCTCGGCGTCGGTGAGCAGGCGCACCCCGCCCTGGAGGCGCCCGACGTTGGCGATCAGCACGGAGCGGGCCCGCCGGCGGATCGGCTGTTGGTCATCGATGCGGATGGACACCTTCATCGGTCGGTCGCGCAGGTGCTTGGCGGCCCCCACCACGTACGCCGGCCAGCCGATCCGCTTCTTGGTGGTCTCCGAGGTGGCGGCGAGCATCTGGGCGTCGAAGCCCATGCCGGCCATCACGGTGAAGTAGTGGTCCTCGACCGCGCCGACGTCGAGCAGCCGGCGACCGCGCTCGATGGCGACCTCCAGCCCGGCGGCCAGGTCCCCGGAGAGGCCCAGGTTGGCCGCGAGCAGGTTGCCGGTGCCGTGCGGGAGCACGGCGAGCGCGACGTCGGTGCCGACCAGGCCGCTGACGCAGGACATCACGGTGCCGTCGCCGCCGCAGGCGAAGACCACGTCCACGCCGGCCTCGACCGCCTTCTCGGTCTGGCCGCGGCCCGGGTCCTCGACCGTGGTCTCGAACCAGAGCGGCTCGGGCCAGCCGGCGGCGGCGAGGGCGTCGTGGACCGTCCGGTGCAGCTCGTCGAGGTCGGCCACCTTCACGGGGTTGACCACCACGGCGGAGCGCAGGCCGCCGTGGTGGGCCGCGCGCCTGTCCTGTCGAGGATCCACGGCGCCAGTGTGCAGCAGATCCGGTGTGGCAGCGAGCCGGCGACGCGGTGACGTTACGCGCAGCGAGAACAGGTTTACGATCCCGCCCCGGGTCGCCGGCTCCGGGGGCTCAGGCCGCCGCCCGCAGCGCGGTCTCCACCCGCCGGCGCAGGTCGTCCAGGTCGGCCCCGGCCTCGGTGAGCACCAGCGCACCCAGCCCCCGCCCCTCGCGGAGCACCCCGAGCAGGATGTGCTCGGTGCCGATGTGGCGGTGGCGCAGCCGCAGCGCCTCCCGCAGCGACAGCTCCAACACCTTCTTGGCGCGGGAGGAGAAAGGCCCGCCCGCGTACCGTCGGCGGCCCCAGCGGCGGCGCGGCGCCGGCACCGCCTCGCGCAGCGCGCCCGGGCCGAACGAATCCTCGATCCGGGCCACGATCGCGGCCAGGTCGATGCCGATCTCCCGCAGGGCGGCGGCGTCGGCGTCGGCGAGGCCGGTGCCGCCCCGCTCGGTGTGCCGGCGGACGCGGGCCCGCAGGTCGTCGGCGCGGACGCCGGCCTCGGCGAGCACCCGCGCGGCGAGGCTGTCCCCGTCGGCGAGGAGGGCGAGCAGCAGGTGCTCGGTGCCGACCGGCCGTTGGCCCTCGGCCCGGGCGACTCGCACGACGGTGCGGGCCCGGTCGGTGAACCGTTCGAACATCACGCCTCCCAGGAGGATCCGACCGCCGGTCGCCCGGCGTGCTTCTTGTGGACCGCCTGCCGGCTGACCTCGAGCTCGTCGGCGATCTCCTGCCAGGACCAGCCCTGTCGACGGGCGTTGTCCACCTGGACCACCTCGAGCCGTTCGAGCAGCCGGCGCAGCGCGCGGACGGCGCGCAGCCCGACCCGGGGGTCGGTGCTGCCGGCTGCCGCGGCGAGTTCCGTTGCCTGACTCATGTCGTCAACTTACGTTGACATTCGCCATCCTGTCAACCCATGTTGACACCCGAGTTCGGCTCACCCGGTGCTACCGTCCGCCGGTGTCCAGCCTTCGCCCGCCGGCCCGCCAAGGCTCCCGTGCCCGATGCCGAGGTCCCCGTGTCCGATGAGGTTCCCGCGCCCGCCGAGCCGCGCCACCATCCGCTCGGCGAGATCACGGTGGAGACCGTCGGCGGCAGCGTCGTCGGCAACCGCTATCCGGCCAACTTCGACGTGCTGCACGTCGACCCGGCCCTGCCGTTCGCGGCGGTGGCCGACGGGATGGGCGCCGGCGAGGGCAGCCGCCGGGCCGGCACCACGGCGATGGGCACCCTGGTCGCACAGGTCCGGGCCGCCTGGCCCGACGTCGGCCCCCGGCAGTTGCGCGCCGCCGTGGCCGGCGTCCAGTCGGCCGTACGCGCCGCCGGCGCAGGCCTGGCGGAGCTGACCGGCTGCACCCTGACCGCCCTGCTCGTCGAGCCCGACGGCGGCCAGGGCTGGCTCCTCCAGCTCGGCGACTCCCGCGCGTACCGGCTGCGCGACGGCCTGCTCGAGCTGATGACCGTCGACCACACGGCGGCCTGGCTGGGCGTGCTGCACGGCTGGTACCCGGCCGACTCCCCCGCCGCCGCCCGCGCCCGCTACCAGCTGACCCGCTACGCCGGGCACCCGGGCGAGCCGGAGGCGGACCTGCTCGCCGTGTCGCTGCGCCCCGGCGACGTGTGGCTGCTCTGCACCGACGGGGTCAGCGACCAGGTCGACTACCACCTGACCCGGAAGCTGCTGGCGGCGCCACGACCGGAGGAGGCGGTCCGGGACCTGCTGGGCGCCACCCTGGAGGCCGGCGGCGACGACAACGCCACCGCCGTGATCGTCCGGGTCCACGCCGCCACGCCCCACTGAGACGGTCGGAGGCGAGGACGCCGCTGGCCGGTACCCCGCACGGGGTACCGGCCAGCGGCATCACGCAACTGTCAGTTGTTCCAGTGCTCGGCAACCAGGTCGGCGGCCTGCTGCTCCCACTGGGCGTAGTGGTCCGGGTACGCCGACACCTGCACGGTCTGCGCGGCCTCGGTCAGGGGCATGTCCTGCCACCCGTCGACCTGCTTCAGGCCCTTCAGGAACGCCGTGGTCGAGTACTCGGGGTCGGTGATCTGCTCCACCGTGCCCCAACCGCTCGACGGGCGCTGCTGGAACAGGCCCTGCGAGTCGTGGTCGTTGCGGTCACCCAGATGACCCAGGTTCTCCAGCTTCGACTCCTGCAACGCCGTCGCGATCGACACCACCGCGGCCCGCTCGTCCATGCCGGCCTTCTTCGTCGCCGCGATGATCGCCTTGGCGTTGGCGACCTGCTCGTCGGTCAGGTCGATGCGCGACTGCGCGCCCTGCACGCCATGCGGGATCAGCTTCGTCTTGTCCACGGCCGGCTTGTCAGCCTGCACCGCCACCGCCACGGGCTTACCCGACTCGACCGTCGGGGCGGCGTGAGCAGCAGCCGGACCGGCGAACACACCACCGGCGAAGGCCAGACCAGCAACACCAAGAACGCTCTTACGCAGGATCGTGTTCATCAGGATGCTCCATTCGGGGGTTGGCACCACACGCCGAAGGGGGGGGGGTTCAGCGAGGGTGCAAGCACCGTCCGGCGCTCAAAGAACTCAAGGGGATCCGGCGCGTCACGCGCCGGGAAGAATCAGACCGGCCATCTGGAGACCGGGAGCGGCCCGCGTCGCGGGGCGGGGGTCGCCCCTTCATCGGCCGGGACCATGTGTAACGACCGGCGGCCCACCAACATTCCGGGGCCCGGGGCCGGGGGCCTGCACGCCAGCCCGCCCGGGGCGGCGGGGTGGTCTTGCTCGGTCGTGCGCAGGGTGTAACGACCCCGGCCCGGCCACGATTCCGCCCGGAGGATGCCCCCGGTCACACCCCGAACCGGACCCACGGGACGATGCCACCCGGCCCCTGTCGAGCTGCCCTCACAGATGGGGCACAACGTGCCCCGGCAGGATGCCGCCCCCGGTCCCTGTCGAGCTGCCCTTACAGATGGGGCACAACGTGCCCCGGCAGGCAATCGAGCCTGCTGTGACGGGGTGGTCCCACAGACGGGGCAGCTCGACAGCACGCCCCCGACCACCCGCCTTTCGGGGCGAACGGTCCCACAGACGGGGCAGCTCGACAGCGCCCACCGCACCCACCCACCGGCCCGGTCAAGAGCGGGCCGACGGGCCGTGACCTCGCGGTCGACACCTCGCCAACGCATCGCCCGTCGCCTCCCGACGGGCGTCCCGACGGGCCTCCCCGACGGCCATTGCCGGATGACGGACAGCCAGGCACGGACGGCGCGCGACCACCGACGGGGTGTGGCCCCCCCGGGCCCGCGCCCCGCGCCCCCCCCCCCCCCCCGCGCCCGGCCCCCCCGGCCCCCCCCCCCCCCCCCCCCCCCCCCCCCCCCCCG